>NZ_CP033325.1:686421-1372843 GCF_003710105.1 Georgenia faecalis
AGCCCCGCACCCTCACCCGGTGGGCGGGCCTCGAGGCGCTCGTCGTCGCCGCCGGGGGTGCGGCGGTCGGGACCGCGGTCGCCGCCGCCGTCGTGACGAGGCTCGACGGCGGGGCCGCCCAGCTCGGGGCCGTGCTCCTCACCGGCGTCGTCGTCGCCCTCGGCGCGTTCACCGTGGCCGTCGTCGTCGCGGGGGCGCAGGTACGCGCGGCGGCCCGCCGGATGGTCACCGACCGCTCGGGGCGGCTCCGGGAGGCCGCCGCCGCGGGGTCCGTCCTCCTCGCCGGCGTCGCCGCGCTCCTCGCCGCGTGGCAGCTCCGGCGCTTCGGGACCCCCCTCGTCGTCGGCGCGGACGGGCAGACCAGGACGGACGTCCTCGCCGTGGCGAGCCTGGCCGCCGTGCTCACCGCCCTCGCCATGGTCGCGCTCGCGCTCCTCGGGCCCCTCACTCGGTCCGGGGAGCGGCTCGCCGCGCGCGCCCGGCGTCTCGCCGTCCCGCTCGCGGGCCGGCAGGTCTCGCGGCGGCTGCGCGCCTACGCCGTCCCCGTCGTCCTGCTCTCCCTCGCGGCGGGCGCGGTCACCAGCGCTGGTGCCTTCGCGGGCACGACGGCGACCCAGCGCGAGCAGGCCGCAGGCCTGGCCACGGGCTCGGACGTCCGCGTCCACCTGCCCCCGCGGCCGACGGCCCGGCTGGGGTTCCCCGTCGCCGACTCCGCCGTCCCGTACGCGCGGATCGAGGGGGTGGCCGCCGCCGCGAGCGTCCTGCGCCAGGACGCCACGCTCGGTCAGGCGCCCGTCACGCTCACCGCGCTGCCGACCCACCGCGTGGCCGACGTCGTCCGGGCTCCGGCCGGGCTCGGTCTCGCCGCCGCCGTCGAGCGCCTCGTGCCGGCGCCCCGCGACGACGACGCGGGCGACGTCACGCCCCCGGGCGTCGGCCTGGCGCTGCCGGCGGGCACGGCCGCCCTCGAGCTCGAGGTGCGGGTGCGGGCGGACGTACCGGCCGACGTGCTCGCGCGGCGCGCGGAGGACGCCGAGGCGTACGCCGAGATCCTCCGGACGGAGGGCGCGACCGAGGAGGAGGTCCGGATCGAGGTCGAGCGCCGGGACCGCGTGCTCTTCGCCGACTCGCGGTTCTCGCTCGCCACGGCGGTGTGGGTCGCCGACTCCGACGGTGCCCTGTCCCTGCTCGGCGCGGGCTCCCTCGTCGTCGACCTCGACGACCCCGGTGCCGGGGACGTCGGCCCGCAGCCCGCGGTCCACGCCCTCGCGGTCGACCTGCCGGGTGACGACGAGTACCGCGTCGTCGCCGTCGAGGTGACGGGCAACGCCGCCGGGACGGAGGCCGCGCTCGACTACGAGGTGAGCGCCGTGCGGGCGGCGGACGTCGATGGCGGCGGCCCGGACCTCGGGCCCGGGTGGGCGCTCGCCGAGGACGTGGCAACCGGGCTCGTCGAGCCGGGCCCGCTCGGCACGATCGGCCTCACCACCCGCCTCGGCGGCGAGGGCGCGCCGGGCCGGTTCCTCGCCCGTCTGGTCCCCGGCGGCGCGGACGGGCCCGTACCGGCGTTACTCACGACGGCGCTCGCCGAGCACGCGAGCCTGGCCGTCGGCGACGAGGTCCCGATCGCCCTCGCGGGGCCCGAGGTGGACCTCGAGGTCGTCGGGCTCATCGACGCGGTCCCCGGCGGGCTCGAGGAGCACGCCGTCCTCGTCGACCAGGGCGTCCTGGGCGCGTCCCTCCTGCGTGGCCGGCCGAACCTGCCGCTGCCGACGCAGGTGTGGCTCGCCGTGGACGAACCGGCCACCGACGCGGACGTCGCAGCGGCGGCGCTCGCCGCGGTGGGCCGCGACGGCGAGGTGGAGGTCGCCCGCGCGGCCGGCGTCGACGCCACCGGTTCCGTGCGGGAGGCGTTCTGGCTGGCGGCGGCCGGGTCCGCCGTGCTAGCACTCACGGGCGCGGCCGCCGTCGCCCTCGCGCTCACCCGTGAGCGGCGCGGCGAGGTCGTCGTCCTGCGCGCCCTCGGCCAGACACCCGCGGGGCAGGCCCGCACGCGGTCCGGGGAGCTGCTCGGCGTGGGCGCACTCGGGGTGGTCCTCGGCACGGGCGCCGGCTGGCTCGCGTCCTGGCTGCTCGTGCCGACGCTCGCGCGGGCCGCGGCGACCGTCACGTCGCCCCTCGCGCTCGCCGTCGGGCTTGACGTCGTCCCCACCGCGCTCCTGCTCGGCGCCGTCCTCGCCGGGCTGCTCGCCGTGGGCGGCGTGGTCGCCGCGCGGGTCCGGGCGCAGGCCCGCGACGCCGAGTACCGGGAGGAGATCCGGTGACCGGCCTCCCCGGCCTCGCGTGGCGCCAGCTCCGCGCGAACCTCGCCGTGCCGCTGGCCCTCGCCGTCCTCGTCCTCCTCGTCGCGTTCGTCGTCACGGCCTGGCCACGCGTCCTCGCCGACGTCGACGACCGACAGGTGGCGTACGAGACCGACGGCGTGAGCGTGCTCCGCCGGGACGTCATCGGCGTCCAGCTCGGCCAGCAGCCGGGGCTCCCCGCCGCGCCGGAACCCGGGACGACCGGCCTCGAGCCGGACGTCGAGGCGTCGCTCGGCGGGCTGCTCGCCGGCCTGGAGGAGCTCCGCGCCGCGCAGCCCGAGCCGCTGCGGGGGATCCTCGGCGAGCCTCGGGCCACGGTGGAGACGCCCGAGGTCGACATCCGGCCCGTCGAGGGCGGGGAGATCGGCCGGCCCCGTGTGTCCTTCAAGTCCGACCCCTATCTCACCGACCACGTCGAGCTCGTCGACGGCGCGTGGCCGGCCGAGCCGCCGACGGCGGACCCCTTCGCCGCGCGGACGCCCGAGGGGATGACCCTCACCGAGGAGGAGCTGGCCGCGCTCCAGGCCGAGGCCGACGCGCTCCACGCGCGGCCCGTGCAGGTCGCCCTGTCCGTCGACGCCGCGGAGGTCCTCCAGTGGGACGTCGGCAAGGAGCGCGAGGCGCCCGGCTCCGAACGGACGCTCCTGCTCACCGGGACGTTCGCCCCGCTGGACCCGGACGAGGACTACTGGGGGCACAACCCGCGCTCCGCCGCCCCGTACGTCGTCGACGACCTCAACTTCGGCACCTCCGCCTCGGCCGCCGCCTACGTCCACCCCGCGTGGGACCTCGCGCCACCGCTGCCCATGCCGATGGCCGAGCCGAGCGTCCGCATGTGGTTCGGGGTCGACGGCGGGGCCCTGACGGCGGACGCCGTGCCCGAGGCGCTCGCCCAGCTCCGCGGCTTCACCGCGGCGAATCAGCCGCTGGGGGAGTCGGCGTCCGCCGAGCCCCTCAGCCAGCGCTTCGGCAGCGAGCTGCCCGAGGTGCTCACGCGCATCCTCGCCCAGCAGAGCGTGACGTCCACCGTGCTCGCCGTCGTCGCGGCGGGACCGCTCGGGGTGACGCTCGCGGTGTTCCTCCTCGGGGCGCGGCTGCTCGTCTCCCGGTGCCGGTCCTCCCTCGCCCTCCTCCGCGCCCGCGGCGGGTCCGGGGTGCAGCTCCGGACGATGATGGCGGCCGAGGGCCTCGCGCTCGCGCTCCCCGCCGCGGCCGCCGGGGCGGCGCTGGCAATCGCGCTCGTCCCGGGTCGCACGAGCACGGGCGACCTGGCCCTCGCCGGCGGCGTCGCCCTCGTCCCCGCCGCGCTCCTCGCCCTGGCGACGTCCCCGCGGGGGCTGCGCGAGGCCCGTGCCGACCTCGGCACGTCGCGGGCCCGGCTGCGCTGGGTGGGGGAGGTCGTCGTGCTGGCGCTCGCCGCCGTCGGCGTCGTCCTCCTCGGCCAGCGGGGGATCCAGCCCGGCGACGGCGACACCGACCCGCTCCTCGCCGCGGTGCCGCTGCTGCTCGCGCTGGCGACGTGCGTCGTCGTCATGCGGGCCTACCCGTGGCCCGTCCGGGCGCTGCAGGGCGCGCTGGGCCGCCGCCGCGGCGTCACCGCCTTCCTCGGCGCGGCCCGAGCCGTCCGCGAGCCGGCCGGCGGGCTGGTGCCGGCGGTCGCGCTCGTGGTCGGCGTCTCCGTCGCCCTGTTCTCCGCCGTGCTCGGCTCGACCGTGAGCGAGGGCGTGCAGGGGACGGCGTGGACCGCCGTCGGGGCGGACCTGCGCCTGAGCGGGCCGGTCTTCGACGCGGAGACGGTCGGGCGCATTACCGGCGTCGAGGGCGTGGCCGCCGCGGCCACCGTCGCCGACGCCGGCACGATCGGGGTGACCGCCGGCGGTCAGACCCACCGCGTCGAGCTCGTCGCGCTCGACCCCGAGGCGTTCCGGGCGGTCCAGGCGGACGCCGTCGGCATCGACGAGCTGCCCACGGGGCTCGGGCCGGTGACCGGTGACCGCCTGCCCGCCGTGCTGTCGACCTCGCTCGGTGCGGGGCCGGGCGCCGACGGGGTGAGCGCCTCGATCGGCGGCTCGACGCCGCTCGACGTCGTCGGCGTCATGGAGGACGTCGCGGGGGCCGGGGCGGCGGCGGACTTCGTCGTCGTCGACCACGCCACGGCCGAGGAGCTCACCGGGCAGGTGCTGCGCCCGCGGGTACTCCTCCTCGCCGTCGAGGCCGGGGCGGACCCGGGCCAGGTGCTCGAGCGGGTGCGGGCGATCGAGCCCGACGCGCTCGCGGAGAACCCCTCCGCCGACGCGCAGAACTTCCTCGCCTCGCCCATGGCCGGGGGCATGAGCGCGGCGCTCGGCACCGCCGTCGTCCTCTCGGTGCTGCTCGTGCTCGTCGCCGTCGTCCTCACGCAGCTCATGGGCGCCCCCCAGCGCGCACGGCTCCTCGCCGTGCTGCGTACGCTCGGTCTCCACCGACGCCAGGGGCAGGGGATCGTCGCCTGGGAGCTCGCGCCGCTCGCCGTCGTCTCGGTCGTCGCGGGCGCGGCGCTCGGGATCGCCGTGCCGTGGGTGATGCTCGGCGCGATGGACGTCACTGCGCTCACGGGCGGGGACCGCCAGCCGGACCTCGTGCTCGACCCGCTCGTCCTCGCCGCCGTGCTCGGCGGACTCCTGCTCGTGGCCGCGGTGGCCGTGGGCGTATCGACCATGATGAGCCGACGCGCGGACCTGGCGACCCAGCTGCGCACGGGAGAGGGGTGAGGCGCGTGAGCGTGACCGAGGCGGAGGCCGCGCCGGACATCTGGTGCGAGGACCTCGTGCGGATCTTCTCGACGGAGGGCGTGGAGGTGCAGGCCCTGCAGGGACTGACCCTGCGCGTCGAGCGCGGCGACCTCGTCGCGATCGTCGGGGCGTCCGGGTCGGGCAAGTCCACGCTGCTGACGATCCTGTCCGGGCTCGACCGCCCGACGGGCGGGTCGGCGGTCGTCGCGGGGACGGACCTGCTCACGATGGGGCGCGCCGAGCGGGTGCGGTACCAGCGCCACACCGTGGGGTTCGTGTGGCAGCAGACCTCGCGCAACCTCATGCCGTACCTCACCGCGGCGGAGAACATCGCGGTCCCGCTCGTCCTCGCCGGGGCGAAGGCCCGGGCGGCGCGGGTGGACGAGCTGATCGACGTGCTCGGGATCGGGTACTGCCGCGACCGGCGCCCGGAGCAGATGAGCGGCGGCGAGCAGCAGCGCACCGCCATCGCGGTGGCGCTCGCGAACTCCCCTCGCGTCCTGCTCGCCGACGAGCCGACCGGTGAGCTCGACGACGCGACGAGCGTCGAGGTGCTCGAGGCGCTGCGGGCGGCCTCGGAGCGGCTCGGGGTGACCGTGCTCATCGTCACCCACGACCCGACGGTCTCCGAGCACGTGCGGCGCACGGTCCAGATCCGGGACGGCCGGACCTCGACCGAGGTGCTGCGGCGGACCGAGGTGGACCACACCGGCGCGGAGGTCCACGTGGCGGAGGAGTTCGCCGTCATGGACCGCAGCGGGCGGCTCCAGCTCCCGGCCGACTTCGTCGGCGCCCTCGGCCTGCGCGACCGTGTGCGGCTCGCGCTGGAGACCGACCACGTGGGGGTGTGGCCCGACGCGCCCACGCCGCGGCCGACGGCGGCGGAGGCGCCGGCTGCCGCTACCCCGCCGGCGTCCGCCCCGCCGGCGTCCGCCCCACCGGGGGAGCGCCCGACGCGGCGCTCGCTGCGCCGCACGGCCCGCACGGGGGAGGACGCATGAGCGGGAGCGTGCTGCGCGCGGTCGAGGTGAGCCGCGTGTTCGCCACGGGGGCCGGTGACGTCCACGCGCTGCGCGGCGTGAGCCTGGAGGTCGGCGCCGGTGAGCTCGTCGTCGTGCGGGGGCCGTCCGGGTCCGGCAAGACGACCCTGCTCAACCTCCTCGGCGGCCTCGACCGGCCCACCGGCGGCCGGGTCCTGCTCGGCGACGGCCGTGAGCTGTCCGCGCTGCCCGAGAAGGACGTCCTCACGGTGCGGCGCGAGCAGATCGGCTACGTCTTCCAGTCCTTCGGCCTCATCCCCGTGCTCTCGGCCGCGGAGAACGTCGAGGTGCCGCTGCGGCTGCTCGAGGTGCCGGCCCGCGAACGCGACGAGCGCGTGGCGCGCGCCCTGGAGACCGTGGGGCTCGCCGCCCACGCCCGCCAGCGTCCCTACGAGCTTTCCGGCGGTCAGCAGCAGCGGGTCGGCATCGCCCGCGCCCTCGTGGCCGAGCCCGCGATCCTCCTCGCCGACGAGCCCACGGGCCAGCTCGACTCCGCCACCGCGGCGACGATCATGGACCTCATCCGCTCGCTCACCCACCGCCGGGGCCTGGCCGCCGTGGTCTCCACGCACGACCCCGTCCTCACCGAGCAGGCGGACCGCGTCGTCGACCTCCATGACGGCCGACCGCGCCCCGCGGCCACCGTGGCGAAGCGCACGGTGCGGGAAACGGGTGCTGGGGAGTAGAATTGACAGTTGGCGCTGACTCTGACGCGCCGTCGGGCCCGGCACCTCATGTCGGACCGCCCCGGCCCTTTCTCCGCTGAATCGAGTTCCGCGTATGCCTGTGCGCTCTGACCTGCGCAATGTCGCCATCGTCGCCCACGTCGACCACGGTAAGACGACCCTCGTCGACGCCATGCTGTGGCAGTCCGGCGCTTTCGGCGAGCACCAGCACGTGGACGAGCGCGCGATGGACTCCGGTGACCTCGAGCGCGAGAAGGGCATCACGATCCTCGCGAAGAACACCGCCGTGCGTTACACCGGCCCGGCCGCCGCCGGCGCCGGGGCGCCCGACGGGGTGACCATCAACGTCATCGACACCCCCGGCCACGCCGACTTCGGCGGCGAGGTCGAGCGCGGGCTGTCCATGGTCGACGGCGTCGTCCTCCTCGTCGACGCGAGCGAGGGGCCGCTGCCCCAGACGCGGTTCGTCCTGCGCAAGGCGCTGGCGGCGAAGCTGCCCGTCATCCTCGTCGTCAACAAGGTCGACCGGCCTGACTCGCGCATCACCGAGGTCGTCGCCGAGGCGACGGACCTGCTCCTGGGCCTGGCCAGCGACCTCTCGGACGAGGTCCCCGACCTCGACATCGACGCGCTGCTCGACGTCCCGGTCGTCTACGCCTCGGCCAAGGCCGGGCGCGCGTCGCTGGAGCAGCCCGCGGACGGTGAGCTCCCCGCGAGCCCCGACCTCGAGCCGCTGTTCGCGACCATCCTCGCCACCATCCCGGCGCCGACCTACGAGGAGGGCGCGCCCCTCCAGGCGCACGTCACCAACCTCGACGCCTCCCCGTTCCTCGGCCGCCTCGCCCTTCTGCGCGTCTTCAACGGGTCGCTGCACAAGGGCCAGTCCGTGGGCTGGGCGCGCCGCGACGGCACCGTCCGCCCCGTGCGAATCTCCGAGCTCCTCCGCACGGAGGCGCTCACCCGCGTCCCGGCGGACCGCGCCGACGCCGGCGAGATCGTCGCCGTGGCCGGTATCCCGGACATCACCATCGGTGAGTCGCTCGTCGACCTCGAGGACCCCCGCCCGCTGCCGCTCATCACGGTGGACGACCCCGCGATCTCCATGACGATCGGGATCAACACCTCCCCGCTCGCCGGCCGCGTCAAGGGCGCCAAGGTGACGGCCCGCCAGGTCAAGGACCGCCTCGACCGCGAGCTCATCGGCAACGTCTCGCTCAAGATCCTGCCCACCGAGCGCCCCGACGCGTGGGAGGTCCAGGGCCGAGGCGAGCTGGCCCTGGCGATCCTCGTCGAGCAGATGCGCCGCGAGGGCTTCGAGCTCACCGTCGGCAAGCCGCAGGTGGTCACCAAGGTCATCGACGGCAAGGTCTGCGAGCCCATGGAGCGCATGACCATCGACGTCCCCGAGGAGTACCTCGGCGCCGTCACCCAGCTCCTCGCCGCCCGCAAGGGGCGCATGGAGACGATGTCGAACCACGGCACCGGCTGGGTGCGCATGGAGTTCGTCGTCCCGGCGCGCGGCCTCATCGGGTTCCGCACGCGGTTCCTCACCGACACCCGCGGCACCGGCATCGCCTCCTCGATCGCCGAGGGCTACGAGCCCTGGCTCGGACCGATCTCCCTGCGCACCAACGGCTCGCTGGTGGCGGACCGCTCCGGTGCGGTCACGCCGTTCGCGATGATCAACCTGCAGGAGCGCGGCTCGTTCTTCGTCGAGCCCACCTCGGAGGTGTACGAGGGCCAGGTCGTCGGGGAGAACTCCCGCAACGAGGACATGGACATCAACATCACCAAGGAGAAGAAGCTCACGAACATGCGGGCCGCGGCGTCCGACACGTTCGAGAACCTCGTGCCGCCGCGCAAGCTCACGCTCGAGGAGTCGCTCGAGTTCGCCAACGACGACGAGTGCGTCGAGGTGACGCCCGAGACGGTGCGCATCCGCAAGGTCATCCTCGACCAGACCGAGCGCGCCAAGGCGTTCTCCAAGACCCGCCGCGCGTAGTCGCCGCCGGCGCCCGGCTCCGGGTGCCGCGGCCGCACCCGACGCCCCTCGTCCCCCTCGTCCTCGTTCCGGAGGTCAGGCGGGGCCGGGGGGCGTCGCTGCATCACCGAGGAGGTGCGCCGCCTCCGCCCGGTGAGCGGCGTCCACCTGGATCTCGTAGCGGCTCGCCTCGAACGACGTGACGCTGGAGAAGTCGCGCCGCCCGCCGGTGGACCAGTGCGCGAGGAAGCCGAACAGCGCCCCCCACGCGGCGCCGAAGGCCACGGCCACCAGGAGCACCGTCAGCCACTGGACGTCCACGACGAACAGGGCGAGCAGGAGCCCGACGAGCAGGCCGAACCATGCGCCGCCGGCGGCGCCGTCGAGCGCCGCGCGCCCGTTCGTCCGGCGCCCGGTGACCTGCTCGACGGACCGGATGCCCACGCCGACGATCCGCACGTGCTCGACCGGGAAGCCGCGGTCGGAGAGCCGGTCGACGAGGCGCTGCGCCTCCGGGTAGGTCGTCACCTCGACCACGGGTTCGTACCGGGCCGCCGGCCCGGGAACGGTGTCGGTCATGGGAACCTCCAGACCCTCGAGAGGTCCCACGGTACGGCGAGCCGCCCGGCGACGCCGGACGGGCGGCGCCCGGGGTGGCGGGGCGGGCAGGGGGCGCGCGGGCGCCACAATGGGTTGGTGACGACGGCCAGCCCCCAGCGCCTCCTCGGCGTCTTCGCCCACCCCGACGACGAGACCATCGGCGCCGGCGCGCTGCTCGCCCTGGCCGCCCGCGGGGGCCACGACGTCTCGGTCGTCACCTGCACACGCGGGGAGCGGGGCGAGGTCGTCGCCCCCGAGCTCGCCGCGCTGCGCGGGGACGGCCCGGCGCTCGCGGCCCGCCGCGAGCAGGAGCTCGACGCCGCCCTCGTCGCCCTCGGCGTGGACCGCCACCTGTTCCTCGACCAGGTCCCCGGCCTCGCCGAGCACCACCCCGCGCGCTTCGTCGACTCCGGGATGATGTGGGTGCGCCCGGGCATCGCCGGACCCGCGACGGACGCGGGGCGCGACGCCTTCAGCGTCCTCGACGTCGAGGTGCTCGCCACGCTGCTCGCGGTCGTCGTGCGCCAGCTGCGCCCCACGGTGGTCCTCACCGAGGAGCCCGGGGGCGGCTACGGCCACCCGGACCACGTCCAGGCCCACCGGGTGACGATGCGGGCCGTCGAGCTCGCCGCCGGGGCGCCGGGCCGGCACGAGCTCGTCCGGTTCCTCGACGCCGACCAGCCGTGGCGGGTGCCCACCGTCGCCTGGGTGGCGATGTCCCGGGAGGACGTCGTCGTGGCGACGGACGAGCTCGCCGAGCGCCTGCGCGGCGTCGACGTCCGGTCCGCCACCGGGGAGCCGCTCCGGCCGCCGACGCCCGTGCCCGACGACGCCGAGCTGCCGTCGGTCGTGGTCCCCGCCGGTGGGATCGCGGCGACCCTGGACGCCCGCGGCGTGGTCGAGGACGTCCTCCTCGCCCTGCGGGCGCACCACAGCCAGGTCCAGGCGGTCGCGGCCGTGCCGACGCCGGGACGTCTCGCCGGGTCCTTCGCCCTCGCCGACGGCGCCCTCCACCCCCTGCTCGACCGCGCGTACGTGCGGCTCGCGCCGGGGTACGCCCTGCCGGCCGACCTGCTCGTCCCGTCCGCGCCGGGGGGCGCCGCGGCGTTCGGCCCGGACCGTGGGCCTGCCGCCGCCGCCGGTGCGAGTGCCGCCCCGAACCACCCGGCGGCCGCGCCGGTCGCTCCTCCGGCTGCCTGGCCGGTCGCCCCGCCGGCCGCCCCGCGGGCGAGCGGGCGCCCCGCGCGCCGCCGGTCGCTCGTTGACCCCGCCTGGCCGTACACCCTGCCCGTCGCTTTCGCCGCCGGGCTGATCACGGCGGCGCTGGGGACCGTCGTCCACCGCTTCGAGTGGCAGGGGTGGCCGGTGGGCATGGTGCTGGCCCTCGTGAGCGTCCTGGCCGCCTCGACGGCGGCGCGCGCCTTCGCCGGATACGGCGGCACCATCGTCGCCACCCTCACCGTCGTGTTCACCACCCAGGCGATGACGTTCGTGCGGCCGGGCGGGGACGTCCTCGTCACCGGCGAGCCGATGAGCTACGCGTGGCTGCTCGGCGCCCCGGTCCTCGCGCTCCTGCCCGTCGTCCTGCCCACCCGCTGGTTCGCCGACGCGCGCCGGAGGGGCAATGCCTGAGCCGGGCGTGCCGCCCGCCGGGGCCGGACCCGCGCCGGAGCAGCTCGTCGACCGGTTCCGCACGACGATGCAGCGCCTGCCCAGCGGCGTGACCGTGGTGTCGCTGCGCCAGGGCGCCACCGACTACGCGATGACCGCGACGGCCGTCGCCTCCGTCTCCCTGCGGCCGCCGATGGTCCTCTTCTGCGTGCACACCGACGCGCGGGTGCGTGAGGTGCTCGACGAGGTGGACACCTGGGCGATCTCCCTCCTCGACGCCGGCGCCGGGGTCGCCGCCGAGCGGCTGGCCAGCCCCGGGCGGCCCGCCCTCGGCCAGCTCCTCGGGATCGCGCACCACCGGGGGGCCGCGAGCGGCGCCGCGCTCCTCGACGCCGCCCAGGGGTGGGTCGAGTGCCGCACCGCGTGGGTGAAGAACGCGGGCGACCACGACGTCGTCGTCGGCGAGGTGCTCGACGCTCAGCTCGGCCCCACGGCCACGGGCGGTCTCGTCCACCACCTCGGGCGCGTGCGAGTCCTCCCGGGGCGCTGAGCCCCCCGGTAGAATGACGCGGCCCATACGGCATGGGCTAGGGAAGAGAGGCTTCATGCGATCGCAGGGGACGCCGGTCGTCGACGTCGAGCGGCACGCGCGTCCCGGGCGTCGTCGCCGGCGCCGGGCACCGCTGGTCCTCGCGACCGTCCTCGTCCTCCTCGTCGCCGCCTACGCGGCGGCCACCTGGTACGTCGGTGACCGCGTCCCGCGGGGAACCACGGTCGCGGGCGTCGCCATCGGCGGCCTCCCGGCCGCGGAAGCGCGGGAACGGCTCGAGTCCGCGCTCGGCGACGCGGTGAGCGCGCCGATCCCGGTCGTGCTCGGTGAGAACGAGACCACGATCGACCCCGCCGAGGCCGCCTTCACCTTCGACACCGCCGCCACCGTCGACGAGCTCACCGGCTTCTCCTTCGACCCCCGTTCGCTCCTGCGCCACCTCACCGGCGGCCGCGAGCACGTCCCCGTCACCACCGTGGACCGGGACGCCCTCACGGCGGCCCTGGAGCGGGTCGACGGCGTCGTCGGCGTCGCCCCCGTCGAGGGCGCGATCGCCCTGGTCGACGGCGCGGCCGAGGTCACCGAGCCGGTGCCCGGCACCGCGGTGGACGTCCCGGCGGCCGTGGACCTCCTCGCCGAGGACTGGCTCACCGGCCCCCACCCCGTCCCGCTGCCGTCCACGGAGGTCCCGCCCGTCGTCGGCCGGGAGGCGGTCGAGGCCGCGCGCACCGAGCTGGCGGCGCCGCTCACCGGGGCCCCCGTGTCCGTGCTCGTGGACGACCGGCTCGTGGAGCTGACGCCGGCGGACCTCACCTCCGCGGCGGCGATCGTCCCGGACGGCCCCGAGCTCGTCCTCGAGCTCGACGGCGAGGCCCTCGTCGCGCTCCTCACCGAGCGCGACCCCGAGCTCGCCGCACCGGGGCGCGACGCCGCCATCGTCCTCCAGGGCGGCGTGCCCACCGTCGTCCCCTCGACGACCGGGCTCGGGCTCGACGTCGAGGAGGTGACCGCGGCCGTGCGCGCGGCGGCCCTGTCGCCCAGCGACCGCACCGCCGAGGTCTCCCGCATCGTCGTCGAGCCCGAGTTCACCACGGCCGAGGCCGAGGCGCTGGGTGTCACCCAGGTGGTCTCCACCTTCTCCACGCCGCTCTTCCACGACCCGGTGCGGACCCAGAACCTCGTCACCGGCACCCGGGAGATCTCCGGCACCCTGGTCAGGCCGGGGGAGACGTTCAGCCTCATCGAGGCGCTGGGACCGATCACCGCGGAGCGTGGCTTCGCCGCCTCCGGCGTCGTCGTCGACGGCCTGGAGACCACCGGCATGGGCGGTGGCCTGTCCCAGCTGTCGACGACCACCTTCAACGCGGCGTACTTCGCCGGGATGGAGCTCGTGGAGTTCCAGCCGCACTCCCACCACTACGCCCGCTACCCCGAGGGCCGGGAGGCGACGCTCTTCACCCCGCACGTCGACCTCAAGTGGCGCAACACCACGGAGTACGGCGCGCTCGTGGAGGCGTGGGTGGCGGACAACCAGGTCCACGTGCGGCTGTGGGGCACGCCGTACTTCGACGTGGAGTCGCAGACCGGTGAGCGCTACAACATCACCCAGCCGACCACCGTCTACAACAGCGGCCCCAACTGCGTGGCGAACAGCTCGCCCGACCCGGGGTTCACGGTCCAGGTCACCCGCACCGTGCTCCGGGAGGGCACGCAGGTGGACCAGCGCACGTACACGACGACGTACCGCCCCTGGGACCGGGTGGTCTGCGGGAGTGCACCGGGCTGAGGCCCTCAGCGCTCGCGCGGCCGGCGGGCCGGGGCGGGCGGCACCGGCTTACCGGCGACGATGTCCGTCGCCGCCACGCGCACCGTGCCCCGCTTGGTGGCGACGACGACGCCGTCGGCGCCGACCTCGAGGAGGTCGCCGAGCGCGTCGGAGAACCCGCCGGCCGCCAGGCGGTACCGCACCACCACCCGGGTGCCCGGCGACCACGACTCCCACCCGCTCGCCATGCCTGCCTCCCGCCGTGCCGGACCAGCACCCGCGGTGCCGACGATCTAGGGGATACTAGGCGGACACCGCACCGCGCCGCCGCGCAGAGGAGGACCCCCCGTGACGTACGTCATCGCTCAGCCCTGTGTCGACATCAAGGACAAGGCCTGCGTCGACGAGTGCCCGGTCGACTGCATCTACGAGGGCCAGCGCTCCCTGTACATCCACCCCGACGAGTGCGTCGACTGCGGGGCGTGCGAGCCGGTCTGCCCGGTCGAGGCGATCTACTACGAGGACGACGTCCCGGACCAGTGGTCGGACTACTACCGCGCCAACGTCGAGTTCTTCAACGACCTGGGCTCCCCGGGCGGTGCGGCGAAGATGGGACTCATCGCCAAGGACGACCCGCTCATCGCCGCCCTGCCCCCGCAGGCCTGAGCCGCCTCGATGCCGCTGCACCCCGAGGCGCTGCCGGACTTCCCGTGGGACAGCCTGGCGGACGCCCGCCGTCGCGCGTCCGCCCACCCGGACGGCATCGTCGACCTCTCCGTCGGCACCCCCGTCGACCCGACGCCCGACGTCGTCACCCGCGCGCTCGCCGCGGCGGCGGACTCGCCGGGCTACCCGACCACCCAGGGCACCGCGGCCCTGCGCGAGGCGGTCGTCGACTGGTTCGCCCGGCGCCGCGGCGTGCCCGACCTGCGCCCCGAGGCCGTCCTGCCGACCATCGGCTCCAAGGAGCTCGTCGCGTTCCTGCCCGCCCTGCTGGGCATGGGCCCCGGCGACGTCGTCATGCACCCGAGCATCGCCTACCCCACGTACGACGTCGGGGCACGGCTGGTCGGGGCCGAACCCTTCCCCGCCGACGCGACCACGGCCATCGGGCCGGGCCGGGTGCGGCTCGTCTGGCTCAACTCCCCGTCCAACCCCACCGGGCGCGTGCTCGGGGTGGAGCACCTCGCCAAGGTCGTCGCCTGGGCGCGGGAGCGCGGGGCCGTCGTGGCGAGCGACGAGTGCTACGCCGAGCTCGCCTGGGACGAGCCCTGGGTGAGCGAGGGCGTGCCGAGCCTCCTCGACCCGCGCGTCACCGGCGGCAGCCACGAGGGCCTGCTCGTCCTGTACTCCGCGAGCAAGCAGTCCAACCTCGCCGGCTACCGCGCGGCCTTCGCCGCCGGCGACCCGGCGCTCGTGGAGCGCCTCCTCGCCGTGCGCAAGCACGCCGGGATGATGATGCCGGCGCCGGTCCAGGCGGCCCTGGCCGCAGCGCTCGGCGACGACGCCCACGTGGCCCAGCAGCGCGAGCGCTACCGCGCGCGCCGGGAGGTGCTCCTCGCCGGGTGCGCGGCCGGCGGGCTGCAGGTTGCCCCGGAGAGCCAGGCCGGCCTCTACCTGTGGGCCCGGCTCCCCGGCGCCACCGGCCGGGAGATCGTCGCCGCGCTCGCCGAGCGCGGCATCCTCGCGGCCCCGGGGGAGTTCTACGGCCCCCTCGGCGCCGACCACGTCCGGATCGCCCTCACCGCGACCGACGAGCGCGTGGCGGCGGCGGCCCGGCGCCTCGCCGAGGCGCCGCTGCGCTGACGCGCGCCGCGGCGCGCAGGGCGTGCGGCAGGGGGACGGTTTCCCAGGTCGACGTCCGTGGCCGGGCCTAGTGTGGGGGTCAAGCCCGCCACGAGCTTTGGGAAAGGCGCTGCCGCCCAGGTAGCGTGACCGGGCGGACCGACGAGGTTCCTCGTCGCGCCGGTGTGCGAGCCGTACGGCACGCTCAAGGAAGAGATCCCGGGGAGGGAACCACGTATGTCCGATGCCACGCCCACGCCGGCGACGTTCCAGGTCGACGGCACGACGCTCCAGTTCGAACGCGTCCAGGCGCGCGAGGGCAACGACGGCGTCGTCATCTCGAACCTGCTCAAGGAGACCGGGCTCGTCACGCTCGACTCCGGGTTCATGAACACGGCGACGACGACGTCGCAGATCACCTACATCGACGGTGACGAGGGCATCCTGCGCTACCGCGGCTACCCGATCGACCAGCTGGCGGCCGGGTCCTCGTTCCTCGAGGTGGCCTACCTCCTCATCTACGGCGAGCTGCCCGACGCCTCGGCGCTCGAGCAGTTCACCACCCGGGTGACCCGCCACCGCCTGCTTCACGAGGACTTCAAGTCCTTCTTCACCGCGTTCCCGGCGAACGGCCACCCCATGGCCATCCTCCAGTCGGGCATCGCCGGCCTCGCCACCTACTACCAGCACACGCTCGACCCGAAGGACCCCGAGCAGCTCGAGCTCGCCACGGTCCTGCTGCTGGCCAAGGTGCCGACGATGATCGCCTACATCGCCAAGCGGGCCCTCGGCCTCCCGCTGCTCTACCCGGACTCCTCGCGGGGCTACGTCGAGGACTTCCTCCGGCTCACGTTCCACCTGCCCTACCAGGACAAGAGCGTCGACCCGGTCCTCACCAAGGCCCTCGACATGCTCCTCATCCTCCACGCCGACCACGAGCAGAACTGCTCGACGTCGACGGTGCGGATGGTGGGCTCCTCGCACGCCAACATCTACGCCTCCATCGCGGCCGGCGTGGGCGCGCTGTCCGGCCCGCTGCACGGTGGCGCGAACGAGGCGGTCCTCAGCATGCTCGACGCCATCAAGGCCGGCGGCGGGGACGCCTCGGACTTCATGCGCCGGGTGAAGGACAAGGAGGACGGCGTCCGGCTCATGGGCTTCGGCCACCGGGTGTACAAGAACTACGACCCCCGCGCCGCCATCGTCAAGGACGCCGCCCACGAGGTGCTCACCCAGCTCGGCAGCTCCGACGAGCTGCTCGACATCGCCATGGGCCTGGAGGACATCGCCCTCCACGACGACTACTTCATCGAGCGCAAGCTGTACCCCAACGTCGACTTCTACACCGGCCTCATCTACAAGGCCATGGGCTTCCCCACGCAGATGTTCACCCCGCTGTTCGCCATGGGGCGCCTGCCCGGCTGGATCGCCCAGTACCGCGAGATGATCGCCGACCCGACGACGAAGATCGGCCGCCCCCGCCAGGTGTACACCGGCGAGGGGGAGCGCGACTTCGTCGCGCTCGACCAGCGCTGATCGCGCGCGCGGGATCCGTGAGGGCCCCGCGCGTGCTCGGGCGTCCGCGCGGACGCCTGGCGTCCGAGAGGCCGTCACCATGCCGGTGACGGCCTCTCGTCGTCCTGCGCGGCGCCTCGGTGCGCCGTCCCGCCGGGTCGGCCGGACGTGCGGCGCTACGCGTCGAGGGAGAGGTCGATGAGCCCGAGCTGGGAGGCCTTGATGACGGTCTGCACCCGGTCGCGGACGCCGAGCTTGGTCATGATCTGGGTCATGTTGGCCTTGACGGAGGCCTCGGAGTAGTGGATCCGGCGGGCGATCTCGGCGTTGCTCAGGCCCCGCCCGAGCCACTGGAGCACCTCGCGCTCCCGCTCGGTGAAGCTCTGCAGGACCTCGCTGGAGGGGCGCGCGGACGTGCCCTCGCGGACGCTGCGGACGAGCGCCAGCGAGATCGCGGGGGCGAGGGCCGCCTCGCCGGCGTACACGCGGCGGATGCCCTGGACGATGTCGCCCGGGTCCATGTCCTTGACGAGGTAGCCCGTGGCGCCTGCGCGCAGGGCCGCGACGACGTGCTCCTGCTCGCTGAACGTCGTCATGGCGATGACCTTGACCTCGGGGTGCTCGCGGGCGAGTACCTCCATGGCCTCGATACCCCCCATGACCGGCATCTGGAGGTCCATGAGGACGATGTCGGGTCGGTGGGTGTCGGTCATCCGGATGCCGATGAGGCCGTTCGAGGCGATCCCCGCGCACACCATGCCCTCGGCGTTGTTGACGAACACCGCCAACGCCTCGGACATCAGGGGGTGGTCGTCGACGATGAGGACCCGGATGTGCTCCATGCCCGAAGTGTATGCGGGGCGCGGAACGACTCCGTCGAGGTGGGGTAGCCATAAGTAGATCAGGAGGTCGCGAACCGCAGTATTGTGCGGGTGTAGTGAAGGCGGTGACCACCCCGGTCGCCGAACCGAGAAGGGAAATTTCATGCGCGTATTTGCTTCCATCGGGGTCGCTGCCGTCCTCGCGATCGCGCCCGCGGCCTCGGCCGGCGCCCGCGACGCCGGCGCCAGCCTCGAGACGGCGACGGCGACGGCGACCGTCGCGCCCGCGATCACGCGCCCGGGCGGCGTCACCACCAACGGGTTCGTCAGCGACCTCAACTGCTTCTTCTTCAAGCGCTGCTGATCGAGGTCTCGGGGCGGCGCCGCGAGCGCTATCGTCACCACGTGTCGCGGCGCAGCCCCATCGAGAAGCCCACCAGCTCCAAGCCGAGCTTCTGGGCGAGCGCGCCCATGCCCCGGTGGGCGCAAGCGCTCATCGTCGGGGCCGCCACCTTCTCTGCCGTGTCCGACGTGATCGCCGAGGTCGGCCGCGACGATGCGGCCACGATGGCGGAAACGTCCGCAGGGACGGCCCTCGCCCTGGTTCTCATGGCGAACGCCGCGCTGGCGCTCATGGCCTTCCGGGTCTCCATCGGGGCCGCGATCCTCGCCGGCGTGATGCTCATCAGCATGTTCAGTCCCGTCGGATCCGGTATCGGTCTCCTCGGGATGGCGGTCTCGGGCATCGTCGTCGCTAAGGCCGACCGGCGTTTCGCGGCGTGCTACGTCGTCTTCTGCGCGCTCTGGCTGGCGGGGAGCTTCGCCCTGCACGAGGACCTGAGGGAGACCGGCTTCGTCGTCGGTGGCCTCCTCCTCGTCTCCGCCGCGATCGGCGCCGCCTACGCCGCGCTCGCCGAGCGCAACCGCGCCGCGGCGGTCCGGATCTCGGGCTTCGAGGAGGAGCGCGAGGAGTCCATCAAGGGCGAGCGCAGCCGCATCGCCCGCGAGCTCCACGACATCGTCGCCCACCACATCACCATGGCGTCCATGCACGCGAGCGTCGTCTCGATGGCGCAGGACCCGGAGCAGCGGGACAAGTCCCTCAAGGTCATCGCGGGCTCCACGCGGCAGGCCCTCACGGAGCTGCGGTGGATGCTCCACGTCCTGCAGAACGACGACGACGAGGAGTCGGCCGACGGCGAGTCCGCCCGGGACCTGCGCCTCGGCGCCACGCTCGGGTCCATCCGGCAGAACCTCGAGGCCCTGGGCTTCGCCACCGCGGTCGACTACGACCCCAAGACGCTGGCCGGGCTGCCCGTGGAGACCGACCTGGCCCTGGGCCGGATCCTCCAGGAGGCTGCGACCAACGTCGTCAAGCACGGCGACCGGGCCCAGAAGGTCCGGATCAGCATCGGGCAGACCGCCACGTCCGTGCACCTCGTCGTGCGCAACGGGGTGGCCAAGGCGGGTCCGAGCGCCATCCCGTCCTCCGGCATGGGCCTGGAGAACATGCGCACCCGGGCCAGCCAGCGCGGCGGTCAGGTGGACGCCGGCGGCGACGGCGAGGTCTGGATCGTGCGCTGCGAGCTCCCGCTGCGCTAGGGCCGCGTCACGTGTCGACTTAGGTCAGGGCGCGGTGGCCGAACGGGTAGGTCCAGCCGCGTCCCCACGCGCCTACCGTCGGTGGCAGGCCCGGTATCCCGGTGGGGACGGTGACTGTCGGCGGTGACACTCCGCCGGGGCACCGGGTGCCTCACGACGGCCCGGCCGGGGGGACGGGCCGTCGTGAGATCCCCGCGACGCACCGGCAGGAGGGGCGCATGGACGAGATCCTCGAGTGGGACGGCGGCACCCGCGTGCTGACCTTCGCGGACCGCGAGTGCGCGCTGCGCGCCCTGCGGGTGCTCCGGGACGAGCGCCTGCCGGCGCTGCCGGCCGAGGAGCGGTGGCGCCCCGAGATCCTCCTCGAGGCCGGTGAGGCGCGCGTCGCGCGGGCCCGCGAGCTGCTCGCCGAGCGAGGGCTGCCCGTCGTCGAGCTCGCCGCGGCGCACGTCGCCTGAGGGGCAGCGGGCCCCCGCCGGCTCGGGGGCGTCAGGACACGCGGACGGTGCCCGGGGCGAGCGCGGGCTCTGCGTCGGTCCACTGCGCGTCGTTGCCGTGGCTGCGGTCCCACACCTGGTCGCCGACGTGCACGCGGGTGACGCCCGTGACGCTCGCCGTCGCCACCGACCACTGCGCGGCCGCCCAGGTGTACCGGTCCAGGGTCGCGGCCGACGAGCCCGGGAACGAGGCGGCGTCGATCTCCACGCCCTCGTCCGTCGTGGCGCTCGGGGCCACACCGAAGTCCCGCTCGAGCCGCCCGGCGACCGCCTCGGCCACCGTGGCCTCGTCCTCAGGCATGGGGAGCCGGCAGGTGAGCGCCGCGGGGGAGTGCCCCGACAGGGCGGAGGCGAACGCCCGGCCCTCCGGCTCGTGGTCGGCGTAGGCGTCGGGGTAGGCGGAGCGCTGGACCTGCTGCGCCGCCTCGGTGATGGGCAGCGCCTCGTACCCCTGCACCGCGACGAGGCCGTCGTAGAAGGCGTTCGTGGCGTAGACCGGGTCCATCACCTGCTCCGGCGTGCCCCACCCCTGCGAGGGGCGCTGCTGGAAGAGCCCGAGCGAGTCGCGGTCGCCGTAGTCGATGTTGCGCAGCTTCGACTCCTGCACGGCGGTGGCGATGGCGATCGAGGCGGCGCGCGCCGGCAGCTCCCGGCGCAGGGCGACGGCGGTGATGAGGGCGGCGTTGTCGGCCTGGTCGGCGTCGATCGTGGCCGTCGAGCCGTCCTCCGCCGTCACGGTGCAGGCGTTGGCCGTCCGCTGGGGCAGCAGCCAGGTGAGGCCCAGGACCACCCCGCCGGTGGCCAGGGCCAGGACGACCACGCCGAGGAGGGCCCGCGAGAGCAGTCGCGGGCGGCGGGCGGGCTCACGCATGGAGGGCGTCGTTGAGGACGATCCCGGTCCCCGCGCGGGGCAGCGCCTCGACGGCCCCGCTGACGGAGTTGCGGCGCAGGAGGACGTTGTCCCGGCCGGAGAGCTCGCGGGCGGCCACGACCCGGGGCGCCCCCGACCCGGCCGGCAGCACCGTGACCTTGGTGCCCGCGGTGACGTAGAGCCCCGCCTCGACGACGCAGTCGTCACCGAGGCTGATGCCGAGACCGGCGTTGGCGCCGAGCAGGCAGCGCCGCCCGATAGAGATGACGTGCTGGCCGCCGCCCGAGAGGGTGCCCATGATGGACGCGCCCCCGCCGATGTCCGAGCCGTCGCCGACGACGACGCCCTGGGAGATGCGTCCCTCCACCATGGAGCGGCCCAGCGTGCCGGCGTTGAAGTTGACGAAGCCCTCGTGCATGACGGTGGTGCCGGGCGCGAGGTGGGCGCCGAGCCGGACCCGGGAGGCGTCGGCGATGCGCACGCCCTCCGGGGTCACGTAGTCGGTCATCCGGGGGAACTTGTCGACGCCATGCACGGTGACGTGGCCCTGCGCGGCGCGCAGGCGCGCCCGAGTGCTCTCGAAGCCGTCGACGGCGCAGGGGCCGGCCGAGGTCCACACGACGTTGGGCAGGACGGCGAAGATCCCGTCGAGGTTGAGCGTGTTCGGCGCGACCAGCCGGTGGGAGAGGAGGTGCAGGCGCAGGTAGGCGTCCGCCGTGCCGGCCGGCGCGGCGTCGAGGTCGATCTCGGTGCGGACGATCTCGGTCCGCACCCCCCGGACCTCGTCGCGGCCCTCGGCCGCGGCGAGGGCCCCGGCGTCGGTGTCACCGCCGGCGCCGAGGGCGGGCGAGGGGTACCAGGCGTCGAGGACCTGGCCGTCCTCGGTGCGGGTGGCCAGGCCGATCCCGTGTGCGATGCGCTCCATGGCGGTCCAGCCTACGGAACGTCCGGGCGGCTGGTCGAAACGCCCGCCAGGACGAGCCGCGGCCCCGCGGTCCGCGCGCCCCGCGCCTCCACGCGCCGGCGCAGCTCGCGGTCGGCGGTGACGACGACGACGTGGTCGCCCGGGTCCGGCCGGACCTGCGCGACGACGGCGTCGTCCCCGGAACCGGCGGCCTCGACGACGCGGACGCCGCCGGCCGGGGCGACGCCGCGGGCGCGGCCCTCCACGACGAGGACGACCTCGGGGAACCACCGGTCGCCGGGCAGGCCGACCGCGTCGGCCGGGACCCCCGCCGTGCGCAGCGCCGCGAGCTCGTCGCGCAGCCGCTCCGTCGCGCCGCGACGGTCGTGCCACCAGCCGTCCGGCCGGGCGCCCACGGTGTTGGCGGCGTCGACGACGAGCACGAGCCGGCGGCCGAGGAGCGGGCGCAGGTCGGGCAGCGACGCGCCGAAGGCCGGCAGCAGCGGCAGGTCCGCCAGGTCGGCCACGGGCACCCACCGGGTCTCGAGGCTCTCGGCGTCGGTGACGGCCGGCTCGAACTCGGCGACGGCCTCCGCGAGGACGGTGGTGTAGGACCAGTCGGGGTGCTGCAGCCGCCAGGTGGCCCGGGGGCGCACGGCCTCGGGCGGCAGCCCGACCTCCTCCACAGCCTCCCGGACCGCGCCCTCCACCGCGCTCTCGTCGGGGCCGACGGCGCCGCCGGGCAGGCCCCACGTGCCGCCGTGGTGGCTCCACAGCGCCCGGTGCTGCAGGACGATCTCGGGCCCGGAGCCGGCGTCGCGCACCGCGAGGAGGCCGGCCGCGCCGAACTGCCCCCAGTGCCGGGCGCCGCACCGGCAGTCCACCCACCCGTCCCCGGGCCGTCGCGGCGGGCGGGGGTCGGGGCGGTCGCTCACGCCGGCCAGCCTCGCACGTCGACCCGTCGGAGCAACCCGGACTACGCGTCCGCGACCGCGATCTCGCAGATGACCGCGCCCGCCGAGACGTTCGTCCCCACCGAGGCCCCCAACCCGGTCACCCGCCCGGCACGGTGGGCGACGAGCGGCTGCTCCATCTTCATCGCCTCGAGGACGACGACGAGGTCCCCGGCCCCGACGGTGTCGCCCTCGGCGACGGCGACGCGCACGATCGTCCCCTGCATGGGGGAGGTGAGCGCCCCGTTGCTCGGTGCGGTGGCGCGGGCGGCGGCCCGGCGGGCGGGACGCCGCGCGGCGCCGCGCCGGCCGGCCGCGATGCCGAGGCCGGCGGGCAGGACCACCTCGAGGCGCTTGCCGCCCACCTCGACGACGACGCGCTCCATCCCCGAGTCCTCGTCCGCCTCGTGCGGCGTCGGTGCGGCGGAGGGCGCGAGGGCGGCGACGTCCTCGGCGAAGTCGGACTCGATCCACGTGGTGTGCACGGCGAAGTCGGCGCCGGTGCGGGCCGCGAAGGCCGGGGAGTCGAGGACCGCGCGGTGGAACGGCACGACGGTGGGGATGCCGACGATCTCCAGCTCCCGCAGCGCCCGGCGGGCCCGGGCGATCGCCTGGTCGCGGTCCGCCCCGGTGACGATGACCTTGGCGAGCATGGAGTCGAAGGCGCCGGAGACCCGGTCGCCGGCGACCACGCCGGTGTCGACCCGAACGCCGGGCCCGGTCGGCCACGTCAGTGCGGTGATGAGCCCGGGGGAGGGCAGGAACCCGGCCGCCGGGTCCTCGCCGTTGATGCGGAACTCCAGGGAGTGCCCGCGCACCGGGACCTCGTCGTACCCGAGCTCCTCCCCGGCCGCGATGCGCAGCTGCTCGCGGACGAGGTCGATGCCGGTGACCTCCTCGGTGACGGGGTGCTCCACCTGGAGGCGGGTGTTCACCTCGAGGAAGGAGATCGTGCCGTCGACCGCGACGAGGAACTCCGCGGTCCCCGCCCCGACGTAGCCCGCCTCGCGGAGGATGGCGATGGAGGCGCGGCGTAGCTCGGCCTCCTGCTCGGGCGTGAGGAACGGCGCGGGCGCCTCCTCGACGAGCTTCTGGTGCCGCCGCTGCAGGGAGCAGTCGCGGGTGGAGACGACGACGACGGTGCCGTGGGCGTCCGCCAGGCACTGGGTCTCCACGTGGCGGGGGCGGTCGAGGAAGCGCTCGACGAAGCACTCGCCGCGACCGAAGGCGGCGGTCGCCTCGCGGACCGCCGAGTCGAACAGCTCGGGGATCTCCTCGCGCCGGCGCGCCACCTTGAGCCCGCGGCCGCCGCCGCCGAAGGCCGCCTTGATGGCGACGGGCAGGCCGTGCTCGTCGGCGAAGGCGAGCACCTCCTCGGCGTCGGCCACGGGGTCCGGCGTCCCGGCGACGAGCGGGGCGCCCGCCGCCTGGGCGATGCGGCGCGCGCTCACCTTGTCGCCAAGGGCGTCGATGGCGGACGGCGGCGGGCCGATCCACACGAGCCCGGCGTCGATGACGGCCTGAGCGAAGGCGGCGTTCTCCGAGAGGAACCCGTACCCGGGGTGGACGGCGTCGGCGCCGCTGCGCCGGGCGACGTCGAGGAGCTTGCCCATGTCGAGGTAGGTCTCGGCGGCGCGCGACCCGTCCAGCCCGAAGGCCTCGTCGCACATCCGCACGTGGAGCGCGTCCCGGTCCGGGTCGGCGTAGACGCCCACGCTGACCAGCCCCGCGTCCGCGCACGCCCGCGCCACCCGCACGGCGATCTCGCCGCGGTTGGCGATGAGCACCTTGGTGATCGGGCGCGTCGGTCTCGGACGTGAGGCGCTCGTCATGGACGCTCCGCTCTTGGGGTCTCGGACGGGGGTGATCGGGCCACGGTAGCCGCGGGCGGCGCCGACCTCACAGTCGCCGCCCGCGCCGCCGGTGAAGTCTGTCCAACCGGCTAAGTGCGCCCCGCGAGGATTGTGCGGACACGACAAGTGCCTGGGACGGCCGTTCGTGCCCTCCCCGTCAGCCGGTGCGGTCGTCCGCCGCGCCGGGCACGGCCGGCCTGTCGAGGGTCCACAGGTCCGTCACGGCCACGCCGAGCCGGCCGAGGAGGTCGCGCAGGAGCGGCAGGCTGAGCCCGACGACGCCGTGGGGGTCCCCCTCGACCTTGCTGACGAACGGCCCGCCGAGCCCGTCGATGGTGAACGCGCCGGCGACCGCCAGGGGTTCGCCGGTGGCCACGTAGGCCTCGATCTCGGCGTCCGTGACGTCGGCGAACGTCACGGCCGTCGTCGACGTCGCCCCGACCTCGGCCCGGTCACCGGGGCGGACGAGCCAGTGGCCGGTGTGCAGGAGGCCGCGCCGCCCGCGCATGCGGTGCCAGCGGCGCACGGCGTCTGCGGCGTCGTCGGGCTTGCCGAGGACGTCGCCATCGAGCTCGAGCATCGAGTCGCAGCCGAGCACGAGGACCTCCACGCCCGCCCGGGAGGCGACGTCGCGGGCCTTGGCGCGGGCGAGGAGGAGCACCTGCTCGGCCGCGGGGACCGGGCCCTGCGCGGCTGCGGCGGCGAGGAGGGCCGGCTCGTCGACGCCCGAGGGCTCGACGAGGGGCTCGATGCCGGCCGCACGCAGGATGGTGCGGCGGGCCGGGGAGGCGGAGGCGAGGAGCAGGCGCACCGCGCGCACTCTACTGGGCCGAACGTCCCGGGCCGCGCCACCCGGTCCTCGCGACGATGGACCCCATGACTCCCCGCGCTCGCCGGCTGCGCCGGTTCGTCGCCGTGCCCGCCGTGCTCGCCCTCGGGCTGCTCGCCGCGTGCGGGGAGGACCCGGCGGCGCCCGCCCCGGGAACCGCGACCTCGGCGAGCGAGGGCGCGACGGCGGGTGCCACGTCGCCCGCGGCCGCCCGGGCGCCGCAGGAGCGCACGACCGGCAACGTCACGGTGACGGCGACCTCCGTCATCGTCGGCGACCCGGACGCGCCCGAGCGGGTCGTCGTCTACGAGGACCTCAACTGCCCCTACTGCCGCGCCCTGCACGAGGCGATGGACACCGACGCCGACGTCGTCGCGTGGGCCGGGGGCGGGGACGTCGCCGTGGAGCACGTCGTCGTCGACTACCTCGGGCCCCGGACCACCCACAAGTTCTCCACCCGCGGCGCCGCCCTTCTCGCCGTCGTCGCCGACGCCGACCCCGAGGCGTGGCCCGCCGTCCTCACGGCGCTGTACGAGGCGCGCCCGGAGGCCGGGACCGACGCCGGCCCCAGCGACGACGAGCTCCTCGCCCTGGCGCGGGAGGCGGGCGCCGACCTCGACGACGCCGACGCCGCCGCGGTGCGTGAGCAGGCCTTCGGTGGGTGGGTCGAGGAGGTGACGGCGTACGCCGCGGCCGAGGGCGTCTCCTACATCCCGCAGGTCTACGTCGACGACGAGCTCGTCGAGGGCGAGACGGAGGCGGACGTCCTCACCGCCGTCAAGGCCCGCGTCACCGACTGAGGCCGCCGCGACCCGCGGGTGGACGCGGGCGCGCCCCTCAGCCCACGAGGGTCTGACGCAGGACGTCGAGACCGACGGAGCCGACGTCGAGTGCCGTGCGGTGGAAGGCCCGCAGGTCGAGCTCCTCGCCGCGGGCCTGCGCCTGCGCGCGGGCCGCCGCGCGGGTCTCCTCCCACAGCCGCTGGCCGACCTTGTAGGAGGGCGCCTGCGCCGGCCAGCCGAGGTAGCGGTCCAGCTCGAAGGCGAGGAAGCCGTCGGCCATGTTCGCGTTGCCGCGCAGGAACTCCCACGCCTTCGCCGCGTCCCACGTCCCGCCGCCCCACTCGGCGGGCGCCGGCTTGCCGAGGTGGACGCCGATGTCGAGGACGACGCGGGCGGCGCGCAGCCGCTGGCCGTCGAGCATCCCCAGGGCGTCGCCCGGGTCGTCGAGGAAGCCGAGGTCGGCCATGAGCCGCTCGGCGTACAGGGCCCAGCCCTCCCCGTGCCCGCTCACCCAGCACGCCAGGCGCCGCCACGTGTTGAGCAGGTCGGACCGGAAGGCGGTCTGGCCGATCTGCAGGTGATGACCCGGCACGCCCTCGTGGTAGACGGTGGTCTTCTCGCGCCAGGTGGCGAACTCGGTGACGCCCGGCGGCACCGACCACCACATGCGGCCCGGCCGGGAGAAGTCCGCGCTGGGCCCCGTGTAGTAGATGCCGCCCGTGTGCGTGGGGGCGATGCGGCACTCGAGGGTGCGTACGGGCTCGGGGATGTCGAACTCCGCCCCCGCCAGGGCGGCGACGGCCTCGTCGGACGTCGCCTGCATCCACCGCTGGAGGGCGTCGGTGCCGTGGATCATCCGGGCCGGCTCGACGTCGAGGCGGTCCATCGCCTCGCGGACGCGGGCGCCCGGCCCGTACAGGCGCCGCGCCACCTCCTCCTGCTCGGCCACGACGCGGCGCAGCTCCTCCAGGCCCCACTCGTACGTCTCGTCGAGGTCGACGCGGGCGCCGAGGAAGTAGCGGGACCACCGCTCGTAGCGCTCGCGGCCGACGGCGTCCTGGGCCGGTGCCTGCGGGGCGAGCTCGGTGCGCAGGAACGCGGCGAGCGACCCGTACGCCCCGCGTGCGGCCGCGGCGCCCTCCTCGAGGTAGGCGGCGAGCGCCCCGGTGGGCTCGACGCCGTCCGGCCGGGCGGACGCGGTGAAGGTGGTGAAGAACGAGCCGGCGGCGTCGGCGAGCTCCTCGGCCTGCGCCAGGGTGGCCTCGACCTGCCGGACGGCCGCGACGTCGCCGCGGGCGGCGGCCGCCCGGAGTGACTCGACGTAGCCGGCGAGCGCCGAGGGCAGGGCGTTGAGCCGCGCCCCGACGTTCTGCCAGTCCGCGGCCGTCGCGGTGGGCATGAGGTCGAAGACGTCCCGCAGGCCCTGGACCGGCGAGTCGATGACGTTGAGCTCCCGGTCGCGCTCGCCGGCCTCCGCGAGCTCGACCTCCAGGCCCAGGCGTTCCGTCATCGCCGCGACCGTCACCTCGTCGACGTCGTCGGCCGGCGCGGTGCGGCGCAGCTCGGCGAGGGTCGCGCGGGCCGCGTCGGCGCGGGCGGCCACGCCCGCGGGGGAGAGGTCCGGCAGGGCGTCGTCGTGCCCGGGCAGGCCGAGCGACGTCGCCTCCAGCGGGTCGAGCTCGGCCACGCGCAGCACGTGGGCCTCGGCGACGGCGTCGACGGCCGTGGGGGTGCGGGTCACGCCACCAGAGCGTAGCGACCGGCGGCGCTAGGGGTGCAGGGACCAGCGCCAGGTGTGCGGCCCGGGCACGAGGCCGGCGCGGAGCCGACGGGCCCGGTCGCCCCAGGGCGTGCCGGGCGGGAGCTCCTCGGGGGGCACCTGGGCCGCCCGGTGCGCGACGATCCCCGCGACGAGCGCCGCCAGCTCGACGTCGTCCGGCGCGCCGCGCACCACGCGCACGGTCGTCCCGTCCGCGGCGCTCGCCGCGGCGAGCGCGTCCGCCACCACCGCGCCGTCGCCGCTGCCCGACCAGCCCTCGGTCACAGCGGGATGTTCCCGTGCTTCTTCGCGGGCAGCGACGCCCGCTTGGTCCGCAGCGCCCGCAGCGCGCGGACCACCTGCGACCGGGTCTGCGACGGCGCGATGACGGCGTCGACGTACCCGCGGGCGGCGGCGTCCCAGGGGTTGACGATCGCCTCCTCGTACTCGGCGACCAGCCGCGCGCGCTCCGCGTCGACGTCGAGGCCCTCCGCGGCGGCGCGGGCCAGCGTGCCGCGGTGGAGGATGTTCGCCGCCCCGGACGCGCCCATGACGGCGATCTGGGCCGTGGGCCAGGCGAGGTTGACGTCCGCGCCCAGCTGCTTGGACCCCATGACGATGTAGGCGCCGCCGTAGGCCTTGCGGGTGATGACCGTGACGAGCGGGACGGTCGCCTCGGCGTACGCGTAGATGAGCTTGGCGCCGCGCCGGATGATCCCGTTCCACTCCTGGTCGGTCCCGGGCAGGAAGCCCGGGACGTCGACGAACGTGAGGACCGGGACGTTGAACGCGTCGCAGGTCCGCACGAAGCGCGCCGCCTTCTCCGAGGCGTTGATGTCGAGGGTGCCGGCCATGTGGAGGGGCTGGTTGGCGACGATGCCCACCGGGTGGCCCTCGACGTGCGCGAAGGCGGTGACGACGTTCGCCGCGTAGAGCGACTGGACCTCGAGCATCTCCCCGTCGTCGACGACGTGGGCGATGACGGTGCGCATGTCGTAGGGCTGGTTGTCGGAGTCCGGGACGAGGGCGTCGAGCTCGAGGTCGGCGTCGCTCACCTCGAGGGTCCCGGCGTCCGTGGGCCACACGGGCGGCTCGGAGAGGTTGTTCGCGGGCAGGTAGGTAAGCAGCGACCGCACGTAGTCCAGGGCGTCGTCCTCGTCGGCGGCGAGGTAGTGCGCGACGCCGGAGCGCTCGTTGTGCGTGCTCGCCCCGCCGAGCTCCTCGAAGCCGACGTCCTCCCCGGTGACCGAGCGGATGACGTCGGGGCCGGTGATGAACATGTTCGACGTGCCGTCGGCCATGACGATGAAGTCGGTGAGGGCCGGGGAGTAGACCGCCCCGCCGGCGCTGGGCCCGAGGATGAGCGAGATCTGCGGGATGACGCCGGAGGCGGCCACGTTGCGCCGGAAGATCTCGGCGAACTGGGTGAGCGCGGCGACGCCCTCCTGGATGCGCGCGCCCCCGCCGTCGGAGATGCCGATGAGCGGGACGCCGGTGCGCAGGGCGAGGTCCATCACCTTGGTGATCTTCTGGCCGTGCACCTCACCGAGGCTCCCGCCGAAGACGGAGAAGTCCTGGGAGTACAGGCACACCTGGCGCCCGTCGATCGTCCCGTAGCCGGTGACGACGCCGTCGCCCGGGACGCGCTTGCCGTCGAGACCGAAGTTCGTCGACCGGTGGGTGGCGAACGCGTCGAGCTCGACGAAGCTGCCGTCGTCGAGGAGCGCGGCGACGCGCTCGCGGGCCGACTTCTTCCGCCGGGGGTGCTGCTTGGCCTGCGCGATCTCCTCGGCCTGCTCGAGGGCCGCGACGCGACCGTCGAGGTCCGCGAGCCGTCCGGCGGTGGTCGGGGCGGGCGGCGTCGTGGTCTGCTCGGCATGGGGGGTCACCCGCCCGAGCGTAACTGTGCGGGGGCCACCGCTCGATGGCGGGGGCGGCCGGTGTCCCCGCCCGGGCGTTGTGGGACTCCCACAACGCGGGGCGCGCCGGGGGTGCGGCAGGGTAGGGCCATGGCCCCCAGCGGAGCGTCGCCCTTCCCGCGCGTCGAGCGCCGTGACGAGGTGGGGTCCACCAGCACCGAGCTCGTCCGCGCGGTGACGGCCGACCCCGACGCCTGGCCGCCCATGTCGGTGCTCGTCGCCCGCAGCCAGGTCGCCGGGCGCGGGCGCGCCGGGCGCACGTGGTCGACGCCGCCCGGGGAGGCGCTCACCGCCTCGGTGCTGCTGCGGCCCCGGGTCCCGGCCGAGCACCTCGCCTGGGTGACGCTGCTCGCCGGCCTCGCGGTCGTCCGCGCCGTCGCGCCGGCCGACGGCGCGGGGCCGGCCGTCGGCCTCAAGTGGCCCAACGACGTCGTCGTCGGCGGGGCCCCGGACGCCGTTCCCGGGTGGGGGCACGACCGCAAGGTGGCGGGCATCCTCACCGAGGCCGTGCCCGTGGTGCCCGGGGCGGTCGTGGTGGGGATCGGCGTCAACCTGCGCCAGCGCGAGCTCCCGGTGCCGTGGGCGACGTCGCTCGCGCTCGCGGGCCTGGCCGTCACCGCCGAGGCCCTCCTGGCGAGGATCGGCGGCGAGCTGGCCCCGCTCGTCGCCGCGTGGGAGGCCGAGGGACCGGCGTCGCTGCGCGCGCAGGTCCGCGCCTGCTGCACGACCATCGGCGCGCAGGTCCGGGTCGACGTGCCCGGGGGGCGCGGCGTCGAGGGCCGCGCCGTGGACCTCGACGCCGACGGCGCCCTCGTCGTCGCCGAGGTGGGCGGCGCCCGCCGTGCGGTGCTGGCCGGGGACGTGCGGCACCTGCGCCGCACCTGAGCCGGCCCCCGGCTCCGGCGGGCTGCCCCACACCCCCCCCGTGCCGGACGGCGGGATAGCCTCGTGGATGTGATGCGGCATGCGTGAGGGTGACGGCGCGACGGACGGCTCGGGCGCCGCTGGGGTGACGCCTGCGCGGTCCACGGTGGCCGAGCACCAGCGCACGCTCATCGGCGGCGACCCCGCCCTCACCATGGTGGAGCTCGCGGAGCGCGCGGCGGTCCCGGTCGAGGCGGCGCGGACCTTCTGGCGCGCCATGGGCTTCCCCGACGTGGCCGACGACGTCCCCACGTTCACCGACCGCGACGTCGCCGCGCTGCGCGCCATCGCCGTGCTCGTCGAGGACGGCACCATCGACCTCACCACCGCGGTCTCGCTCGTGCGGGCGCAGTCCCACACCGCGGACCGCCTCGCCCTGTGGCAGACCGAGGCCCTGGTGGAGGACGCCGCCCGGCGCCTCCACCTCGACGACACCAGCGCCCGGCTCGTCGTCCTGGACCGGATGGCGGCGGTGGGCGCCGTCCTGGAGGACCAGATCGTCTACGCGTGGCGGCGCCAGCTCGCCTCGCTCGCCGCCCGCATCGAGTCCGAGGTCTCCCACCGGCCGGACGACGGGGTGGACGCGGACGCGCTGCCCCTGCCCCGCGCCCTCGGCTTCGCCGACATGGTCTCCTTCACGACCCGGTCGGCCAGCCTGGGCTCCCAGGCCCTGGCGCGGCTCGTCCAGGGGTTCGAGTTCGCGGTCCGCGACGTCATCACCTCCCACGGCGCGCGGGTCGTCAAGACCATCGGTGACGCGGTGCTCTTCGTCGCCGACGACCTGCCCACGGCCGCGGAGGTCGCCGTCGACCTCATCGCGGCGATCGATGCCCGGCCGGACCTCCTGCCCGTGCGCGCCTCGCTGGTGTGGGGCCGCGTCGTCTCCCGCTCGGGCGACGTCTTCGGGCCGACGGTCAACCTCGCCTCGCGCCTCGTCGACGTGGCCGCCCCCGGCACCGTGCTCATGGACGCGGCGAGCGCGGACGCCCTGGTGACCGGGCCCAAGGGCTCGCGGTTCGTCTGCACGCCACGCCCGGAGGCGGACATGCCGGGCATCGGGACGGTCCGCCTCGCCGAGCTGCGGCGCGCCGAGCCGGGGCGCCGCTCGTAACCACTGCGTCCTCTGCCCGCCCATGATCGTGCAAAGCCTTACGATGCTCGCGTGACCAACGTGCTACTCGTCGAGGACGATCCCGCCATCGCCGAGCCCCTGGCCCGCGCACTCACCCGCGAAGGCTATGAGGTGAGCGCCTACGGGACCGGCCAGGGCGCCATCGACCACTCCGTCGGCGCGGACCTCATCGTCCTCGACCTGGGGCTGCCGGACATGGACGGCCTGGACGTCGCCCGCTGGGTCCGCGCCCAGGGCATGGCCACGCCGATCCTCGTCCTCACGGCGCGCGCGGACGAGGTGGACCTCGTCGTCGGCCTCGACGCCGGCGCCGACGACTACGTGACCAAGCCCTTCCGGCTCGCCGAGCTGCTCGCCCGCGTCCGGGCGCTCCTGCGCCGCGCCGGCGGCGAGCTCAGCGACGAGGACGAGCTCGTCGCCCAGGACGTGCGCGTCGACGTCGCCGCCCACCGGGCGTTCCAGGGCACGCGGGAGATGCAGCTGACCGCCAAGGAGTTCGAGCTCCTGCGGGTGCTCGTGCGCGAGGCCGGCTCCGTCGTGGGCCGCGAGACCCTCATGCGCGAGGTGTGGGGCTCGGACCCCACCGGCTCCACCAAGACCCTCGACATGCACGTGTCGTGGCTGCGGCGCAAGCTCGGCGACGACGCCAACGACCCGCGATATGTGACGACGGTGCGCGGGATGGGCTTCCGGTTCGAGACCGGGGAGAGCTGAGCGGAGCGTGCGTCGCCGCGCGGTGCAGATGACGGTGGCCGCCGTGGCGGTCGCCGTGCTCCTCCTCGGGGTGCCCCTGGGCGTCTTCGGGGCGCTGATGATGTGGGAGTCCGAGCGCTCCACGCTCGACCTGCGCACGGGCTCCCTGGCGCGCTCGGTCGAGCGGCGCCTCACCAACGGTGAGGCCCTCGACGCGGACATGCTCGACCCCTGGATCGGTGGGGACGACGACCTGCCCGCGCACATCGTCGTCCAGAGCCCGCAGGGCATGGTGCTCGAGGCGGGCGAGGACATCAGCGGCGGGGTCGTCCGGTCCGTCCAGACCACCCCCAGCGGGGCGACCGTGCGCATGGAGGTGGCCGCGGCGGAGGTCCGGCTCAGCGCCGTCCGGGCCGTGGCGCTCGTCGTCGTCGCCTCCGTCGTGGCGCTGGCCGTGGGCATCCTCGTCGCGCGCCGGCAGGCGCGTCGCCTCGCGGCGCCCCTCATCTACCTGGCCGCCAGCGCCGAGCAGATCGGCTCGGGCCAGGTGCGCCCGCAGCTCGAGCGCTCGGGGATCGAGGAGATCGACCTCGTCTCGGCCGAGCTGGGCCGGGCGGCCGACCGCATGGCGGGACGCCTCGCGGCGGAACGTCAGTTCGCCGCCGACGCCTCCCACCAGCTGCGCACCCCGCTCACCGCGCTGTCCATGCGCCTGGAGGAGATCCAGGCGCTCAGCGACGACGAGGAGGTGCGCGAGGAGGCGCGGATCAGCCTCGAGCAGATCGAGCGGCTCGTCGGCGTCGTCGACGACCTGCTCCGCAACTCCCGGCAGGCCGGGGGCGGGACCACCGAGGCGATCCGCCTCGACGACGTCTTCGCCCAGCAGGCCGACGAGTGGGGCCCGACGTTCACCCGGGCCGGGCGCCGCCTCGAGCTGCCCGAGAGCTGCGACCTCACGGTCCTGGCGACCCCCGGTGCCCTCGCGCAGGTGCTGTCCACCCTCCTGGAGAACTCCCTCAAGCACGGCGCGGGCACGACCACCGTCCGGGCGCGTCCCTCGGGCTCCCAGCACGGCGTGGTCCTCGAGGTGACGGACGAGGGTCCCGGGGTGCCCGACGACCTCGCGCCGGAGATCTTCGACAAGCACGTGACCTCCGGTGGCGGGACCGGCCTCGGGCTCGCCCTGGCGCGTGGCCTCGTGGCCGCCGACGGCGGCCGCCTCGAGCTGGCCCAGCGCCGCCCGCCCGTCTTCGCCGTCTTCCTCAGCTCGGTGCCGCGCGCGCTCGACCCCGACGTCGTGCTGCCGCAGGGCGCCCTGGTCTCCATGGGGCGGCGCCGCCGGCGCTGGTGACTCAGCGCGCGGGCGCTGGTCCGGTGAAGACGACGTAGCGGTAGCAGAGGTAGCGGAACGCCGTCCCCAGGACCAGCCCGACGCCGTTGGCCGCGATGTTGTCGGCGAGCGGTGACGTGAGACCGAGGACGTAGTGCGAGACGGCGAGCGTCCCGACGGCGATGAGCATGCCGCCGGCGTTGACGAGGAGGAACATCACCAGCTCCCGGGCGCGGGAGGAGCGCTTCTTCTCGGCGAACGTCCAGTACCGGTTGCCCAGCCAGGCGACGAGCGTGGCGACGCACACCGAGAGCACCTTGGCGGTGAGCGGCTTGTCCCCGAGGAGCTCGCCGGGGCCGAACCGCAGGAGGTTCATCAGGCCCACGTCGACGACGTAGGCCACCCCACCGACGGTGCCGAACTTGGCCAGCTCGGCGAGCTGCTGGCGCACCCGGAGCCAGCGGGCCCCGGGCAGCCGCGCGGGGGGCTCGTCGGGCGGGAGCCCGGCGGCGGCGCTGGCCACGTCGTGCGTGGCGGCGTCGTGCGCGTCGGTGTCCTGAGCGGCGGTGTCCCGCATGGTGGCGTCCTGCATGGCGGTGTCGTGGGTGGCAACGTCCGGGGCAGTGGTCTCACGTGCTGTCGCGTCGTCGGCCGCGCCGCCGATGCCGGCCGCTGCGTGGGACGAGCTCACCGCTCCAGGGTACCGCGCACTACGCTGCCCCTTCGTGGGACCAGTGATCGCGGTGGTGGGCGGGGGCCAGCTGGCCCGGATGATGCAGCAGGCAGCTGTCGGGCTCGGCGTGCACCTGCGCGCGCTCGTCGAGGACGCCGGCGGCTCGGCCGCGCAGGTGGTCCCGGACGCCCCGGTGGGCCGGGCCGACGACGCGGCCGCCGTACGGTCCCTCCTCGCCGGCGCGGACGTCCTCACCTTCGAGCACGAGCACGTCCCCGCGGACCTGCTCCGCGCCCTCGAGGCCGACGGTGTCGCGGTGCGGCCGGGGTCCGCGGCGCTGGCGCACGCCCAGGACAAGATCGTCATGCGCCGGCGCCTGGCGGAGCTCGGGGTACCGGGGCCGCGGTGGGCGCCCGTCGCCGACGCCGCCGCGCTGCGCCGGTTCGGCGACGACGTCGGGTGGCCCGTCGTCGTCAAGACCGCCCGCGGCGGGTACGACGGCAAGGGCGTGCGGGTGGTCGCCGACGCCACGGGCGCCGACGACTGGTTCGGCGGTCTGGGCGCGGGGGAGGAGCTCCTCGCCGAGGAGCGGGTGCCCTTCGTCCGCGAGCTCGCGGTCCTGCTCGCCCGGCGCCCCTCCGGCGAGGTCCGCGCCTGGCCCGTCGTCGAGACCGTCCAGCGCGACGGCATCTGCGCGGAGGTGCTGGCCCCGGCCCCCGGGCTCGACCCCGCGCGGGCCGCCGAGGCGGTCGCCGTGGGGGAGCGCATCGCCGAGGGGCTCGACGTCACGGGCGTGCTCGCCGTGGAGATGTTCGAGCTCCCGGACGGGCGCATCGCCGTCAACGAGCTCGCCATGCGGCCCCACAACTCCGGCCACTGGACCATCGACGGGGCCACGACGAGCCAGTTCGAGCAGCACCTGCGCGCCGTGCTCGACCTGCCGCTGGGCGAGACGGCGCCGCGCGCGCCGGTGAGCGTCATGGTCAACCTCCTCGGCAGCGCGCTCCCCGACCCCACCCAGGCGCTGCCGGCGGTGCTCGCCGCGCACCCCGCCGCCCGCGTCCACCTCTACGGCAAGGAGGTGCGCCCGGGCCGCAAGCTCGGGCACGTCACCGTCGTCGGGGACGACGTCGGCGCCGCGCGCGCCGCGGCGAGCGGCGCGGTGGCGCTCCTGCGCGGAGAGTGAGCGCGGGTGCCCGGCCGGGCACCCGCTCAGACCGGAGGACGGAGACGGTGATGGGTGTCGAGGTCGGGATCGTCATGGGGTCGGACTCGGACTGGCCGGTGATGCGGGCGGCCGCCGACGCGCTCGCGGAGCTGGGCGTGGACGTCGAGGCCGATGTGGTCTCCGCGCACCGCATGCCCGAGGAGATGGTGGCCTACGGGCGGGCGGCGGCCGGCCGGGGGCTGCGGGTCGTCATCGCCGGTGCCGGCGGCGCGGCGCACCTGCCGGGCATGCTCGCCGCGCTCACCCCGCTGCCCGTCATCGGCGTCCCCGTCCCCCTCGCGCACCTCGACGGGATGGACTCGCTCCTCTCGATCGTCCAGATGCCCGCCGGCGTGCCCGTCGCCACCGTCTCGATCGGCGGCGCCCGCAACGCCGGGCTCCTCGCCGCCCGGATCCTCGCCGCCGGCACGAGCGAGGCGGACCTGGACCTGCGGGAGCGGATGGTCGCCTTCCAGGAGGACCTGCGCGAGGCGGCGGCCGCCAAGGGGGCACGCGTGCGCGCCGAGTGTCAGGCGCCGTAGGGACGCGGCGGCACTAGGCTCGCACCATGAGCGTCATCGTCACCGGCGGGGCCGGGTACATCGGGGCCCACGTGGTCCGTCTCCTCCTCGAGCGCGGCGAGGACGTCGTCGTCGTCGACGACCTCAGCACCGGGCGCGACGACCGCATCGGTGAGGCGACCCTCGTCGAGCTCGACCTCGCCGGGGCCGGGGCGCAGGACGCGCTCGAGCGCGTGATGAAGGAGCGGGAGGCGCGGGCGGTCATCCACATCGCCGCGCGCAAGCAGGTGGGGGAGTCGGTGGCCCGCCCCGCCTGGTACTACCAGCAGAACGTGGGCGGCATGGCCACCGTCCTCGCCGCCATGGAAGGGGTCGGCGTCGACCGCTTCATCTTCTCCTCCTCGGCGGCCGTGTACGGCATGCCCGACGTCGAGCTCGTCACCGAGGACACCACGCCCCAGCCGATCAACCCCTACGGCGAGACCAAGCTCGTGGGCGAGTGGATGGCGGCGGACGCGGCGCGCGCCTCGGGCCTGCGGTCGGCGAGCCTGCGCTACTTCAACGTCGCGGGGGCGGGGTGGCCGGACCTCGGCGACCCCGCCGTCCTCAACCTCGTCCCGATGGTCCTCGACCGGCTCGCCACCGGGCGGCGGCCGGCGATCTTCGGGGACGACTACCCGACGCCCGACGGCACGTGCGTGCGCGACTACATCCACGTGCTCGACCTTGCCCACGCCCACCTGGCGGCGCTGGACTACCTCGAGCAGGACCGCCGCGAGCACGCCGTGTTCAACGTGGGCACGGGCACCGGTGCCTCCGTGCGCGAGGTGCTCGACGAGATCGGCCGCGCGAGCGGGCTGGACGTGACCCCGGACGTCGAGGCGCGCCGGCCCGGTGACCCGCCGCGGCTGGTCGCCTCGTCCGAGCGCATCGAGCAGGTCCTCGGCTGGAAGGCCGAGCACGGGCTCAACGACATCATCGCCAGCGCCTGGGAGGCGTGGCAGGCCGGACCCCGCCGCATCTGAGGACCCCGCGCCCCGTCGTCGGGGCGCCCTCGGGCAGTCCGGTCTCGGTGCCCCGCCCGTCCGTGTGACGGGCGGGGCACCGTGACGCTCAGGGCCGCTGGTCCGCCGGCGCGTGCGGCTGCCCCGCGCCGTCGTCGGGGGCGGCGTCGAGGAACTCGCCGGTGGCGTAGTCGTAGTCGACGGGGTTGCCCTCCTCGTCCGTGCGCTGGTACCAGGACGTCACGGACTCGTCGCGGGAGTCGAAGTCCGCGCCGGCGCCCTCGCCCGCCGGCGCCCGCCCGACGCTGATCTCGAAGTCGTCCCCGTGCTGCTCGACGCCGCTCACCACCGCCTTCTGCAGCGCGGCGCGGGCGTAGGTGTGCCGGATCGACATGGGGTCGGTGGCGAGGTCGCGCCAGAACGCGACCGTCATGAGCACGAGGATGACCGCGAACGGCATCGCCGAGGCGGTGAGCAGGTTCTGCATGCCCTGGAGCGCGTCGTCGCCGCCGAGGAGCAGCAGGACGACCGCGATCCCCATCATCGCCAGGCCCCAGAAGATCGTCACCCGCTTGTCGGGGGTGGAGTTGCCGCGCTGGGACAGGGTGCCCATGACGAGCGCCGCGGAGTCCGCGCTCGTGATGAAGAAGATGCAGATGGAGATGACGGCGACGACGGTGATGACGGTGCTGCCGGGCAGGTGCCCCAGGAGCGCGAAGAACATGTCCTGGGCGGAGCCGTCCACGGCGAGGTCCGCCCCGCCCTCGTGGAGGTGCATGGCCGTGCCCCCGAGGAGGGAGAACGCCAGCAGGAAGATCAGCGTGGGGACCACGAGGACGACGCCGACGAACTGGCGCAGCGTGCGGCCCCGGGAGATCCGGGCGATGAAGATGCCGACGAAGGGGGACCACGAGATCCACCAGGCCCAGTAGAACTGGGTCCACGCGGCGACGAACTCCGCCGAGTCCTCGCCCCAGGAGGAGGAGCGGCCCGTCATCGCCATGAAGTCGTTGGCGTACTGCGCGATGACCGAGGGGACGAGGTTGACGAGCAGGAGCGTCGGCCCCACGACGAAGACGAACAGGCCGAGCAGCACGGCGATGGTCATGTTGATGTTCGACAGCCAGCGGATCCCGCGGGCCACGCCGCTGACGGCGGAGGCGACGAACGCGATGGTGAGCACGACGATGATGACGACGAGGACCGTGTTGGACAGGTCGCCGGCACCCGAGACGATCTCGACACCGCGGCCGATCTGCAGCGTGCCGAGCCCCAGCGACGTCGCCGTCCCGAAGAGCGTCGCGATGATCGCGAACATGTCGATGAGCTTGCCGCCGACCCCCTCCGTCCGCTTGAGGCCGAGCAGCGGCGTGAGCACCGAGCTCATGAGCGGCAGCCGGCCGCGCCGGTAGGAGCTGTAGGCGACGGCCGCCCCGACGAGGGCGTAGATCGCCCAGGCGTTGAGGCCCCAGTGGAACGTGGCCTGAGCCAGCGCCGTGTGCATGGCCTCCCGCGTCTCGGGGTCGACCCCGGATCCCGGCGGCGGCGTGAGGTAGAAGGTCATCGGCTCGTACGCGCCGAAGAAGTAGACCCCGATGCCGATCCCCGCGGAGAAGATCATCGCCACCCACGAGGTGGTGGAGAACTCCGGCTTCTCGCCGTCCCGCCCCAGCGGGATCCGGCCGTACCGGGACACCGCCACACCCACCATGAAGAGGAAGAGGACGGAGGCGATCGCACTGAGGAACCAGCCGGTGTTGGCGACCACCCAGGCCAGCGCGGTGTCCGAGACCGCCTCGAGCGAGTCGGTGGAGACGATGCCCCAGACGATGAAGGCGACGATCGCCAGCGCCGCGGCGCCGAAGACGGCCTTGTCCGTGCGGTAGTTGTTGCGCTGCTCGTCCACGGAGATACCGGGCACCAGCGCGGGGTGCACGTTGTGCGGGTAGGCGTTGATCTCGTGGAGCACGCGCCGGGCCGACCGGGCGCGTGGACGCCCCTCGGGCGAGGCGTCGGAGGGCGGGGTGGTCTCGGGATCGGGGCGCACGCATTCCTCTCACGGGGGCAAAGAGCCCGTCAATCTTAGAGGAGAGGCGCGCTCGGAGTCCATCAGGTGACGCCGAACACACGAGCGGAGAGGCGGCGCGGCGGCGCCCCGGGGTGGGTGGGGCCGGCCGTCAGCCGACGGGAAGCTGCGGCGCCTCGATGACCGGGCAGGTGTCCATGACGACGTCGAGCCCGGCCTCGCGGGCCCGCGCCGCCGCGGCCTCGTCGACCACGCCGAGCTGCAGCCAGACCGCCTGGGCGCCGACGGCGATGGCCTCGTCGACGACGGCCCCCGCCTTGTCCGAGCTGACGAACACGTCGACCACGTCGATGGGCCCGGGGACGTCGGCGAGCCGCGCGTACCCCTCGGCGCCGTGGACGGTCTCGGCGCGGGGGTGCACCGGGACGATGTCCATCCCGGCCTCCTGGACGTACCGGGCGACGCCGTACGCCACCCGGTCACGGTTCGCGGACAGGCCCACCACGGCCCAGCGGCCCGGGGTGGTGAGGAGGCGACGGATGACGGCGGGGTCGTTGCGATGGCTCATACGGGCGGCAACGTGAGCGGCGCCTCGTCCATTCCGAGGCTCAGCGGGGGCGGCGCCGGGCCCGGCTCATGGCCTTGCGCAGCTCCTCCAGCCAGAGGATCGACGAGGCCACGGCCACGGCGAGGCCCCACTGCGCCGCGCTCAGCGAGGTGGTGTCGAAGAACCCCTGCAGCGGCGCCCAGTGGACGACGAGCACCTGCAGCGCCAGGACGGCGGCGATCGACCCCCACAGCGCCCGGTTGGTGAGGGTGTGCCGGGTGAAGACCGACCCGTCGCGGCTCCGGACGTTGAGGAGGTTGACCATCTGGAAGAGGACGAAGGTGGTGAAGGCGAGGGTGCCCGCCACCGTGGCCGCCCCGTGGCCGGGCTCCTCGCCGGGGGCGAGCACCAGCACGAGGAGGGTGCCGATCGCCATGACGACGGCGGAGTAGAGGATCCGCCCGATCCGGGACCCGTTGAGGATCCGTTCGTGCGGCGGCCGGGGCGGGCGCTCCATCGCGTCGTCGCCGGGCCGGTCGAGCCCCAGCGCCATGGCCGGGGGGCCGTCCATGATGATGTTCACCCAGAGGATCTGCAGCGCCGTGAAGGGCGCCCCGGCCGCGAGCCCGGTGACCCCGGCCGTGAGGAAGATGAGGACGAACCCCCACGCCGTGGCGATCTGGAACCGGACGAACTTCACCACGTTGTCGTAGATCCCGCGGCCCTCGCGGACCGCGGCGACGATGGTGGCGAAGTTGTCGTCCGTGAGGATCATCGAGGCGGCCCCCTTGGCGACCTCGGTTCCGGTGATGCCCATGGCGATGCCGATGTCCGCGTGCTTGAGGGCCGGCGCGTCGTTGACGCCGTCACCGGTCATCGCCACCACGGACCCGTCGCTGCGCAGGGCGTCGACCATGCGGATCTTGTGCTCGGGGCTGACCCGGGCGAGGACGCCCAGGCCGTTCGCCCGGGCCGCCAGCTCGGCGTCGTCCATCCGGTCGAGGTCGGGACCCGAGACGGCCTCGCCGGTGATGCCCAGGTCCCGGGCGATGGCGGAGGCGGTGCGGACGTGGTCGCCGGTGATCATGTGGACCGCGATGCCCGCCTCGTGCGCCTGCCGGATGGCGGCGCGGGCCTCGGCCCGCGGCGGGTCGACGATGGCGACGAGCGCGAGCAGGGTGAGGCCCACCACCTGCGGGTCGAGCGCGTCGGGGGAGCCGGCGAGGTCCACCTCGCCGGCGCCGAGGTCGCGCTGCGCCACGGCCATGACGCGCAGGCCGCGGGCGCCGATGTCGGCGTTGAGGCGCTCCAGGCGCTCGCGCTGGGCGGCGTCCAGGGGCACCGCGCCGGTCGGGGTGTCGAGCCAGGAGCACCGGTCGAGGACGACGTCGGGGGCGCCCTTGACCAGCAGCCGCGCACCGTCGCGGTCCTCGGGCGCCCGGGCGTGGAGCCAGGACGAGGTGGCGGTCCCCGCGAGCGGGGCGGCGGACCAGCGGTGCACGGTGGCCATGTACTTGCGGTCGGAGTCGAAGGGGACCTCCGCGGCGCGCGGCCACTCGCGGCGGGCGGCGTCGACGTCGAGCCCGCCCTTGGCCGCCAGGACGACGAGGGCGCCCTCGGTCGGGTCACCGACGACGTCCCCGTCACGGACGACGGCGTCGCTGCACAGTGCCATGGCGAGGAGCGCGTCACGGATGTCGGGCACCGGGTCGTCGCCCGCCGGGACCAGCTCGCCGGTGGTCTCGTAGCCCTCGCCGGTGACCTCGAACAGGCGCTGCTCGGCGAACAGGGCCCGCGCGGTCATCTGGTTGAGGGTGAGGGTGCCGGTCTTGTCCGTGGCGATGTGCCCGGTCGCCCCCAGGGTCTCCACCGACGACAACCGCTTGACGATCGCCCCGCGCCGCGCGAGCCGGGACGCGCCCATGGCGAGGGTGAAGGCGACGACTGCGGTGAGCCCCTCGGGGATCGTGGCGACGGCGAGGGAGACGGCGGTGAGGAAGAGCGCCTCGATCGGCTCACCCCGCAGCAGCCCGAGGACGAAGACGATGACGATGACGATCCCGGCGACGACGCTGAGCAGCGTCGCGAGCTGGCCGATCTGCCGCTGGAGCGGCGTGGTCTCCCGGCCGGCCCCGCCGAGCAGCCCGGCGACCCGGCCGATCTCCGTCCCCATGCCCGTGGCGGTGACGACCGCCGACCCCGTGCCCCGGGTGACGGCGGTGCTCATGTAGACCATGGAGGTGCGGTCCGCCGTCGGCGCGTCCGGGTCCGCCACCGGCGCCGGCGACTTCGCCACCGGCGCCGACTCGCCGGTGAGCGCCGCCTCCTGGACCTCCAGGCCCGCCGAGGTGAGGACCCGGCCGTCCGCGGGGACCACCTCGCCGGCCTCGAGGAGGACGACGTCGCCGGGGACGAGGTCTTCGGCGGCCACGACGACCGTGCGGCCGTCCCGCCGCACCCGCGAGCGGGTGACGGTCATGTCCTCCAGCGCGGCCAGGCTGGTCTCCGCCCGGCGCTCCTGGACGAGGTTGAGGACGGCGTTGAAGGCGACGACGACGAGGATGACGACCGGCGTCTTGAGCTCGCGCGAGACGACGGCGCTCACCACGGCGGCGAGGAGGAGGACCACGGTCATCGGCTCGGTGACCAGGGCGAGCACCCGGCGCCACAGGGGCGTCGTCGGTGCCTCCTCGAGCGCGTTCGGCCCGTGCTCGGCGAGGCGCCGGCCCGCCTCGTCCGAGGTGAGGCCGCGGTCCGGCTCCACGTCGAGGCGCCGGGCCACGTCCGCGGTGCCCGACGTGTGCCAGGGGGCCTCGGCGCGGGTGTGCGGCTCGCGCGTGCTCACGCCCGTCACGCTAACCCCGCCACGCGTGACCGGCAGGGGCTGGGGTCAGGCCGCGAGGTCCTCGGGGGTGAGCGTGCCCTCGCGCAGGCGCTCGAAGAAGCCCGGGGCGCGGTCGGGGTCGAGGAGGACGGTGGAGCCGACGCCGCCGGGGCGGTAGTCGAACATCGCGATGGGCGGCGCCCCGAGCAGTCCTCCCTCACCGGTGGCGGCGCGGAAGGCCAGGGCCATCCGGCCCAGGTCGACGATGCCCGTGTCGGGGTCCACCACCAGGGCCGCCGTCCCGGCGTCGATGAGCCGGACCTGGCGCAGGGGGTTGAGGAGCGTGCCGGGCTGGGCGACCTTGGCGACGACGGCGGAGACCACCTGGCGCTGCCGGGCGGCGCGCCCGATGTCCCCCTCGGGGTCGGCGTAGCGCATCCGGGCGAACGCGAGCGCGGTAGCGCCGTCGGCCTCGTGGCAGCCGGCGCTCCAGACGAGCTGGCTGCGGGGGTCGTCGACGTCGTAGTCGAGGCACAGCTCGACGCCCCCGACGGCGTCGACCACCTGCTCGACCCCGCCCATCCCGATCTCGACGTAGTGGTCCACGCCCAGGCCGGTGAGGTCCTCCACGGTGCGCACGAGGAGCTCGGGCCCGCCGAGGGAGTAGGCGGCGTTGAGCTTGTCGCCGCCGTGGCCGGGGATCTCGGCGTAGGTGTCGCGGGGGAGCGAGATGAGCGAGGTCTGGCCGGTGGGCGCGACGTGGAGCAGCATGATCGTGTCCGCGCGCTCCCCCTCGGTGCCGTCGGGGATCGTGCCGTCCGCCCGGGAGTCCGAGCCCGCCAGGAGGTAGGTCGTCCCGGGCGTGTCCGCGCCGCCGGTAAGCGCCTCGACGTGCTGGATCTTCCCGTTCGCCCAGACGAGCAGCCCGATGGGCCAGGCCAGGAGGAGGACCAGGAGGACGACGACGACCCGTGCCACCCGGCGCCCGCGCCGGGGCCGGCGCCCGGCCGGGGGTGCGGCGGGCGGCGCGGCCGGCGGGGCGGCGGGAGGGCCGGCCGGGGGCGCGCTGCGCCGGGGGCCGGCGCCGTCGCGGGGGGCGTAGACGGGCGGGGTCGTCGCTGGGCGCGCGGCGACGCGCTCTGCGGCGACGCCGCGGGAGGGGGTGGCGCGCTCGGGGGTGGCGCGCGGCGGCGACACCCGCTCCGACGCCGCGCGCGGGGGCGCGACGCGCTCGGCCGCGGCGGGCCGGGGCCGGCCGCCGCCGCGCACGGGCATGACCCGGGTGGCCGGGTCGGGCGACGGGCCAACCGGCCGCGCCCCCCGGGTGTCGGGCCGCGGGGGCGGGGCGCTCGGGGCGAACGAGGGCGGCTGGGCGTCGCGCGGGTCGCCGTCGGACCGGCGCGCTGCGCGGCGTCGGCGGTCGTCCTCGCTCATCTCGGGGCTCTCCGGTTCTCGGGGGTGCGTGCATGGCCAGGGTAACGACGGCCCGGGGCGAGGCCGGGGACCGCCGTCCGGGGCGCCGGGGAGGACCTGGGGATGACTCGCTCAGCCGCAGATCGAGGTGGGCGTCTCCACCGGCGCCGGGGCGGGGGCTGCGGGGTCGGCCGGCGCGTCGGTGGTCGGGGCACCCGGGACGGCGGCGGTGGGCTCCTCGGTGGGCGCGTCACCGGTGGCGGTGAGGGTGGCCTCGATGGGCTGGTCGGCGGCCATCGCCGCCCACAGCGTCTGGGCCTCCGCGGCCGGCCGGACGCGGTTGCCGGCCGGGATGAACGGCATCGTGGCGAAGGTGATGTGCTCGGCGTCGATGCCCCGCAGGGAGTACGCCAGGCCCGCCAGCGTGGGGATCTGGCCGATCTGGCTCCCCGTCGCGACGGTGGACGTCGCGGCGTCGAGGAACCGGTAGAGGGCGGGCATGTCGGTGAAGAGGTTCTTCGACAGCGCTTCCCGGGCGATCGCCCCGACGAGCTCCTGCTGGCGACCGATGCGGTCGATGTCCGAGCCACCGCTCACGTACCGGCTCCGCGCGAAGGCGAGCGCCTGGCGCCCGTTGAGGACCTGCTGGCCGGCCTCGAGGTCGAGCTCGGCGCGCTCGTCCTGCATGGGCTCGGGGATGCACATCGGCACGCCGCCGAGGGCGTCGACGACGTTGATGAAGCCGGCGAAGTCGACGACGGCGAAGTCGTCGATGGCCACGCCGGACAGGTCCTGCACCGTGCGGATGGTGCACGCCGCGGCCGCGCCGAGGTCGTCGGTCTGGCCGCCGATGGAGAACGCCGAGTTGAACATCGCGTCGTACTGCGAACGGGTCGTCGTCCCGTCGGGCAGGCGGCACGAGGGGATCTCCACGAGCATGTCGCGGGGGATGGAGACGACCTCCACGCGGTCCCGGCCGGCCGAGATGTGGACGACCATCGTCGTGTCCGAGCGCATGCCCTCGTCGCCGCCGTCGCCGAACTGGGAGTTCACGTCGCCGGTGCGGGTGTCGGAGCCGAGGACGAGGAGGTTGATCGGCTCCCCGGCCCGCGGGTCGATGGGCGGCGGCGCCGTGGTGGGGCCGGTCTCCTCCGGGTCGGCGAGCAGCTCGTCGATGTCGTGGGTGTCGATGTTGCCCTGGATGTCCTGGTAGGCCAGGGCGCCACCGGTACCGGCGAAGGCCAGCACCGCGACCGCCGTCAGGGCGGTGCCGCGCGCCAGCCGAGAGCCGTGGCGCTGCCGTCGGGCGTGCCGCGGGGTGTGGTGGCGTGAAGGCACGGGCGTGATTCTACGTACCGGACCTGGGAAAACCCTTAATGCCGCGGGCGCGCCTACCGATCACGGCAGCGGAACGCGACCGGAATCCGGCGGTCCGGGGGTGGTGTCGTCAGGTCCCCGCGTGCCCTCGATGCGGGCGCGCGCCAGGGAAAGCTCACGGGTGAGCGTGGTGATCTTGCGGTCGAGGACGTTGAGGCGCCGGTAGGTCGTCGCGATGTAGCTGAGGAACGCGATGACGAGGCCGTAGAGCAGCAGGTCGGTCCCGCGCCCGACCCCCAGCTGGCGGGCGAGCCAGGTGAGCAGGTTGGGGAAGAGCACCGAGACCACCGCGGCGACGACGAACCCGAGGAGCAGCAGGCGCCGGATCGCCTGGTGGCGGGCGTTCGCCGTCGACCGCGTGAGCAGCACGGCGACGACGGCGACGCCGGCGAGCAGCAGCGCCTGGATGACGACCTGGTTGTCCATGCATTCGCTCCTGTTTAACGGAAGATGAGATCGACGAGGATGTTCACCGAATTGAGCAGGGATTGCCCCTTCGACCTCGAGTAGTCGGTGTAGAGCAGGTGCACGGGGTGCTCGCGCCACGGAAGTCCCGTGCGCCCCAGCTGGTCGACGATCTCGCTGGCGTGCGCCATCCGGTCCTGCTGCAGGTGCACGTGGGCGGCGGCGTCCCGCCGGATCACCCGCAGGCCGTTGTGCGCGTCGGTGAGGCGCAGGCCGGTGCTCCGGTTCGTCACCCAGACAGCGGTCTTGAGGACCAGCCGCTTGAGGAGCCCGGGGCGCGTGCGCGCGTCGAGGAAGCGGGAGCCGAAGACGATCGCCACGTCCTCCTCGCGCGCCAGGGCCACCATGGACTCCGCGTCGGAGACCTGGTGCTGGCCGTCGGCGTCGAAGGTGACGATGTACGTCCCGTCGGTCTGCTCGAGGACGTACCGGATGCCCGTCTGCAGGGCGGCTCCCTGGCCGAGGTTGACCGCGTGGCGGACGACGACGGCGCCGGCCTCCCGGGCGCGCTGTGCCGAACGGTCGCTGCTGCCGTCGTCGACGCAGACGATGTGCGGGAAGCGCGTGCGCGCCTGGGCGAGGACGTCGCCGATCACGGCCTCCTCGTTGTAGAGGGGGACGACGAGCCAGGCGTCGTCCACCACGGGAGGGGCATTCATGGCCGCCATTGTGACAGCCGAAGGTCCCGCGGCCGGTCCGCGGGCCTCCGCTAGCCTGTCCCGTGCCCGGAGCGGGCACCGGGTCGGACGAGGAGCGCAAGCGGCATGGGTACACGGATCGTGGAGAGCGCGGACGTCTCGCCCGACGCCCGCATCGGCGACGGGAGCTCCGTCTGGCACCTCGCCCAGGTCCGGGAGGGGGCCGTGCTCGGCGAGGGCTGCGTCGTCGGGCGCGGGGCCTACATCGGCACCGGCGTGAGGATGGGCAAGAACTGCAAGGTGCAGAACTACGCGCTCGTCTACGAGCCGGCGCGCCTGGCGGACGGCGTCTTCATCGGCCCGGCCGTGGTCCTCACCAACGACACCTACCCCCGGGCGGTGAACCCGGACGGCAGCCTCAAGAGCGCGCACGACTGGGAGCCCGTCGGCGTGACCATCGGGACGGGCGCCGCCATCGGCGCGCGGGCCGTGTGCGTGGCGCCGGTGACCATCGGGGCGTGGGCGACCGTCGCCGCCGGCGCGGTCGTCACCAAGGACGTCCCGGCGCACGCCCTCGTGGCCGGGGTGCCCGCCCGGCAGATCGGGTGGGTGGGCCACGCCGGCCAGCGCCTCGTCCCCGAGGGGGAGCGGCTGCGCTGCCCGGCCAGCGGACGGCTGTACGAGATCGACAACGACACGATTCGAGAGGTGGAGGCCTGATGAGCCTGCCCATGATTCCCGCGGCAAAGCCGATCGTCGGCGACGAGGAGCGGGCGGCGGTCGACGCCGTCCTGCGCAGCGGCATGATCGCCCAGGGCCCCCAGGTGGCGGCCTTCGAGGAGGAGTTCGCTGCCGAGCTCGTCGACGGGCGGCGGTGCCAGGCGGTGAGCTCGGGCACCTCGGGCCTGCACCTCGGCCTCCTCGCCTGCGGCGTCGGCCCCGGGGACGAGGTCATCGTGCCCTCGTTCACGTTCGCCGCGACGGCGAACTCGGTCGCGCTCACCGGCGCCACGCCGGTCTTCGCGGACATCGAGCTCGACACCTTCTGCCTCGACCCGAAGTCCGTCGAGGCCGCCGTCACCGAGCGGACCGTGGCGATCATGCCGGTCCACCTCTACGGCCACCCCGCGGACATGCCCGGGCTGCAGGCCGTCGCCGACCGGCACGGGCTGAAGATCTTCGAGGACGCGGCGCAGGCGCACGGCGCCAGCCTCGGCGGGCGCAAGGTCGGCTCGTTCGGTGACTTCGCGATGTTCTCGCTCTACCCGACGAAGAACATGACCTCCGGCGAGGGCGGCATGGTCGCCTGCGCCACCGAGGAGATCGCCCGCCAGGTCCGCCTCCTGCGCAACCAGGGCATGGAGCGCCAGTACGCCAACGAGGTCATCGGCCTCAACGAGCGGATGACCGACATCCACGCCGCCATCGGCCGGGTGCAGCTCACCAAGCTCGCCGGGTGGACGCGCCAGCGCCAGGAGAACGCCGCCTACCTCGACGCCCACCTCGAGGGCGTCACGACGCCGCCGGTGGCCGCCGACGCCGTGCACGTCTACCACCAGTACACGATCCGGGTGGCGGGCGGTGCGGCCGAGCGGGACCGCATCGTCACCGCGCTGCGCGAGGAGCACCAGGTGGGCTCCGGGGTCTACTACCCGATCCCCAACCACCGCCTCAGCTCGCTCGAGCACTTCGCCCCGGGCCTCGAGCTGCCGGTGACGGAGCAGGCGGCCGCGGAGGTCATCTCCCTGCCCGTGCACCCCTCCCTCAGCGAGGGCGACCTCGAGCGGGTCGTCACCGCCGTCAACACCGTCGTCAAGGCGGGTGCGTGATGGCGAACCTGCGCGCGGGCCTCATCGGCCTCGGGTCCATGGGGCGCCACCACGCCCGCGTCATCCGTGAGACGGAAGGGATGGACCTCGTCGCCATCGCCGACCCGGCGGGCGACAAGTTCGGCGTCGCGAAGGACCTCGAGGTCCTGCCCGACGTCGACGCCCTCATCGCCGCCGGCATCGACACCGCGATGGTCGCGGTGCCGACGGTCTACCACGAGGAGGTCGCGCTCAAGCTCGCCGCGGCCGGCGTGCACACGATGATCGAGAAGCCGATCGCGGCCGACGTCGAGGGTGGCCGCCGCGTCGCCGAGGCGTTCACGGAGGCCGGCCTCGTGGGCGCCGTCGGTTACGTCGAGCGGTGCAACCCCGCCATCCTCGAGCTGCGCCGCCGGCTCGCCGCGGGCGAGCTCGGGCAGGTCTACCAGATCCTCACCCGCCGCCAGGGCCCGTTCCCGGCGCGGATCTCCGACGTCGGCGTGGTCAAGGACCTCGCCACCCACGACATCGACCTCACCTCCTTCGTCGCGGGCAGCCCGTACCGCTCGGTCTACGCCCGGGTGACCCACCGCTCGGGGCGCGAGCACGAGGACATGGTCGTGGCCACCGGTGAGCTCGCCAACGGCACGATCGTCAACCACGTCGTCAACTGGCTCTCGCCGATGAAGGAGCGCCTCACGGTCGTCACCGGTGAGCGCGGGGCGTTCGTCGCGGACACGATGAACATCGACCTCACCTTCTACGCCAACGGCACCATCCCCACCGAGTGGGAGCGGGTGGCCGCGTTCCGCGGGGTGACCGAGGGCGACGTCGTGCGGTACGCGCTGGCCAAGCGTGAGCCCCTGCGGGTGGAGCAGGAGAACTTCCGCGACGCCGTGCTCGGGACCGGTCACGACATCGTCACCATGGCCGAGGGCGTGCACACGCTCACCGTCGTCGAGGCGATGCTCGCCTCGGCGGGCGAGGGTGCCGCCGTCACCGTCTGACGCCGCGACCCGGACGCCGGGCGCACGACCTGCGGGGTCGTGCGCCCGGCGTCTGTCGTTCACCGCACGGGATCGTCGTCGGGCACGTGAGGCGGGGGTCACGGTCCCTGCCGTGGATGCAAAAGTGCGCTCTGTGCAAGAATTTTCCGGGTGACGGACGGGCTGCGGGAGCGCAAGAAGCGTGAGCGCCGGGCGGCGCTCATCGACGCCGCCCAGGCCATCGCCGGTGAGCGGGGCCTGCCCGAGGTGACGGTCGAGGCGATCTGCGCCCGCGCGGACGTCTCGCCCCGCACCTTCTTCAACTACTTCGGGAGCAAGGACGAGGCGCTGCTGGCGCTCGACTCCTTCCAGCCGCCCCCCGAGGCGATCGAGACCTTCGTCGCCGGCGGCCCGACCGGCCGCCTCCTCGACGACATCGGTGCGCTCGCGCTCGCGGGCCTCGAGCGGGTCGGTGAGGACCGCGACCGGGTGCGCCGCGCCCTCCATCTCATCCACACCCACCCCGCGCTCCAGGCCGGGCACGTGCGGTGGATGGAGCGGCGCCGCGCCGAGGGCCTCGCGCTCACCCGGCGCCGGCTGGGCGCCGAGGACCCGCGGGCGGACGTCGTCGCGGCCCTCATGCCGGCCGTCGCCCTGGTCACCGCCGAACGGATGGGCCGGCCGGGTGCCGACCCCGACACCGCCGCCCAGATCCGGGCGACCGTCGCGCAGCTGCGCGACGTCCTCGCCCCGTGAACCACCACCACGACCACCAGGAGAGACCTGTGCCCACAGCACCGACGGCGGAACGCGCGCCGGTCGTCCTCGACCGCCGCACCGTGTGGCTCATCTTCGCCGCGCTCATGGCGAGCATGTTCCTGTCCTCGCTCGACCAGTCGATCATCAACACGGCGATGCCGACGATCGTGGGCGAGCTCAACGGGGTGGAGCACCAGGGCTGGCTCATCACCGTCTACATCCTCGCCGTCGCGGTGGTCATGCCCATGTACGGCAAGGCGGGCGACGTCTTCGGCCGTCGCGTGCCCTTCCTCGTCGCCATCGTGCTCTTCACGGCCGGGTCGGCCGGGGCCGGGTACGCCGGCTCCTTCGAGGAGCTCATCGCCTGGCGCGGTCTCCAGGGCCTCGGGGGCGGCGGGCTGATGATCCTGTCTCAGGCGATCATCGCGGACATCGTGCCCGCGCGGGAGCGCGGCAAGTACATGGGCCCGATGGGCGCCCTCTTCGGCATCGCGGCCGTCGCGGGCCCGCTGCTCGGCGGGTGGTTCACCGAGGAGCACGACTGGCGGTGGTCGTTCTGGATCAACATCCCCGTCGGCATCGCCGCGCTCGCGGTGGCGTGGATGACGCTCAAGCTCCCGTCGCGCCGCGCGGAGCGCCGCGTCGACGTCGCCGGCGGCGTCCTCCTCACGATCGGCACGTCCGCCATCGTCGTGCTCACCAGCTGGGAGAGCCTGGTCGGGGGCTACGACTGGTCGGACACCCGCCTCCTGGCCCTCACGGTCGGCCTCACCGTCGTCATCGCGGCGTTCGTCGCCGTCGAGCTCAAGGCGGAGGACCCGATCCTGCCGCTGCGCCTCTTTCGCAGCTCGGTCTTCACGCTGTCGACCGTCATCGGTCTGGTCATCGGCATGGGGATGTTCGCCGCCCTCGCCTTCCTGCCGACGTTCCTCCAGATGGCGACGGGCACGGGTGTCACCCAGTCCGGGCTCCTCATGCTGCCGATGATGGCCGGCGTCATGCTCACCTCGATCGCCTCCGGCGTGGCCATCACCAAGACCGGCCGGTACAAGATCTACGCGGTCCTCGGCATGGTCATCGCCACGGCGTCGCTCGTCTGGCTCACGACGATCACGGCGGACATCACCTTGGCGCTGTACTCCGTCATGATCTTCACGCTCGGGGCCGGGCTCGGTCTCGTCATGCAGACGATCGTCCTGGCGATGCAGAACTCCGTGGACCCGCACGAGGTCGGCACGGCCACGAGCACCAACAACTACTTCCGGGAGATCGGCGCGGCGGTCGGGACGGCGCTGTTCAGCTCCATCTTCACCACATCGCTCGTCGACAAGCTCGCCCCGGTGCTCGGTGCCGCCGGGGAGGGGTCGGAGACCACCTCGCTCACCCCCGAGGCGGTGCGCGCCCTGCCCGAGTCCGTGCGCACCCTGGTGGTCAACGCCTACGCGGACGCGCTGGCGCCGTCGTTCTGGTACCTCGTGCCGCTGCTGCTCCTCGGCGTGGTCGCGGCCGTCTTCCTCAAGCAGGTGCCGCTGTCCGACGTCGCCGGCATGGTCGCGCGCGGGGAGGCCGTGACGCAGGCGCCTGCGCCCGCCGGTGGAGCGGCCTCCGACGAGGGGGCGACCGCGTCGTCGACCGGGGGCACCACCGGGGGAACCGACGAGGTCGCGGAAGCGACCGGCAGCGGAGGTCCGCGACACCGGCGCGGGTGACGGCGCGGGGGCCTCGGCAGGGGCCCCGTAGACGGAGGTCTACGCCTGGGGGCGCCGGGCGCGGCTCACCATGGAGCACGCACCCTGCGGTGCAAAACTCCACGTGTCGCCGAAGTTCCTTCCCCCGCCGCGATCGGTAGGCCCCGCCGTGCACCTCTCCCGCCCCCGCCCCCTGGTTCTCCTCGCCGTCACCGCCCTCGCCCTGGGCGGCGCGGTACCGGCCGCCGCGGCCGCGGGGGGCGCCGACGACGGCCCGCCGCCCGCCGCCACCGTGCCCGACGCGCGACCGGTGACGCCGGAGGTGGACCTCGTCGCCCTCGCCCCGGCCAGGGATGTGCCCGACGGCCTGGACGACGTGGCCGCCTTCCCGTCCGCCGCCGCCCGCACGACGGCCCCGCGGGTGAGCACGGCGACCACGGCGACCGCGAGCGAGGTGGCCGTCGCGGGCGTGACCTGGCCGGCGGGCGACACGGACACGGTCACCGGTGTCTACCTGCGCAGCCGCACCGGCCGGACGTGGAGCGCGTGGGAGGCCGTCGAGGTCACCCCCGACGAGGACCTGCCCGAGTCCTCCACCGGCGGGACGGAGCCCATCGCCGTCATCGGTGCGGACGACGTCGAGGTCGCGGTCCTCGCCACCGGGCCGGTCCCCGAGGCCACGCTCGCCGTGTGGGACCCGGGCGAGTCCGAGGCCGACGCCCAGGCGGCCCTGCCCGCCGACGCCGGCGCCGGTGGTGCCCGCGCCGCGGCGCCGACCATCTTCAGCCGCGCCGACTGGGGCGCCGACGAGTCCGTCCGCTTCGGCGAGGTGTCCTCCAACTCGGTGCGTGGCGTCGTCGTCCACCACACCGCCGGGTCGAACAGCTACAGCGCCGCGCAGGTCCCGGGCATCATCCGCGGGATCTACTCCTTCCACGCCATCACCCGCGGCTGGGGCGACGTGGGCTACAACGTCCTCGTCGACAAGTTCGGCCGGGCCTGGGAGGGGCGCTACGGCAGCCGTGACCAGGCCATCTGGGGGGCGCACGCCTCCCCGTACAACTCGACGATGTTCGGCATCTCCGTCATGGGCAACTTCGACCAGGTCGCCGTCCCCGAGGCCGCCATGACCACCGTCGCCCGCGTGACGGCGTGGATGTTCGACCGGCACGGCATCCCGGCCCGCGGACGCACGACGATCGACGGCGTCACCCTCGACCGCGTGGTCGGCCACCGCGACGTCGCCTCGACGTCCTGCCCCGGCCAGTACTTCTACCCCCGGCTCGACGAGCTCACCGACCGGATCGCCGCCTACCAGACGGACCTCGGGGACCGCAGCCTCGACCGGGACCTCACCGGTGACGGCGTCCCCGACGTCGTCGCCCGCGTCGGCGACGACGTGCGCCTCGCGGCCGGGACCCGGGGGGACGGCCTCGTCTCGGGCGGGCGCGTCGGGACCGCCTGGGACCCCGCCCGCACGATCGACGCCGGTGACTGGGACGGCAACGGCACGGGCGACCTCATGCTCACCGACGCGGCCGGTCGCCTGTGGTTCTACGCCGGCCTCCCCGGCGGCGGGTGGGCCGCGCAGCGGCAGATCGGCCAGGGGTGGCAGATCGTCGACCTCGTCGCGGCCGGGCACGACTGGGACGGCGACGGCGACCCGGACCTCCTCGCGCGGCGCACCGCCGACGGGACGCTCTGGCTCTACCCCGGGAACGGGAGCGGCGGCTTCGCGGCGGCCCGCCAGGTGGGGCAGGGCTGGGGCGGCATGAACCTCCTGGCGATGGTCGGGACCCCCGGGGCGCCGGCGCTGGCCGCGCGGACCGCGGCCGGCGAGCTGAGGATCTACCGCGGCGACGGCGCGGGCGGCTTCGAGCCGGCGCCCACGGTCGCGGGGAGTGGGTGGCAGGTGATGCGCACCCTCGTGGGCGTCGGCGACCGGACCGGTGACGGCGTCGGCGACGTCCTCGCCCTCGACACCGGCGGCACCCTGTGGCAGTACCCCGGCAGCAGCCGGGGCGGGTTCGGTGCCCGGACCGCTGTGACCACCGGGTGGGGCGGCGTCCGCGCCGCCGCGCGGGTGCTCGACGGCGCGGCGACGACCGGGCTGCTCGCGGTCGGCTCGGGCGGCGACCTCGTGCGCTGGACCTTCGGCGGGGACCCGGGGCTACGCGCCCCGGCGGCCAGCGGCGTCCGTCTGGCCTCCTCGGACCTCGACGTCACCCCGGTCGGCGACTGGGACGGGGACGGCCTCGCCGACCTCGCCGTGCGCCAGGCCAACGGCAACCTCATGCTCCACCGCGGCACCGGGGCCGGGCGCTTCGCCGCCACCGGCACGCGGGTCGGCACGGGCTGGGCGGGGTTCGAGGCCATCGCCGGCGCGGGCGACTGGGTGGGCGACGGGACCCCGGGGATCCTCGGCTACGACGAGGACACCGGCGACGTGTGGCTCTACCCCGGTACGGGCGACGGCGGCTTCCGGCGGCGCATCGAGATCGGTGACGGGCTCGACGGGTACGACGCGTTCGTCAACGCCGGCCACTGGAGCGGGTCGGGCGTGCCCGACCTCCTCATGCGCGGCGACACCTCCCGCAACCTCTTCCTCTGGCCGGGCAACGGTCCGGGCCTGCTGCTCGACCGGCGCCAGGTGGGCCAGGCGTGGGGCGGCATGGTCCACCTCGTCGGCGTCGGGGACCTCGACGGCGACGCCGTCCCGGACGTCCTCGCCGTCGACGGTGCCCGGCGGACGTGGCTCTACCCGGGGACGGGCGACGGCGGCTTCCGGGCCGCCGTGGACCTCGGGCCGCTGGCCGCGGGGGTGACGGCGCTGAGCTGAGCGTGCCGCCACAGCAGTTAAGGTCGAGTCGGCCTGACTGAACGGACGACGGAGGACACGTGGCTCAGCCCGCACGCCGACTCTCGGTGGTGCTCGCCACCCGCATCTTCCAGCCAGAGCCGGCGGCCGCGTCGTTGCGGCTCAGCGCGCTGGTGAGCGAACTGGCGGCTGCGGGTCACCGGGTGCGGGTCCTCACGACCACCGTCCCCGGCGGCGAGGAGTACGTCCCTCCGCCGGGCGTGGAGGTGCGCCGGTGGCCGGTCCTCAGGGACGCCGCGGGCTACGTGCGGGGCTACGTCCAGTACCTCAGCTTCGACGTGCCCCTCGCGGTGCGGCTGCTGCTGACGCGCCGGCCCGATGTCGTCGTCGTCGAGCCGCCGCCCACCACGGGCGCGGTGGTCGCGCTGGTCTGCGCGCTCCGGCGCATTCCCTACGTGTACTACGCCGCGGACGTATGGTCGGACGCCGTCCGTGCGGCGGGCGTCGCTCCGGTGGTGGCGCGCGTTCTCCGGTTCGTCGAGCGTTCCGTCATGCGCGGTGCCCGGGGAGTGCTCGCCACCTCGGCGGGGGTGGCGGCGCGCCTCGACGCGCTCGGCGTGCGCTCGGGCGTGGTGGCCGTCGGCAACGGCATCGACGTCGAGACCTTCACGCCGGACGGGCCCGCCGAGGCGCCTGGGGCGCCCTACCTCGTCTATACCGGTACCGCCTCGGAGGTGCACGGTGCCGACGTCTTCACCCGCGCCATGGGCCGCGTCCTCGCCGAGCGGCCGGAGGCCCGCCTGGTCTTCGTCGGCCAGGGCAGTGACGTCGGCCGCATGCAGGCCCAGGCCGCCGACTACCCGCCCGGGGCCGTGGAGTTCCTGCCGAGGATGCCCCCGGAGCGCACGGCGCGCTGGATCCGGGGCGCTCACGCCGCACTCGCCTCCGTGCTGCCCGGCGACTACGGGTTCGCGTTCCCCAGCAAGGTGTACGCGGCGGCGGCCTGCGGGACGCCGGTGATCTTCGCCGGGGCCGGGCCGGCGCGTGAGCTCGTCGCCCGCGGTGGGCTCGGCACGGTCACCGACCACGACGTCGACGCGGTCGCCGCCGCGATGATCGACGCGCTCGGCCGCGACATGGACGCGGCCGACCGGGACCGCCGCGCCCGCTGGGCGGCTGAGAACGTCTCGGCCTCCGCCGTCGCCCGCGACGCCGTGGCGGTCGTCGAGGCCGCCGCGGGACGGTGACGCTCGCGGCGGCGAGCCGAGCCGCCGAGGCGTGCGGGCCGCCCGCGCGCGGGGACCGCCTGGCACCCGACCCGGCGCCCGCAGCCGGACCCGTATCCTCGGATATCGACGACTGGAGGCACGGGTGATGGGTATGGAGCACGACCGCGGGCGGACGGCATGACGAGGATCATCGCCACGCTGCGCCAGCTGCTGCCCCTCCTGCCGGCATCCGCCCGCCGCTTCCTCGTCGGCTACGCCGTCGGGTCGAGCGCGCTGGCCCTGCTCGACATCGCGGCGCTGGGCCTGCTCGCCCTCGCCGCGACCCCGATGATCCAGGGGGACCCCGTCAACCTCCCCCTCGTCGGCGAGATCGGGCCGTCGGGGTACATCTGGCTCATCGCGGCCGTCTGCGTGCTCATCGCCGTCAAGAGCATGGGCCTGCTCGCGCTCCAGTGGGTGCTCACCCGGCGGATGGCCCACTACGAGCTCGTCGTCGGTGACCGCCTGTTCCAGGCCTACATCGCCGCGCCGTGGACGGAACGGCTGCGCCGCAACTCCAACGAGCTCGTCCGGATGGCCGACATCGGCATCGCCAACACGACGGGCGGGGTGCTCCTCCCGGTGGCGACGCTCCCGGTCGAGGTCATGACGTCGATCTCCGTGCTCGTCGTGCTCGTCGTGGCCCAACCCGTCACCGCCGCCATCACGCTCGTCTATCTCGGCGCCATCGCGGCCCTGCTCTACTTCGTCCTCTCCCGCAAGGCGCTCGTCGCCGGGCGCGTCAACCGCGACTACTCCTTCCGGGTGAACACCCTGGTCTCGGAGATGGTGGCCACGCTCAAGGAGATCACCCTGCGCGGCAAGACGCGGGAGGTCGCCGCCGTCGTGCACGACAACCGCACGCACGCCGTGCGGGGGCGGGCGAACATCCACTTCCTCAACGCCGTACCCAAGTTCGTCCTCGAGGTGGCCATCATCGGCGGTTTCATCCTCGTAGGCGGTGTGGCCTACCTCACCGGCGGGGCTGCGGCCGCGATCACCGCCGTCGCCATGTTCGCCGTCGCCGGGTTCCGGATGGTCCCCTCGCTCACCCGGGTGCAGGCGCTCATCACCCAGATGACGTCGAACCTCCCGCACGCCGAGGCGGTGATCGCGGACATCCGGGACGCCCAGCGCTACGTCGCGGAGGCGGAGACCGTCGGGCACGAGGCCATCGGCCACGAGCCCCGCCAGCTCGTCCTCGACGGGGTCTCGTTCGCCTACCCGACCGCCGACGAGCCCGCGGTGCGCGACATCGACCTCGTCATCCCGATGGGGAGCTCGCTCGCGCTCGTCGGGGCGTCCGGCGCCGGCAAGTCGACCCTGGTCGACATCCTCCTCGGGCTCCTCGTCCCGTCGAGCGGGCGCATCATGCTCGACGACCGGCCGCTCACCGACGTCCTCGCCGCCTGGCGGGCGCGGGTCGGTTACGTGCCGCAGGACGTCAGCCTGTTCGACGCGACCGTCGCCCAGAACGTCGCGCTCACGTGGGGCACCGACATCGACGAGGAGCGGGTGCGATCGGCCCTCGCGCGCGCGCAGCTGCTCGAGACGATCGACGCCCGGCCCGGCGGGATCCACGCCCGCGTGGGGGAGCGCGGGCTCGCGCTCTCCGGCGGGCAGCGCCAGCGCCTGGGGATCGCGCGCGCGCTCTACGCCGACCCCCTCGTCCTCGTCATGGACGAGGCGACGAGCGCGCTGGACACCGCCACCGAGGATGCCGTGGCACGCGCGATCCGCGACCTGCACGGCGAGGTCACCGTCATCTCCGTCGCGCACCGCCTCTCGACCGTGCGCCACAGCGACCAGGTCTGCTTCATGGCGGACAGCCGCATTGCCGCGCGCGGCACCTTCGACGAGGTCGTCGCCGCGGCGCCTGAGTTCGCCCGGCAGGCCGCGCTCGCGGGGCTCGTGTGAGCACCCCGGACATCGACGCGGTTGTCGCGGTCCATCACATCGAGCGGCCGTTCGTCCGCTGCGTCGCCTCCATGGTGGACGGGGCGGCTGGCCGGGTGCGGGTGACTCTCGCCTGCCACGAGCTCGACGCCGATGCCGTCGGCGCGCAGCTCCCGGACCGGTTGCGGCCGCATGTCCGCCTCCTCGAGGTGCGCGACGGCCTGCGCAGCCCGGCCGGTCCCTTCAACGCCGGGCTCGACGCCGCCGAGGCCCCCTTCGTCGCCATCGCGGGCTCCGACGACTTCGTCGAGCCGGGAGCGCTGCCCGCGTGGGCCGACCTCGCTTCCTCGCTCGGCTCTGACGCCGTCCTCGCGCGGATCCGGCGCCAGGACGGTCCGGCGGTCCGCACGCCCCGCGTGCGCCCGGGGCGCTGGCGCGACCTCGACCTCGTCAAGGACCGGCTGGCCTACCGGACCGCGCCCCTGGGCCTCCTGCGCCGCGCAACGCTCGACGAGCTTGGCCTGCGCCTCACGGCCGGCCTCCCCTCGGGGGAGGACATCGCGTTCACCGCGCAGCTGTGGTCCGAGGCGCGGGTCGACCTCGCCCGGTCCGCGCCCGCCTACGTCGTCGGGCTCGACGCCAAGGACCGCACGACCGCGGTCCGGCGGCCGGTGGAGGTCGAGCTGCGCCCCATCGAGCACCTGCTCGAGCAACCGTTCTTCCGCCGGCTGGCGGCCGGGCAGCGCCGCGCGCTGGCCGTCAAGGCCGTGCGCATCCACGTGCTCGGCGCCGTGCTCGCCCGCACGGGCCCCGGCGCGTGGGACGAGGCGCAGGTGGCGTGGCTGCGGACGTTGGCCGAGCGCTGCGTGGACGCGGCGCCGGACGTCCTGCGTCCCTTCAACCGCGCCGACCGTGCCCTCCTGGAGGTCGTGCGGGACGCGTCCTCCACGCCGGCATCCCTTGCGGCGGCCGCCGCGTCCCGCGGTGGCGCCGGCCGCTGGGACGCCCTCCTCACCCCGCGCCCGCAGGACAACGCCGACCGCGAGTCGACCCTGCGGTACTACGCGGCCGAGGCCCTCGACCGGCGCGTGCCCGCCGCGCGGTAGCGCTCCTGGAGCGGCGCCACGTAACGGTCCGCCGTGTAGTGCTCGGCCACCCAGCGCGGAGCGTCCAGCCGTTCGCTCGCGGCCGCCGGGTCCTCGAGTGCCGCGCGGACCTGGTCGACGGTCTCGGCGACGGTGCCGGACATGACGGGCGGCGCACCGCCCTCGGGGTGGGCGAGGAGCACGCCGGGGGAGGCGACCGGGACGCCCAGGGCCATCGCCTCGAGCTCGCTCACGCCGAGCAGCCCGGTCGCCTGCCCGACCACGACATCGGCCGTGGCGAGCAGGTCGAGGTACGCGGCGTGCGGGCGCTGCGCCAGGAGCTCCACGCCGACCGCCGCCGCGGCCGCCGAGTCCTCGCCCCAGTCCAGCCCTTGCACCCGCACCTCCGGCGGCAGCGCCCGCCGGAGCTCGGCCGCGAGCGCGATCATCGTGCCGGCGCCCTTGGTCCGGGACCACCGCGAGGCGAAGACGACACGGCGCCCCCCGGGCCTCCACCCGGGCAACGTGGTCGGGTCGACGAACGCTGGCATGTACTCGGCGTCCGGCCGGGCGGCGTGCGCGTTCTCGGCGGTGTCGAGGTTGGTGTAGAAGACGTGCTCGGCGCCGGCGATGGCGCGGGTGATCTCGTCCCGGTAGCGCGGGTCCGTCCACTGCTCGCGGATGTCCGTGCCGTGCAGGTGGAGCAGGTAGGGGCGGGCCGGCATGAAGCGCTCGCGGAGCAGGCGCACGCTCGTCGCGTAGTGGACGTGCACGACGTCTGTGCGGCGCAGAGCCCGCGCCCGCGTCGCGACGTACGGCGCGTACCGCAGCCGGCCGAGGCCGCCGCCGGGGCTCACCTGCGGACGGACGCGCTCGGGCGGCAGGTGGTCCCACCGCAATCCTTGGCGGGCCGCGGCGCGGACGAGGTTCGCGGCGACGAACGCGCAGTCGTTGAGGTGGAGGACACGAGGTTCGCCGGTCACGCACCGACCCTACGGCCGGTGCGCGGGGCTCGACGCGCGGCGATGGCATGATCGATGGGTGATGTCTCGTCCCCGCGTCCTCGTCGTGTCGTTCTCGGACATCTCCCAGGACGCCCGGGTGCTCCGCCAGGTGCGCCTGCTCGCCCCGCGGTACGAGGTGACGACGTGCGGCTACGGCCCGGCGCCCGACGGCGTGGCGGACCACGTGCGCATCCCGGACGACCTCATCTACTGGCACAAGGACCGTCGCCTGCTCCTCGAGCGTCGGTATGCCGCGGCGTACCGCACCAGCCCCGTCGTCGCCTACCTGTGGGACCGGCTGCCGCGCTCCTACTTCGACGTGGTGCTCGCCGATGACGTCGACACGGTCCCGCTGGCCCTGTCCCTGCACCCGCGCCGGGGCGTGCACGCCGACCTGCACGAGTACGCCCCCCGGCAGAACGAGGAGTCCTGGCGCTGGCGGACCTTCGTCGCGCCGTACGTGCGATGGCTCGTCGGCCGTTTCGTCCCCCTGGCGGCGTCGGTGACCACCGTGGGTCAGGGCCTCGCCGACGAGTACCGTCGCGAGTTCGGCATCGAGGCGGGGGTCGTCGCCAACGCGTGCGCGTACCGGGATGCGGCCCCCACGCCCGTCGGCCGGCCGATCCGGCTGGTGCACAGCGGTCTCGCGCGACCCAACCGGTCGCTCGAGGTCATGGTGGACGCGGTGGAGGCGACGAGCGCGGACGTGACCCTCGACCTGTACCTCATGCCGAACGACCCCCCGTACCTCGCCGAGCTGCGCGCCCGGACGGCGGGCAGCGACCGCGTCACCCTCCACGACCCGGTGCCGCACGACGACCTCGTCGAGACGATCGCTCGCTACGACGTCGGCGTCTTCGTCCTGCCGCCGCTCAACTTCAACTACCGGTGGGCGCTGCCCAACAAGTTCTTCGACTTCGTGCAGGGCCGCCTCGGCATCATCGTCGGCCCGTCCCCGGAGATGGCGCACCTCGTCCGCGAGCACGCCCTGGGCGCGGTCACCGGTGGGTTCACCACCGGCGACCTCGTCGCCGTCCTCGACGCGCTCACGCCGGAGGAGGTCGCCCGGTGGAAGGCCGGGAGCCACGCCGCGGCGCGCCGCCTGTCGTCCGACACCCAGGTCCAGGGGTGGCTCCGCGCCGTCGAGGCGCTCGTCGAAGGAGGATCGTCCCGATGAGGATCGTCGCCGTCACCACGTGGTTCCCCAGCTCCCGGGCCCCGGGCTCCGGGGCGTTCGTCGTCAAGGACCTCCAGGCCATCGCCACGCTCGGCCACGAGGTCGATGTCGTCCACCTGGTCCCCCCGCACGAGGACGACGGCACGCGCACCGTCCGGCATGCCGGGTTCCGCGTGCGACGCGTGCCCATGTCGACCCAGAACCCCGTCCAGATCGCTCGCGCGGCGGGTGACCTCGCCCCCCTCCTGAGCGGGGCGGACCTGGTCCACTCGATGGCCTTCTCCTCGCTCCTGCCCCTGGTCCTGCACCGTCCCCGGGCCCCCTGGGTGCACACCGAGCACTGGTCCGGCCTCACGTCCCCGCACACCCTTCCGAGGTCCTGGCAGGGCGTCCTGCCGGTCCTCAAGGGCGTCCTCGCCGCGCCCGACGTGGTCACGGCCGTCTGCGAGTACCTCGCCCGGCCCATCCACGAGGTCCGCGGTGAACGGGTGACCCAGGTCGTCCCGTGCATCGTGCCGCCGGTGGACCCCGCGCCCCGCCCGGAGCGCGGTCCGCGGCTCCGGATGGTCTCCGTCGGCGCACTCATCGAGCGCAAGGACCCGCTCCTCGCCGTCGACACGGTCGCCGAGCTCGCCCGACGCGCCGTGGATGCGGAGCTGACGTTCGTCGGTGACGGGGACCTGCGCGCCGCCGTGCTGCAGCGGGCGGCCGACCTGGGCCTGGCCGACGCCGTCCGCGTCACCGGCGTCCTCGACACCGAGGGCGTGCGCGAGGAGCTGGCCCGGGCCGACCTGTTCTTCGGCCCCACCCGCGCCGACAACTTCTTCGTCTCCGCCGCAGAGGCCATCGTCGCCGGGCGCCCGCTCGTCGTCGGAGCCACCGGTGGCCAGGGGGAGTACATCGACCCGCGGGTCGGCGAGCTCGTCGCCACCCAGGACGCGGCGGCGTACGCGGACGCCATCGAGCGCGTCGACGCGAGCACCCGGGACCTCAGCGCCCCCGAGATCGCGGCCACGGTAGGGGACCGATTCTCCGTCCCCACGGTCGCGGCCGGGTACGAGGCGGCCTACGAGACCGCCCGCGCCGTCCGCGAGAGCCGTCGATGACGGCGCCCGTCGACGTCGTCATCGCGGTCCACAACGCCGAGCGGCCCATCGGCCGCGCCGTCGCCTCGGTCCTCGACGGCAACGGTGAAGACGTGCTCCTCACGGTGGTCTGCCACGGCCTGCCGGCCGCGGACATCCGCGCCCGGCTCGACCCAGCCCACCGCTCCCGGGTTCGCTTCCTCGAGCACGACGACGGGATCCCCAGCCCGGCCGGCCCCTTCAACGCCGGCATGCGTGCCGCCGAGGGCAGGTACGTCTCGATCATGGGCTCGGACGACTGGCTCGAGCCCGGCGCCGTGGCGAGCTGGCTGACGACCGCCCGGCGCACGGGCGCCGAGACGGTCATCACGCGCCTCGCCCTCGGGCGTCCAGGGAACCCGGTCCGCACACCCCCCGCACGCCCCTGGTGCCGCGGGCTCCTCGACCCGGTGCGTGACCGGCTCAGCTACCGCAGCGCTCCGCTCGGGCTGGTGTCGACGGCGGCGCGCCGACGGCTGGACGCCGAGCTCGTCCCCGGGCTCGTCGTCGGCGACGACGTGCCGTACGTGACCCGCCTGTGGTTCGAGACCGCCGTGGCCTACGACCGGACGGGTCCCGGCTACGTCGTCGGGGAGGACGCGACCGACCGCGTGACCTTCAGCCCCCGGCCGATCACCGTCGAGCTCGCGTTCGTGCGCCATCTCCTCGGCGAGGGCTGGTTCGCCGACTACCCCGAGCAGTGGCGACGCGCCGTGTGCACGAAGATCACCCGGATCCACCTGTTCGGGGCGGTCTACAACCGCCCCGACCCCGCGTTCTGGACGGAGGCGGAGCGCGCCGCCCTCGCCGGCGTGGCGCGCGCCCTCGGCGAGGCCGCGCCCGGGTACGAGCAGGTGCTCTCCCTCGCCGACCGGGACCTCCTGCGCGCGATCCGTCAGCGACGGTTCACCGCGGAGGAGATGATCGCAGCCGCCCACGCCCGTCGTCGCCACGGCACGCCGCGCACGGTGCTCACCGCGGACCCCTGCCGCCTGCTCGCCGTCGAGGGCCCGCTGCGCCTCATGGTGGCCTCCGCGCTCGTGCGCTGAGGCGCGCCCGCCCGCTCCTTCGCGCGGGGCGACCCCCGACTACCCCCGGGCCGGTCCGCGGCGCCACCGCGCGAGCACGCCGGCGGCCAGGCACAGCGCCGCCAGTGCGGCGAGGCCGAGCCCGGCGCCGGTGCGCGGCAGCTCCCCGCCGGGGTCACCCGGTCCGCCCGGGTCACCCGGTCCGCCCGGGTCACCGGGCCCGCCGGGGTCACCGGGCCCGCCCGGCCCACCCGGCGGCGGCGCGAGGACGGTGACGGTGGCCGAGGCGGTGCGGTCCGCCGCGTCGGTCGCGGTGACGGTGAGCGTGCCGGGGGCCGTGCCCGCCGGGACGGTGAACGTGGCGTGGTGCGCCCCGGCGTCGTCGACGGTGACGGCCCGGCTGGCGAGGACGGTGCCGTCGGCGGCGGTGTGCGTGAGCTCCACCGTGCTGCCCGGCACGAAACCGGTGAGGTGGGCCGCGACGTCCTGCCCGACCGTGACCGTGGCGGGGGAGACGGCCAGCGCCGGCGTGTACGCCCGCACCGTCGCCGTGTCCTGCGCACTCGCCCCGCCGTCGCTCGCCGTGACGGTGAGGGTGCCACCGGCGTGGGCGAACGGCACGGTGAAGCTGTCCGTGACGGAGCCCTGCGCGTCCGCCGTGGCGTCGACGACGGCGAGCTCCCCGCCGGCGTCCGCGTAGGTGAGCGTCACCGCCGCGCCCGCGGGGAAGCCGCTCGCCACGGTGGTCACCTCCTCGCCCGGGTCGACGACCTCGGGCGTGGCGACGACCGTCGGCTCCGCCGGTGCGACGACCTCGTGGACGCGCACGTAGTCGAACAGCGCGTTCACGGCGGGCGTCGCGCCGCCGCCGGCGTAGAGCCCGATCGACGGCTCGCTGCCGGCCGGCAACGTCCACGTCGCGCCCCACCGCCAGGTCGTGCCGTCGCGGGAGGTCGCCGAGCGGTAGCGCAGCTCGCCGGTCTCCGCGTCGGTGGTGTGGTGCAGGCGCAGCCACATCGTGGGCGCCGTCGGCCCGCCGAGGTGGGCGCCCCAGTCCAGCCGGTCGCCGGTGCGCACCTCCTTGCCGAACTCCACCTGCCGCGTGCCCCAGATGGCCACGCTGCCGATGCGGAGGAAGTTGTCGTCGTCCGCGTGGACGATGAGGCCCGCCTGCTGGTAGTTGCGCACGGTGTCGACCCCGAGGTCGAGGTCGAGCTTGGTCTCGAGGATCCACTCGCCCTCGGGTGCGTCGCGCAGGAGGAGGGGACCGGTGTTGCCGGTCCCGACGATGTCGACCGCCCCGAGCGGCCAGGAGAGGCCGCCGTCGGCGACGGTGATGGCGTCGTCGGGCCGCACCCAGGTCCAGCCCGCACCGAGCTCCCCGGTGAACTCCTCGCCGAGCAGCACGTCGCCCGCCACGGGGTCGGGGACGGCACGGGTCACCGGGGTGTACGCGTCGACGACCGAGAGGTTGTCGACGTGCGCCGGCCCCTCGGCGGCGACGAGCGACACCGGCGCGGACCCCTGCGCCTCCGCGGGGAGGTCGAGGCGCACCTCGGCGAGGACGTCGCCCAGCCGGGACTCCGACAGGACGGCGTGCAGGGCGCCGTCGCGGACCTCGACGGACAGGGCCGTCCAGGTCGTCGGGTCGTACAGGCCCGGCAGCGCGGTCGTCTCCCCGACGCTCTGCGTGGAGCCCGTGGCCTCCGCGTGCAGCTCCCCGGCCCGCTCGTCGACCACGACGGTGACCGCGGTGCCGTCCCCGGCGCCGAGCCGGAGCGCGAGCGCGCCCCCGTCGGGCAGGCGGACGTCCGCCTCGACCCGGACGTCGGCGGGCGCGTCCTGCGCGGACCGGGCGACGGCGGTGGGCTGGGTACCGGGGTCGAGCACGGCGATCGCGCCGGCGTCGCCGGTGAGGTCGGTGCCCCGTGTCCACGTCCCGGCCGTGGCCGCCAACGCGGTCCCCGCCGCCGGGTCGTCCGCGTCGATGCCGAGGCCGGTGGCGAGCACCGGTCCCACCTGCGGCCCGTCCGACGGCCCGGCGCCGGCCCGGGTGGTGGGCCAGCCGTCGATCCAGTCGAGCCGGTCGACGAGCGTGGGCCGCTCGTTGACCCCGCCCGGGGCGTCGAGCCACGGGTCGGAGCGGTCGATGGCGTGGTAGACGATCCAGTCCTGGCCGGCGAGGTCGGTGACGACCGTGTGGTGCCCGGCGCCGATCCAGCGGTTGCCGTTCTGGACGAGCACCTGCGTGCCGCCCACCCGGGGGTCGAGGAGGGAGACGCCCTCGTGGTCGACGAACGGCCCGGTCGGGCTGGCCGAGCGGCCCGCGTAGACGCTGTAGCCCGTCGCCGGGCCCGCGCAGCAGTTCGCCGAGGAGCCCATGAGGTAGTAGTAGCCGTCCCGCTGGACGACGAAGGTGCCCTCGTAGCGCTCGGGGCTGGTCACCTGGGTGGCCTCGCCCACGGCCGCCAGCCCGCTCTCGTCGAGCTCGGTGACCCAGACCCCGCCGACGTAGCTGCCGAAGTACAGGTAGCGGCTGCCGTCCTCGGCGACGGTGAGCGCGGGGTCGAACGTCCAGAGGAACCCGTCCCCGGAGGGCCGGGGCGCGACCACCGGCGCGTCGGTGGGGGTCCAGGGGCCGGTCGGGGTGGGGGCGGTCGCCGCGCCGATGGCCGAGTCCGCGCCCGGGTACTGCGTGGTGTCGGTGACGGTGAAGTAGAGGACGTACTGGCCGTCGACGTAGCGGATGTCCGGCGCCCAGTAGAACGACTCCTCGGCCGCCCACGCGGGCCGGCTCGTCTCGTCGAGGATCGTCCCCAGGTACTCCCAGTCGGCGAAGTCGCGCGAGCGCGCCACGTGCATGAGCCCGAACTCGCTCGGCGCCTCCGTCAGGGGGTCGCTCGTGGCGTAGAGGTACCACCAGCCGTCCTTGCCGCGGATCACCGCGGGGTCGGCGTAGGTGTCGGCGAACTCCGCCGTGACGGGGTTGGTGTAGGTGGCACCGGGTGGGGTCTGGGCCGACACCGCGGACGCCACGAGGACGCCGACGACGGCGAGGGCCGCGACCAGCCGGGCGCGCACCGCCCGGCGCCGGCGCGGGGGCGGACCCCAGGGACGTGGTGCCGTCGAGCGGAGCTGTGTCATCGGGTCCTCCGAGCGTCATTGCCAGCGGATCGCCCCTGTATACACCGCGGCGGGGCGGCGGGTACAGGGATCCACGGCTCGTCCTCAGCGGGCGGGCGGGTCGGTGCCCGCGCGCACCGCCTCGGCCAACGCGCCGGCGAGCCAGCGCGCGCCCTCGGTGTGGCTGCGGAGCCGGACCACCGGGAGCTCGGGCAGGTGCGCGGCGGCGCGCTCGGCGGCCACCTCGGCGGGCAGGTCCCGGTACCTCGCGCGGGTCGCCCACGCCCAGCGGACGACGTGGTCGGGGTCCCGGAACACGTCGGTGAGGGGGCCCTCCCGGTTGCCGTTCCACAGCACCTCGTCGCGCCAGCGCCGGCGCACCGTCCGCCCGACCACCTGCGCCATGGTCTGCGCGGTAGGCAGGTCGAGCCAGACGAGGAGGTCGGCGCGGGCCAGCAGAACGGCGCGGGCAGCGGCGTACTGCCGCTCCGTCACCCACGCGGGCTCGCGGGTGAAGCGCTCGACGTCGTCGAGGAACGAGGGGCGCGGCACCCATCCCGGCCCGTGGTAGAGGGCGTCGAGCTCGATGTGGGGCGCGCCGGTGACGACGGCGATCCGTCTGGCCAGCGTCGTCTTGCCCGACCCCGAGACGCCCGCGACGGCGATCCTGCGCGGCCGGTGGGGCAGCGCGTCGCGAGGCCCGAGCAGCACGCCGGGATGATCGCACGCCGACGGTCGCGGGAGCCAGGGCTTTCGGGGGAGGGGCGCGCCGCGCGGGCCTCCTCGGGCCGAACGCCCTACGCGGTCGGCGCCGCGGGGTCGATATCGTGGGGTGCCGCCGCCGGGCTGTCCGGCGCGCCTGCCGCGAAGGAGAACGATGCGCATCGCCGTCATTGCCATGGGGAAGATCGGTCTGCCCCTGGCCGTCCAGTTCGCCGACGCCGGCCATGACGTGGTGGGCGTCGACGTCCAGGAGTCCGTCGTCGCGCAGGTGAACGCGGCCCGTGAGCCGTTCCCCGGGGAGGCGCACCTGCAGGACAAGCTCTCCGAGCTGGTCCCGGCGGGCCGCCTGCGGGCCACGACCGACTACGCCGACGCCATCCCCGGCGCGGACGCCGTCGTCATCGTCGTGCCGCTCTTCGTCAACGACGAGACGTGGCAGCCCGACTTCGCCTGGATGGACGCGGCGACCCGCTCCCTCGCCGAGCACCTCACCCCCGGCACCCTCGTCTCCTACGAGACCACGCTGCCCGTGGGCACCACGCGCGGCCGGTGGAAGCCGCTCCTCGAGGAGCTCTCCGGGCTGCGCGAGGGCAGCGACTTCCACCTCGTCTTCTCCCCGGAGCGGGTCCTCACCGGGCGCGTCTTCGCGGACCTGCGCCGCTACCCCAAGCTCGTCGGTGGGCTCAGCCCCGAGGGTGCGCGCCGCGCCGTCGAGTTCTACGAGGCCGTGCTCACGTTCGACGAGCGCCCCGACCTCGCCCGGCCCAACGGCGTGTGGGACATGGGCTCGGCGGAGGCGGCCGAGATGGCCAAGCTCGCCGAGACGACCTACCGCGACGTCAACATCGGCCTGGCGAACCAGTACGCCAAGTTCGCCGACCAGGTGGGCGTCGACGTCTACGCCGTCATCGAGGCGTGCAACTCCCAGCCGTACTCCCACATCCACCGCCCGGGCATCGCCGTCGGCGGGCACTGCATCCCGGTCTACCCGCGCCTGTACCTGTCCACCGACCCCGACGCCACCATCGTCCGGGCCGCGCGCGAGAACAACGCCGCCATGCCCGAGTACGCCGTCGGGCGCGCCGCGGAGCTGCTCGGCGACCTCACCGGGCTGCGCGCCGTCGTCCTCGGCGCCGCCTACCGCGGCCGGGTGAAGGAGACGGCGTTCTCCGGGGTCTTCGCCACCGTCGACGCGCTGCGCGCGCGGGGGGCGCAGGTGCTCGTCCACGACCCGATGTACACCGACGAGGAGATCGCCGGCTCCGGGTGGGAGCCCTACCACGTGGGGGAGCCGGCCGACCTCGCCGTCGTCCAGGCCGACCACGACGACTACCGCACCCTCACCCCGGCGGACCTGCCGGGGGTCCGCCTCCTCGTCGACGGGCGCAACGTCACGGACGCGGCGGCCTGGGCGGGGACCCCGCGCGTCGTCATCGGCGGCGGCACGGCATGACCGACCGCGTCGTCGCCGTCGTCGTCGCGTACAACCGGCGCGAGCTGCTCCAGCAGACCCTCGACGCCCTGGCCGCCCAGACCCGGGCGGCCGACGCGGTCGTCGTCGTCGACAACGCCTCGACGGACGGGTCCTCGGGCGTCGCCCGCCGGCACGACCTCGGCCCCGAGGTGGTGCGCCTCGAGCGCAACACCGGCGGGGCCGGGGGCTTCGCGGCCGGCATCGCGCACGCCCTCGAGGGCTTCGCGGCGGACCTCGTCTGGCTCATGGACGACGACACGATCCCCACCCCGACGGCGCTCGCCCAGCTGCTCCGCGCGCGCGAGGAGTACCCGGGGCGGCCCGCCCTGCTCGCCTCGCGCGCGGTGTGGCACGACGGCCGGGAGCACCCGATGAACACCCCGCGGGAGCGGCCGTTCGTCGCCCCGGAGCTGCGGCGCCGCGCCGAGCGGGCCGGGGCGGTGCCCGTGCGCACCGCCTCGTTCGTCTCGCTGCTCGTCGACGCCGGCGCGGTGCGCCGCGAGGGCCTGCCGATGGCGGCGTACTTCATCTGGAACGACGACTTCGAGTACTCCGCCCGCCTCCTGCGCCACCGCGTGGGCCTGTACGTGCCGGCGAGCGTCGTCGAGCACCGGACGAAGACCTTCGGGGCGAGCGACGTGGACCCGGGGGAGCGCTTCTACTTCGAGATCCGCAACAAGGTGTGGATGTTCGCCCACTCGCGCGCGTTCGGGCTCGCCGGGACGGTGCTCTACGGCGGCTCGAGCGTGCGCCGCTGGGTCCGGACCATCGGGCGCTCGGGCGAGCGGGGCGTGCTCGTTCGCGCCGGGTGGCGCGGCCTGCGCGACGCCCTGGCGGCGCGCCCGGCGCCCACGACGCGGGTGCTCGCCGACCTGCCGGTGAGCGCCGCGGTCGAGCTCGTGGAGGACGGGGCCGCGCGTGGCTGACGGCCCCGGGTCGCCCGACGCCCCCTTCAGCGTCCTCCTGCCCGTCTACGCCGGCGACGACCCGCGGTTCTTCCGCCGGGCCGTCGTCTCCGCCACCGCCGAGCAGGACCTGCGCCCCGACGAGCTCGTCGTCGTCCAGGACGGCCCCGTCCCGCCGGCGCTCGCGGCCGTCGTCGCCGAGATCGAGACGGGGGAGCCCACCGGCGGCGTGCCCGTGCGGCTGGTCCGCCTGCCGCGCAACGTCGGCCTGGCCCGCGCCCTCGAGGCGGGCCTGGCGGCCTGCCGGTACGAGGTCGTCGCCCGCGTCGACGCCGACGACGTCAGCCTTCCCGCCCGCTTCGCCCGCCAGGTGCCCCTCGTCGCCGCGGGCCTCGACCTCCTCGGCTCCGCGATCGCCGAGTTCGCCGACGACGAGTCCCGCCCCGGGGTGGTCCGCGCCCTGCCGACGGACCCCGACGAGATCGCCCGCACGGCTCGGTTCCGGGACCCGTTCAACCACCCCTCCGTCGTCTACCGGCGGTCCGCGGTCGCGGCGGCCGGCGGGTACCAGCACCTGCCGCTCATGGAGGACTACCTCCTCTTCGCGCGGATGATCGCCGGCGGGGCGCGGGTGGCGAACCTGCCCGACGCGCTCGTCCTGTACCGGGTGGGGGCCGGCGCGTACGCCCGCCGCGGCGGGCTGCGCCTGCTGCGCTCCGAGCTCGCCCTGCAGCGCGAGCTGCGCCGCTCGGGCTTCACCACCCCCGCCCAGGCCGCGCGCAACGTCGTCGTGCGCGGCGGGTACCGCCTGGTCCCCGAACGCCTGCGCCGCCTGGCCTACCGCCGGATGGTGGCCTGACCCGGGCCGGCGTGGCCGCTGGGTAGAATTGGCTCGCCTCGCGGCGGGTCGGTGCCCGCCCGAGGGTGCCCCGAACCGGAAGGACCTCTCGCGTGCAGCCCTGGCTGACGATTCTCGTGCCCGGGCTCGTGGGACTCCTCCTCCTGCTCGTGCCCGGGCTCGCCGTCGGCCGCGTCCTGCGGCTGAGAGGCCTGCTGTGGTGGGGCACGGCCCCCCTGCTCAGCGGCGGCATCATCGGGACGACGGCGGTCGCCGCGCCGGCCCTCGGCCTCGCCTGGGGGGTGGGCACCGTCGCGCTCGGGACGGCCGCCGGCGTCGTCCTCGCGCTCATCGTCCGTCTCCTCACCCTCGGCGTCCCGCGCCGGACCGAGGGCACGCCCGAGCAGCGCCGCCGGGCGGGCCTCGCCGCCGTCGGTGGCCTCCTCGTCGCCGCCGCGGTGCAGGCCGGGCGCATCGTCGCGGCCCTGGACGGCCCGGGGGTGATCTCGCAGACCTTCGACGCGAACTACCACCTCAACGCCGTCCAGCTCATCCTCGACCGGGCCGACGCGTCGTCCCTGCACATGACGCTGTCCACCCCGGACAAGGTGACCTCGTTCTACCCCGCGCTGTGGCACGGGCTGGTGGCGCTCATCGAGCAGGTGACCGGCGTCGGCGTGCCGGAGGCGACGACGACGCTCACCCTCCTCGTCGCGGCCGTGGTGTGGCCGCTCAGCGTGCTGGCGATGGCGCGGGTGATGTTCGGTCCCCACGCCCTGCTCCTGGGCTCCGCCGCGGCGCTGGCGACCGCCTTCACCCAGTTCCCCGAGCTGCTCAGCTTCTACGGGGTGCTCTACCCCAACCTCCTCGCGTACGCCGTGCTCCCGGCGTTCCTCGCCCTCGTCCTGCGCGCGCTCGTGCGCCGGCCCTCCCGGGCCTGGATCGCGGACGTCGCCCTCCTCGTCGTCGGTGCCGTCGCCCTCACACTCGCCCAGACCAACGCCCTGTTCGCCGCGGCGTTCATCCTCCTGCCGGCCGTCGCGGTCGCCCTCTGGCAGCGGTCGCGGACCTGGCTGGCCCGCACCTCGGTGCCGGCCGGCCAGGCCCGCGCCTGGGTGGGGCTCGTGTGGGCGCTCACCGCCTCCCTCGCCGTCCTCGCCTACGTCGCCAGCGGACGGATCCAGACGGTGCAGGGCCTGCGCACGAGCCCCGTGTACTGGCCGGTGGACGACAGCGTCCTCGGGGCGACGTGGAAGGCGATCATCCTCTCGGCGGGCAGCGAGCTCGCCAAGCCGCAGTGGGTGCTGGCCCTGCTCGTCGCCGTCGGCGTCGTCGCCGCCGTGCGCATGCCGCGTCACTACTGGCTGGTCGCCGCGCACGCCGTCGTCATTGCGCTCTACGTCGTCTCCACCAGTGTCGAGGGGCCGCTGCGCTCCCAGCTCACGGGTTACTGGTACGGCGACGACATCCGCCTCGCCGCGCTCCTGCCCGTCACCGGCGTGCCGCTCGCGGCGCTGGGCGTCGCCCAGCTCGTCCGGTGGCTCAGCGCGGTACCGGGCTGGGTCGCGCGGCGGCGGTCCGCGGACGTCGCCGTCCGGCACGGGCGCCCGTCCGCGGGGCGCCGCGACCTGCCCGCCGCCGCCGTCCTCGTGGTCGTCGCCGCCCTCGCCGTGGGCCAGGGGTTCCTCCCCGCCGGGCAGCAGTCGTTCGACGAGCTGGCCCGGGGCTACCACGTGGACCCCACCTCCACCGGCTCCATCGGCCTCCTCAGCGCCAACGAGATGGAGCTCCTCTCCGAGCTCGACGAGATCGTCCCCGAGGGCGTCGTCGTGGCGGGCAACCCGTGGGACGGCAGCGCGATGTCCTGGGCGGTGGGGGACCGGCAGGCGCTGTTCCCGCACATCTCCATCATCTGGACCGAGGAGACCGGGACCATCGCCGTCCGCCTCAACGAGGCGAACACCGACCCCCGGGTGTGCGAGGCCGTGGAGGACCTCAACGTGGGCTACGTCCTCGACATGGGCCGCCCCATGTGGGGCGGGGACCCCAACGGCGGGCACCTCGCCTACCCGGGCCTGGAAGGGCTCGTGGACGCGGGCGTCGCGGAGCCGGTGGCCAGCGTCGGCCCGGCGCGGTTGCTGGAGATCACCGCCTGCGACTGACCGGCCCAGGCGCGCGGGTGGGGGGCACCGCGCCGCGCCGGCATCGCGGGTCTGAGGTAGGCGGGCCGCCTCCTAGGGCGGATCCCCGATGTGCCGGGCTACCTCAGAGCGGGACGGTGGACTCGTCGATCCCACCGAGGAGATGCCATGCACGCCATCGACCCCCACTTCCAGACCGAGCTCCGCTACCGGCACGAGCACCTGCACGCCGACTTCACGCGGCCGCTGTGGTGGCGCCGCCGGGCCGCTCGCCGCGGCGCGCCCCGCCACTCCTGACTGTGCTGTCCGGGGGCCTCCCGCTCCAGGCCGCGCCGCGCGATCATGGGGCGGTGACCTCAGGCAGCCTGGGCCCGATCGTGGGCCGCGACGACGAGCTGGCGCGTCTGGCCGAGCTCGTCGGCCTCACCGGGGACCCGCCGGCCCGCGCCGTCGTCGTGGCGGGCGACGCCGGCATGGGCAAGACGCGCCTCGTCACCGAGCTCGTCGCCCGGGCCGAGGAGGCCGGTCGGCTCGTCGCCGTGGGCCACTGCACCGAGTTCGGCGACGGCGTCCTGCCCTTCCTGCCGTTCACCGAGATCTTCGGGCGGCTGGACGCCGGGGCGCCCGCCCGGCTCGGGGCGCTCACCGCGGACCACCCCGCCCTCGCCCGGCTGCAGCCGGGGCGGCGCGGGCTCGCCGCCCCGGACGACGCGCCCGCGCCGGCCGGCGTCGAGCGGGGGGACGTCTTCGAGGCGGTCCACGCCGCGCTGGAGGAGCTGGCCGACCCGAACGGCCTGCTCGCCGTCGTGGAGGACCTGCACTGGGCGGACGCGTCGACCCGCGACCTCCTCGGCTTCCTCTTCACCCGGGCCTTCACCCGCGACGTCACCGTCGTGCTCACCTACCGCTCGGACGACCTCCACCGCCGCCACCCCCTGCGGCCCCGGGTCGCCGAGTGGTCGCGCATCCCCGGCGTCACGCGCATGGCGCTCGGGCCGCTCAGCGACGCCGCGCTGGGCGAGGTGGTCCAGGCGGCGCGCCCCCAGCCGGACCGGGTGGCGCGCGAGATCGTCGTCCGGGCCGATGGCAACCCGTTCTTCGCCGAGGAGCTTGCCCTCTCCCGCGCGCCCGGGGACCGGGCGCTGCCGGCCAACGTCGTGGACCTGCTCCTCGTCCGGCTGGACCGGCTCGACCCCGACGCCCGCGCCGTCGTCCGGGCCGCCGCGTGCGCCGGCCGCCGGGTCACCCACGAGCTGCTCGCCGCGGTGGTGGGCGTCGACGACGCCACCCTCGAGCGCGCGCTGCGGGCCGCGGTCGACAGCAACGTCCTCGTCCCCGTCGAGGGGACGGCCTACGCGTTCCGGCACGCCCTGCTCACCACGGCGGCCTACGACGACCTGCTGCCGGGCGAGCGCCGGAGGCTGCACGCCGCCTACGCGAGCGCCCTGCGCCGCCGCGCGGTCCCCGGGACGGCCGCGGAGCTCGCGCGGCACGCGGTCGCCGCGCAGGACCTCGGCACCGCCGTCGCCGCGAGCATCGAGGCCGGCGACGAGGCGAGCTCGGTCGGGGGACCCGACGAGGCGGCGACCCACTACCTCATGGCCCTCGAGCTCCTTGGCCGACCCGGCGCCCCCGCGGGGGACGTCGCCGGCCTCACCGCCAAGGCCGCCGACGCCCTCGTCGCGGCGGGCCGCCCGCACCGCGCCATCGACCTCGTCACCGACCAGCTCGCGGCCGACCCGCCGCCCCCGGCCGACCCGCCGCCCCCGGCAGAGCTGCTCACCGCCTGGGTGGAGCTCCTCCTCGCCCTCGCCGCCGCCGCGCGGGAGGTGGACATCCCCGTCGACGGCTACGGCGCTGCCGCCGAGGCCCTGCGCCTGGTCCCCGACGAGCCCACGCCGTTGCGCGCCCGGGTCCTCAACGCGCACGCCCACGCGAGCTTCGACCGGGGCAGGCACGACGACGCCGCGCGCTTCGCGCGGGAGGCGCGGTCGCTGGCCGTCGCGGTGGGCCTGCCGCGGGTGGTGGCGGACGCCGCGATGATCCTCGGGCGGCTCCAGCTGCGGTGGGACGACCCCGACGCCTCCCTCGTGGCGCTCGGCGACGTGGCAGCGCAGGCGCGGGCCGACGGCGACACCGTCGCGCTCACCCGCGCGCTCCACCACATCGGGTCCATCCACTTCGTCGTCGGGGCGTTGCCGCGCGCCCGTGAGTACTACCTCGAGGCGGCCGCGACCGCCGCCGCCACCGGCCGGCACTGGTCGCCCTACGGCCTCGACGCGCGGTTGTTCGCCTGCCTCACCGCGTACATGACCGGCGACTGGGACGCCGTCGCCCGCGAGACCGACGTCGCGCCCCTCGCACCCCCGCCCCTCATCGAGGCGATGTTCGCCTCCGTGGCCCTGGCCCGCGCGGCCGGTCGCGGGGACACGGAGGAGGGGGACCGGCTGCTCGCGCGGACGCGGCCGTGGTGGCACCAGGACGGGGTCGTCTGCGTGCAGAGCGCCGGGGCCGCCATCGACCTGCTCGGCGACCGCGGGGACGTCGACGGCGCCGTGCGCCTCCAAGACGAGGCGGTCCGCACGCTCTCCGAGCTCTGGCAGGCCGAGGATGGGGTGTTCTCCGCGCGCGCGCGCTTCAGCGCGCTGCTCCTCGGCCAGCTCTCCGCGCAGGCGGTCCGTGCCGGAGGGACGTCCGCCGACCTCCTACGCCTCGGTGCGGACCTGGCCGCCGCGGCCGAACGCACCGACGAGGAGGCCCGCCGCTCGGGGAACCCGCTCGGGGCGGAGGGACGTGCCTGGGTGGTGCGTACGCGCGCGGAGCTGCTGCGGCTGCAGTGGACCGTGGCCCTCGACCCACCGGCGCCGTCGGCCCTGGTCGGCGCCTGGGAGGAGGCGGTCGCCGCCTTCGACGCGCTCGGTCACGCCTTCGAGGGGGCCCGGTCCCGGGCACGGTTGGCGCGGGTGCTCCGCGCCGCCGGGCGCCCCGACGACGCGGCCGCGCACGCCGCGCACGCCCGGGAGACCGCGGAACGGCTGGGCGCCCGCCCCCTCCTCGCCGAGCTGGGCGCCGTCCCCTTGGGCGCCGGCCGGCCGGCCACCCGCGAGCCGGCTACCGCGCTGACGCCCCGCGAGCGCGAGGTCCTCGCGCTGGTGGCCGAGGGACGCAGCAACGGGCAGATCGGCCGGCAGCTGTTCATCAGCACGAAGACGGTGAGCGTGCACGTGTCCAACATCCTCGCCAAGCTCGGCGCCGAGGGCCGGACCGAGGCGGCCGCCATCGCGCACCGCCGGGGCCTGCTCAGCCGGGCTCACCCGTAGAGCAGCCGCGCCGTCTCCCGCTTGCGCTCCCGCAGGCCCGGCGCGCGCTCGCGCAGGGTCCCCACGGGGAGCTCGGCGGTCACGGGGACGGAGATGTCCCGCACCAGCGGCCACCCCGACCCCGCGGCGATGACCAGCCCGTGCTTGGCGTCGTAGTACTTCGGCAGGACCGAGATCGCCAGGCCCCGGGCCCCTGCGCTGGCCGCGAGGAGGTGCGGGTGGAAGCGGGTGGAGATCCAGCGCTGGTGCGGCGCGGCGGGGAAGCCGTCGCGCCACAGCTGGTGGAAGGAGAAGAGCTGGACCTGCGGCCAGCGCGCCGCGAGGTCGGCGTGGATGAACGTGTCGATGCGCGGGATGCACTCGAGGACGGCGATGCGGTCCGGGGCCACGCCCCACGCCTCGACCTGGCGCTCGACGAAGGTGACGAGTTCCGGCCAGTCCATCGTCCGCAGGTCGTGCTGGACCACCACCCCGACGTCGAAGCCCGCCGCGCCGACGGGGTCGAGGAGCGGGGGTTCGAGGAAGACGTCGTCGCCGGTGAGGCGCAGCGCCGCGGGGGGCCGGGGTGCCGTGGTGAGGGCGCGCGCGGTGCCGGCGTCGCGGACGTCGAGGACGGCGAAGCGGCGGGAGGCGTCGGCGACGCGCTGGGCCGTCGAGGGCGACATCGGGAGCAGACCCAGCCCCGTGGCGCCCACCCGGGCGGGGGTGTACGCCGCGAGCCAGTCGAGGGCGTCGAGGAGGGCGAGGTTCTCGGGCCACATGTCGTTCGCGTACCCGCCGCCGAGGAGGTGGACGACGTCCGCCCCGCGGAGCCGGTCGATCCCGCTCGTCCACCACGGGGCGATGCCCGGGTCCGCGAGCGCTGCGGTGATGAACTCGGCGACGTCGTGCCCCTCCTCCAGCGCCCGGTCGCGCAGGCGGAAGACGGTGTCGGTGACGTGGAGGCGGGGGTGCCGCTCGGCGAGCAGGGCCGCCGCGGGACCGGGGAACGGTGTGTCGAGCCACACATCAGCGCCGGGCTGCTCACGCTCGAGGTAGCGCAGCCACGCGTCGGCGATGAGCTCGTCGCCGAGATTGGGATTGCCCGCGACCCCCACGAGATAGACGGTCCGGACCGGTCGCGCCTCGGGCTGCACGGCTCTCCTCATCACGTCGGGGACGTCCGGCAGCGTAACCGCCCCGACGGCCGCGTCCGCACGGTGGCCTCGCGTCGACGGGCTAACCTTGCCGGGACTGTCCGCCTGAAGGAGAAGAGACGCGCGTGAACTCCGACCTCGTCGTCGTCGGGTCCGGCTTCTACGGCCTGACCATCGCCGAGCGCTGCGCCCGCGAGCTGGGTCTGCGGGTCCTGGTGATCGACCGCCGCTCGCACATCGGGGGCAACGCCTACTCCGAGGCCGAGGCGTCCACCGGGATCGAGGTGCACCGCTACGGCGCGCACCTGTTCCACACCTCCAACGAGCGGGTGTGGGACTACGTCACGAGGTTCACCGCCTTCACGGACTACCAGCACCGCGTCTACACCAACGTCGGCGGGGAGGTCTTCCCCATGCCGATCAACCTCGGCACGGTCAACCAGTTCTTCCGGGCGGCCCACGGGCCCGAGGCGGCCCGCGCGCTCGTCGCCGAGCAGGCGGCCGAGCTCGCCGGCACGGAGGTGAGCAACCTCGAGGAGAAGGCGATCTCCCTCATCGGGCGCCCGCTGTACGAGGCGTTCATCAAGGGCTACACGGCCAAGCAGTGGCAGACCGACCCGCGCGAGCTCCCGGCGAGCATCATCGCGCGACTGCCCGTGCGCTACACGTACAACAACCGCTACTTCAACGACACCTACGAGGGCCTGCCCGTCGACGGGTACACCGCGTGGCTCGAGCGCATGGCGGACCACCCGCGCATCGAGGTGCGTCTCGACACGGACTTCTTCGACACCACGCAGCCGGTGAACAAGGCCGCCGTCGTCGGTCAGGTGCCCGTCGTCTACACCGGGCCGGTAGACCGCTACTTCGACAACGCCGAGGGCGAGCTCAGCTGGCGCACCCTCGACTTCGAGGAGGAGGTCCTCGACGTCGGTGACTTCCAGGGCACCTCGGTGATGAACTACGGGGACGAGGACGTCCCCTACACCCGCATCCACGAGTTCCGGCACTTCCACCCGGAGCGCGACTACCCGAAGGACCGCACGGTCATCATGCGGGAGTACTCGCGGTTCGCCGAGACGGGCGACGAGCCCTACTACCCGGTGAACACGGCGACGGACCGGGAGCGCGTGCTCGCCTACCGCGAGCTGGCCAAGGGGGAGAAGGACGTCCACTTCGGCGGGCGTCTGGGCACCTACCAGTACCTCGACATGCACATGGCGATCGGCGCGGCGCTCTCGGCCTACGACAACACGCTCACGCCCCTCTTCCGCGCCGGCGCCCGTCTGGGGGCGCCGGAGTGAGCACGGGCGCCGTCGACGGCTTCGTCGAGCCCGGGCGCGGGGGAGGGCTGCTCGACGTCGTCCGGCAGCGCTACCTCCTGCGCCTCGTCGTCCGCAAGGACCTGCGCGTGCGCTACCGCGGGTCGGTGCTCGGCATGCTGTGGTCCTACGTCAAGCCGGCCGTCCAGTTCGTCGTCTTCTACTTCGCCGTCGGCGTGTTCCTGCGGATGAACGAGGCGATCGACAACTTCGCGGTCTACCTCTTCGCGGGGATCGTCGTCGTCAACTTCTTCGGCGAGGCCTTCGGGAACGCCACGCGCGCCATCGTGGGCAACTCGGCCCTGGTGAAGAAGATCTACCTGCCGCGGGAGCTCTTCTCCGTGTCCGCGCTGTGGGTGGCCGCGGTCCACTTCTTCCCGCAGCTCGTCGTCCTCGTCGTCGGCGCCCTCATCTTCGGCTGGCGGCCCTCGCTCGCCCAGCTCGCGGCCGGCGTGCTCGGGTTCGCGATCCTCACGGTCTTCTCGCTGGGCCTTGGCCTGCTCTTCGGTGCGGTCAACGTGCTCTTCCGCGACGCGGAGAACCTCGTCGACCTCCTCCTCATGGTCGCCACGTGGGCCTCTCCCGTCCTGTACTCGTGGACCGCCGTCACCGAGGTCGTGGGCACGGGGACGATCTGGACGATCTACCAGCTCAACCCGCTGACGCCGGTCGTGGAGCTCTTCCACTGGTGCTTCTGGGCGCCGACGGCCGGCGTGGAGTACGTCATGCCGCCCGACCTGTGGCAGTGGGTGGGGATCGCCGCGGTGACCTCGACCCTCGTCCTCGTCCTCGGCGAGCTGGTGTTCCGCCGCCTCGACGGCCGCTTCGCCCAGGAGCTCTGAGCGCGTGGACACCGAACCGCGGATCGTCGTGCGCGACGTCGCCAAGCACTTCACCCTGCGTCACACCCGCACCGCCAAGGACTGGGTGGTGTGGAACCTGCGCGGGCGCCGCGCCCGGCTGAGCGACGACTTCGTCGCCCTGCACGACATCTCCTTCGACGTCGCCGACGGTGAGGCGGTGGCGCTGCTCGGGCTCAACGGCTCGGGCAAGTCGACCCTGCTCAAGCTCATCTCCGGCGTCATGCGCGCCGATCAGGGCACCATCCGCGTGCGCGGGAAGATCGCCGGCCTCATCGAGGTGGGCGCCGGCTTCCACCCCGACCTCACCGGCCGGGAGAACGTCTTCCTCAACGGCGCCATCCTCGGGATGAGCGAGGCCCAGATCACCGAGAAGTTCGACGAGATCGTCGCCTTCAGCGAGATCGAGGAGTTCATCGACACCGAGGTGAAGTTCTACTCCTCGGGGATGTTCCTCCGGCTCGCGTTCGCCGTCGCGGTGCACACCGACCCGGACGTCTTCCTCGTCGACGAGATCCTCGCCGTCGGCGACGAGCCGTTCCAGCGCAAGTGCCTGGCGAAGATCCGCGAGCTGCGCGCCGCCGGCAAGGCGTTGGTCATCGTCAGCCACGACCTCGATATGGTCGCCAAGTTGTGCGACCGTGGCGTCCTTCTCGATCACGGGAGGATCGTCGTGGACGGACCCATTGACGACGCCGTCGAGACGATGCGGAGGAACGTGTGACGCCCCAGGTGGAAGACATCGTGACCGAGGTGCGCGAGGGCCTGGGCGGCCGGGAGGTGGCGCTCACGCTGAGCGCCGCCGGCGCGGACGCCGTCCGCGCGGTGGGCGCCGAGTGGCTGCTCGCGGCGGTACGGGCCCTCGACCTCGCGCACCCGGGCCACCCGCTCGAGCTGGTGCTGCGGACCAACCGCAGCGAGCCGATGCCCGAGGGCTGGGCCGTCCAGCCGGCGGTCGCCGGCCAGACCTTCGTCGAGGGCACCGGCGTGGGCCGCCTGTCGGTGCGGGGCGAGGCCGACGTCCCCGCCGTGTGGCGCATGCTGCAGATGCCCCACCCCGACCTCCTGGTCCGGGACGGGGAGTACACCTTCATCGCGCCGACCGACCCGCTGCGCCGGCGGGTCGGCGCGCTGTACAGCGCGCTGTACCACCGGGCTCCGCTGCTGCTCGACACGTGGCGGCAGAACCGCAACAGCATCCCGGCGGCCACCCGTTCGCCCATGCACCCCAAGGCCCCCCACCTCGAGCCGGTCGGCGCCGTCACCGGGCCGCGCACCGCGGACCTGGGCGGCCGGCCCGCGGCGTGGATCGCCATGCACTGGCTCACCCCCGCCGGCGCCGAGTCGTGGGCGTTCACCTCCGCCGAGATCGCGCGCGACGCCGGCTACGAGGTGGTCATCACCGTCGACCGCAGCGCCCCGCAGAAGGCGGTGGCCCGGGCCCTGGAGATCACCCCGTACGTCTACCTCGCGGCCAACGTCCTCACGGGCGAGGACTGGGACGGCTTCCTGCGCGGGGTCCTCGACCGCCACGACGTCGAGGTCCTCCACATCCACCACTCCGCCCGCGCGTACGCCTTCCTGCCCGAGCTGCGGCACATCAGCCCCGGGGTGCACGTCGTCGACAGCACGCACGTCGTCGAGCACCGCACCGGCGGGTTCGTGCGGCAGAGCCTGGAGTACTCCAACCTCGTCGACCACCACCACGTCATCAGCCCCGAGCTGCGCGACCTGTACACGCTCGACGCCGGCGTGAGCCGCGACAAGGTCTCCTACCGCCCGCTCACCGGCGGGAGCACCCACCCCGGGGCCGCCGCCGGTGCGCGCCCGGCCCGCCGGCCCGGCGACCCCCTGCGGGTGGGCTTCCTCGGCCGGCTCGCGCCGCAGAAGCGCCCGTTCCTCTTCGTCGAGCTGGCCCGCCGGCTGCACCGCTCCCAGCCCGACGCCTTCACGTTCCTCATGCAGGGGTCCGGACCCCTCGAGCCGCAGGTGAGCGGGCAGATCGCGCGCAGCGGCCTCAACGGGGTCATCACCCGGCGGGCGTGGGGGCCGGTGGGCGACTTCTTCGCCGACGTCGACGTCCTCGTCATCACCAGCGACAACGAGGGCCTCACCCTCACGTCCCTCGAGGCCGACGAGCACGGCGTACTCGTGGTGTCGGCCGACGTCGGCAGCCAGCGGACCGTCGTCGCGCCCGTCGCGCTGGCGCCCCGCCCGCCGCAGCAGTTCCTGCGCCGCACCATCGAGGTCCTCAAGCACCTGGCCGCCGACGAGGGCGCCCTCGAGCGCGCCTACGCCGCGCAGCGCTCGCTCCTCGACGAGCTGCGCGCCGCCGAGGGCGCCGCCGACTTCCTCACCACCTACTACCGCACCCTCAAGGAGCGTTGATGCGCGTCGCCGCAGTCGTAGTCACCTACAACCGGATGGCACTGCTCGAGCAGACCCTGGAGGCGCTCGAGCACCAGACGCGTCCCGTCGACCACATCGTCATCATCGACAACGCCTCGACCGACGGCACCGACGACTACCTCGCCGCCCGCACGCCGGGCGTGCCGACGACGGTGCGGCGGATGAAGGAGAACACCGGCGGCGCCGGCGGCTTCTCCACGGGCACCGAGCTCGCCTACGGCCTGGGCATGGACGCCATCTGGCTCATGGACGACGACACCGTGCCCCAGGCCGACGCGCTGGGGCCGCTCGTGCGCGACCTCGAGGACGCCGAGACGCGCCTGGGCGCCATGCCGAGCTTCGCGTGCAGCCTCGTCCTGTGGAAGGACGGCTCCTTGTGCGAGATGAACACCCCGGAGCCCACCTGGGACTGGGCCCGTCCGCTCACCCAGGGCGCCCCGTACACGCTGATGAAGTCGTGCTCGTTCGTCTCCTGCCTCGTCACGCGCGAGGCGGTGCACGCCGTCGGGCTGCCCTCGGCGAACTTCTTCATCTGGTACGACGACGCGGAGTACACCCAGCGGCTGTCGAAGTTCCGGCCGGGGATCTTCGTCCCCGACTCCAAGGTGAACCACCTGCTGCCGCAGAACCGGGGCGTCAACTTCGGTGACGTCAACGAGGGCAACGTGTGGAAGTTCGAGTACGGCGTGCGCAACCAGATCGCCACGGCGATCAAGTTCCGCAGCCCCACCATCGCCGCGTCGCTGGTCGAGAACATGATCAAGCAGCTGCGCGGCGCGGGGGTGCCGAAGCCGCTCGTCCTGCGGCTGGTCAAGGCGGCCGCCCGCGGCGTGGTGTTCCGGCCGGAGGTCAAGCGGGCGCGCACCGTCCGGTGAGGCGACGCGGGGGAGCCGTGGCCGCGCGGTGGCGAGGAGGACCACGATGCTCCGGATGAGCGGCGTCCCGCGGGACTACCCGTGGGGCTCGCCGTCCGCGATCCACGACCTCGTCGGCACCGTCCCCGACGGCGCGCCGCTCGCGGAGCTGTGGTTCGGCGGCCACCGCAGCGGGCCGGCGCCGCTCGCGGCGGGCGGGGACCTCAGCGCGCTCATCGCCGCCGACCCCGTGGGCACCCTGGGCGCCGACGTCCACGCCCGCTTCGGCCCCGCGCTGCCGTTCCTCCTCAAGCTCATCGCGCCCGAGCGCCCCCTCTCCCTCCAGGTCCACCCCGACCTCGAGCGGGCCCGCACCCGGTTCGCAGCGGAGGACGCCGCCGGCATCCCCCTGGACGCCCCGGAGCGCAACTACCGGGACCCCAACCACAAGCCCGAGCTCGTCTACGCGCTCACGACGTTCGAGGCGATGTGCGGATTCCGGGCGCCCCGGCGCGCCGCGGAGCTCCTCTCCGACCTCGACGTGCCCCTCGCCCGCGAGCTGCACGCCACGCTGCGGGCGGACCCGACGGCGGAGGGGATGCGGGCCGCGTTCACCTCGCTGCTCGACGGCGCCACCCGGCCGGGCGCGGCGGCCGTGGCCGAGGTGGTGCAGGCCTGCCGCCACCGCCTGGCGGACGGGTCGCCCTCACCCCGGGCGGACCGCACCGTCGTCACGCTGGCCGACGCCTACCCGGGTGACCCCGGCGTCGTGGCCTCGCTCCTGCTCAACCCCGTCACCCTGCGGCGCGGGGAGGCCCTGTTCATCCCGGCCGGCGGCGTGCACGCCTACCTGTCGGGGATCGGGGTGGAGGTCATGGCCTCCTCGGACAACACCCTGCGCGCCGGGCTCACGGACAAGCACGTCGACGTCGACGAGGTGCTCGCCTGCGTGGACTGCGTGGCGGCGCCGCCCATCCGGCTGGCGCCGGAGACGTTTCACGGCGCCACACGCGTGTACTACGCGCCGGTGGACGACTTCGAGCTGTCGGTGACCGTGCTCGGGGAGGGGGACTGCGCCGACGGGCCGCGCCCGCTGCCCGGCCGGGGACCGCGTGTCCTCGTGTGCCTCGACGGCGCGGTGGAGGTGAGCACGGCCGACGACGTCCTCTCCCTCGGACGGGGCGAGGCGGCGTTCGTGCGCGCCGACGACGGCCCCCTGCGCGTCGCCGGCGTGGGGACCGTCGTGCAGGCGGACGTGCCCTAGCGGGTCAGCACCGGACGGCGGGCTCGCCCGGGTCAGCACCGGACGGGCGAGCCCGCCCGGGTCAGCAGCGGACGGTGGCGCGCTCGGTCTCGGCGATGTGGGCGAAGCGCTCGTGCGGGACGTCCTCGCCGAGGAGCACGACCGATCCCCCCGCGAGCCAGGTGGCCAGGGCGTGGCCGAGCAGCTGGTCGACGCTGCCCGGGGCGCACAGCACGCGGGCGCCGGCCTCGTCCCGGTGCGCGGCCGGCAGCTGGTGCACGGCCCACTCCGCGAGGTCGGCGAAGGTCACGGACGGTGCGGCGTCGAGCCCCGCCACGCCGGACAGCGCCTCGGCCGCGGGGTCGGGCTCGCGCACGGGGCCGAGGACGTCGCCGTACGACATGATCGCGGCCGCGGCGTCCACCGCCCCGGCGGGGACGGCCTCCTCGACGTGGCGGGCCAGCGCGGGCAGGGCGACGACGAGGACGAGCCCCGCGGTGGGCGCCTGCGCCGGACGGGCGGTGACGACGACGTCGGGCTCGTCCTCGTCGGCGTCCGGCACGAAGCCCTCGTCGTCCGCAACCTCGTCCTCGTCCTCCATCTCGCCCCACGCCTCGACGTCGTCGTCGTCGGCCTCCTCCTCGGGCGGCAGGACGACCTCGGCGCCGGCGGCCCAGGCGGCGAGCGCCCAGACGACGGTGCGCCAGTGCGTGGGGAGGTCGAGGACCACGCGCGATCCGGGGCCGACGTCGGCGTCCTCGACGAGGAGGTTGGTCGCCTTGGTGACCCAGTTGGCGAGGACGCGGCCGGACAGCTCGACCCGCTCGTCGTCGTCTCCGTACCAGGTGAGGCAGGGCTGGGCGCTGCCCGCGGTGGTCAGGCGGTTGAGGATGGTGGTCGCGACGCTCATGCCTCGAGCGTAGTGCGGTCCGGCGGGGGGCAGAGCGGCCCCCGCGACGTTCGGCTCCATTAGCACCCAGGGACTTGACTCAGCGGGATGACACGCGTGTAATTCACTCTGAGACAACGCGCGACGCCGACGATGGGGGAACAGCCGTGTGGAACATTCTCGGCGATGGTCCGCTGACCACCGGCGTCGCAGCCGAAGGTCAGGGGCTCTACCGGCTCGATGACCTGCTCGAGGAGACGGTGCTGTCCTGGCAGGACCGCGCGCTGTGCGCGCAGACCGACCCGGAGGCGTTCTTCCCCGAGAAGGGTGGGTCGACCCGCGAGGCCAAGCGGGTGTGCGCGTCCTGCGAGGTGCGGTCCGAGTGCCTCGAGTACGCCCTCGCCAACGACGAGCGCTTCGGCATCTGGGGCGGGCTCTCGGAGCGCGAGCGTCGCAAGCTCCGGCGCCGCGCGGTCTGACGGACTTGATGGCGGCCGCCGCGGGTACGGTCTACCCCCCGACGCTCGCCGTCGTGGTGAGCGCCGGGGTCTCCGCGTACCTCCCCCGGACGCTGCGCGGGATCGCTGAGCAGACCCACGCCCCCGCGACCGTGCTCGTCGTCGACACGAGCGCCCCCGGGCACGACGTCGGCACCGGGGTCCCCATGGCCGACGCCGTCCGCGGGGCCGGCCTCGACGACGTCACGTCGGTGCGGATCATGCGTGCCCCCGGCGCGGCCAGCTTCGGCGCGGCGGTCCGCGCCGCCCTCGCCGCCCACGCCGAGCACCTTGCGCGGATCGCCGCCCGGCGCGAGGAGCCCGCGCCCAGCTCGGCCCCGTGGCTCTGGCTCCTCCACGACGACTCCGCGCCGGCGCCCACGGCGCTCGCCGAGCTGCTCCGGGCGGGTGAGTCCGGGCCGTCCATCGCCATCGCCGGCGCCAAGCAGCGGGACTGGGCCCGCCCGGACCGCCTCCTCGAGGTCGGCGTCCGGGCCACCCGCACGGCACGCCGGGTCCCGGACATCGAGGACGGGGAGATCGACCAGGGCCAGCGCGACGGGCGCGAGGACGTGCTCGCCGTCGGCACCGCGGGGGCGCTCGTGCGCCGGGAGGTGTGGGACGCCCTCGGCGGACCGGACCCCGCGCTCGGACCGTTCGGTGACGGGCTCGACCTGTCCCGCCGGGCGCGCCTCGCCGGTCACCGCGTCGTCGTCGTGCCCACCGCCGTCGTCCACCACGCCCGCGCGGCGTACCTGGGCCTGCGGGCCGGCGCGGCCGGCGCTGCCGCCGACGTCCCCGACCCGCGTCGGTCCTTCGCCGCGCGCCGCCGCGCCCAGCTCTACTCCTGGCTGGTCTCCGCGCCGGCGCTCCTCGTCCCGCTCGTCGTCGTCGCGATGCTCGTCCTGGCCCCGCTCCGGGTGCTGTGGCGGGTCGCGACCACCGAGGTCGGCCTCGTCGGTGCCGAGATGCGCGCGCCCGCCGAGGTGCTCGCCCGGCCCCGGGCCGTCCTGCGGGCGCGCCGCCGCGCGCGCCGGGCCCGGCAGCTCCACGCCCGGCACCTGCGGCCCCTCCACGCCACCTGGCGCGACGTCGGCCGTGCCAAGCGGGACGCCCGGCGGGCCGAGGCCGCGCTCCGGAGCACCCGCACGGCGCCCAGCGAGCTGGAGATCGCCGAGCGGGCCGCCCTGACCCGCCGGCGCCGGACCACGCTCGCCGCGGTGAGCGCGCTCCTGCTCGCCGTCACGGGCGTCGCGCTGGCCGCCGTGCTCGCCGAGGGGCCGCTCACCGGTGGGGCGCTCCTGCCCGCGGACACGGGCCTCGCGGGGCTGTGGGCGGCCGCGACGTCCGGCTGGGTCGCCGCGGGGTCGGGCCACCCCGGGCCCGCCGACCCCCTCCTCCTCGTCCTCGCCGCGCCCATGGTCGCCCTGGCGCCCTTCGGGGGGAGCGTCAACGTCCTCCTCGCCGGACTCCTCCTCCTCGCGGTCCCCCTCGCCGGGGTCGGCGCGTGGTTCGCCGCGGGCGCGGCCACCCGCTCGGTCCTGCTGCGGGCCTGGGCGGCGATCGTCTGGGCGCTCGCGCCGCCGCTGCTCCTCGGGGTGGGCGACGGGCGGCTCGGGCCCGTCGTCGCGCACCTCGCCCTGCCGTGGGCGGCCCTCGCCCTGGCCCGCACGGTGGGCGTCCACCGCGTCGACACCATCGTCTCCGGCCTCGTCGGGGCGGCACGGGTGTCGGTGCCCGCTCCCGGTCCCGCCGCCCCGTTGGGGCCGGACGGGCCGGGGCCGCAGGGACCGGCGCCACGCGCCCCGTCCGGCGACGGACGACCGAGCGACGGATGGGGCGAGCCCGCCGCGTCCGACGACGGCGGCATCGCGCACCCCGTCACGGCGGCCGGGCACCGCGCCGAGGCGGCGACGGCCCGGGCGACGGGCCGGACGGCCGTCGCCCTCGCCGAGCGCGAGGACGCCGGTTACGAGCCCTCGGCGGAGACCGCCGTGGAGGCCGAGGATGTCGCGGCCGACGACCTGCTCGACGAGGACCTGCTCGACGAGGACCTGGTGGCCGAGGGCCTGGCCGACGAGGACCTGGTGGCCGAGCGCCTGGTCGACGAGGACCGGGTAGCCGCGGACCTCAAGCCCGACGACCTGGCGGCCGATGGCCCGGCGTCTGAGGACCTGCTGCGTCGCGAGGCGTCGGACGAGCAGTCGGCGGACGACGCGGCGCCCACCGGCCCGGAGACGGCCGGCCCGGAGCCCGCCGCGGGGCACCCCGCACCGGCCGGCGTGACCGCGGACGCCGTGGGCGGCCGCGCCACGAACGCCCCGGTGATCGACGCGGTCGCCGCCGTCCCCGAGCGCTCGGGGCAGGGCTCGCTCGCCGCCGCGGCCGCGGCCGGGCTGGCCCTCGCCGTCGCCGCGGCCGGGTCGCCGGTGCTGCTGCCCGCGGGGATCGTGGCCCTGTGCCTGCTCGCCCTCGTCGTCCCGCGGCGCCGGCGGCGGCTGGCCCTCGTGGCCCTGCCCCCGCTCGTCCTGCTCGGCCCGCTCCTCACCGTCGCCCTGGAGGACGTCCGCGGCGGGTCCTGGCGCGTGCTGCTCGCCGAGCCCGGGGCGCCCTACGGCTACGAGGGTGCGCCGACCTGGCTCGCCGCCCTCGGGTGGCCCGGCCAGGCGCCTTTGCTCCCCGCCCTCCCCGAGCCCTGGGACTCGCTCCTCCCGCTCACCGGAGGTGCGGTCCTCGCCCTGCTCGCCGTCCTTGCCCTCCTGCGCGGCGGGCCCCGCGCCCGCGTCGTGCGCGCCGGCTGGGCCGTGGCGCTCGTCGGGATCCTCGCCGCGGTGGTGAGCGCGAGGACCGACGTCGCCGTCGGCTCCGGCGCAGACGGCGTGGCCCAGCTCGTTCGTGGCTGGGGCGGCGCCGGCACCTCGCTCGTGGTCCTCGGGCTGCTCACGGCCACCGTCGGCGCCGGCGACGGCGCGCGCCAGTGGCTGGCCGCGCGGGCCTTCGGCTGGCGCCAGGTCGGTGCCGCCGTCGTCGTCCTCGCCATGGTCCTCGGGCCCGTGGCCACCGCGGTCGCCTGGGTCGGTGCCGCCCGCTCGGACGGGGGCCTGGCCCTCGCCGGTCGCCCCGCGGCCACGGTCCCGGCCCTGGCCGAGGAGCTGCAGACCGGCCCGGAGCGCTCGCGCGTGCTCGCGCTCAGCGACGACGGCGAGGCGCTCGCCGTCGAGGTGTGGCGCGGGCGTGGCCCCCAGCTCACCGAGGCCGCGAGCAGCGTCACCGCACGCGGCCTCACGGGGACGTGGGGCCGCACGGAGGTCGCCGGCGCGGACGTCGCCGCCACCGAGCTCGTCGACCTTGCCGCCCAGCTCGCCGTGGGCGCGGCCGACGACGCGGGCACCCGGCTCGGGGCGCTGGGCATCGGCGTCGTCCTGGTGCCCCCGCTCGCCGACGGGGACAGTCCCGCCCGTGACGCGCTCGTGGCCCGGCTCGACGCCACGGCCGGCCTCGAGCGGGTCACCGAGAACGACTCGGGGGTCATCTGGCGCGTGTCGCGCTCCGGGGACGGGACCGCCGCGGCTGCGAGCGTGGCCCGCGCGCGCGTGATCGGCCCGGAGGACGACGTCCTCGGTGACGTCCCGGCCGGTGCCGTCGGGGTCACCACCCGCGTCCCCCAGGGGCCGGCGGGGCGCACCCTTGTCCTCGCGGAGCGCGCCGACCCGGCGTGGCAGGCGACGTACAACGGCCGCCCGCTGCGGGCCACGACCGACGGCTGGCGCCAGGCCTTCGAGCTGCCCGCCCACACGGGCGAGCTGAGCGTGCGGTACGACCCGACGTGGCGGCTGCCGTGGCAGGTGGCCCAGGTCGTCGTGCTCGGCCTCGCCCTCCTCCTCGCGCTCCCGATCCGCCGGCGCCGGGAGGGCTCCGCATGACCGAGAACCGCACGCCCGCCGAGCACGCGCCCGGCGATGCGCTCGCCGCGCACCCCGCCCCCGAGCACGCCGCCCCCGCCGACCCCGCCCCCGAGCATCCCGCCCCCGCCGAGCGGTCGACGTCCCGGCGCCGGGTCCTGCGCCGGGTCGGGACGGCGGCTTCCGGGCTCGCCCTGCTCGGCGCCGTCGCGGCGGTCGCCGTGGCGGGGGAGATGACGCCGGTGGCGCCGGCGGAGGTCCTCGACGTGCGAACGGTCGCGGTGCCGCCGAGCGCCGTCGAGCGGATGTGCCCGGGCCCGCCCGTGCTCGCCACGGCGCTCGCCGGCGAGGACCTCGACTACGACGAGTTCGACCCCGAGGGCGCGGGGACCGCGAGCCGGGTCGACGCACTCGCCCTCGACCGGGCCGACGCGGACTCGGCCGCCGGCACCCTGGCGGGCGAGGAGGAGGAGCTCACCCTCGAGGGGACCGACGAGGCCCGCCTCGCCGGGACCGACGGCGTCACCGGGTGGCGCACGCTGACCGCCGAGCCGTCCGGTGACCGGGCGGCGTTCGTGGGCGGGGCGAGCGCGTCGCGTACCGAGTCCGGCGACCTCCGCGGCCTCTTCGCCGCACCGTGCCTCGTCCCGGCGACGACGTCGTGGCTCGTCGGCGGGAGCACCGAGACGGGCAGCAGCGCGCAGCTCGTCCTCACCAACGTCGGGCAGACCCCCGCCACGGTCCAGGTGAGCGCCTGGGGGAGCACCGGGGCGCTGGAGACGTCCGCGGGCGCCAGCGTCCTCGTGGCCCCGCAGGCGCAGGAGGTCGTCCTCCTCGAGGCCGTCACGGGGGCCGACCCCCGGGTCGCCGTCCGGGTCGAGGCCGACGGCGGCCAGGTGAGCGCCTACCTCCAGGACTCCGAGCTGCGGGGCCTCGTCCCCGCGGGAGTCTCCGCCGTCGTGCCCTCCGCCGAACCCGCGCGCGAGGTCCGGATCCCCGGTGTCGTGCTCCCCGAGAGCGGCGCGGCGGACCCGGACCCCGCCCGGGTGCGCCTTGTCAACCCCGGCGACACGCTCGCCACCGTGTCCGTGGTGCTCCTGGGGCCCGACGGCGAGCTGGTCGTCCCCGGGGCCGAGGCGCTCGCCGTCGACCCCGGCACCGTCGTCGACGTCTCGCTCGCGGGCCTGCCCGCAGGGACGTGGACCCTCGACGTCCGGGGCGACGCCCCGCTCGTCGCCGCCGCCGTCCTCACCCGGGCGGGCGCCGAGGGCGAGCCGCTCGACCGCGCCTGGGCGCCGGCGACGGAGCCGCTCAGCAGTGGGCTCGTCGTGCTCCCCGGCCTCGCGGACGCGGCCACGCTGACGGTCGCCAACCCCGCCGACACCGCCGTGGACGTCACCCTGCGTCCGGTGACCGCCGACGGCGAGCGGGTGGCGGACGTCGTCGTCAGCGTCCCGGCGCGCTCCACGCTCGCCCAGGACGCCGCCGAGCTCGGCGAGGGCGTGGTGGCGGTCGAGCTGCAGGCCGGCGCGCCCGTCCACGTCGCGGCGGTGCTCACGGCGCAGGCGCCCGACGGCGAGCTCGTCGCCGTCCTCCCGGCGAGCGAGGACCCGCACGCGGCGACGACCGTCGCGCTGAGTCGCCGCATCCCCGTCCTGCACTGAGCGGCGGCGCCACGGCACCACCGCACCGCGGCACCACCGCACCGCGGCGTTACGGCGTTACTGACGGCGCTACGGCTCCAGGCCGTAGTCCCGGTCGACCTCCTCGGGCTCCCGGCCGAGCACCTGTGCCACCTGCTCGACGACGACGTCGCGCACGAGGGCACGGGTCTCCGCCGCGTCGGCGCACCGCGACTGCACGGGCCGGCGGTAGATCACCACCCGGTGGGTGAGCCCGGCCGCGCTGTCCGCTGGGAAATAGCGGCCGAGGGCGACCGCGCTGTGCTCCCACGGGCTGGGGTCCGAGGGCGGGACGTCCTCGACGGCGAACTCGACGGCGTCGAGCGCCCCGGCCCACCGCTTCTCCAGGCGCTGGACGACGGCGAGCACGGTGTCGTCGAACTCCTCGGCCCGGGTGCGCCAGCCGGGCAGCGTCGGGGGGATGAGGGGACCGCGCGGTCCTCGGCCGTGCCGGTCGCGGCGACGCCCTCCCCGGCGACGGGGGATGGCGGGGAGCCGGACCTCGGACATGGGGCCGAGCGTACCGCCGGGCCGTCCGGCCGACGGGCTAGCGGCGCCAGCCGGTCGACGCGAGGAGCCGCTCGCGCAGGTCGGGCGCCATCGTGGCCGCGTAGTCCGCCGTGAGGTGGTTGTGGTCGAGGTAGACGTGGACGTTCCCGATCACCGGTTGGCAGGTGCCCTCCGGGCAGAGCCGGTCGGTGAGGTCGATGGCGTGGAAGCCGTCGAGACCGAGGTCGGCGGCCGGGTTGACCGGCGCGAGCGCCTGGTCCAGGGGCACCGCGCACTGCTCCGCGCCGGCGTCCTCGACGCACGCGTACATGTCGAAGGTGAACCGCGGGTTGTCCCGCACGCCGATGACCTCGATGCCCGCGTCGGTGAGTGCCGCGGCCACGGCCGCGTAGCCATGGACGAGCCGCTCGTCGGGGCTGTCGGGCGCCGCGGCGGTGGCCATGGTGAAGACGGCGTCGGGGGCGAGGTCGAGGACGTACGCCAGGGCGGCGTCGAGCCACTCCCGGCAGTGCTCCGGCTGCGCCGGGTCGTCCGGGCTGCCGAAGGCGCACCCTCCCTCCAGGACGGAGACGAGCTGCCACCCCTCCTGCTCGGCGACCGGGACGAGGGCCCCCATCCACTGCTCGGCGTGCGAGTCGCCGACGACGACGACGAGCCGCTCGGGGTCGGCCAGGGGCGCGGTCTGCCCGCACCCGGCGACGAGGACGTCGGCGCGCGGGGCGTAGTCCCCGGCGCACGGGGTGCCGAGGGAGACCCACTGGCTGCGCAGCTCGGTCGCCAGCGGGATGGCCGGCCCCTCGGGGGCACCGGTGTACCCCTCCCGCAGGGCGGTGGCGCCGGGGTGATCGGCCGCCGTGGCCTGCTGCTGCGCCTCCGCCCGGGCCTGGAGGACGCCCTGGGCGCCGGCGAGGGGGACCGCCACGACGGCCAGGCAGGCGACCACCACGAGGGCCATCCGCCAGCGGCGGGCCTCCGTCCAGCGCGCCCGGCGCAACGGCGACTCGACGCCGTGGGTGACGAGCCAGGCCGCCGCGAGGGACACGGCGATGATGGCGAGCCCGACGAGGAAGCCCGGGCGGTCCTCGCCGGAGACGGCGAGGACGATGACGAGGATCGGCCAGTGGACGAGGTAGAGCGCGTAGGACAGGCGGCCGACCCGGACGAGCGGGGCGCAGGACAGGACCCGGTCGGCGCCCGCCCGTGAGCCCGTCTGCCCCGCGACCATGACCAGCGCCGCCGCGAGGATCGGCCACAGGGCCACCGCCCCGGGGAAGGCGCGGTCCACCGGGACGAGCAGGCCGCAGGCGAGCATCGCGGCCAGCCCGAGCCAGCCGAGCGCGACCCGCAGCGACCGGGCCAGGCGCAGGTGCGGCAGGGCCAGGGCGAGCAGGGAGCCGACGGCGAACTCCCACAGGCGGGCGCGGCTGTCGAAGTAGGCGAACGCCTGGTGGGTCGCGGTGGAATGGACCGAGAAGGCGAGCGAGCCCGCGAACACCGCCCCGAACGCCACCCACAGCACCGACCGGTACCGCAGGCCGGAGCGCGAGGCGAGCCACGCGCCGCCGGCGAGGACGAGCGGCCACAGGAGGAAGACCTGGCCCTGGATGGACAGCGACCAGAAGTGCTGCAGCGGGCTGGAGGTCGCGTGCTCGGCGGCGTAGTAGTCGACGGACCGTGACGCGAGCAGCCAGTTCTGGACGTAGAGCAGGCTGGCCCAGGCCTGGTCGATGATCTCCGTCCAGCGCGAGGCGGGCAGGAGCAGCCACGTCGCCCCGAGCGTGCCGAGGATCGTCACGGCCGCCGCCGGCAGGAGCCGCTTGAACCGGTGCAGCCAGTGCCGCCCGAGGTCGAGGGGGCGCCCCGACTCCACCCGGCGGACGAAGGACAGGGTGAGGAGGAACGCCGAGATCATGAGGAAGATGTCGACGCCGCCGGACACGCGGTCCAACCACACGTGGTAGACGACGACCATGAGCACCGCCAGCGCGCGCAGGCCCTCGAGCTCGGGGCGAAACCCTGGCGCGGGGCCGGCCCCGGGCGCGTGCGGCGGGCTGGCGGGCGTCGCCTCCGTCGTGATGATCACGCCCGGAGTCTAGGGACAGCTGTCGACGAGAAGGGGAGGTACGGCGCGCCTGGCGCGGCGACGTCGACGTCGCGTTGTACCGTCGCTCCCGTGAGAACGACCCGCCACTGCACGCGCTCGTCGTGCACCCAGCCCGCCGTGGCGACGCTCACCTACGTCTACGCGGACTCCACCGCCGTCCTCGGTCCCCTCGCCACGCAGGCCGAGCCGCACTCCTACGACCTGTGCGCCACGCACGCCGAGCGCCTCACCGCCCCGCGCGGGTGGGAGGTCGTCCGGCTCGCCTCGGACTTCGTCCCGGCGCGCCCCAGTGATGACGACCTGGACGCGCTCGCGGACGCGGTGCGGGAGGCCTCGCAGGCGCGGCCGACGACGTCGGCCCCCGCGGCACGGCCGGGCTCGGCGGCTCCCGCGCCCGTCACCCACCGCCTGCCCGAGGCGCCCCCCGAGGTCTCCCGGCGCGGGCACCTGCGCATGCTGCGCGGCGAGGGCGAGTAGCCCCACCCCGGCATCGTTAGGCTGGCAGCTGCCGGCGCACCGCCGCCGGCAGGACGGAGTGCACCGTGGACGCATCGAGCGAGCCGACGACCATCGACCCCTGGGTACGGGACATCCTCCGCTGCCCCGTGACCGGGGCCCCGCTCGTCGACGGCGTCGGGCCGACCGGCGAGCCCGAGCTCGTCTCCACGGACCCGGAGCAGCCGTTGGCGTACCCGGTGCGCGACGGCGTCCCGGTGCTGCTGGCGGACGAGGCCCGCGTCGTCGACCCGGGCTGACGCCCGGCGGCCCGCCGGCGCCCCCGCTGCCCCCGGAGCGGCGCGGGAGGCCCCCGCGCCGCCCGCGTGCGCCCGCCGCGGTCAGGCGTCGCCCGCCGCTGCCCCGGCCAGGACGTCGGCCAGCTCGGCCGGCGCGGACCACATCGGCCAGTGCCCGGTCGGCAGGTCGACGTAGCGCGCATCGGTGAGCGCGGCGACCGCCGCGAACATGGGCTCGCCGGACGCCACGAGGGCCTGGACCGTCGCGGACGGGATCGAGCAGCAGACCAGCGTGGCCGGCACGCCGTGGCGGCGGTCGTCACGCAGGACGATGCGCTCCCGCAGCGCCCCCGCGGGGTGCGGGACCGCCCGCTCCCGGAACCGGTCGAGCGCGGCGGCGTCGAGCCCGGCGAGGCTGGCCCCGCCGGCCTCGAGCTCGGCGAAGGACGGCAGGGGGAGCTCGACGGCGTCCTGCCGGAGGTCCGGCTCGGGGACGACGCCGTCGGCGGAGGGGCCGCTGTCGACGTAGACCACCCGGGCGACGCGCTCGGGCGCGGCGTCGAGCGCCGACGTCACCGGTGCGCCGGCGCCGCTGTGGGCGACGAGGACGACCGGGCCGTCGTGGGCCGTCACGGCGTCGAGGACGGCGCGGACGTGGTCCTCGTAGCGGATCCCCGCGCGTGGCGTCACGGCGTCCTCGAGGCCGGGCAGGGTCAGCGCCGTGACGGTGTGCCCGGTGGCGCGGAGGCGGGCGGCGACGGCGTCCCAGGCCCACGCCCCCAGCCAGTGGCCGGGGACGAGGACGATGGGCGGGGACGGGGGAGGGGTCTGGGGGCTCATGGGACCACTCTGACCGCCGGTCGTGACACCGTTATGGCACCCTTTTCCGGTGAACCGCACCGACCGGCTCTACGCCGTCCGCGAGACGCTGCGCCGCGCCGGTCGCGCGGGGCGGACCGCCGAGCAGCTGGCCGCCGAGTTCGAGGTCAGCGTGCGCACCGTCAAGCGGGACGTCTCGGCCCTGCAGCAGGCCGGCTTCCCCGTGTGGGCGCGCGTGGGACGTACCGGGGGCTACGTCGTCGACGAGGCCGCGACGCTCCCGCCGGTGACGTTCACCCCCGCCGAGGTCGCGGCGCTCGCGGCCGCCGTCGAGGCGCACCGCGGTCAGCCCTTCGACGCCGACGGGCGGGCCGCGCTCACCAAGGTCCTCAACGTCCTGCCACCTCCGGCCCGCGCGCGCGCCACCGCCCTGGCGGCCCGGGTGTGGACCAACGAGACGGCCACGCCCCACGGCCGCGCCCGGGTGCGCGGCGCCGTCGAGGCGGCCCTGCAGGCGCGCGAGGTCCTCGCCCTCACGTACCGCGACGGCGCCGGCGAGGTGACGTCGCGCCAGGTGGACCCGCAGCTGCTCGCGCACACCGGCGGGGCGTGGTTCCTCGTCGCCCACTGCCGCCTGCGCCAGGCGGTCCGGTGGTTCCGGCTGGACCGGATCGAGGACGCCCGGAGGACCGCCCAGCCCGCCGTCGAGGTCCCCCTGGAGGAGATCGGCGAGCCGCCACCGACGGCGCGGCCGCTGGGCTGAGCGACGCGCGCGGCCGGTTGCGCGCGTGCGGCCTGGCCCGCCCCGGGCCGCGGAAGGCCCTGCCGCACGTACGCGACGGCCCCGCCCCCCGGAGGGGAGCGGGGCCGTCGCGGCGCGCGTGCGGTCAGCCGGTGACCGTGGCGACGAAGTCGGGGTTCTCCTCGAGCCACTGCTCGACGGAGCCCTCGTTGTCGCTGCCGCCGTTCTCGTTGAACATGATGTTCTCGAGCGCGTGCAGCTGGTCGGCGTCCATCGTGAAGTTCGCGATCCACTCCGCCACGTCGGGGTACTCGCTGGCGAAGGCGGCGGTGCCGTACGTGTAGATGTCGTCGGCCTCGCCGAGCGCACCCTCGGGGTCCTCGAGGTCCTTGATCGGGAATGCGTCGTACGCCCAGTGCGGGCGCCACAGGGTGACGACGACGTTCTCGCCGGCGTCGGTGGCGGCCTCGAGCTCGGCGAGCATCGCCGGCGTGGAGGAGACGAGGAACTCCATGTCCTCCAGGCCGTACGCGGGGATCACCGCGTCGCGGACCACCCGGGTGAGGCCGGCGCCGGACTCGATGCCGATGATGCGGTTGTCGAAGAGCTCCGCGTTCTCGGCCAGCTCGGCGAGCGAGTCGATGGGGGCGTCCTCGTTGACGGCGACCGTCAGCGGGGCGCCCTCGAGCCACATGCCCAGCTCGGCGATGTCCTCGCCGTACTCGGCGACGAAGTCGCCGTGGGTGAGGGGGAGCCAGGTGTCGAAGTTGAGGTCGTAGTCGCCCTCGGCGAGGCCCGTGAAGACGATGCCGGCGTCGGCCGTCTCCATCTCCACCTCGTAGCCCTCCTCCTCGAGGATGTGCTGCCACAGGTGGGAGACGGCGATGCCCTCCTCCCAGCCCGAGTGGATGCCGATGGTGATGGGCTCGGCGTTCGCGGGACCGTCCCCGCCGCCCGTCCCGCCGTCGTCGGAGGACCCGCAGGCGGCGAGGGTGAGGGCCAGGGCGGTGGTGGTGGCGAGGACGCCGCCACGGCGTCGGAGGTTGCGCATGGACATCGTTCCTTTCGCGAGCGAGACATCCGCTCTCGTGGGGGTGAGGGGGGAGGGCTCAGTCGGAGGCCGCGCGCACCCGCAGGGCCTTCGCCACCGGGGCGCGGTCGCCGAGGGCGGCGGTCACGCGGTCGAGGATCATCGCGAGGATGACGACCGACAGGCCCGCCTCCACGCCGAGCCCGATGTTGACCGTCTGCAGCGCCTGGACGACGTCCTGGCCCAGGCCCGGCGCGCCGACCATGCCGGAGATGACCACCATGGACAGCGCGAGCATGATCACCTGGTTGAGGCCCGCCATGATCGTGGGCAGGGCGAGCGGGAGCTGGATCTGGCGCAGGATGCGCCCCGGCGTCGCACCGAAGGCGTGCCCGGCCTCGACGACCTCGCTGTCCACCTGCCGGATGCCCAGCTCGGTGAGGCGCACGCCGGGCGCCATGGCGAAGATGATCGTCGCGACGACGCCGGGGACGACGCCGACGCGGAAGAGGACCACGGCCGGGATGAGGTAGACGAACGCGGGCATCGTCTGCATGAAGTCGAGCACGGGGCGCAGGGCTCGCGAGACGTGGCCGTTGCGGGCCGCCCACACGCCCAGCGGGATGCCGACGGCGACGGCGATGAGCGAGGCCACGAGGACCAGGGCGAGCGTCGACATGGCGTTCTCCCACTGGTCGACGCCGTAGATCACGGCCAGCCCGACGAGCGAGCCGAGGGCCAGCCGCCACCCCTTGGCGAAGAACGCCGCGGCGGCGAGGACGAGGGCGACGACCCACGGGGCGGGCCCGGCGAGCGCAAGCTCGGCACCGTCGAAGAGGGTGTCGACGCCGGTGCCGATGACGTCGAAGACGCGGTCGAGGTTGTCGGTGAGGACGTCGACGAAGGCGTCGGCCCACTCGCCGACGGGCAGACGGAAGAGGGTCTCGTTCATCGTGCGCCTCCGGTGGTGGTCGGGTCCTCGACGGCGTGCCGGCCGCGTGCCGGGCCGGGGGGCGCAGGCTCGACCGGCACCCCGGTCTCCCCCGCGGGCGCGGTCACCTCGGTAGGCGCCACCGCCTCGGCCCGCGGCTCCTCGGCGGGCGCCACCGCCTCGGCGGGCGGCTCGTCGGCGGGCGCCACCGCCTCGGCCGGCGCCATGGCCTGGAGCAGGTCGATGCGGGGGATCACCCCGATCAGGCGCTGGTGGTCGTCGACGACGGCGATCGGCAGCAGCGACTCGGCGGCCGGGGCGAAGACGTCCGCGAGGGCCGTGCTCTCGTGCACCGCGGTGCTGTCCTCGTGGAGCACCCCGGCAAGCTCGGTGGCGCCCGCGCGCTGCGCCTGGACCACCTCGGCGTCGTACACGACGCCCCGGAGGGTGCGGTCGCGGTCGGTGACGTAGGCGGCGGAGACCTGCGCGTCGCGCATCTCGCGCAGGGCGCGGTTCGGACCGGCGGAGATCGTCACGACGGCCTTCGGGCGGCGCATGAGCGACCCGGCGGTGATGACCCGCGAGCGGTCGACGTCGGCGACGAACTTCGCCACGTACTCGTCGGCGGGGGCGGACAGGATCGTCTCGGCGGTGTCCAGCTGGACGATCCGCCCGTCGCGCATCACGGCGATGCGGTCGCCGAGGAACATCGCCTCGTTGAGGTCGTGGGTGATGAAGACGATGGTCTTGCCCAGGGAGGCCTGGAGCTCGAGGAGCTGCTCCTGCATCTCCCGTCGGATGAGCGGGTCGAGCGCCGAGAAGGCCTCGTCCATGAGGAGGATGTCCGTGTCCGCGGCCAGGGCGCGGGCCAGGCCCACGCGCTGGCGCATGCCGCCGGAGAGCTGCGAGGGCAGCGAGCTCTCCCAGCCGCCGAGACCCGTCATGCGCAGCGCCTCGGCGGCACGCTCGCGCCGCTCGGCCTTGCTCACGCCCTGGATCTCCAGGGGGTAGGCGGCGTTGTCGAGGACGCTGCGGTGGGGCAGCAGCGCGAAGTGCTGGAAGACCATGGACACCCGCGTCCGGCGGAGCTCGCGCAGAGCGGCGGGGGAGACGTCGGAGACGCTGTCCTCGCCGAGGAGGATCCGCCCCGACGTCGGCGTGAGGAGCCCGTTGAGCATCCGGATGAGCGTGGACTTGCCCGACCCGGACAGGCCCATGACGACGAAGGTCTCGCCCTTGGCCACCTCGAAGGAGGCGTCGATGACGGCGGCGGTCCCCAGGGAGCGGACGTCCTCGCGGGACGCCCCGGTCCTCATGCGGCGGACGACCTCCTGGGGGCGGCGTCCGAAGACCTTGTAGACGTTCTCAGCGCGTAGTGCGCTCACATTCACCTCGCAGTGTTCTCAGACGGCCGCGGCCAAGGGGCGCGCGGCTGCTTACGATCACCGCGTCGGGCACGACGGGCATCGCATGGTGGGGATGGGGATGTCCTCCACCATGCCAGCCGGGTCGGACGTGCGCCAACGACCTGGCGCCCCCCAGCAGGTGCCGGGGGTGGTCCAGCGTCCGAGACGCAACGCCCTGACCTGCACCTTTGCAGGCTGGCGAGATTGTTACACGGTTGTGACGTTGACATGCCCCCTGGGTTGCCGTACCGGCCGAGACCCGGTGTGGCGCACGTCGCGTCGGCATTGTCCGGATATGCCGCAGCGGGGGTGCTCCTCGAGGAGCACCCCCGCTGCGGGGTGGCGAGGTCGGGCCGGCGTCAGCGGCTGGTCAGTCGCCGCCGGGTGGCGAGGAGCGCGCCGATGGCGAGCAGGAGCGCGCCGCCCGCCAGGAGCCCGGTGCTCTCGACGCCCGTGCTGGGCAGGTTCCCGCCGCGGGGCGGGGGACCGGCCGGGTCCGGCCGCCCGCTCGGGTCCGGCCGCCCGCTCGGGTCGTCGGTGGGCGGGGGAGCCGTCGTCGGCGGCTCCGTGGGTCCGTCCGTGGGCGGCTCGGTGGGTCCGTCCGTGGGCGGCTCGGTGGGTCCGTCCGTGGGCGGCTCCGTGGGGCCGTCGGTGGGTGGCTCGGTGGGCGCCGTCGCGTCGAAGGTGTGGGTCCACGTGGCGACCGCGCCGTCGGTGAGGGCGTAACCCTCGACGGCGCGGGCGGTGACGGCGACGGTCCCGGTCCCGGGGTAGGTGCCCGCCTCGACGGGCTCGCCGCCGATCACGTACTCCACGCCCTCGGTCTCGGGGATCGTGAACGTGTCCTGGGCCGTGCCCGGCTCGTCGGTGAACGCCACCGCTGTCGGCGTCACCTCGATGACGTACCGCAGGCCGAACCCGAGCGGGAAGAGGACGCCGCTGCCGTCGGCCTCGGGGACGTTGACCGGGAGCCGGCCGCTGGGGTTGACGTCGCCGGTGAGGGCGGCGACGGCGCCGTGGAAGCTGGTCGTCGTGAAGCCGTAGGTGTTGAGGACGGCGTCCGCGTCGGGAAACACGCTGACGTCGTAGGGGTGCTGGGTGGCGACCACGACGACCGGCGTGCCGGTCTCGGCCAGGGCGGCGACCATGGCCTGCTGCGCGGCGTTCCCCGTGGCGTTGTTCGAGGTGAAGACGACGACGTCGTGGTCGGGGGCCGCGGCGACCGCGCGCGCCCGGTACTCCTCGGACGGCGACGTGCCGTCCTCGTAGTCCTCGGTCACGGTGAACCCGCGTTCGGCGAGCATCGGGCCCATGAGCTCGGGCCAGCCGGAGCCGGCGCCGACCATGAGGACGGAGTCCTCCTCCGGGTCGAGGGGGAGCAGGTCGTCGTCGTTGCGCAGCAGCGTGACGGCGCGCTCGGCGATCTCGTCGGCCGCAGCGAGGTGCTCGTCGTTGCCGACGACGTCCATCACCGCGTCGACGTCGACCATGGGGTCCGCCCACACGCCGCGCTCGACCTTCCACTCGAGGATGCGGCGGACCGAGGCGTCGAGGCGGTCCTCGGTGATCCGCCCGTCGGCGAGGGCACCCTTGACGCCCGCGATCGTCGCGTCCATGTTCGGCGGGTTGAGGAGGACGTCCGCCCCCGCCATGATCGCCATGGCGGCGATGTCGGCGTCGTCGAGGGGCTCGCCGTCCTCGCCCTCGACGAGGCGCAGCGCGGCCATGCCGAGCGAGTCGGTGACGATGAGACCGTCGAAGCCCATCTCCTCGCGGAGCAGCTCGGTGAGCACCTTGGGGGACAGGGTCCCGGGCAGCTCGGGGTCGATCGCCTCGACGATCATGTGCGCCGTCATCACCATGTCGATGTCGGCGTCGATGGCCGCCTCGAACGGGATGAGGTGCTGGTCGAGGGTGGCGCGGTCGTACGTGACGATGGGCAGGCCGGTGTGGGAGTCGACCGCGGTGTCCCCGTGGCCGGGGAAGTGCTTGGCGGCGGCCGCGACGTCGTAGGCCTGGATGCCCTCGATCTGGGCCGCGCCCAGCCTGGCGACGGTCTCCGGGTCCTCCCCCATGGAGCGGTCGGCGATGACCGGGTTGGCGGGGTTGGTGTTGACGTCGAGGACGGGGGCGAAGTCGACGTTGACGCCGACGGCGCCCATCTCCGAGCCGAGGATCTCGCCGTGGGCGCGGGCGAGCGCCTCGTCGAAGGTGGCGCCGAGGGCCATGGTGCTGGGCAGCACGGTGGCCGGTGCGGTCAGCCGCGCCACCCGGCCGCCCTCCTGGTCGATGGTGATCGCCAGCGGGATCCCCGGGTCCGCGTCGAGCGCCGCCTGCTGGAGGCCGTTGGAGAGCGTGGCGGTGGCCTGTGGGCTGGCCGTGTTCCCCGCCCACGCGAAGTAGAGGACGCCGCCCAGGTGGTACTTCTCCACGACCTGGGCCGGGGTGGTGATCCCCGCGCCGTACCGGCCGCTGTTCTGCGTGGCGTAGGTGGCGTCGTCGGCGGACGAGCCGTAGACGTGGTTCCAGATGAGCTGGCCGATCTTCTCGTCGACCGACATGCCGTCGATGATCGCCTCGATCTCGGCGCTCGACCCGGGGACGGGTTCGGCGGCGCTCGCGGGAACCATGCTGCCGGCGAGCACGCACGCCGCTGCGGCGGCGACGACTCCTGTGCGCAAGACCGACCGGGGGCGTGAACCGTGCACGTGACCTCCAGGTGAGGGGAGCCCACCTCGGCGCGGGCTCGGCACGCCGGACACTACGACCGACCCGGGCCGCGGGTCACAAACTTTTGTCTACGATCTTCGCGGTGAAAGCGACTTCCGCACGGTCGCCGCGGTGAGCCGGGCGGTGCAGGGGTGCCGCGGCGGGCCCCGGTGCGTCCGGCGGGCCGGGCGCTGGGGCCAGGGCCCACAGCGGAGCGGGGGTGCCCTCCGAAGAGGGCACCCCCGCTCGGGTGGTGCTACGTCAGCGCGGGGCCGTCAGCGCGTCTGGCGGCGGCGCACGGCGAGGACCGTTCCGGCGCCGAGCGCGAGGAGCAGCAGCGCCCCGGCGACGAGGCCGGTCGCCTCCGCGCCCGTGCTGGGCAGGTTCCCGCGGGGCGGCCTGCTCGGGCCGTCACCGCCCGGTGCCGTGGGGCCTCCGCCGCCGCTGGAGTCCTCGCAGCCGACGCCGTCCCGGTCACGGTCGAGGTGCGTGCCGTACCCGGGCTCGCCCCGGTGCACGGGTGCTGCACCGGCGGCGCGCGCGGCGTCGCAGTTCTCGTAGTAGACGTCGCCGCCGGGGGTCGTGGGCTCCGGGCCCGGGGTGGTGGGCTCCGGGCCGGGCGTGGTGGGGTCCGGGTCCGGGGTCGTCGGCTCCTCGCCGGCGGCGTCGAACTCGTGCGCCCACAGCGCCTCGGCGTCCCACGCGAGGTAGTAGCCCTCGAGCGGGACCGCGGCGATCGCGACGGCGCCCTCACCGGGGTAGGTCCCGGCCTCGCGGACCTCGGCGTCGTCGCCCTCCCCGACGACGTACTCCACGCCCTCGGTGGCCGGGATGGTGAAGGAGTCGTTCGCGGTGCCCGGCTGGTCCGTGAAGGTCGGCGCCGCGGGAGTGACCGCCGTGCCGTAGCTGATGCCGTAGCCGAGGGGGTACATGACCTCGCCGGCGACGGCGCCGGGGATGTTGACCGGCAGGCGGCCGCTCGGGTTGACGGTGCCGAGGACGGCGTCGGCGAGGGAGTTGAGCGACGGCGCCTGGTAGCTGTACGTGGCGAGCTGCGCGTCGGCCATGGCCCAGTTGACGTCGTAGGGGTTGCGCACCGGGACGTGGATGACCGGGATGTCAGTGGCCACGAGCGCGGCGAGATAGGCCCGCTGCGCGGCCGCGTCGGCCGCGGTCAGCCCCGAGACGTTCGTCATGACGAGGATGGCGTCGTGCCCCTGGGCGGCCGCGACCGCGGCCGCGATGTCCGCGTCGGTGGGGGCGGCGGCGGGGTGGGCCGTGGCGTCCGCGCCGCGCGCGGCGAGGGCCGCGGTGAGGTTCGGCACGCCGGTGGCGCCCCAGCCGGTGACGAAGACCGAGTCGTCCGTGCTCAGCGGCAGGACGTTGTCCTCGTTGCGGAGCAGGGTGAGGGACCGGTCGGCGATCTCGTCCGCGACGGCGAGGTGCTCGGCGTTGCCGACGACGGCGTCGACGGCGTCGACGTCGACGTACGGGTCGGGCGTCCACACGCCCCGGTCGACCTTCCACTCGAGGATCCGGGTGACGGACTCCTCCAGGCGCTCGCGGGTGAGCTCGTCGTTCTCGACGGCCTCGGTGATCGCCTCGAACGTCGCGGGGACGTCCGGGGACATGAGAAGGATGTCGGAGCCCGCCTGGATGGCGAGGACGGCGATCTCACCGTCGGTGAGCGGGTTGCCGGGGAGCTGCTTGAGCGCCGCCATGTCGAGCGCGTCGGTGGTGATGAGGCCGTCGAAGCCCATCTCCTCGCGGAGCAGGCCGGTGAGGACGTCGTGGGACAGGGTGCCGGGCATCTCGTCGTCGATGGCCTCGACGATGATGTGCGCCGTCATGACCATGTCGACGCCGGCCTCGATGGCGGCCTTGAACGGCAGGAGGTGCCGGTCGAGGGTCGCGCGGTCGTAGTCGACCACCGGCAGGCCGTAGTGCGAGTCGTTCACCGTGTCGCCGTGGCCGGGGAAGTGCTTCGCCGCCGCACCGACGCCGTTGTCCTGCAGCCCGGTGAGCTGGCCGACGCCGAGCGCCGCCACCGCCTCGGGGTTCTCGCCCATCGACCGCACCCCGATGACCGGGTTTGCGGGGTTGGTGTTGACGTCGACGACGGGGGCGAAGTCGACGTTGACGCCCACGGACGCGAGCTCCCTGCCCAGGACGGAGCCCTGGGCGTAGGCGAGCATCGGGTCGTACGTCGCGCCGAGGGCCATGTTGCCCGGGAACACGGTGACGGGGCTCGCCATGCGGGCGACGATGCCGCCCTCCTGGTCGATGGTGACCGCGAGCGGGATGCCGGATCCCTCGTCCCCGACCGAGGCCGCCTGGAGGTCGTTCGACAGCTCCGCGGTGCCCGCGGGGTCGTTGACCACCACCGGGTTGGACCACGCGAAGTAGAGGACGCCGCCGAGGTCGTACTCCTCGATGACCTCCGCAGGGGTGTCGACCCCGTAACGGGCCGGGTTGCTCTGAACGGGGTTCCCGTAGGTGTGGCCGGCGTGGTCGCCCGTGTTGCCGTAGACCTGCGTCCACGTCATCTGACCGATGAGCTGCCGCAGGCTCATCCCGTCGACGACGGCCGCGATCGCCTCGTCGGAGGTGGGTGGTGGGACAGCGGCGTTGGCCGGGACCATGCCGGCGGCGAGCACGCAGGTCGCCGCCGCGGCGACGACGCCGGTGCGCAGGACCGGGCGTGAACGGGACGAGCGGGAACGGGAGCGGTGCACGACACCTCCATGTGTGGGGAGCCCGCACCGGTGCAGGCTCACTCGGACGGTATGCCGCACCCCCAGGGGCGTCAATGGTTTACGCGAGGCTTCCTGGTCCGGCCTGCGAGTGACGCGCGGGCGGCGCCCCGACATGCGGGAGCGGGGGTGCTCCCCGTGGGGAGCACCCCCGCTCGCGGGTGGTGCGTCAGACGTCAGCCGGTGGGCGTCGGTCCGGGGTGCCTCAGTGGGTCAGGCGGCGGCGGGTGACGAGGACCGCGCCGGCGCCCAGGGCGAGCAGGAGCAGGCCGCCGGCCAGCAGGCCGGTGGTCTCGGCGCCCGTGGACGGCAGGTGGCTGCCGCCCGTGGACGGCGCGTTGCCGCCGCCCGGGGTGGTGGGCTCATTCGTGGGGAGCTCGGTGGTGGGCTCCTCGGTGGGCTCGTCCGTGGGGAGCTCGGTGGTGGGCTCCTCGGTGGGCTCGTCCGTGGGGAGCTCGGTGGTGGGCTCCTCGGTGGGCTCGTCCGTGGGGAGCTCGGTGGTGGGCTCCTCGGTGGGCTCGTCCGTGGGGAGCTCGGTGGTGGGCTCCTCGGTGGGCTCGTCCGTGGGGGGCTCGGTCGGGGCGGTGGCGTCGAAGGTGAACGTCCACGCCGTCGTCGCGTCGTCGGTGAGGACGTACCCGTCAAGGGCGCGAGCGGTGAGGCTGACGGTCCCGCTGGCCGGGTAGCTGCCTGCCGCGACCGGCTCGCCGTCGATGACGTACTCCACGCCCTCGACCTCGGGGATGGTGAACGTGTCCCCGGCCGTGCCGGGCTCGTCGGTGAACACCACCGCGGCCGGCGTCACCGGCGTCAGGGGCGCGGTGGCGTCGAACGTGAAAGTCCACGTCATGACGGCGTCGTCGGCGAACCAGAAGCCCTCGAGGGGCTCCGCGGTGACGGTCACGGCGCCCACACCGGGGTGGGTACCAGCCGCAACGGCCTCCCCATCGACGAGGTACTGGACTCCGGCGACGGCCGGGACGGTGATCGTGTCGTCCGCGGTGCCCGGCGCGTCGGTGAAGACGACCGGCGCCGGGGCGGCCTCGGTCCCGTAGCGCAGCCCGAAGCCGAGGGGCAGGAGAACGCCCTGGCCGTCCGCGGTGGGGACGTTGACGGGCAGCTTGGCGCTGGGGTTGATGTCACCCGCGAGCGCCGCCACGGCGCCGTGGAAGTTGACGACGTTGATGCCGTAGATGTTGAGGACGGCGTCCGCGCCCGGGAGCGCGTTGATGTCGTACGGGTTGCGCGTCGCCACGACCACGACGGGCTTGCCCGTGGCGGCCAGGGCGGCGACCATCTGCTGCTGGGCCGCGTTGCCGCTCGCGTTGTACGACGCGAAGACGATGACGTCGACGTCCGGCGACTGCGCGGCGGCCACGGCGCTGTTGCGGTAGCCCGCGGTCGGGGAGGTGCCGTCCTCGTACAGCTCGGTGACGCCGAACCCCTCCTCCACGAGCATCGGGCCCATGCGCTCGGGCCATGCGGCACCCGACCCGACCATGAGGATGTGGTCATCGGCGCTCAGGGGCAGGACGTCGCCCTCGTTGCGCAGGAGCGTGACGCCGCGCTCGGAGATCTCGTCCGCCGTGGCGAGGTGCTCGGCATTGCCGACCGTCTGCATGACGGCGGCGGGGTCGACGGTGGGGTCGGCCTCCCACACACCACGCTCGAGCTTCCACTGGAGGATGCGGGTGACCGACTCCTCGAGACGCTCACGGGTGAGGTCGCCGCTGGCGATCGCGGCCCGCACGCCGGCGAAGGACGCGTCGACGTTGGGGGAGTTGAGGAGGATGTCCGAGCCGGCCTGGATCGCCATGACGGCGATCTGGGCGTCGTCGAGGGGCATGTCCGGCAGCCTCTTCAGTGCGGCCATGTCGAGGGCGTCGGTGGTGATGAGACCGTCGAAGCCCATCTCCTCACGCAGCAGCCCGGTGAGGACCTTGTGCGACAGCGTGGCCGGCAGCTCGGGGTCGATCGCCTGGACGATGATGTGCGCCGTCATGATCATGTCGACGTCGGCCTCGATGGCGGACACGAACGGACGCAGGTGCTCGTTGAGCTCGGCGCGGTCGTAGGTCACCGTGTCGAGCCCGTAGTGCGAGTCGAGGGCGGTGTCACCGTGGCCGGGGAAGTGCTTGGCCGACGCGCCGACGTTCTGGTCCTGCAGGCCGCGGATCTGGGCCGCACCGAGGGCCGCGACCGTTGCCGGGTCCTCGCCCATGGACCGGATACCGATGACCGGGTTGGCCGGGTTGGAGTTGACGTCCACGACAGGGGCGAAGTCGACGTTCACCCCCATGGCGGCCATCTCGCTACCGAGGATCTCTCCCTGCGCGTACGCCAGCTCCTCGTCGAACGACGCACCGAGGGACATGTTGCCCGGAAGGACGGTGGCGGGGGCGCCGATGCGGGCGACGGTGCCGCCCTCCTGGTCGATGGTGACGGCCAGCGGGATCCCGGAACCGTTGTCGCCGGTCGAGGCGGCCTGGAGGCCGTTCGACAGCTCGGCGGTGGCGGCCGGGTTGCTCGCGATGATGGGGTTCGCCCACGCGAAGTAGAGGACGCCGCCGAGGTCGTACTTCTCGACGACCTGGGCGGGGGTGTCGACGCCGTAGCGCGTCCGGTTGGTGGTCGCCATGGACGTGTCGTTCGGGGAGTTGCCGTAGACGTGGGTCCACGTCATCTGGCCGATGAGCTGGTCGACCGTCATGTTGTCGACGACCTGCAGGATCACTTCCGGCGTCTCCGGCGGAGCGATCGCGGCATTCGCCGGCACGACTGACGCAGCGAGCATGGCCGCTGCGGCCGCCGTGACGAGGCTGGCCTTGCGGCCGGCCGTGAGGGGGGTACGGGACACCAATTCCTCCAACTTGTCACTGATGGGTGCCGCGCAGTCGTCGCATGGCACGCCCAAGGAAGCGGTGTAAAGGGGGCGGCCACGCATCACGTCTGCGCTGACGTCCTCACCCTAGGGCGCAGCGCCGACATGGGTGATGCGTGGGTCACATGCTGAACGGCACCGGAAGCGCTAGCTGAAGGAGCGGATCGTCTAGGTCGCCCGCGCGAGACCACGGCACTGTCGGCGACCGGGCTAGGCCGGGACGCCCCCGCGTCGCGGTCGTCCGCGCCGGCTCTGCGGGGGCGTCGGTGCCCTAGGCGTCCGTGCCCGGCTTGGGGGCGGTGTTGTCGGTGCCGCCGAGCTCGGCGAGGAACTGGTGGCACTGGTGGGCGCGGTCGGAGTCCTCCGCCATGACGCGCTCGAAGAAGGCGGCGATCTCCTCCTTGCCGGCGTTGCGGGCGTCGCGCACGTACTGGCCGTAGTCGTGCCCGGCCTTGAGCGAGTGGTACTGCAGCGAGATGAGGTCGAACGTGACGTCGTCGAACCCGGTCTCTCCTGTGGCCATCGTTGGTCCTCCAGTCGGTGTGCTCGAACCCCCGACATCACGGGGTCCCGACCATACGAGCGCGCCCGAGTGCCGCAACCGGAACGGGTGCCGGGCAGCAGGGCCAGGCCTCCGGGCGCCCGGAGGCGAGCCGCGCCGCGTCAGTCCGGGATCTCGTGCGGGAGCCGGCGCAGCTCGGCGGTCTCGGCGTCGATGCGCTGCTGCGCGGCGGACCCGACGGCGTACTCGCGGTCCCGGCGCGCCACGAGCACGGCGGCGACGAAGCGCTCCGGGTGGGTGCCCCACGGCGGGGGCGGGGCGACGAGGGGCTCGATCCGGGCGGCGAGCTGGCTGCCCAGCGCCCGGCGCGCACCGGGCTCCATGGATCCGGTCCGGTCGAGGAATCGGCGCGCGGCGAGGGCGAGCCCGTCGGGCAGGGCGCGGATGTCGGCGGTCGCCGCCCACGCCGCCAGCTCCGGCGGCATGACGAGCGGCGCGGGGCGCCGGCCGTCGTCGCGGACCCGCGCCGCGTACGTCCCGGCGAGCAGGTCGCCCACCCGCTTGCCGCGGCTGTTGACGAGGGCGCACACGACGGCGACCGACCCGACGGTGAGCCACAGCTCGCCGAACCCGGTGAGGGCCCGGATGAAGGCGTGCCGGAACCGGATGGGCCCGCCGTCGTCGCGGACGATGCGCACCCCGGTGGCGAGCTTGCCCAGGGAGCGCCCGCGGGTGAGCGTCTCCACCGCCGTCGGGACGATGATGACCACCGCGACGAGGCTCACGATGGTGAGGGTCTGCAACCGGGCCTGGTTCGTCCCGGCCGACGACGCGAGGGCGAGGACCAGGGCGATGAGGACGGCGACGTAGACGGCGGCGTCGAGCAGGCCGCCGAGCATGCGCAGGAGGAAGGACGCCGGGCGGATCTCCAGCGCCACGGCCTCGCCGGTAACGATGAGGTCCGGCGGCAGGCCGGCGGTGCCGGCCGTGGCGGAACCCCCCGGGGTGGGAGCGGTGCCGGTGAGCATGTGTGGCAGGGTACCGGCGTGGACGTCGACGCCTTCGCCGCGGTGCACGGGCCCCAGTGGGACCGGCTGCGCGCGCTGACGGAGCGGTCCCGGCTCACCGGCCCGGAGGTCGACGAGCTCGTCGGGCTCTACCAGGCGAGCGCGACCCACCTGTCGGCCGTGCGCACCAGCGCCCCCGACCCCGCCCTGGTGGCCCGGCTCTCGACCCTGCTCGCCGCCGCCCGTGGGCGCATCGCCGGCGCGCACGAGCTCCGCCTCGCCGACGTCACCGCGTTCTTCACCCTGTCCCTGCCGGCGGCGTTCTACCGGCTCCGCTGGTGGACCCTCGCCGTGACGGTCGCCTTCGTCGCCGTGGCGGCGGTGAGCGGGTGGTGGGTGGCGACGAACCCGGCCGCCATGGCGACGCTCGGCAGCCCGGAGGAGCTCGAGCAGTACGCCGACGAGTCGTTCGCGGCCTACTACTCCAACTATCCCGCCGGGGACTTCGCCGGGCAGGTGTGGACCAACAACGCGTGGATCGCCGCCCAGTGCATCGGGCTGGGCATCACGGGGTTCTACCCCGCCTTCGTGCTCTACCAGAACGCCGTGGGCGTCGGCTCGGCCGCGGGCATCCTCGCCGAGTACGGCAGCCTCGAGGTGTTCTTCGGCCTCATCCTCCCGCACGGGCTCATGGAGCTCACGGCGATCTTCATCGCCGGTGGGGCGGGCCTCAAGCTCTTCTGGGCGTGGGTGAGCCCCGGGCCCCGCACGCGCTCGCGGGCGGTCGCCGAGGAGGGGCGCTCGCTGTTCACCGTCGCGCTCGGGCTCGTCGTCGTCCTGGGCGTCTCCGGGCTCGTCGAGGGGTTCGTCACGCCGTCCGGGCTGCCGGGCTGGCTGAAGATCGCCATCGGCGCGCTCGTCCTCGCCGGCTACTGGACGTACACGATCGTGCTGGGCCGCCGGGCGGTCCGTGCGGGCCACACCGGTGACCTCGCCCCGGACCTCGCCGGGTACACCCAGGCCCAGGCCGGCTGAGGTCCCGGCTCCCCGTCAGAGCCGGCCCGCCGCCTTGAGGGCGAGGTAGGCGTCGGCGAGGGCGGGCGGGAGCGCGTCGGGCGAGCCCTCGACCACCTCGACGCCGCGGCGACGCAGCCGGGCGGCGACGGCGTCGCGCTCGAGGTCGCCACGCTCCGCGGCCGCCGCGTCGAAGACCGCCTCGCTCGTCGAGCGGTCGCGGCGGAGCGCCTCGACCTCCGGGTCCGACGCGGAGGCGAGGAGCACCTGGTGGTCCTTGCTCATCCCGGCGACCACCGGGAGCAGTCCGGTGACGACGGCGGCGGGCTCGAGGGCGGTGAGCAGGACGACGAGCGAGCGCTGGGAGAGCGTGTCGCGTACCGCCTGGGCCACCGCGGTCCAGCTGACCTCCACCAGCGCCGGCTCCAGCGGGGCCAGCGCGTCGGCCACCGCTGACATGAGGCGCGGGCCGTGCACCCCGGACACGCGGGCGCGGGGCGTGGCATCGAGGGCGACGACGTCGACGCGGTCCCCGGCCCGGCTGGCGAGGGCGGTGAGCAGCAGCGCCGCCTCGATCTGTGCCTCCAGGCGCGGGGCGTCCCCGAGCCGGGCAGCCGCCAGGCGCGAGGTGTCGAGGACGATGAGCACCCGCCGGTCGCGCTCGGGACGCCAGGTGCGCACGACGACGTCCCCGCGCCGGGCGGTCGCCCGCCAGTCGATGGCCCGGACGTCGTCCCCGGCGACGTACTCGCGCAGGGAGTCGAACTCGGTGCCCTGGCCGCGGACCTGGACGGCGGCCCGCCCGTCCATCTCCCGCAGGCGGGCGAGCCGGGACGGCAGGTGCCGGCGGGAGGCGAACTCGGGAAGCACGCGCAGCCGTGCCGGGCTGGCGACGGAGACCTGGCGCGCGGCGAGGCCGAGGGGGCCGAAGGAGCGCACGGTGACGAGGTCGGCGACGCGCTCGCCGCGCCGGGTGGGCGTGAGCGTGGTGCGAACCCGCCGGGCCTGGCCACCGGGGACGACGACGCGGTGCCGGTTGGCGGTCGCGCCCGCGGACGGCGGCCACGCGTCCCGGACGAGCGCGCGGACCGTCCGCTCACCGGTGTTCGTCAGCGTGAGGGTGCACGCGGTGCGCTCACCGAGCCGCACGGCCCCCGGCACCGCCCGGGCCGGGACGAGGCGCCGTGGCGGAGCGGCGAGGAGGAGGTCGACCCCGCACAGGAGCACGACGAGCGCGACCCACCACCCCACCGTCGCCGGCCGGGGCAGGAGGAGCACCGGCACGAGCCCCACCGCCACCAGCGCCACCGCGCGCCCGGTCACTGCCATCGACGTCACCGGCTCAGCGCGGGACGGGGACGGTGCGCAGGACGCCGTCGAGCACGGTCTCGGCGGTGACGCCCTCGAGCTCGGCCTCGGCGCGCAGCTGCACGCGGTGGCGCAGCGTGGCGTGCGCGAGGGACTTGACGTCGTCGGGCGTGACGTAGCCGCGCCCCGACAGCCACGCCCAGGCGCGCGACGTCGCCAGCAGCGCCGTGGCGCCACGCGGGGAGACGCCCAGCGACAGCGACGGCGACGTGCGCGTCGCGCGGCAGAGGTCGACGACGTAGCCGAGGACCTCGGGGGCCACCTGGACCCGCGCCACCTGCGCGCGCGCCGCCGCGAGGTCGGCCGGGCCCGCGGCGGCCCGCACCCCCGCGGCGGTGAGGTCGCGGGGGTCGAAGCCGCGACCGTGGCGCGCGAGCACCTCGATCTCGTCGGCGCGCTCCGGCAGCGGGAGGACGAGCTTGAGGAGGAACCGGTCGAGCTGGGCCTCCGGCAGCGGGTAGGTGCCCTCGTACTCCACCGGGTTCTGCGTGGCGACCACCATGAAGGGGTCCGGCAGGGCCAGCGGCTCGCCGTCGACGGTGACCTGCCGCTCCTCCATGGCCTCGAGGAGGGAGGCCTGCGTCTTGGGGGGCGTGCGGTTGATCTCGTCGGCGAGGAGGAGGTTGGTGAAGACCGGCCCGGCCCGGAACGAGAACTCGGCCGTCCGTGCGTCGTAGACGAGGGAGCCGGTGACGTCGCCGGGCATGAGGTCGGGGGTGAACTGGACGCGCTTGGTATCGAGCTCCAGGCTCGCCGCGAGGGTTCGCACGAGCAGCGTCTTGGCGACGCCCGGAACGCCCTCGAGGAGGACGTGGCCGCGGCACAGCAGGCCGATGACGAGCCCCGTGACGGCGGCGTCCTGACCGACGACGGCCTTGGCGACCTCGTGGCGCAGCTGGGTCAGTCGCGCCCGGGCATCGGGTGCCGCGGTGACCGAGGGGGCGCCGTCGGTGGCGGGGGGAAGGGTCACGATCGGTGAACCTCGCTTTCCAGGGTGTCGAGCGTGTGCGCGAGGGCCAGCAGGCCCGCGTCGTCGGTGGGCGGCGGTCCGTACAGGAGGGCCCCGAGCTCGTCCTCGGACCGGCCGGTGGCCCGGGCGGCCGCCTCGAGCAGCGGGCCGGCGGCGGCGGAGCGGGGCAGGCCGAGGCTGCGGGCCAGGCGGTGGGCGCACCCCGCCCGCAGCGCGGCGGCGGCGTGGGCGTGGGCGCGGGAGCGGCGGTAGAGCCGTCCGCGCCCCCGGGTGGTCTCCGCCGAGCGGACCACGACGGGCAGCGGCTCGGTGACCACCCGGCCGAGCCGGCGTCCCCGCCACGCCATGAGGGCGAGGGCGAGCACGAGGAGCTGCAGGCCGACCACCCCGGCCTCCGGCGGGAGCAGCTGCGGTCCGCCCGCGGAGGCGCCGGTGGCGTCACCCGGGGTGGGCAGGTACCAGACCAGCTCGTCGTGGTGGCCGAGCGTGCGCAGGACGAGGGCGGCGTTGCCGTCCTCGGCGAGGCGCGCGTTGGTGAGGAGGCTGGAGTCGGCCAGCGCCCGGACCGTGCGCCCGTCCTGCTCCCACACGGCGTACGCCCCCGCGTCGTCGCCGGCGGGGAAGCAGACCTCGACATCGTCCGTGAGGGCGCGCAGGCCGCCGGTGCTGCCGGAGATGCGCCCGGCGGCGACGGCGTCGGGGTCCGCGCACTGCGCCGTGACGGCGTCACGGGACCCGGCGGGGTCGGGCTCGACGGCGGAGGTGAGGGCGTCCAGGCCGACGGCGTAGGCCGTGTCGGTGAGGACGAGGTCGGCCTGCGTCCCGCGCAGCGCGGAGAGCTGGTCGCCGGTGAGCTCGTTGGTCGCGGTGACGAGCAGGGTGGTCCCGGGCCCCGCGAGGGCGATGGCGTCGTCGGTGGTCCGCACCGTCCGGATGTGCACGCCCTCGCGGCTGAGGATCTCCGCCGCGGCCATCGCGCCGCCCGGCTGGGGGTTGTCGGGGGAGAGGTCGAGCGCCGAGGTGGTGGAGCGCGCGAGCACGAGCAGGACGATGCTCGCCAGGAGGACCACCACGGCGACGACGGGGAACCACGGCCGGCGACGTCGCGCACGCGCGTGGCCCCCGGGCTGCGCCGTGGGCGGGCCGACGGCGGCGGCGGCGGGTGCGGCGGCGGTGGGCCCGGCGGCGGTGGGCGGCGCGACGGTGCTCATCGCCCGCCCGCCCACGCGGGTGCGGGGTCGGGCACCGACCGGGCGCGGCCGACCGCCTCGGCGAGGGCCCGCAGCCCGGCGTCGTCCGCCGGACCGGGGGTGGCGTGGCCGTAGCAGACGGCGTCGAAGAGGCGTCCGGCGCGGTCGAGGTCGCCGGCGAGGTCGGGGAGCCGGACGGCCGCCGCCGTGGTCGCCTCGTGGGCGGTGAGGCCCGGCCGGTCGTCGAGGAGCGCGCGTTCGTCCAGCGCGCGCACCACGGCCCGGAACCGCATGAGGACGGCCCGGGACCAGTCGCCCGCCGCCGCGGCCGCGTCGGCGAGGGCGGTGAGCTGAGCGCTCGTGCTGCCGTCCTCGAAGACGACGGCGGAGGCCGAGGTGGCGCGACGCCGGGCGCGCACGGGACCCGAGAGGTACAGCGCGACCCCCAGGAGCACCGCGACGCCCACGACGAGCAGCAGGGGGACGAGGCTGGAGGGCGCCGAGGCGTCCAGGCTGAGGAGCCGTTCGAGCTGGCGCACGAACCACTCCCAGGCGCGGTCCACCAGCCCCGGCTCGGTGGAGTAGACGCTCCGGGAGAGCTCGTCCTCGGCCCAGCGGCGGGCCTCGTCGGCGTCCGGGGTCACCACGAGGGGGAGGGAGGGCACGCTCAGGACCCCTGGGCGGCCCGCGCCAGCTCGACGTCGAGCGCCTCCGTCCGCATCCGCACGTCGATGTAGAGCAGGGCGAGGACCGCGGCCACGAACGGGATCGCGACCGCGGACGCCACCGACTGCCCGACGACGCTGAGGATGAGCGGCCACGTGACGTCTCCGGCACCGCCGAGAGAGCCGACGATGGAGAACGGCACCGTGAGGATGCCCTGGAGGATCCCGAGGAGGACGAGGGTGAGCAGCATGATCCCGAGGAGCCGCCAGAAGTGGCCGCGGGTGAGGCGCCACGACCGCCCGATGCTCGCGAAGACGTGCGAGCGCTCGAGCATGATCGCCGGCGGCGCCAGCATCGTGCGCACCCCGAGGTACGCGAGGAGCAGGGCCAGGGCGAGGAAGGCCACGATCGTCACGATGACGGCGAGCGCGACGGAGTCACCGGCGAGGGTGGTGAGGCCGGCGACGAGGAAGGCGAGGGCGAAGACGCCGGCAAAGGTGAGGACCATGGCGCCGACCCACAGGAGCACGGTGAGGGCGAGCAGGCGCCACACCTGCCCGCGGGCGCGTCGCCAGACCTCGCCGATGGGGGCGCGGCGCCCGATGACCGACTCGCTCACCGAGAGGATGAGCAGGCCGGTGAGGACGACGGTCGCGAAGCCGGTGACGACCGAGGCGAGCAGCGCACCGGCGAGCATGCCGGGGTTGAACGCGTCGACGAGGTCCGCGGAGCTGGACAGCGAGCTGGAGAGCAGGACGGACTCGAGGTCGGAGAGGTAGGCGCCCACGACGACGAGCTCGATGACCGTGCTGAGGGCGACGACGATGGCGGAGAGTCCGAACATCACCCCGGGGTTGGTCCGGATCGCCCGGAAGGCTCCGTCGTAGATCTCGCCGAGCGTGAGCGGGCGCAGCGGGATGATCCCGGGCTGCATGGCCGCGGGCACCTGCGTGAACCCCGGACCGAAGTAACCGCCGTCCTGCGGGGCCCCGTACTGGCCGTAGCCGGTCGCGGGCGCCCCGTACTGGCCGTACTGCGGATCCGGGGCGGGGGCCCCGTACTGGCCGTACTGGGGGTCTGGGGCGGGCGCCCCGGGCCGCGGGGGGCCGTACTGGCCGTACTGCGGGTCCGGCGGGCCACCTGGCCCGTCGTTCCGCTCCTGCGGCCGCTCGCTCATCGTTCCCCTTCCACCTGCGGTGAGGCGGTGATCCTGTGCTGAGGCGGTCATCGTCCCACGCGAGGGGCCGCTCACCGTCGCCTTCGACACATCCACGGCCGGGCGTCTCCCCGGGACGGGGCCCGGGTGCGAGAATGGCCTGATGACTGCCCGCATCCTCGTCGTGGACGACGACACCGCGCTCGCCGAGATGATCGGGATCGTGCTCGCCGCCGACGGGTTCGAAGCCGCCTTCTGCGCGGACGGCGCCCAGGCGCTCGACGCCGTCCGGGCGGAGCAGCCCGACCTCGTGCTCCTCGACCTCATGCTCCCCGGCCTCGACGGCGTCGAGGTCTGCCGGCTCATCCGGGCAGAGTCTGACGTCCCCGTCGTCATGCTCACGGCGAAGTCCGACACGACCGACGTCGTCACCGGCCTGGAGGCGGGCGCCGACGACTACATCTCCAAGCCGTTCAAGCCCAAGGAGCTCGTCGCCCGCGTGAAGACCCGGCTGCGGCGCCGGGAGGTCGTCGACGCCGAGCGCCTGGAGATCGGTGACCTCGTCATCGATGTCGCCGGCCACCGCGTCCTGCGCGGCGACCAGGCGATCGGTCTCACCCCGCTCGAGTTCGACCTGCTCGTGGCGCTCGCCCGCAAGCCGTGGCAGGTGTTCAGCCGGGAGGTCCTCCTCGAGCAGGTCTGGGGCTACCGGCACGCCGCCGACACGCGTCTGGTCAACGTCCACGTGCAGCGGCTGCGGGCCAAGATCGAGAAGGACCCCGAGCGGCCCGAGGTGGTCGTCACCGTTCGCGGTGTCGGTTACCGCGCGGGGGCGCCGCAGCGGTGACGGAGTCCGTGGACGGCACGGGCGAAGGGGGGACGCCGGTGGCACCGACCGACCGCGCGCGCGCCCTCGCGCAGCGCGCCGCGACCCGCTGGCGCTCCTCGCTGCGGCTGCGGGTGGGAGCGATGACGGGCCTCGTCGGCCTGGGCGCCCTCGCCGTCCTCGCCCTGTTCGTCACGATGACCATCCGCGACGGCCTCTTCGAGGAACGGCGCGACCAGGTCCTGGCCGACGCCGCGGCCCGCGCGGCGAGCGCCCAGCAGCGCTTCGACGCGGCGACGGCGAACACCGGGCCGCAGGTCCAGGCCCTCGCCAACGACCTCATCGTCTCCATGCAGGGCTCGGGATCGGGCACCGTCGGGATGATGCTGCTGCGCTCGCCGCAGGAGCAGTCGCAGGTGCTCATCAACGACTCGGTGACGGACACCCGGCTCCTCGACCCCGCCGTCCTCACCGACGTGCTGCGGGAGGCCGTCGTCACCGACGGCGGCCAGCACTGGCAGTCCGTCCCTCTGCTCGAGTCCATGGGGGACGCCCCCGGGATCATTGTCGGGTCACCGGTCACGCTGCCCGTCGTCGGCACGTACGAGCTCTACAGCGTGTACTCCCTGGGGCCGGAGGAGGAGACGCTCCTGCTGGTCATGCGGGTCCTCGCGGTCGGGGCCGGCGTGCTCGTCGTCCTCCTCGGGGCGATGACGTGGTTCATCACCCGCCGCGTGCTGCTCCCCGTGCGGGAGGCGGCGCAGACCGCCGAGCGCCTCGCCGACGGCCGGCTCGACGAGCGCATCGAGGTGCGCGGCGAGGACGAGCTCGCCACGCTCGGCCGCTCGTTCAACGGGATGGCGGAGAGCCTGCACGACCAGATCGAGCAGCTCGCCGAGCTCTCCCGCCTCCAGCAGCGCTTCGTCTCCGACGTCTCGCACGAGCTGCGGACCCCGCTGACGACCATCCGGATGGCCGCCGAGGTCCTCAACGCGGCCCGCGAGGACTTCTCCCCGGCGTCGCGGCGCTCCGCCGAGCTCCTCTACGCCCAGCTCGACCGCTTCGAGTCGATGCTCACCGACCTCCTCGAGATCAGCCGGTTCGACGCGGGCGCGGCCGTCCTCGACGTCGAGGAGCGCGACCTCGTCTCCGTCGTCGAGCACGTCGTCGAGATGGCGGCTCCGCTCACCGAGCGCAGCGGGTCGACGGTGACCGTCACCGGTCCCGGTCGCCCCTGCACCGCGGACATCGACCCGCGCCGGGTCGAGCGGATCCTGCGCAACCTCCTCGTCAACGCCGTCGAGCACGGCGAGGGACGGCCCATCGACATCACCGTGGGGGTCGACGAGCAGGCGGTGGCCGTCCTCGTGCGCGACCACGGGGTGGGGATGAGCCTGGAGGACACCGAGCGCGTCTTCGACCGCTTCTGGCGCGCCGACCCCGCGCGCGCCCGGACCAGCGGCGGGACCGGCCTCGGACTGGCCATCTCGTTGGAGGATGCGCGCCTGCACGGCGGGTGGCTGGAGGCGTGGGGGCAGCCCGGGCTGGGCGCCGCGTTCCGGCTGACCCTGCCCCGCAACGCCGGGGTGAGCCTCACCGGGTCCCCGGCCGAGCTGCCCTCGTCCGAGGTCCTCCTCGTGGGCGCGCCCGAGCTCGGCGACCTGGAGAGGCTGGGCCGATGACCCGCCGCGGCCGCCTCGCCGCGGTGCTCACCCTCGTCGCGCTGCTCCTCACCGGGTGCGCCAGCCTGCCGCGCTCCGGCCCGGTCGTCGCCGGCGACCCCGACCTGCCGGACTCCGACGGCGTCGCGCTCGTCGCCTACGGCCCGGCGCCCGACGCGGAGCCCCAGGCCATCGTCCAGGGCTTCCTGCGGGCGGTTGCCGCGGGCGCCGGCGACGAGTTCACCATGGCGCGCGAGTTTCTCGCCGGCCCCGTCTCGCACACCTGGAACCCCCGGGCTCAGGTGTGGGTCCACGCCGCGCGCGACGAGATCGCGATCTCCCAGGCGGCCGACGGGACCGTCCGCGCCAGCGCGACCGCCGTGGCGAGCATCGACGCCGAGGGCCGCTACACCGAGGCCGCCCCGGACACCACCGTCGACCTCGACTTCAGCCTCGTCCGGGGGGCCGACGGCCAGTGGCGCATCGTCGACCTCGAGGACGGCATCCTCATCTCCCCGGCGGACTTCGACGCCCAGTACGCCCAGCTCCCGGTGTACTTCCTCACCGCGGACCGCGAGGCGCTCGTGCCCGAGACCCGTTGGTTCTCCGAGCAGCACGCCGCCACCGCGGTCGTGCGCGGGCTGCTCGAGGGTCCCTCGCCGTGGCTCGCCGCCGGCGTGACGAGTGCGATCCCGGTGGGCACCCGGCTCACGGTGGACTCGGTGAGCGTCCTCGAGGGCATCGCGGAGGTGGACCTCTCCCCGGAGGTGCTGGCCGCCGAGCCCGAGCAGCGGGGGCTCGTCATGGCCCAGCTCGAGGCGTCGCTGCGGTCCGTGAGCTCCGTCCAGGCCGTCCGGGTGACGGTGGCCGGCTCGCCGTTCGAGCTCGAGGAGCCGGTGCCCGTCCTCGTGCGCAACCCCTACGTCACCGCCAACCCCGTCGTCGTCTCTGCCGACGAGCTGCTCCGGTTCAACGGCCTGGACGTCGTCCCCGTGTCCGGCGCGCTGCCCATGCCGGACGCCAGGCTGCGCGCGCCCGCGCTCCCGTACGAGAACGCCGAGGGGCCCATGGTCGTCCTCGACGGGACCGACCGGCTCGTCACGGTCGCCACGACCGAGGCGGCCCCCGTCGTCCTCGTCGAGAGCCCCGACCTCGTCGCCCCCACCGTCGACCGGCACGGGTGGGTGTGGACGAGCCCGCGGAGCAGCGACGGCGCGCTCGTCGCCGCCCGCGAGAACGGCGCCACGGTCCCCGTCGAGGCCAGCTGGCTCGCCGGCAGCGACATCCTCTCGCTGCGGGTCTCGCGCGAGGGCGCCCGCGCCGTCATCGTCCGCGAGAGCGAGGGCGCCTCCCACGTGGAGATCGCCGCCGTCGTCCGGGACCGGGACGGCACGCCCCGCGCCCTGGGCGACCCGGTGCGGCTGGGGGAGGTCCTCACCAGCGCGAGCGCCGTCACCTGGGTCGACGAGGAGACCGTCGCCGTGCTGGGGACGAGCGGGACCGACGAGGCGCCGTCGGTCCACCTGCTCACCGTCGGGGGACCGACGACGGACCTGCCCGCCGTGGAGCGGGCGACGACGGTCACCGCCGGGACCGGCGACCGCACCCTCCTGCTCGGCACCTCCGATGGTCAGCTCTTCGAGCGCAACGGCCTCGGCTGGAGCCTCGCGGTCACCGCCGTGGCCGATCCCGCCTACCCCGGCTGAGTCCTCCCCACCGCGCCCCGGCGCCGAGGCGTCCACCGGCGGGCTCGCCGGACGCCTGCCCCGACGGCGGGGCGCGCGAGGGTGGCGTCATGGTCCGCGACGGTCCCCTCCTCGGCGCCCTCCGTGAGGCCCTGGGTCTCGTGCTGCCCGTCGAGTGCGCGGGGTGCGGGGCCTGGGACGTCGCCGTGTGCGCCGCCTGCGCCGAGCTCCTCGCCGGGCCACCGGTGCGGTGCGACGCCCAGGCGCCGCTCCTCGCCGACGCCGGGCCGGCGACGTGGGCCGTCGCCGCCTACGCCGGGCCGGTGCGCGAGGTGGTCCTGGCGTGGAAGAGCGCGGGACGGGCCGACGTCGCCCCGGTGGTCCTGGCGGCGGGGGAGCGGGCCGGGGCGTCGTGGGCCACGGCGCTGGCCCTCGCCGGGGTCCGCGACGTCGTGGTGCTGCCCGCCCCGTCGGGCCGCGCGCGGCGGTGGCGCCGGCAGCTCGTCGTCGCGGACCTCGCCGACGCCGTCGGGCGTGGGCTGGCCGGCTCCCTCCCACGGCGGGGGCGGCGCCGGCGGGTCCTCGTCGTCGATGCCCTCCGGCGCACGGGCGGGCGGTCCCACCAGGCGGGGCTCGGTACCCGCCGTCGGGCGGACAACCGGCGCGGTACCGTCCGCCTCGTCGCCCACCTGCCCGTGGGGGCCGACGTCGTGCTCGTCGACGACGTCGTGACGACGGGCGCGACGCTCGCCGAGTGCGCCCGGGTGCTGGCCGCCGCCGGGCACCCGGTGCGCGGCGCCCTCGTCCTTGCCGCCACAGGTCCGAGCGGCCGGACGACGGCGGGGTGGCCGGGGGGCCCGTCCGGGGGGCGGGACGGTACCTGACCCGAAGTGTCGGCGGGGTGGATCGTCTACTAACGTTTGGTCATGGAAGCCACCCGCAGCGAGGCCGAGACGTTCCGGCCCCGTGCGGCGTGGTGGTGGGGAGGTGATAGCCGCATCGTCCGCCCGCCCTCGAGCGGGCTGTCGTCCTGGGCCTAGGCCCACAGATCACCACAACCCCCCACGGAGGTCAGCATGGACATCGCCGTCGTCGGCCGTAACACCGAGGTCCCGGAACGGTTCCGCCAGCACCTGGAGGAGAAGCTCTCGAAGGTGGAGCAGTTCGCCCCACGTGCTCAGCGCGTCGAGGTGGAGCTCACCCACGAGCGCAACCCTCGTCTCGCGGATCGTTCCGAGCGGGTCGAGCTGACCGTGCTCGACCGAGGCCCCACGGTGCGTGCCGAAGCCAGCGCGGGGGACCGCTACGCGGCCCTGGACCTCGCGACGGCGAAGCTGCTCGAGCGCCTGCGCCGCGTGCGGGACCGCCGCAAGGACCACCACGGCCGGCGCGACACGACGCCGGTCGACGTCCCGGCGCCCGAGCCGGTCGTCGAGGAGGAGGCCCCGGAGCTGCCCACGGTGCCCGTCGCTCCCACGGAGCCCGGTGTCGCCGTCGAGGCCCAGCTCGGTGACTCCCCGGTCGTCGTCCGCCAGAAGCTGCACGAGGCGACCCCGATGACGGTCGACCAGGCGCTCTACCAGATGGAGCTCGTCGGCCACCCGTTCTACCTCTTCATCGACGAGGACACCGGCCAGCCCTGCGCCGTGTACCACCGCCACGGCTGGACCTACGGCGTCATCCGGCTCAACACGGTCGTCGCCCCGGCGCCGGCGGGCGAGTCCTGACCGAGCGGTGAGCCCGGACCACGCCGGGCCGTGAGCCTCCTGCCCGCCCCGGGTGGCGATCAGCGCCACCATGGGGGAGGGGCGGGCAGGGGCCGCGGGCCGCGACGCGCGGGCCGATGGGCGCCCGCCGGGGCCGACCGCCTGGCACGATCGGCGGCGTGCGCACCCTGACCCTGGCCCAGGCCCGCCGCGTCGCCGTCGCCGCGCAGGGGCTGGACCGCGCGCGGCCGGAGCCGTGGAGCGCGACGTCCGCGCACGTGGCCCGGACCGTCCGGAGGCTCGGCCTCCTCCAGATTGACTCGGTCAACGTCCTCGCGCGTGCGCACCAGCTGCCGTTGTTCTCGCGCCTGGGCCCGTACGACCCCACGCTGCTCGACCGGGCCGCGGGTCGTCCGCCCCGACGGGTCGTGGAGGCATGGGCGCACGAGGCGTGCTTCGTCCCCGTCGAGACCTACCGGCTCCTGCGGGTGGGGCGTCGCCGCGTCGGCCGCGTCCAGCTCGACGCCGAGCACCCCGGGCTCGTGGAGGAGGTGCGCGACGTCATCGCCCGGTCGGGACCCGTCACCACCCGGGAGGTCGAGCAGCTGCTCGACGACCGCTACGCCGTCCGTGGCGAGGGCTGGGGCTGGCGCTGGAGCGCGGTCAAGCGGGCCCTGGAGTACCTGTTCGCCGTCGGCGAGACCACCGCCGCCCACCGCACGCCCCAGTTCGAGCGCGCCTACGACCTCACGTCCCGGGTGCTGCCGGCGACCGTCCGGGCGCTCGCGGTGCCGCCCGCGGCGGAGGCCACCCGCGAGCTCGTGCGCATCGCTGCCCGCGCCCACGGCGTGGCGAGCGTGCGCTGCCTCGCCGACTACTTCCGCCTGCCCCAGGCGCCCACGCGCGAGGCGGTCGCCGAGCTGGCCGCCGCCGGTGAGCTGGAGCCGGTGCGGGTGGCGGGCTGGGACCGTCCCGCCTGGCTCGCGGCGGGGGCCCGGATACCCCGCCGCACGCAGGCCCGCGCGCTGCTGGCGCCCTTCGACCCGCTGGTCTTCGAACGGGACCGGCTGCTCGCCCTCTTCGGCATGCACTACCGGATCGGCATCTACACGCCGGCGGCGCAGCGCGTCCACGGCTACTACGTCCTGCCGTTCCTCCTCGGCGAGCACCTCGTCGCGCGGGTCGACCTCAAGGCCGACCGCGAGGCCGGGGCGCTTCGCGTGCGGACCGCGTTCGCCGAGGCGCCGTACAACGACGGCGCGGCGCGCTGGCCGGATGCCGGCACCGTGCTCGTCGAGCTCGCCGCCGAGCTGCGCACCATGGCGGACTGGCTCCGCCTCGACGACGTCGTCGTCGAGGCCGACGCGCGCGGTGACCTGGCGCCGGCGCTGGCGGCCGTCCTGGGCTGACGCCCGCCCGGGTGGGCGCGCCCGCGCGTCCGGCCCGTCCGCACGACCACGCCGCCGCTGCGCCCCCATGATCACGGAGTGGGGGTGCGGGGGACCGCTGGACGGAAGGGGCGGGACGAGGGCGGCGCAGGGCGCCTACCATGGGCGCAGGTGTGCGCCCGGGCGCGCACCGTCCGACGTCGACGACGGCGCGGACGGCCGAGACGAGCGGGAGTAACGCGCGTGCCTTCGATCCTCAACAAGATCCTGCGGATGGGCGAGGGGCGTGTCCTCAAGCAGCTCACCGCGATGGCGCAGCAGGTCAACCTGCTCGAGGAGGCCGTCGAGTCGCTGACCGACGCCGAGCTGCGCGCCCAGACGGACGAGTTCAAGGAGCGCCTGGCCGCGGGGGAGACGCTCGACGACCTCCTGCCCGAGGCGTTCGCGACCGTCCGCGAGGCGGCCCGACGCACGCTGGGCCAGCGCCACTTCGACGTCCAGCTCATGGGCGGCGCGGCGCTGCACCTGGGCAACATCGCGGAGATGAAGACCGGTGAGGGCAAGACCCTCGTCGCGACGCTCCCGGCCTACCTCAACGCGTTGACCGGCAAGGGCGTCCACGTCGTCACCGTCAACGACTACCTGGCGAGCTACCAGAGCGAGCTCATGGGCCGCGTCTACCGGTTCCTCGGCCTGAGCACCGGGTGCATCGTCTCCGGCCAGCGGCCCGACGAGCGCCGCGAGCAGTACGCCGCGGACATCACCTACGGCACGAACAACGAGTTCGGCTTCGACTACCTGCGCGACAACATGGCGTGGTCGGAGGCCGAGCTGGTCCAGCGCGGCCACCACTTCGCCATCGTCGACGAGGTCGACTCCATCCTCATCGACGAGGCCCGGACGCCGCTCATCATCTCCGGGCCCGCCTCCGGCGACGTCAACAAGTGGTACGCCGAGTTCGCCCGCCTCGTCACCCGCATGAAGGCCGAGGACGACTACGAGGTCGACGAGAAGAAGCGGACCGTCGGCGTCCTCGAGCCCGGCATCGCCAAGGTCGAGGACTACCTCGGCATCGACAACCTCTACGAGTCCCTCAACACCCCGCTCATCGGCTTCCTCAACAACGCCATCAAGGCCAAGGAGCTGTTCAAGCGGGACAAGGACTACATCGTCCAGAACGGTGAGGTCCTCATCGTCGACGAGCACACCGGCCGCGTGCTCCCGGGGCGCCGGTACAACGAGGGGATGCACCAGGCGATCGAGGCGAAGGAGGGCGTGGCCATCAAGGCCGAGAACCAGACGCTCGCCACCATCACCCTGCAGAACTACTTCCGGCTCTACGACAAGCTCTCCGGCATGACCGGTACGGCCGAGACCGAGGCCGCGGAGTTCTCCGGCACGTACAAGATCGGCGTCGTCCCGATCCCGACGAACCGCCCGATGCTGCGCATCGACCAGCCGGACCTCGTCTACAAGAGCGTCGCGACGAAGTTCGCGGCGGTCGTCGAGGACATCGCCGAGCGCCACGAGGCCGGCCAGCCGGTGCTCGTCGGCACGACGAGCGTGGAGAAGTCCGAGATGCTCTCGGCCCTGCTGCGCAAGCGCCGCATCCCCCACGAGGTCCTCAACGCCAAGCAGCACGCGCGCGAGGCGGCCATCGTCGCCATGGCCGGCCGCAAGGGTGCCGTCACCGTCGCGACGAACATGGCCGGGCGTGGCACCGACATCATGCTGGGCGGCAACGCCGAGCACCTCGCCATCGACGCGCTGCGCTCGCGGGGCCTGGACCCGACGGAGACGCCCGAGGAGTACGAGGCCGCCTGGCCCGAGGCCCTCGAGGCGGCCAAGACCTCGGTCGCCGCCGAGCACGAGGAGGTCACCGCCCTCGGCGGCCTGTACGTCCTCGGCACGGAGCGGCACGAGTCCCGCCGCATCGACAACCAGCTGCGTGGGCGGTCCGGCCGTCAGGGAGACCCCGGGGAGTCGAGGTTCTACCTCTCCATGGAGGACGACCTCATGCGGCTGTTCAACTCCGGGCTGGCGATGCGGGTCATGGACGGCTCGGCCTACCCCGACGACATGCCGCTGGAGTCCAAGCTCGTCTCGCGCGGCATCGCAAGCGCCCAGGCGCAGGTCGAGGCGCGCAACTTCGAGATCCGCAAGAACGTCCTCAAGTACGACGACGTCCTCTCCCGCCAGCGCACCGTCATCTACGCCGAGCGGCGTCGCGTCCTCGAGGGGGAGGACCTCCGCGACCAGATCCAGAGCTTCCTCGACGACGCCGTGCGCAACCTCGTCACCGAGCACACGGGCGCCCGGACCCCTGACACGTGGGACCTCGAGGCGCTGTGGACCGAGCTGCGTCAGACGTTCCCCGTGTCCATCACGCCCGAGGAGGTCCTCGCCGAGGCAGGCCACGCCACCCGCGTGACGCCGGAGATGCTCGTCGAGGAGCTCACCTCCGACGCCCGCCTGGCGTACGCGCGGCGCGAGGAGGAGGTCACCCCGCCGATCATGCGCCAGCTCGAACGGCGCGTCGTGCTCTCCGTCCTCGACCGTAAGTGGCGCGAGCACCTCTACGAGATGGACTACCTCAAGGAGGGCATCGGGCTGCGCGCGATGGGCCAGCGCGACCCGCTGGTGGAGTACCAGCGCGAGGGCTACGACCTGTTCCAGGCGATGATGGAGGGCATCAAGGAGGAGTCGGTCGGCTACCTCTTCAACCTCGAGGTCAAGGTCCGTCAGCCCGAGAGCACCGACGGCGACGGCGTGACCGCCTCGGCGCCGGCACCGGCCGCCGAGGACGCGGCCCCCGCCCCGCAGGAGGAGGCGCCCACCCCGCAGGACGGGGTGCCCGCCTCGGAGGACGGGGTGCCCGCCCCGAGCGCCGCGGACGCGGCGCCGACCGAGGACGAGGTCCCGGTGGGCGGCAAGCGGGCCGGCAAGCGCTCGCTCACGGCGAACCGTCGGCCCGCCGCCGAGCCCGAGATCGTCGGTCTCGACGCCCCGGCCCGCCCCAGCGTCCTCACGTACTCCGCCCCGTCGACCGACGGCGACAACGCGCGCTCGGTCCGCGCCGAGCGCAGCCCGGGGAAGGCCGCCGGCAGCGGCGAGTCCAGCGCCCAGGCCGCGGCGTCCGCCGGGCAGAACCGGGAGGCGCGCCGGAAGGCGGCGAAGTCCTCGAAGAAGCGCGGCTGAGGCGGCGGGCGGCCGCAGCCTCCGGGCGCGGCCGTCCCGCGGCACACGAGAAGGGCGGTTCCCTCGCGGGGACCGCCCTTCACGTATGCCCGGACGGCACGCTCGCCGTCCCCCCCCGCCTCCCGGTCGTGATCATGCAGAAGTGCCGGGTCGTGCGCTCGACGGCAGCGGGGGAGATCGCGGTGGTCAGGGCGCGGGGATGCACCCGTAGGCGCCGGTCCTCGCGCGGGGATGCCCCCCGCAGACCCGGTCCGGGGAGGCCCGGACGGGCCCGGGCGTGGTCCGCAGCGGCCGGCATCTGGGTCACACCGGCGTCGCTCGCCGCGCGCCGCGGCGCCGGTTGCGCCAGAGTCGATCATGGAAGGCCCTTGACGGGCACGCCGATCACCGAAGGAGCACCCATGACGGACATCGTCCACTTCCCCATCGCCACGGTCGCGGAGCGCAGCGCGGACTTCCGGCGCGTCCTGTGGACCGGTGAGCACACGCAGCTCGTCATCATGACCATCCCGCCGGGTGGGGAGATCGGCGAGGAGACGCACGAGGGCATCGACCAGGTGCTCGCGTTCGTCAGCGGCGTCGGCAAGGCCATCATCGAGGGGTCGACGAAGTCGCTGGCCCCGGGCGACGTCGTCGTCGTGCCGGCCGGGGCGAAGCACAACTTCCGCAACACGGGTGAGAACCCGCTGGTGCTCTACACGGTCTACGGGCCGCCGGAGCACGCCGACGGCGCGGTGCACGCGACGAAGGAGGAGGCCGACGCGGCCGAGGAGGCCGGCGAGGACGAGCCGCCCACCTCCTGACGTCGTGGCGGGTGGCGGCCCCGGCCGCCACCCGCCGCCTGCCCGGCGCGGAATAGCCGGGCGGGCACGCCGGTTCCCTCATATGCAAACGCATCAATCGGCGAGGGGTACCCCATGCAGTTCGGCATCTTCACGGTCAGCGACATCACGACCGACCCGACGACGGGCCGCGCCCCCACCGACGCGGAGCGGCTGAGGGCGATGGTCACCATCGCCCGGCACGCCGACCAGGCCGGTCTCGACGTCTTCGCGACCGGCGAGCACCACAACCCGCCGTTCGTCGCCTCCTCCCCGACGACGCTGCTCGGCTACCTGGCCGGCGTCACGCGCTCGATCGTCCTGTCGACGGCGACGACCCTCATCACGACGAACGACCCGGTGAAGATCGCCGAGGACTACGCGACGCTCCAGGTGCTCGCCGACGGCCGGATGGACCTCATGCTGGGCCGCGGCAACACCGGCCCGGTGTATCCGTGGTTCGGCAAGGACATCCGCCAGGGCGTCGCCCTCGCCGTCGAGAACTACGCCCTGCTGCGCCGCCTGTGGCGCGAGGACGTCGTCGACTGGCAGGGGAAGTTCCGCACCCCGCTGCAGGGCTTCACGGCGACGCCGCGGCCGCTCGACGGCGTGCCGCCCTTCGTGTGGCACGGCTCCATCCGCAGCCCTGAGATCGCCGAGCAGGCCGCGTACTACGGCGACGGCTTCCTCCACAACAACATCTTCTGGCCGATGGAGCACACGAAGCAGATGGTGGCGTACTACCGCCAGCGCTTCGAGCACTACGGCCACGGCCGGGCCGACCAGGCGATCGTCGGCCTCGGCGGCCAGTTCTTCGCGCGGAAGAGCTCCCAGGCCGCGGTCGCCGAGTTCCGCCCCTACTTCGACAACGCCCCGGTGTACGGCCACGGCCCGTCGATGGAGGAGTTCACGGCGCAGACGCCGCTCACCGTAGGGTCGCCCCAGCAGGTCATCGACCGGTACGCCGCCATGCGCGAGGAGGTGGGGGACTACCAGCGCCAGCTCTTCCTCATCGACCACGCGGGCCTGCCGCTCAAGACCGTCCTCGAGCAGATCGACATCCTCGCCGAGGAGATCGTCCCCGCCCTGCGGCGCGAGAACGACTCCGCCCGGCCCGCCCACGTCCCGTCCGACCCGCCGAGCCACGCGGAGCGGGCCGCCGCCGCCCGTGGTGAGCACGGCGCCGGGCGCACCGGGGAGCAGGCGGCGGGCGGGCACGTGCCGGGCGAGGACCGCTGGACCGGTCGGCGCGCCGAGGACGACGTCGCCACCGAGGTCGGCCGGTGAGCGCCCCCACGCCTCCGAGGCCCCCCACGCCCGCGGCGGCGAGCGGACCGACCCGGTCGCTCGTCGTCGTCTCCGCCGGACTGGGCCAGCCCTCGTCGACGCGGCTCCTGGCCGACCGGCTGGCCGGTGCCACGGTCGCCGCGCTCGAGGAGCGCGGCGTCGCCGCCTCGGTGGAGACCGTCGAGCTGCGCTCCGTCGCCCACGACATCGTCAACGCGATGCTCACCGGCTTTGCCGGGGGCGAGCTGCGCCGGGTCCTCGACGCCGTCACCGGGGCCGACGGCCTCATCGCCGTCACGCCGCTGTTCACCACGACGTACTCGGGCCTGTTCAAGTCCTTCGTCGACGTCATCGACAAGGACGCGCTCAGCGGGATGCCCGTCCTCCTCGGCGCCACCGGTGGGACCCCGCGCCACTCGTTGGCGCTGGAGTACGCGATGCGCCCGCTGTTCACCTACCTGCGGGCGGAGGTGGTGAGCACCTCGGTGTTCGCGGCCACGGACGACTGGTCGGGCGAGACCGACGGGGCGAGCCCGCTCGTCACCCGCATCGGCCGGGCCGGGCGGGAGCTCGCCGAGATGGTCACCCGCCGGGAGAACCCCGGGCCGCCCGATGCCTACGCCGACGCCCCCTCCTTCGCCGACCTCCTCGGGGGCCTCGAGGGCTGATCAGCCGATCTCCAGGGCGGTCGCCCGCCAGCGGCCGCGGTGCGCCTCGAGGCGGACCGCGGCCGCGCGCACCCGGTTCCCGTCGTGCACGACGACGGCCGCCTCGTACACGTCCGGCCGGACCGGGCAGACGAGCACTCGCTGGACCCGCGCCTGGTGGACGACGGCGGGCCGACCGAGGATCCGCACGGCCAGGCCGGCGCGACGGGCGAGGGAGTCGTAGAGCTCGGCCGTGCACCAGCGGGCCAGCTGGGCGGCGGGGCGGCTGCCCACGAGCACCTCGACCGCGGCCCGGACGAGTGCACCCGCCCACGGGCCGGGCTCCGGGAGGGGGGCGTCGGTGCTGGCCGCCGCTGCCTCGGCCTCCTCGGCGCCGCGGGTCGTTGTCGCGCTGAACCGCAGCCGGTCCCACGGGGCGGTGGCACTGGTGCGAGGCACGGTGAGCGGGTGCCCCGCGGGTGCGGAGGTCACGGGGGTCCCGGGGCGGCCGGGCGGTCGTCTGAGCGTCGTCGTCGTCGTCATGGGGTCTCCTCGGTGGGGGCCAGCAGGACCTGGCCGGGGTGGATGAGGTCGGGGTCCGGGCCGACGACGGCCCGGTTGAGCGCGTACCAGCGGGGCCAGGCGCGGGCGATGTCCGCCGCGTCGGCCTCCGGGCCGAGGTGCTGCGCCGCGATGGACCACAGGCACTCGCCGCGTTCCACGGTGTGCGTCGCGGCGCGGGCGGCCGGAGGGGCCTCGACGGTCCGGGCCGCGAGCACCCGCTCGGGGGTGCGCGGCGCGGCGGCCCAGCCGAGGTCGGCCGGCACGTCGCCGGGGGAGGGGGCCGGGGCCGGGACGAGGTCGACGGGGACGTCCCAGGTGAGGGCGGCCGCGGTGGTCGGGGGCGTCGCGGGGGCAGGGGCTGCCTGGGCGGGCGCCAGGGTGAGCGCGGCGCCGAGGCCCGCGCAGGCGCCGGCGCGGGCGGCGTGGCGCAGGACCGGTGCACCGGCCCGCTCGAGGAGCCGGTGCAGTGCGACGGCGTCGGTGGCGTGGCGCAGGACGAGCGCCAGGGCCGCGGTGACGGCGTACCAGGCGGCGGTCAGGGCGCCCGCACCGAGGACCGCGCCCGCGCACAGGTCGTCGACCGCTGCGTCGCTCCAGGCGTGCGGGAAGGTGGTCACCGCCCGGTGCCCCAGCCCTGCCGTGGCGAGGGCGGCCGCCGCCAGTGCCCCCCACAACCGCGCCGCGCCCATCACCATCACCCCCAGTGATGCCATTTGATGCCGTTTGATGTCGCTAGATGCTAGGCGGCCATGTCTACGCGATACGTCGACGTACGTCTAGACCTCGCTGGCCCCCTGTGGATCGGGGTGCGGGGCTGCGGTGCGGTCGTAGCGTTGCGCCCGTGCGATGGGAAGAGGTGCTCTTCGGCGACCTCGAGAGCCAGTTCGACGACGCCGCCCGCAGCCGGGTGGACGACACCGTCCTCGACCTGGCCGAGGCCGAGACCTCCCGCGCTATGTTCACGGACCGTCTCCGCGCCCGCTGCGGGCAGCGGCTGACCCTGCGGCTCGTCGACGGCAGCGACATCCGCGGCACCCTCCTCGACGCGGCCGAGCAGTGGCTCGTCATGGGCCGGGGGCTGCGGCGGGCGCTGGTGCCGGTGGCCGCTGTCGCCTCCGCGTGGCCCCTGCACGGCGTCGCGCCCGATCCCGGCGGCGTGGAGCGCCGGGTGCGCATCGGGCACCCGCTCCGCGCGCTCGCCCGGGAGGGGGAGGTCGTCGTCGTCCGCACGGCCGGTGGCGAGCACCGCGGGTGGATCGTCCGGGTCGGGCACGACCACCTCGACCTGCACGTGTACGCGGCCACCGCACCCGAGGACGAGAAGGACGACGGTGACTGGGCGCCCGTGATGACGGTGCCGCTGCAGCACCTGCTCACCGTCTGGTCCGGCTGACCCGGACCTACCGGTCGGGTTCGGCCTAGACCTGCTCGATCGAGCCCTCGTCGAGGCGGGCGCGCGTGCGGGCGTACTGACGCTGGATGTACTCCTCGAGGACGACCGCCTCCACCCGCCAGACCCCGCGCCCCCCCACCTGGATGGCGGGCAGCTCGCCCGAGTGGACGAGGGCACGGGCCTGCGCGACCGACACGGACAGCTCGTCCGCGACGTCGGCCAGGGACAGGAAGCGCGGCATGGCCCCAGTCTCTCACCGGCCCGGGCCCGACCCGGGGACCGCGCGCGGTCGTTGTGGAATTCCGGTCCGCGCGGGCCCGCTCCCGGGCACGATGGGCCCTGCGGCGCCGAGGCGGTGCCCGGCCCGGAGGGAGCGCCATGAGCACGGAGGAGAGCCCGGCGGCCCGCCGCCTGCGACGCCCCACCTGGCGTGACCCACGGCTGGGGGTCGGCGTGCTACTCGTCGCCGGCTCCGTCGCGCTGACCACGTGGGTGGTGGGCGACGCCTCCCGCACCGTCGACGTCTACGCGGCCGAGGCCACCCTCACGCCGGGGGACCGGCTCACCGACGAGGACGTGCGGGTGCTCCAGGCCCGCCCCGGTGGGCCGGAGGGCACGTACCTCCTCGTCGCCGACGGGCTGCCCGAGGACGGCGTGCTCACCCGGGTGGTGGGCGAGGGTGAGATGATCCCCGCCGCGGCGGTGGGGCGGGTCGGCGATGTCGACCTCCGTCCGGTCGTCGTGCCGCTCACCGGCACGGTCCCCACGGGGCTCGGCCCGGGCACCGTCGTCGACCTGTGGCTCACCGACCCGGCGCGCCCGGGCGCGGCGACGGAGGAGCGGGCGGAGCCGTCGCTCCTCGCGGGGGACCTCGTCGTCGCGGACCTCGTCGAGTCCGACACGCTCTTCACCGGCGGCACGGGTACCTCCGTCGAGGTGCTCGTCCCCCGGGCCGAGCTCGCCGGGGTGCTCGACGCCCTGAGCGGGGACGGGGCGGTCGTCGTCGTCCCCGTGCCCGGGGGCGGGGGATGACCACCGGGGTCCTCGTCGCCGTCCGCGGCCCGCGCGAGGCCGAGCTCGTCCAGCTCGCCGACGCCCGCGGTACGGGGCTGCGGGTGGTCCGCCGCTGCGCGGACCTCGCGGAGGTGCTGGCGGCCGCGGTGGCGGGGCTGGGCGCCGTCGCCGTGGTCTCGGGCGACCTCGAGGGGATGGACCGGACGGCCGTCGCCCGGCTGGGTGCGGCCGGCGTGCGCACGGTGCTCCTCGCGCCGCCCGAGGACGTCGAGCGGTGCCGGGCGCTCGGCGCCCATGCGGTCCTCGACGCCGGGACGCCGGTCGCCGACTGGCTCACCACCGTCCAGGCCGCCGCCGCCAGCGAGGCCGGCGCGGATGGTGGCCCCGTCCCGACGGCGCGACGCGCCCCCCGCGCGGTCGCCGGTGCGGACGGCGCAGCGCCAGCCGGTGACGCGTCCGGGGACGCACCACCGGACGGTGAGGCGTCCCCGGACGCCGACGGCGCACCGGGCGGCCCCGCGCCCCGGATCGTCGCCGTCTGGGGACCGCGGGGAGCCCCGGGCCGCACCACGGTGGCCGTCGCCCTGGCGGCCGAGCTCGCCGCCGCCGGCGAGTCGGTGCTCCTCGTCGACGCCGACACCGAGGCGCCGAGCGTCGTCCAGGTCCTCGGCCTGCTCGAGGAGAGCGCCGGCATCGCGGCCGCCGCGCGCGCGGCGGCCCACGGGCGGCTCGACCGGGCCGCCCTCGCCCGGGTCTGCCGTCTCACGTCCGAGGGGTTCCGGGTGCTGCCCGGGCTCACCCGCGCCGACCGGTGGCGGGAGCTGCCGGCCTCCTCCCTGGAGGTGATCTGGGAGCGGGCGCGGGAGCTCGCGGCGTGGACGGTCGTCGACACGGCGGCCGGCGCGGAGGGGGCGCTGGGGGGCCTCGACGCCGCCTACACGCCCCGCCGCCACCAGGCCACGCTCTCCGCGCTCGAGGCCGCCGACGTCGTCCTCGTCGTCGGGGCCGGGGAGCCGGTGGGCATGCACCGCCTCGTCGTCGCCCTCGCCGAGCTCGCCGAGCGGGGGCTGCCGCGCCCGGGCGCGGAGCGGATCGTGCTCGTCAACCGGGTCCGGGCGTCCGCGGCCGGCCCCCGGCCCGAGGAGTCGGTGCGCGAGGCCCTCGCCCGGTTCGCGGACGTCGAGGACGCCGTCGTCGTCCCGGACGACCGGGCCGCGGCGGACAAGGCGCTCCTCACGGGCGCCACGCTGCGCGAGGTGAGCCCCGCCTCCCCGGCGCGCATCGCCCTCGCCGAGCTCGCCGACCGGCTCTCCGGGTCCGGCACGCCTCGGCGGCGACGTCGGCGTGCCGCCCGCCGGCGTGGGCGAGACTGAGGGCATGCGCGTCTACCTCCCGGCGACAGCCGACGACCTCGCCCATCCCAGCCTCGCGCCGAGGTGGGCCCACACGGTGACCCAGGCCCTCCGCGTCGCCCTGCCCGATGAGGACGTCGAAGGCCTCGCGGAGTCGGCGATGCTCGCCGCGGCCGACGAGAGCGTCGAGCGGATCCGCACGGACGGGGCATCCGTGATGCGCCGGGTGGTCGTCGCCGCCGATGTCGACGATACGGAGATCGCCGACACGGAGATCGATGACGCGGGGGCGGCCGGCGACGAGGAGCGGCTGCCCAGCGCGGTGCTCGTGCGGACCGCGGTCCCCTGGTCGCAGGTGGTGAGCATCCACGTCGACGAGGGCGCCGCTGAGGCGGACGTCCGGGCGGCGGTGGCCGGCGACGACGACGCCCTCGAGCGGGCCGCGGAGCGGGACCTGCTCTGGTACGACGTCGTCGAGCTCGCGCAGCTCCGGGGCGAGCTCGCCGAGTAGCCGCGCGCCGCGCACCACCGGGCACCTGGCCGCGACGACGAAGGGGTGGCGGCCGGACCCGGGTCCGGCCGCCACCCCTTCGGTGGCGCGGGTCAGCTGCCGATCGCCGAGCGGGCGGCCGCCCTGATGATCATGCCGGCCTCCCGCTGGGTGATGAGCTCGTCGTCGGCGAGGGGCCGGACGGCGTCACCGACGTGCCGGACGAACTGGCCGTGGCTGTCGTAGTCGCCGTTCTCGTCGATGAGGTCGTTGATCGTGCACCCGTCGCCGAGGTCGACGTTGGTCACGCCGCTGTCGATCCCGCCGATGACGACCGTGTCCCGGCTGTCGGGGCACTCGCCGGGCGCCTGCTCGGCGACGGTGAGGGTGAGGGTGTCCTCGGTGGTGTTGCCGGCGTTGTCGGTGGCCCGGTAGGCGAGGGTGTGCTCGCCGGGCTCGGAGATGGTGATCGCCGCGTGGTAGTGCGTGAACTCCCCGCCGTCGAGGGAGTACTCGAGGGTGTCGACGCCGGAGCCGGCGTCGGTGGCGGCGAGGGTGATCTGGGCGGAGCCGAGGTAGCTGCCGTCCTCGTCCTGGTCGCCGGTGACCGTGGCGGTGACCTCGGGGGCGGTGGTGTCCGGGTCGGGGTCGGGGGCGTCCTCGGCGACGGTGAGGGTGAGGGTGTCCTCGGTGGTGTTGCCGGCGTTGTCGGTGGCCCGGTAGGCGAGGGTGTGCTCGCCGGCCTCGGAGATGGCGATCGCCGCGTGGTAATGCGTGAACTCCCCGCCGTCGAGGGAGTACTCGAGGGTGTCGACGCCGGAGCCGGCGTCGGTGGCGGCGAGGGTGATCTGGGCGGAGCCGAGGTAGTGGCCGTCCTCGTCCTGGTCGCCGGTGACCGTGGCGGTGACCTCGGGGGCGGTGGTGTCCGGGTCCGGGTCGGGGGCGTCCTCGGCGACGGTGAGGGTGAGGGTGTCCTCGGTGGTGTTGCCGGCGTTGTCGGTGGCCCGGTAGGCGAGGGTGTGCTCGCCGGCCTCGGAGATGGTGATCGCCGCGTGGTAATGCGTGAACTCGCCGTCGTCGAGGGAGTACTCGAGGGTGTCGATGCCGGAGCCGGCGTCGGTGGCGGCCAGGGTGACCTGGGCGGAGCCGAGGTAGTGGCCGTCCTCGTCCTGGTCGCCGGTGACCGTGGCGGTGACCTCGGGGGCGGTGGTGTCCGGGTCCGGGTCGGGGGCGTCCTCGGCGACGGTGAGGGTGAGGGTGTCCTCGGCGGTGTTGCCGGCGTTGTCGGTCGCCCGGTAGGCGAGGGTGTGCTCGCCGGGGGTGTCGACGGTGATGGGTGTGGTGTAGGCGGTGTAGGCGCCGTCGTCGAGGGAGTACTCGAGGGTGTCGACGCCGGAGCCGGCGTCGGTGGCGGCCAGGGTGACCTGGGCGGAACCGAGGTAGCTGCCGTCCTCGTCCTGCTCGCCGGTGACCGTGGCGGTGACCTCCGGGGCGGTGGTGTCCGGGTCCGGGTCCGGGTCGCCGCCGGTGACGACCAGCTCGCCCCACATCTGCCCGTGGCCCGGGATTGCGCAGAAGTAGCGGTACGTGCCCGGGGTGAGGGTGACCTCGACCTCGTAGCGCCCGCCGTTCGCGTCGAAGGGGTTGGCGACGATGTTGAGGTCGACGTCGTGGTTGTACCCCGGGGTCGAGGTGTCGAACGTGAGGGTGTGCGGCATCCCGGTGGTGTTCCCCGCGGCCACGCTGTTGTCGAAGACGACGGTGGCGGTGCCGGCGACCGCCGTCCCCGGTTCGATGAGGTAGTCGACCACGCTGTTGCCCGCGGTCCACGTGAGCACCTGGTCCGCCGCCGAGGCGGTCGACGGGACGAGCGTGAGGCCGGTGAGGGCCGCGAGGAGCGCGACGACGATCCGGCGGAGGGTCCCTCGGCGCTCCGGGCGGGGCGCTGGGGTGGGGGGTGAGGTCACGGACTGGGACATGTGAGGGGTGAGCCTTCCGGGTGTGCTGCGAAGGATGACGAGAGGGGCCGGTGCGGCGGGCGCGAGACGCCCGCCGCACCGGCATGACGGCCTAGGACAGGTCCCGCACGCGGACGTTGCGGAACTCCATGAGGTCGTTGGTGCCGTGGTTCTGCAGGCCGATGAACCCGCTGACGAACTGCCGCAGGTCCGTGGGCGGGTCGCCCGCACGCGAGGACTCCTGGCCCGGCGCGTTCTCCCACTCGTTGATGACCACGCCGTTGCGCAGGATCGTGTACTGCTGGCCGACGACGCGGATCTCGTAGTCGTTCCACACGCCACGCTCGGTCGCCCCGGCCCCGTCGAGGCCGACGGGGTCGAAGTTGTAGACCGACCCCGTCTTCTGGGGCTCACCGGACGGACCGTCGTAGATCTGGATCTCGTGACCGCAGGAGATCGCCACCCACGCCTCGGACTGGCCCTGGCCGCACTCCGGCTGCTCCGCGGCGGTGGGGTCCGGGAAGCGCACGAACACCCCGCTGTTGGCGAAGGTGTCGCCGGTGGAGACGTCCCGGAACTGCAGCTTGAGCGAGAAGTCGGTGAACTCCTCCTCCTCGTACCACAGCATGCCCAGGCCTCCGCGGCTGAGCAGCGAGCCGCCCGGGAGCAGCTCGAAGGTCCCGCCCGGGGCCTGCCGCCAGCCGTCGAGGGACTCAGGCGTCCCGTCGAACAGCCACCGGTAGCCGGTCTCGCCGGGCCGCCCGACGGCGGACGCCGCGGCCGCGTTGCTCAGCCGGCCACCGTCGCGGCCGGTGAGGACGCCGTCGTCGCGCAGCTGGCGGACCAGCGCGTTGACGTGCCGGATGAACGCGCCGTGGTTGTCCCACTCGCCCTCGTCGTTGATGAGGTCGGCGATGGTGCACCCCCCGAGGTCCTGGTTGGCCACGCCGGAGTCCACCTCACCGACCCACACCGTCTCGCGGACGTCGGGCACGGCGCACTCGATGGCGACGGGCGTCTCGACCGTCTCCACCGTGCCGTCGGCGTAGGTGACCGTCAGCGTGGCGGTGTACTCGTCGACCCGGTCGTAGGTGTGCCGCGGGTCGGCCTCGGTCGACGTGGTGCCGTCGCCGAAGTCCCACTCCCAGGCCACGCCACCGGAGCGCGAGCCGGTGAACTGCACCGTCAGCGGGCTGCTCTGCACGCTCGCCGCCTGCGCCGTCGGCGCCGGGGTGGCCGGACCGCCGGTGTAGGCGATGCGGATGAGCTTCTGGTTCTCGTGCAGGGTGAAGAAGCCGCTGCCGTAGTCGAGGAGGTACAGCGCGCCGTCGGGGCCGAAGTCGGCGTCCATCCAGCTCTGCAGCTGGTTGCTGCCGCCGCCGGCCCGGATGATGTGGCGCAGGTCCTCGGCGAACGCCGGGGGCGCCTGCTCGTCGACGCCCTCCGGGTCGGCGGTGATCGCCACCCGGTTGTTGGAGTTCGACTGGTCACCGATGAGCCACTTGCCCTCCCAGTACTCCGGCCAGGCGACGTCGCTGTCCGGCGAGACCTGCGAGGTGCGGTAGGTCGGGCCGGACATGACGGCCTGACCGCCGCCCCGCAGGTACGGCTGGGTGTAGGTGACCTCGTCCTCGACGTAGCTGGGGATGCCGGCCTCGTCCCGCGGGAAGACCGGGCCGCCGCCGCCGGGGGAGTACCAGATCATGTTGTCCCGGGCGTCGGGGATGTCCACGAGGCCGGTGTTGCGCGGTGACGTGTTCTGCAGGTCGTCGCAGTCGTACCAGTCGGTGAGGACGCTGGCGTCGGTGTTGCTGCGGTCCCGGTACGGCTGCCGGTTGCCCATGCAGTACGGCCAGCCCTGGTTCCCGGCCGAGGTGATGATGGTCGCCGTCTCGTACTTGGCCGGGCCCAGCTCGGGGTTCGGTCCGAAGGCGTCCGGGCCCACCCAGGCCGCGGTCAGCCAGTCGGTGTCCGGGTCGATCTGGATGCGCGAGGGGTTGCGCACGCCCATGACGTAGATCTCCGGGCGGGCCTGCTCGCCGTTCCCCTCGTCGCCGGTGAAGAGGTTGTCCTCGGGGACCGTGTACGTACCGTCCTCCTCGGGGTGGATCCGCAGGATCTTCCCGTTGAGGTCGTTGGTGTTGCCCGAGGTGCGGCGCGCGTCCTGGAACGAGATCCCGGCGTACTCCTGGGTCCAGTTGTTCCCGGAGTAGCCGTCCGAGCCCTGGGAGGAGTTGTTGTCACCGGTGGCGACGTACAGGTTGCCGTCGTCGTCGAAGCCCATGCCGCCGCCGGCGTGGCAGCAGCTGTGGATCTGGGTCTCCCACTCGAGGAGGTCCACGCGGGTGTCCTGGTCGATGGTGAGGTTCTCCCGGTCGTAGGTGAACCTCGAGACGGTCCGCATCCCCACCCGGTTCTCGGTGTCGATGGACTCGTAGGGCATCCAGTAGACGTAGAGCCAGCTGTTCTCGGCGAAGTTCGGGTCGGGCTCGATGCCGAACAGGCCCTCCTCGGTCTTGACGAGCTCGCCACCGCTGCCGCGGTTGCCGAACACGTCGAGCACGGTGAGCAGCGTGGCCTCACCGGTGTCCGGGTCCCACTGGTGGATGGTGCCGCAGCCAAGCCCGACGTTCGGGTCGTCCCACGACGGGATCGGGCCGGTGGCGCAGGCGCCGCGGCCGACGTAGAAGATCGTGCCGTCGTCGGCGGCGACCAGGCCGTGAGGCTCACCGATCTGGTCGAGCTCGCCCGGTGCGTTCGGCGTCGTCAGGCGCTCGATCTCGTAGTTCGCACCGATGGTGGCCTGGCAGTCACCGCGCACGATGCCGCTGGACCACTGGATGGCACCGAGCAGGTGGCTGCGGAAGCCGTCCTCGTCGTAGCTCTCCGGGGTGCCGCCCATGCCGGTGTAGAAGGAGCGTCCGCCGTCGTAGTCACGGCACCAGGAGATGGGGTGGAACGGGCCGTTGGCGGTGGGGCCGGCGTTGTAGTCCCACTCCTGGACCTGGGCGACGGTGTGGACCTCGCCGATCGGGTTGGTCTCCCAGTTGAGCCACTTGTCGGAGCGCGTCCAGTTGAGCGGCAGGCCCTCGTTGGCCACGTGCTGGCGGTCGACGACGTTGACGGTCGCCTCCTCGGCCGGGATCTCCACCGGGGGAGGGTTGGCCGACGCGTCGGTGAACAGCAGCCAGTCCGCGAGCTGGGTGAGATCGTCACCGGCGTTCTCGGTGATGTCGAGCTGGAAGTACTGGTACGCCTCGGTGTTCTCGATCTCGTAGGCCTTGCGCTGGAAGCGCTGGGGGAAGTCGTCGCTGCGGGTGTCGAGGTCCACCCACGTCTCGCCGTCGGTGGACCCGCGCAGCGTCCACGCCTGAGGGTCGCGGCCGGCGGCGTCGTTGGCCGAGGTCATCACGTAGCTCGTGATGACGGCCGGCTCCGCGAGCTCCACGGTGAGGGTCGCGGTGGGCTCGAACGCGAGCCACTTGGTGCCCTCGTCGTCGTCGATGAGGTTGGCCGCGACCTCGTTGGGCGGGTTCTCGGCGGTCGCCGAGATGCTGGCGACCTCCTCCGGGGTCGGGCGGATACCGGCGGGCCGGGCCCCGAGGAGACCGGTGAACCACTGCGAGTCCACCTGGGCCGCGACGGCGTCACGGACCCCGAGGAAGCCGCCGCCGTCGTGGATGAAGTCCTGCAGCGCGGCCTCCTGGGCCGCGTCCAAGGCGCTGCCCTCGGCGGAGAGGAAGACCACCCCGCGGTAGAGGTCGAGGGTCTCCTCGGTGAAGTCGCCGGGGTCCGTGGAGACCGTCACCTCGAAGCCACCGTCCTCGCCGAGCTCGGTGATGGTGCGGGCGGCCTCCTCGACCGGGTCGTCCTGGGCCTGCGGGTCGCCGTGGAAGACGAGCACGTTGACGTCCCCCGCCTGCCCGTCCGCGGCCGGGGCGGGACCGGCGGGGCGCTTGGCGGCGGTGCCCGCGGTCGCCGCGGCGTCTGCGCTGCCGGGCAGGGCGAGCGCCGGTGCCGCGGTCATGCTCAGCATCAGCGCCGCGCTGGCGGTCAGGACCCCTGCGTGCCGGAGTCGGCGAAGCCGTCCGCCGGTGGATGGGCTTCTTCGTTGCGTAGGCAATTCTCCCCCTCGGAGTACGACGTCGCCCCCGGCGGTGTGCCGGGGGCGCGAGACCAGCGGTCAGTGCCCTCCTTCGTGCTCGTGGAACCAGTCGATCGACTCCTGGGCGCCGTCGGGCATGCTGCCGTCCGCGTTCCGGACGAGGAAGATGCCGGCCATCCCGCCGTCGGAGTGGAACTGGACGTGGCAGTGGTACATCCACGCGCCGGGACCCACGTCCTCGCCGGCCACCACCTGGAAGCCGAAGGAGTCCCCGGGGTTGAGGTCGCGGGTGTCGATGATCTGGCTCGGGTCGCGCGGGCCCTCGAGGTAGCCCGTCCGGTTGTTCGCCCAGCGGTGCGCGTGCAGGTGGAACGTGTGGAACATGTCCCCGTGGCCGATGCAGATGAACTCCACGGTCTCGCCGAGCCGCGCCTCGAACATCGGGGTGTGCGGCGCGGACTGGTTGTTGATGAGCATCCCGTTGAAGACGCAGGTGAACTGCCGGTCGGGCAGGACGTCGCCCCGCCGGCGCACGATGAGCGCGCCGTAGAGCCCGGCAGCCAGGCCACCCGTTCCGTGCGGGGTGCCCATGGCGTGGTCGTGGTAGTGCCAGTACCCCGCGGTGCCCGGACGGCTCCACCGGCCCATGGACCGCTCGCCGGTGGTCCGCCAGGTGTACGTGCGCGTCTCGCCGGGCCCGTTGTAGGAGGCGTTGAACGGGGAGCCGTCGGAGGCGGTGTCGTAGAGCACGCCGTGCGGGTGGATGGAGACATCCCGGTCGGTGGTGTTGACGAGCGTGATCTCCATGGTGTCGCCCTCGTACATCTCGAGGACGGGACCCGGGATCGTCGCGGCGCCCGGCTCGAGGCCGTAGCCCACCTGCCCGCCGCCGAGCTCCTCGACGTACATGGTGATGCGGTGCGTCGTGCCCGCCGGCACCGCGGCGCTGGGGCGGCTGGCCGTGGACGGCGACACGGCGACGGCGGACGTCCCGAGGGCGGCGGCCGTCGCCGGGACGAACATGGCAGTGGTGGCGCCCGCGAGGACAGCGCGGCGCGAGAGCCCCCCGTCGTTCTGGGGCCGGGTGGTGCTGGTCATGGAGGCTCCCGCCATCTCGGACAGCGCCTCGGTCACGTCGCCGGATCCTCACCGGCGAGAACCGATGGGCGACCGCGTCGTTGCGACTACCGAGGCGTGGGGCGAACACACATCGTCATGACCGTAAGTCGGCCTTCCGGCGACTGACAAGCAAAAGTGATTTCCACTAGCGGAAGGTCGCGCGGGAGTCAAGTCGAAAGTGTGAAATCTTGCGACGGATAGCGTGGACCGCTGCCGCCCGGGAGCGACCCTCGCCTCGGGGACGACCGGCCCGCCGGTCGGCGGCACCGGCCGGGCCAGGCTGTCGCCCGAGGGCCCGGAGCGGCGGCACCGCGCGGATCTGACGACCGCAACGGGCCGGCTGGGCGGTCGGCGTGCGCGCCGCGGAGGGGGCCGACGGCGCCCTTACACCCCCGGTCGCGACGCCTTGCGGGGTGGTTGCCGGATCTCGTGCCGACCGATTGACTCTCGTCCTGGGGGTTGCCCCGACAGTGATGTCGTCCAGCCGGCAGGAGTGACAGATGGCGTCACGACCGACGCGCTCGAGGCGGGCTGCGGTGACGACGCCGGCCGGACGGGGGCTCGTGGCGAGGCGCCAGCGACGCGACCCGGGCGCGCCGGCGTGCGCCGTCCCGCCTCGGTCCTGCTCGTCCGCGCGCTGATGAACGTCCCCGAGCCCGCCCCGGCGGCGCCGCCCGCACCGTTCCACCCGAGCACGCCGCCGTCGGCGCGTCGTGGTCGGGCACCTCATCCGAGTCGAAGGAGAAACCATGCGAAAGCGACTGACCAGCGTGATGATCGGCGGGCTGGTGCTCGCCGGGTTCGGGGCCGCCGGTCCCGCACAGGCCGGCCTGACCACCCACTGCGTGGGGTCAGCCTCGGGCGTGACCGTCCCGGGTGACCTCCTCGTCCCCGCCGACCAGGCCTGCTCGCTCGAGGACATCGTCGTCACCGGCAACGTCACCGTCGCCCGGGGCGCGGACCTCGTCGGCGACGGCCTCACCATCAACGGGAACGTCACGGTCCAGGGCGACGGCTACCTCGACCTGGGGGAGTCGACGGTCGCGGGCAACGTCGCGAACCGCGGCGCCTTCGGCATCTACCTCGACGGCACCGACGTCAACGCCTACACCGCGACGGCCAACGTCAACCCCGACTCCTTCCTCTGGACCTACGGGGCCACCTTCGCCGGACGCATCGCCTCCACCGGCGGCTCGTTCCTCCTGGAGAGCTCGGTGGCCCAGCGGCTCGTGGAGACGACCGACTCGCTCTACACCGACGTCCTCGACTCCGTGGTCGGCGGCACCCTCACCGTCACCGGCGCCGAGTACGGCGCGACCGTCTGCGGCAGCGAGGTCGACGGCCACGCCACCTTCGCCGGCAACGGGGTGGGGGTCCAGCTCGGGGCGGGCGGCGCGCTCGGCGAGTGCGAGCACGGCACCAGCGTCTGGAGCGGGAACGTCACCGTCACCGGGACCACCGGCGTCGCCGAGGTCTCGGGCAACGTCATCCGGGGCAACCTGGCCGGGACCGGCAACGAGTCGGTGTCCGCGAGCGGCAACCGGGTCCGCGGTGAGCTCCAGGGCCAGTTCGCCGAGCAGGCCGACCAGGGCACCATGCGGATGCGGCTCGAGGCGCCGGCCGCCGCCGAGGCGGACGCCAACCGCGACGTCCTCGAGCAGCGCCGCACGGCGCGCCTCGCTGAGGCGGAGCAGCTGGCCGACGCCGCGGGGCCCGCTGACCTGTGACCCCCCACCGCGGGTCGGGCCCGGCTCGGCCCGCGGTGCCACCGGGCGAGGACGGTGAGGCGGCCGGGCTCGACATCGACGCGGGCGGCGGCCTCCGGGCAGGGTGCGGGCACGGCCGTGCACCCCGCCCGGAGGCACCCCGCCCGGAGGCCTCCGTCAGCAGCGCACGGTGAGGGTGGAGGCCCCTCCAGGCAGGCGTCGGACCTCGATGCGCTCGGCGATGCGTGACTTGAGCTCGGTGACGTGGCTGACGATGCCGACGGCCCGCCCGCCGGCCTGGAGCCGGGAGAGCTCGCCCATGACGTCGTCGAGGGTCTGCGGGTCCAGGGAGCCGAACCCCTCGTCGACGAAGAGCGTGTCGAGCGCGATGCCGCCCGCCTCGCTGGTGACGACGTCGGCGAGGCCGAGGGCGAGGGAGAGCGAGACGTAGAAGGTCTCGCCACCGGAGAGCGTGTGCGGGTCGCGGGCGCGCTCGGTGACGTGGTCGCGCACCGCCAGGCCCAGGCCGGCCTTGCGCGAGCGCTGGCCGCCCTCGCGCTCGTCGATGCGCTCGAGGCTGTAGCGCCCGTCCGACATGGCGCCGAGGCGCTCGTTGGCGGCGGCGACGACGTCCTCGAACCGGCGCAGGAGGACGAACGTCGCCAGGGTCATCGAGCTGGCGTTGCCCTCGGCCGCCGTGGCCAGGGCCGCCATGCGCAGCACCGGTGCGGCGGCGCGGGCGCGGGCGGCGTGGGCGCCCAGGCCCGCGGTGAGGACGGCGCGGGCGGATGCCGACCGCTGGGCGCACCCGCGCGCCTCGACGGCCTGCCGGGTGGCGGCGGTGAGGTGCTCCTGGGCGGCGCGGTGGGTCAGCGTGGCCGCCGGCACGTCCGCCGACTCCTCGCCGGTGAGCGACGCGATCGGCGCCTCCGCGAGGCCGGCGGCCACGCGCCCGAGCGCGGCGCGGTGGTCGGTGATCTCGCGGCTGAGCCGGTGGGCGGTGACGTCGTCGAGCAGCGCGGCACGCGCCGTGGCCGCGTCGGCGAAGTCACGCTCGGCGAGCGTGCGGGCGAGGGCCTCGGACGCCGCCGTGGCGGAACGGGCCGCCTCGAGGTGCTCCTCGAGGGCCTCGGCCAGCCGGTGGGCGGCCGCGACGCGGCGGGCCAGGTCCGCGGCCCGGGCGGCGACCGACGCCGCCTCACCCCGGGCGCGCCGGCAGTGCTCGGTGTCCCGGGCCAGCTGCGCGGCCTCGGCGGCCAGGCCGGCCTCCCGGGCGGCGACCTCGGTCCGGTCCCCGGCCAGGGCCGCCTCGAGCGCGGCGGTGCGGGCGTCGAACCCGGCGATCTCCCGCTCGAGCACGTCGAGGTCGCGGGACGCCTGCTCGGCGGTGGCGAGGGCGGTCGCGGCGCGGTCCCGGTCGGCCGTGGCCGCGGGGACGTCCCGCCCCCCGGCCGCCGCAGCGAGCGCGGTCACCTCGGCGGCGAGCGCGGCGTCGGTGGCATTGGCCGCGGAGAGGACCTCCTCGGCGGCGACGCGCGCGGCCGTGGTGGCCTCGACCTCCTCGGCGCTGGCGTGGGCCGCGGTGGGCCGGGCGGGCTCGGGGTGCTCGGCGGACCCGCACACCGGGCACGCCTCGCCCTCCTCGAGCTGGGTGGCCAGCTCCCCGGCCAGGCCGGCGATCCAGCGCATCCGGGTCTCGTGCTCGGCCTGCTGCGCCTTGCGCGCCGCGAGGGCCGCGCGGGCGAGCCGCTCCCGGGCGCTCCCGTGCGCGCGCTGGCGATCCTCCCAGGCGCGGGCGGCGAGGAGCACCTCCTCGGTCCGGGCGTGCGCGGCGCGCGCGCCCGAGCGCTCCGCCGCCGCGGCCCGGGTGGTCGCGGCGCGCGCGTGCAGGGCGGCGCGCTCGGCGGGGCGCTGGGCGAGGTCGGCGGCCCGCGCCGCCAGCACCGTCGCCTCGGCCCCGCACGCCTCCCGGTCGGCGGCCAGCCGGGCCGCGCGGGCCGGCAGACCGGCCTCCAGGTCGAGGACGTCGCTGAGCGCCCCCCGTTCCGCGGCGGCGTCGTGGGCGGCCGCCCGCACGCGCACGAGGTGGTCGCGCTCCGCCTGCTCCGGGTCGACCGGGACGAGCGTCGCGAGGTCGGCGTGCTCGCCCGCGGCCACCTCGGCCAGGCGGAGCGCGAGGGCCTGGGCGGCGTCCGCGGCGCGGGCGCCGGCGTCGGCCTGCGCGCGCAGCGCCGAGGTGGTCCCCGCCGCGCGTTGCGCGCTCGCCAGGCGGCGCTCGGCCACCTCCACGTCACTCGTGCGCTCGGCGAGGGCGTGCTGCTCGGCGAGGAGCGCCCCGCGCCGCGCGAGCCGGACGGCGAGGTCGCGCTCGGTGTCGAGCCGCCGCTGCGCCGACCGCTCGGCCTCCCGGGCGGCCTCCTCCGCGGCCGTCGCGCTCGCGGCACGCTGGTCCGCCTCCGCGCACGCGCGCTCGACCTCCTCGGTGAGGGCCTCCGCCGCGAGGTCGCGGGCGGCCGCCTCGAGGCGGGCCGTGCGGTCCTCGTCGAGCTCGGCCGCCACGACGAACCCGGACGCCGCAGCGCGGATGTCCTCCGCCGCGCGGCCCAGCTCGGACCTCGCCTCCTTGGCCATGGCGGCGAGCTGGTGCTGCACGCGCTCGTACACCTCGGTGCCGAAGACGTCCTGCAGCACCGCCCGGCGCTGCTCCGGCTTGGCGCGCAGGAACGCGGCGAACTGCCCCTGCGGCAGGACGACCGTCTGGGTGAACTGGGACCGGTCCAGCCCGACGATGCGCCCGATCTCCGTGCCCACCTCCTGGGTCGTCGCTGCCATCGGCTCGCCCGCGGCGTCGTCCACCGCGGCGAGCCGCCAGAGCTTGGCGGTCGCGTTCTGGGTGGTCACGCCGTCGCCCCGGCGCTTGGGCCGGGCGTACTTGGGTGACCGGCGCACGCGGTGGATGCCGGCGCCGGTGGAGAAGGTGAGCTCGACGAAGGGCTCGGCGTCCGCGGGAGCATGGGCGGAGGGCAGCCGGTCCTCGCTCGTCTCGCTCGAGGCGACCGAGCCGTAGAGCGCAAAGACGACGGCGTCGATGATCGTCGACTTGCCGGCGCCGGTGGGGCCCTCGAGGAGGAACAGGCCGCCCGCAGAGAGCCGGTCGACGTCGATCTCGTGCCGGCCGGGGAACGGCCCGATGGCCTGCAGCGTGAGGCGGTGCACGCGCATCAGGCGCTCATCTCCTGCGCGAGGACGGCCTCGTAGGCGCGGGCGAGGACGGCGCGCTCCGCGCCGTCGGGGTCGGCGCCGCCCACGGTGCGGACGAACTCGGCGGCCACGAGCAGCGGGTCGAGGGACGGGGACACGCCCGCCGCGGGGGAGGGGCCGGACTCGGGGCGGTGCTGGATGACGAGGGCGTGCGGGAACCGGGCGCGGACGCGGGCGTAGAGGTCAGGCGGGCGGACGGCGTCGGTGACGAGCACCCGTACCCAGTCCTGCGCCTGGGCGTCGAAGGCCGGCGAGCACAGTGCCTCGAGCGTGCCGGTGACCTCCGAGAGCCCGCGCGGCCGGGGGACGTCGAGGAGGTCGACGGAGCGCACGCCGCCGGGACCGAGCTCGACGAGCGCCGCCGACTTGCGGTGGTGGCGCTCGGAGAAGGAGTACGCCAGCGGGGAGCCGGCGTACCGGGCGAGGGGCCGCCCGGGGGCCTCGGGGTCCAGGTCCGGGCCGACGCGCTGGGGCCCGTGGAGGTGGCCCAGGGCGAGGTAGTCCAGCGCCGCGTCCTCCCCGCCCGCGGTAAGGACCCCGAGCGGGACGCTGTCGACGCCCCCCACCCGGATGTCCCGTTCGGACTCCGACGGCTGCCCACCGACGACGAACGCGTGCGCCATGAGCAGCGCCGGCACCCGGGGACCACCGCCCGCGCGGCGGGCGGCGAGATCGGCGTGCACCCGCGCCATCGCGGCGCGGGCCACCGCCTCGTGGGACCGGGCGGGCACGAGGGGTGCGCCGTCGTCGCCGGTCTCGGGACCGGCGAGGCGGTGGCGGCAGGTGTCCGGGTCGAGGTAGGGCAGCGCGTAGACGAGCGCCTCCTCGGTGCCGTCCCGGGACGGCACGACGACGGGCGAACCCACGCCCTCGACGCGGCTGCGGACGACGAGCTGGTCGCGGAAGAGTGAGGCGCCGAACCCCAGGCGGGTGGCGGAGTCGTGGTTGCCGGGGGTGAGGACCACCCGGGTGTGCTCGGTGAGGCGCTCCAGCGCCTCGGCGAGCAGCTCGACGACCGCCACGGGCGGGATGGCGCGGTCGTAGACGTCCCCGGCGACGACCAGGGCGTCGACCCGCTCGCTGCGCACGGCCTGGACGAGGTGGTCGAGGAACGCCTCCTGGTGGTCGAGCAGGTCCACCCCGTGCAGCGTGCGCCCGAGGTGCCAGTCCGAGGTGTGGAGGATCCTCATGCCTCGACGGTAACCGCGGCCACCGACATCCCCGCCGCGCCGCGCGCCGGTGTGCGCGGCGCCACGCCCGGCTCAGTCGTGCTGGGACGTGAGCGCCTCGAGAACCTGGTCGTGGAGGAGGGAGTTGGTCACCACGGCGTTGGCGCCGAACGGCCCCGGCGCACCGTAGAGGTTGGTGAACCGGCCGCCGGCCTCGGTGACGATCGGGACCAGGGCGGCCATGTCGTAGAGCTCGAGCTCCGGCTCGCAGGCGACGTCGACCGCGCCCTCGGCGACGAGCATGTAGGACCAGAAGTCGCCGTACGCCCGGGTGCGCCAGCACGTCTGGGCGAGGGAGAGGAACGCCCGCAGCCGCCCCGTGTCGGCCCACCCGTCGAGCGAGGAGTAGCTCAGGGACGCGTCGTGGAGGTGCTCCACCTTGGACACGTGCAGGCGGCGCGCCGCCGACAGCGACCGCCCGGTCCACGCGCCCGAGCCCAGGGCGGCCCACCAGCGCCGTCCCAGCGCCGGCGCGGAGACGACGCCGAGGACCACCTCGTCGTCCTCGACCAGGCCGATGAGGGTGGCCCACACCGGCACGCCGCGGACGAAGTTCTTCGTGCCGTCGATGGGGTCGATGACCCACTGCCGCGTCGAGCGGCCGGTGCTGCCGAACTCCTCACCGAGGACGGCGTCGCGGGGGCGAGTGCGGGCGAGCTGCGAGCGCACGAGCTCCTCGGCGCTGCGGTCGGCGTCGGAGACCGGCGTGAGGTCGGGCTTGGTGTCGACGACGAGGTCGAGGGCCTGGAAACGCGACATCGTGAGGGCATCGACCTGGTCGGCGATCACGTGCGCCAGTCGGAGGTCGTCGTCGTAACGAAGTCGTGGGGAAGCCATGCTTCGCACGCTATCCCCGTGGCGTGCGGGGACGGAGGGGCCGCGCCGGGCGATGATCAGACGGCCTCGGCCGGGTCGTCCGGGATCCGCGCCGCGAGCAGCCGGCGGAAGGAGTCGAGCCGCGCCTGCCCGGCGGTGCCGGCGTTCCCCGAGGCGACCCACTCGTCGAGCGCGCAGTCGGGTGCCCCGGCGGCGTGCGTGCACCCGCGCGGGCACTGCTCGGCCACGGCGGCGAGGTCGGCGAACCCGCGCAGGAGCTCCGCCGGCCCGACGTGGGAGAGCCCGAACGACCGCACGCCGGGGGTGTCGATGGCCCAGCCGCCCCCGGGCAGCGGGAGGGCGACGGCGGAGCTCGACGTGTGCCGCCCGCGGCCCGTCACCGCGTTGACCCCGCCGGTCGCCCGGTGGGCCGCCGGGACGAGGGCGTTGATGAGCGTGGACTTGCCCACACCGGAGTGCCCGACGAGCACCGAGGTGTGCCCGGTGAGCCGGTCGACGACGGCGTCCAGCCCGTGCACCTCCGCACCCTCGATCGCCGTGACGAGCGCGGGCACCTCGAGGGCGGCGTACTGGGCGAGGAACGGTGCGGGGTCGGCCAGGTCCGCCTTGGTGAGGCACAGGATCGGCTCCATGCCGGCGTCGTACGCGGCGACGAGGCACCGGTCGACCATCCGGGGCCGGGGCTCCGGGTCCGCCAGTGCCGTGACGATGACGAGCTGGTCGGCGTTGGCGACGATGACCCGCTCGACGCCGGCGGACTCCCCGTCCTCCCCGGAGCGCCGCAGCGCCGTCGTGCGCTCCTCGACGCGGACGATCCGCGCCAGCGTGCCGGGCCGCCCAGTGGTGTCCCCGACGACGGCGACGCGGTCCCCGACGACGACGGCGGTCCGCGCGCCGCGCCCGAGCTCGCGCGCCTTCATCCCGACCAGGCGGGTGCCGTCCGGACCGAGGAGCGTGTAGCGCCCGCGGTCGACGGCGAGGACCATCGCCTCGGTGGCGTCGGCGTGCTCCGGGCGCTGCTTGGTCCGGGGGCGGGTGCCGCGGCGGTTGGGCCGTACGCGCACCCGGTCGTCGTCGGTGCCCGTGTCCCCGCGGGCCGGGGTCACCGCTGCCCCCGCACCGCGGTCAACGCCGGCCGGCCGGGGTGCGCGAGCCCGCGAGCATGGCGGTCCACATCCCCGGGAAGTCGGGGAGGGTCTTGGCCGTCGTGGCGACGTCGACCACCTCCACGCCGGGCACCCGCAGGCCGATGATGGCGGCGAACGTCGCCATCCGGTGGTCGTGGTAGGTCTCCACCCGGGCGCCGTGGAGGGGCCGGGGGCTGATGGCGAGGCCGTCCTCCGTCTCCTCGGCGTGCCCGCCGAGGCGGTTGATCTCCGTCACCAGCGCCGCGAGCCGGTCGGTCTCGTGCCCGCGCAGGTGGGCGACTCCGCGCAGCCGGGAGGGGCCCTCGGCGAGCGCGCAGAGGGCGGCGAGGGTGGGGGTGAGCTCACCGACGTCGTGGAGGTCCTCGTCGAGGCCGGCGATGGTGCCCGTCCCGGACACCGTGAGCCCCTCAGGCCCGAGCGTCACCTCGGCGCCCATCCGGGCCAGCAGGTCGCGCAGGCGGTCGCCGGCCTGGGTGGTGGTCGTCGGCCAGCCGGGGACGCGCACCCGGCCACCGACGGCGAGGGCGGCGGCGAGGAACGGACCGGCGTTGGACAGGTCGGGCTCCACGGCGACGATCCCGCCGCTGATCGGCCCGGGGTGGACGGTCCACCGTGCCGGGGTGCCGGCGCCGGGCTCGACGTCGACGCGCACGCCCCGCTGGCGCAGCGCGTCCACGGTCATGGCCACGTGGGGCAGGCTCGGCACGGGGCCCGTCACGCTCAGCTCGATGCCGGCGGCGAACCGTGCGGCGGGCAGGAGGAGCGCGGAGACGAACTGGCTCGAGGCCGACGCGTCGACCTCGACGGCGCCGCCGGGGAGCGCGACGGTGCCGTGGACGGTGAAGGGCAGGGCGCCCCGCCCGTCGTCGTCCACCTGTGCACCGAGGTCGCGCAGGGCGTCGACCAGGGGACCCATCGGGCGCTGCCGGGCGCGCGGGTCGCCGTCGAAGGTGACCGGGCCGTCGGCGAGGCAGGCGAGGGCGGGGACGAACCGCATGACGGTGCCGGCGAGCCCGCAGTCGACGTGCCCGCCGCCGCGCAGCGGGGCGGGGTCGACGAGGAGGTCGGGCCCCTCGGGGTCGGGGCGGCCGTCGGCGTCCACCGCGTCCACCCCCACGCCGAGGACGCGCAGGGCCTCCACCATGAGGGCGGAGTCACGGGAGTGGAGCGGGCTGCGCAGCTGCGTCGGCTCGGAGGCGAGCGCGGCGAGGACGAGGGAGCGGTTGGTCAGGGACTTCGAGCCGGGCACGTCGACGACGGCCTCGAGCGCGGCGGTCGCGACCGGTGCGGCCCACGGTTCCGTCGGGTCGGGGGTCAGGGTCATGCCGCGAGCGTAGTCGGGCGCGCTGCGGGCACGTCCGTGCGGCTCAGCTCGTCAGGGAGCCCTTGAGCTCGCGCATGGCGGCCCGGTGCTCGCGGTTGTTGGTCAGGCGCCAGCCCAGCGACGGCTTGCCGTCCCGGTCGAGGGCGGCGAGGAGCAGCCCGCCGGTGGCGCTGGCGCCGCGGAGCAGGCCCCGGCGCAGCTCGCGCTTGCGCCCGCGGTCGTGCGCGGACCACACGGGGTTGTTCACCAGGGTGAGGGGCACGGTGATCGCCGCGAGCGTGAGCGCCGCGGTCCGCGGCTTGCGGCTGGTGGCGAGCATGATCGCGGACACGGTCGTCACGGCGCCGGTGGCGCGCACGAGCAGGCGCGGGTCGGCGGCCATACCGCCGAGGCCCACCTTCTCCAGCAGCGGCTCGGCCTTGCGGAACCGCTCGACGTGGGAGTCCGGTCGGCGGAGGGCGTCCAGACCGTCGGCGATGAAGATCGAGGCCAGCAGGGGACGGGCGAGGCGATGCGTGAGACTCATGGGTCATTGCTACCGCAAACCGCTGCGCGCGGCGAGCGGTATGCGCTAGCGCATGGGCGAGGAATGCCGGGCGCCGAACATCGGTTGCACCGGACATGACCATCCTGCTCGACCCGTCCGTGCCCGCCCCGTGCCGGCCCGACGCCGGCGCCGGGCTACCCGGCGCGCGCGAGCCGTGGGGGCGACTAGGCTCGTGGACGATGACCGAGCGCTCGGAGGACGACCTCGACCGCGCCCCCGCCGCCGAGAGCGACGCGGAGCGCGCGGCGCGCTTCGAGGTGGAGGCGATGCCCTACCTCGACCAGCTCTACGGCGCGGCGATGCGCATGACGCGCAACCCGGCCGACGCCGAGGACCTCGTCCAGGAGACCTTCACCAAGGCGTTCGCGGCGTTCCACCAGTACCGCCCGGGGACCAACCTCAAGGCGTGGCTGTACCGGATCCTCACGAACACCTTCATCAACACCTACCGCAAGAAGCAGCGCGAGCCGCTGCAGTCGGACGCCGACTCCGTCGAGGACTGGCAGATCGCGCGGGCGGCGTCCCACACCTCCGGCGGGCTGCCGTCGGCGGAGATGGAGGCTCTCGACCGGTTGCCGGACTCCGAGGTCAAGGACGCCCTCAACGAGCTGCCTGAGGACTTCCGCCTCGCGGTCTACCTCGCCGACGTCGAGGGCTTCGCGTACAAGGAGATCGCCGAGATCATGGGCACTCCGATCGGCACCGTGATGTCGCGCCTGCACCGGGGCCGGCGCCAGCTGCGGGTGCTGCTCGCGGACCACGCCCGCTCCCTCGGCGTCGTCAAGGAGGTGCAGCCGTGAAGGAGCACGACCCGATGGTGGACCACCTCGAGGCGGCCCGGCGGGGCTGGGGCCCGGACCTGCCGCTCACGGACGAGGCCGGACCGTGCGGCTGCGAGGAGCTGCTCGACCGCCTCGACGAGTTCCTCGACTCGGAGATGAGCGACTCCCAGTGCGCGCGCCTCCAGGAGCACGCGGCGCAGTGCCCGACGTGCCGGGAGGCGACCGACGCCGAGCAGCACCTACGCGCGATAATCCGGCGCTCGTGCGCCGAGGTCGCTCCGGCCGAGCTGCGGATGCGGGTGGCCGTCCAGCTCACCCGGCTGCGGCTGACGGACCCGGGCCGGTAGCCGGCCCCCTCCCGCGCGGCCGAGCGAGCGGCGGGGGCTCAACGCGCGAAGGGCCGACCATCCGGTCGGCCCTTCTCACGTTGCCTGCCTGCGCTCAGGCGTTGGGGCGCTTGCCGTGGTTGGCGGCGCCGCTCTTGCGGGCCTTGCGCTTGCGTCCGCGCTTGCTCATGAGACCTCCCGGGTCGACGTAACCCGCCAGCGGCGGGACTCAGCGCCCTATCGTCCCATACGCGGCGAGCCACCCGGGTGCGCGCCCAGGAGCAGGGCCCGGCGGCGCCCACCCGTGGCAGGCTGGCGCGATGATGACGGTGCGGGCCACGGCCCAGGATGCCCGGGACCCGCTCAGCGGCGTCACGGTGGCGGACGTGGCCGACCCCGGGCCGCCCGAGGCGGGCTGGGTGCCGGTGGACGTCCGGGCGGCCGCCCTCAACCACCACGACCTGTGGTCGCTGCGGGGCGTCGGGCTGCCCGCCGACCGCCTGCCCATGGTGCTGGGGACCGACGCGGCAGGCACGGACCCCGACGGGAGGGCGGTCCTCGTCCACGCCGTCCTGTCGACGCCCGGCTGGGAGGGCGACGAGACGCTCGACCCCGCCCGCACCCTGCTCTCCGAGCGCTACCCGGGCACGCTGGCCGAGCGCGTGTGGGTGCCGGCGCGCAACCTCGTGCCCAAGCACCCGGACCTCACGTGGGCCGAGGCCGCCTGCCTGCCCACCGCCTACCTCACCGCCTACCGGCTCCTCTTCACGGCCGCAGCCCTCCGGCCCGGCCGCACGGTCCTCGTCCAGGGCGCCGGCGGCGGTGTGGCGACGGCGGCGATCGTCCTCGGCCGGGCCGCGGGCCTGCGGGTGTGGGTGACGAGCCGGGACGAGGCCAAGCGCGCGCGGGCCCTCGAGATCGGCGCGCACGCGGCCTTCGCCACGGGCGAACGGTTACCGGAGCAGGTGGACGCCGTCGTCGAGACGGTCGGCGAGGCGACCTGGGGTCACTCGCTGCGCGCGCTGCGGCCCGGCGGCACCGTGGCCGTTGCCGGGGCGACGTCGGGGGCCATGCCCCCGGCGGACCTCAACCGCATCTTCTTCCGCAGCCTGCGGGTCGTGGGCGCGACGATGGGCACCCGCGACGAGCTCGTCGCGGTCCAGGAGATGCTCGTGGCGACCGGGGCGCGACCCGTGGTCGACGACGTCCTGCCGCTCTCCGCGGCGCCGCAGGCCCTGGCGCGGCTCGCCGGCGGGGACGTCGTGGGCAAGCTGGTGCTCACCGTCGGTGCGCCGGCCCGACGGGAGCCCTAGCGCTCGAGGTCCCGCAGGAGCCCCAGGCCGAGGGCGGCGACGCCCTGGTAGAAGTAGGTCTTCGAGCCGTTCTGGGCGCGTGTGAAGCAGCGTGGGCCCCAGGTGAGCAGGTCGCGGCGGACCCGCTCGGCGCGCACGACGAGGAGCGTGTCGCCGTCGTCGTCCGCCCCGGCCGTGGGCAGCGCCGCCAGCGTGGCGAGCATGACGGCGAGGTGGTCCGCCGGCCCGGTGACGGGCAGGTGGAGGAGCGCGAGGGCCTCCGGCGGTACCGGGGCCTCGGCGGCGTCGGACGCGCGACGAAGGTCACGCGTCCGGAGGGGCGCGAGGGCGTCGGGGCCGGCGAACAGCCGGTCGTAGTCGGCGCCGACGCGGTCGGCCGACTCCTGGGCGATCTCGGACTCCCCGAGCAGCGCGAGCCCGCGCCGCGACTCGGCGTCGCCCCGCACGGGCCAGGTCTCGCGGGCCTCGCACGTCGCGGCGAGGAGGGCGTCGTCGGGCCGGTCGGCCAGCACCCGGGCCAGGGTGACCAGCGCGCTCGCGGTGGGACGCCGGGCCGGCGCCCGTCCGGTGAGGACGCGCTCGGTGGGGAACGGGACGCCCTGCCCGGCCCGCAGCCGGTCCTGCACCCTGTGTCCGCTCATGGCGCCCTCCTCGTCGACCGTCGACCGTCGACCGTCGACCGTCGTGAGTCGATGGTCGCCCGGGCACGGGCAGCGGACGTGGGCCCTTCGGCCCGGAGCGCCCACCGGGGCGGGTCAGTCCTGGGCCACGCCGAGCCACTCGTGCCACCCGTTGTGCAGGACGAGCCAGGCGAGCAGCCCGTAGCCCGCCTGGCCGGGGTGCGTGCCGTCGCCGGCGGCGACGTCGGCGTGCCACTGGTCGTGGGTGCGCAGCGGGGCGAAGGTCTCGACGTAGGGGACCTGCCGCCGGGAGGAGACGTCGGCGAAGGCCTGGGAGAGCGAGCCCAGCGCATCGGGGTCGACGTCCGGCCGCGGCGGCGGGCCGACGACGAAGCACTCGATGCGAGCGGACCGCGCGGCATCGAGGATGTTGGCGAGGTTGAGCCGGCTGCGCGCGAGCGAGAGGCCCTCCCGCAGGTCGGTCGCGCCGAGCCCGACGACGAGCCGGTTGGTCGTGTGGCGCCCGAACCGCCGGGCGCACTCGGTCTCCCAGCGCGCCGCGAGCGCCGTCGACGTCTCGTCCGGCACGGCCAGCGGCGCGACGAGCATCGGGGTCTCCGTGCGCGTGCGGGCCGTGACCCGCCCCACCCAGCCGAGCCCGCGGGCGTCGCCGAGGCCCGCCACGAGCTCGTCGCCGACCACGCAGATGCGTACCTGGTCCTCACTCACCGTTACTTCTCCTTCTGCCACCTCCTGAACCTATCCCGCCGCGCGGCGCGCGGACGACACGGCTCAGCGGCGGAAGGCCTCGTCGATGAGCTCGGTCTGCTCCTGCTTGTGGAACTTGCCCGAACCCGTCGCGGTCGCCGCCGCCGCCGCACGGGAGGCCACGCGCAGCTCGCGGCCGCCCAGGGCGGGTGCGAGGTGGTCGGAGACGAACGTCCACGGGCCCTGGTTGCGCGGCTCGTCCTGGACCCAGACGACGTCGGCGTCCGGGTAGCGCTCGAGCTCCGTCCGCAGATCGTCGAGCTCGAGGGGGTAGAGCTGCTCGAGCCGGACGATCGCCGTGGCGGTGTCACCGATCTTCGCCCGGTGCGCGACGAGGTCGTAGTACACCCGGCCGGAGCACAGCAGGACGCGCGAGACGTCCGTCAGCTCGGAGGTGTCGCCGATGACCGGGCGGAAGGTGCCCGACGTCAGCTCTTCGAGCGGCGAGGCCGCGGCCTTGAGGCGCAGCAGCTGCTTGGGGGAGAAGACGACGAGCGGCACCCGCGGGCGGTCGTACGCCTGGCGGCGCAGGAGGTGGAAGTGGCTGGCCGGCGTGCTCGGCTGCGCGACGATCATGTTGTTCTCGGCGCACATCTGCAGGAACCGCTCGATCCGGCCCGACGAGTGGTCCGGGCCCTGGCCCTCGTATCCGTGGGGGAGGAGCAGGACGAGCGAGGAGCGCTGGCCCCACTTCTGCTCCGACGCGGTGATGAACTCGTCGATGACGGTCTGGGCGCCGTTGACGAAGTCGCCGAACTGGGCCTCCCACAGGACGAGCGCGTCCGGCCGCTCCACGGAGTAGCCGTACTCGAACGCCATGGCGGCGTACTCGCTCAGGGAGGAGTCGTAGACCCAGAACTTGGCCTGGTCCGCGGACAGGTACATCAGCGGCGTCCACTCGGCCCCGGTGTTGCGGTCGTGGAGGACGGCGTGGCGCTGGACGAACGTGCCCCGGCGGGAGTCCTGGCCGGCCAGGCGCACGGGGGTGCCCTCCATGAGGAGGGAGCCGAAGGCGAGGATCTCGCCGTAGCCCCAGTCGATCCCACCCTCGCGGGACATCTGCTCGCGCCGCTCGAGGAGCGAGGCGAGCTTGGGGTGCACGGTGAAGCCCTCGGGCGGGCGCACGTGCGCCGAGCCGATGTGGGCGAGGACCTCCGGGTCGACGGCGGTCCGCCAGCCGACCATGGTCCCCGCGTCGGCCTGCTGGGACTCGGGCAGCTCGAGGCCGGCCACCTGGTCGTCGTCGTGCACCTGCGGGCGCCAGCCCACCTCGCGGGTCTCGGTGAAGGCCTTCTCGAGCTCGCTGGAGTAGCGCTGGAGCGCCTCCTCGGCCTGCTCCTGGGTGATGTCGCCGCGCCCGACCAGCGACTCCGTGTACTGCTTGCGGACGCTGCGCTTGCTCTCGATGAGCGAGTACATCACCGGCTGGGTCATCGACGGGTCGTCACCCTCGTTGTGCCCGCGACGGCGGTAGCACACCATGTCGATGATGACGTCCTTGTGGAACTCCTGGCGGTAGGCGAACGCCAGCTCCGCCACCCGTGCCACGGCCTCCGGGTCGTCCCCGTTGACGTGGAAGATCGGGATCTGCAGACCCTTGGCGATGTCGGTGGGGTACTGCGAGGAGCGCGAGCTCGTCGTGCCGGTGGTGAAGCCGATCTGGTTGTTGACGAGGATGTGCACCGTCCCGCCGGTGCGGTAGCCGCGCAGCTGCGAGAGGTTGAGCGTCTCCGCCACGACGCCCTGGCCGGCGAAGGCCGCGTCCCCGTGGATGAGGACGGGCAGCACCGAGAACCCCTGGTCGCCGAGGTCGATGCGGTCCTGCTTGGCGCGGACGATGCCCTCGAGCACGCCGTCGACGGCCTCGAGGTGGGACGGGTTCGCGGCGAGGTACACGCGGGTGTCGGCGCCGCTGGGGGCGGTGAACGTCCCCACGGTGCCCAGGTGGTACTTGACGTCCCCGGAGCCCTGGACGGAGCGGGGGTCCTGGTTGCCCTCGAACTCCGAGAAGATCTGCGCGTAGGACTTCCCGGCGATGTTCGCCAGGACGTTGAGCCGGCCGCGGTGCGCCATGCCGATGGCGACCTCGTCCATCCCGTCCTCGGCCGCACCGGTGAGGAGGGTGTCGAGCAGCGGGATGAGCGACTCGCCGCCCTCGAGGCTGAACCGCTTCTGCCCGACGTACTTCGTCTGCAGGAAGGTCTCGAACGCCTCGGCGGCACCGAGCTTGTGGAGGATCTGGAGCTGCTGCTCCATGCCCGGCTTGGTGTACGGGGACTCAAGCCGGGCCTGCATCCAGCGGCGCTCCACCGGGTCCTGCAGGTGCATGTACTCGATGCCGATGGTGCGGCAGTACGTGTCGCGCAGCAGGGAGAGGATGTCGCGCAGCGGCAGCTTCGAGGTGCCCGCGAACCCACCGGTGGGGAAGGGGCGCTCGAGGTCCCACAGCGTGAGGCTGTGGCTGGTGATGTCGAGGTCCGGGTGGCGGCGCTGGCTGTAGACGATGGGGTTGGTGTCCGCCATGAGGTGCCCGCGCGAGCGGTAGGCGTGGATGAGCTCGGCGATGCGCGCCGGCTTGCCCAGCTCCACGTCCGGGTCGACGTGGATGTCGCGCTGCCAGCGGACCGGCTCGTACGGCACCCGCAGCGCCGTGAAGACGCGGTCGTAGAACCCGTCCTCGCCGAGCAGCTTGACGTTGAGGATCCGCAGGAACTCCCCGGACGCAGCGCCCTGGATGATGCGGTGGTCGTAGGTGGAGGTGAGCGTGAGCACCTTGGAGACCCCGGCCCGCGCGAGCGTCTCGGAGGAGGCGCCGGCGAACTCGGCGGGGTAGTCCATCGCACCGACGCCGATGATCGCGCCCTGGCCCTGCATGAGGCGGGGGATGGAGTGGACCGTGCCGATGGTGCCCGGGTTCGTGAGGGTGATCGTCGTGCCGGCGAAGTCCTCGACGGTGAGCTTCCCGCCGCGGGCCCGGCGTACGACGTCCTCGTACGCGGTGCGGAACTGGGCGAAGTCCATGGTCTCGGCGGCCTTGACCGACGGCACGAGGAGCTGGCGCGTCCCGTCGGGCTTGGGCAGGTCGATCGCCAGGCCGAAGTTCACGTGGCCCGGGCGCAGGACGCCGGGCTTGCCGTCGATCTCCTGGTAGGCCGCGTTCATCTCCGGCATCTCGCTGAGCGCCTCGACGACGGCGTACCCGATGAGGTGCGTGAACGAGATCTTCCCCCCGCGGCCGCGCGCGAGGTGGTTGTTGATGACGATCCGGTTGTCCACCAGGAGCTTGGCCGGGATGGCGCGCACGCTCGTCGCCGTCGGCAGCTCGAGGCTGGACTCCATGTTGGTCACCACGCGGGCGGCCGGGCCGCGCAGGCGGGTCACCTCGTCCTCGCCGCCGGCGCCGGAGGCGCGGCGGGCGTCGGGGGAGGGGCCGTAGGCGGCGATCATCGGCTGGGCGGCGGCGGGCGGGGCCTCGGCCGCGAGCGTGCGCGCGCGTTCTCCTGCCTCGCCGCGCGAGCGCGTCTCGGAGCGGCTCTGCGAGGTCTTCGGCACGGGCGTGCCCTCGGTGGCGGGGGCCACCGGCTCGGCCTCGTCGACGTCGGCGGGGACCTGGGCCGCAGGCGCCGCGGCAGGCTCGGGAGGGAGCGCGTCCGCCGGCGGCTTCGCGTCGGTGGCGGGGGCGTCCGCGGGGGCGGCGGGGGCGCCATCGGCGGGGGCGCCGGGCGCCGCGTCGGACGACGGTGCGCCATCGGTCCGCGCGGACGCCCCTTCGGGCTGGTAGTCCTTGAAGAAGTCCCACCACGCCGGGTCGACGAGTGCGCGGTCCTTCTTGTACTGCTCGAACAGTTCCTCGATGAGCCATTCGTTCGCGCCGAAGGCGGCAGCGATCGAGTCGGGGTGCTCCTGCGTGGACACTCGGGGTTCGCCCTCTTCCGGTGCGGGTTCTGGTGACGAAAGTCGCCGTCCCAGCCTAGGCGATGGGCGGACCTCCGGCGCCTTCCAACCGCCGCGGAGCCGGACATAGCGGTCCGCACGGGCCTGGCGAGCACCCCCCATCAAGGCCGGGTCAAGGTGCCGTCATCGCGGTGCCTCAGCGGGGTGACGGGCCGGCCAGGTCCGCCGCCCGGTTGGCCGGAGGACCCGTCGCCGGGTCGGTGCGCGCCCGCTGAGCAGGTTGTGCACAGGTGGTGACGCGCTAATGGACCCGCCTGACGGGCCTCCGTTACCCTTCTGTGACACGGCGCTGCGCCCACGGGGCCGCCGCCGCACTCTTACCCCCCTCCGGAGGACCTTTTCTATGCCTGAGCGCGCCATCTCGCCTTCCGGGGCACCGCTGACGCGGCGCCAGATCCGGGAGGCCGAGCGGCTCCGCGCAGGTCGCGCCACGGCCGACGCGACCGGGATGGCCCCCGACGCGATCGGGACTGGTCCCTCCGCGCCGGCCGACTCTTCACCCGCCGACTGTTCACCCGCCGACTCCGCACCCGCCGACTGTTCGCCCGCCGACTCCGCAGCGACGCCGACGGCCGGTGTGCCGGCGCGTCGGCGCCGGGCCGAGCTCCGACGGGCGAGCGAGACGGCGACCACAGCGCCGCAGGCCGAGGCCCCCGCTTCCGAGGCCCCCGCTTCCGACGGCGGCGCTGACGAGTCACCCGTCGAGGAGGCTGCCAGCGTCGCCTCCGAGGACGTGGCGGACGCCAGGTCCGAGCGTCCTGGTCTCGCGGCGGCCGCCCCCGCGAGCCGCGCCCAGCGGCGCCGCGCTGACGGCCGGCGCACCGACCGCCCGGAGCGCCGGCGCACGCTGACCGCCTTCTCGATGCCGCGCTGGCTGCCCCGCGCCGCGGTGCTCGGCGTGCTCGGCGCGACGACCGTCGTGGCCCCGATCGCCGCGTTCGCGACCCCGGACACCCCGGAGCCGACCGCCGACCCCACGGTGTCCACCCTCAGCCTCGAGGAGAGCGCCCTCGAGCTCATCGACGCGGCCGCCGCGCGCACCGGCGTCGAGACGGCCGGAGCGACCGCCGCGATCATGGCGGACGCCACCGCGCCCGGGCGGGCCCTCGTCCAGACCTCACGCAGCATGGACCGCGAGGCGCCCGCGTGCGCGCTCCTGGAAGGTGGCGCCAACGGTGCGCGCGCCGCCCTCGCCGGCACCACCGTGGTCGAGCCCCTGGCCGGCGGCTCGTACTCGCAGAGCTCCGCGTACGGCTTCCGGGTGCACCCCATCAACGGGAGCTGGACCAAGCACGAGGGCCTCGACTTCTCCGCCCCGCTCGGCACGCCGATCTACTCGGTGGCCGACGGCACCGTGGTCCACGCCGGCAACGGCCTCGACGGACGGTCGAGCATGCTCGTCATCGTCCAGCACGAGATCGACGGCGTCACCTACTACAGCTGGTACGTCCACATGTACCCCGACGGCGTCTTCGTCGAGCAGGGCCAGCAGGTCCGCGCGGGCGACGTCATCGGTGAGGTGGGCAACAACGGGAACTCCACGGGGCCGCACCTGCACCTGGAGATCCACCTCGACACCGAGGGCACGACGATGGACCCCGGCGTGTTCCTCGAGCAGCACGGGGCGATCTCGCTGCAGCCGGGCGCCTGCGCGCGCTGATCGCCCGCCGCCCGCTCTCGCCCACCGGACGGCGTAGACCGGTGCTGTGACCTCGGTTACGCTCTCTCGTGGAGGCCGCGCACGACGGTGAGGCGCGGTGCCCGGCGAGGGGAACGACCGACATGCCAGTGCCTGCGCGGCCATCGGAGCCAGCGGAGCGCTCTGTCGCGCCAAGCGGACCGGTGGCCCACCTCGCGGCGACCACGCGTCCGCCGTGGGTGCGGCGCGCCGCGATCCTCGCCTCGGCTGCCGCGCTCGTCGGTGCCACGGCGCTCTCGGGCGTGGGGACGGCCATCCCGGCTCCCCAGAAGGAGGCCCAGGCCGGGCTCGTCGCCGGTGGCCCCATCGACTACCTCGAGGCCGTGCCCGCCCGCACCCTGCCCGCCGCCGGTGTCGCCGTCGTCTCCCGGGTGGACGGCACGCTGAAGAACGGTGTGCCCGCCATCCTCAGCCCGGAGGCCTTCGCCGCCGCGGCGGCCGCCGGTGCCACTGGCGCCGGTGGCGCCCCGACCTGCGTCGCGCTGCCGCTCGCCGAGGGGTACCGCCTGACCTCGAACTACGGCTACCGCATCCACCCGATCTCCCGGCAGTACTCCCTGCACACCGGCATGGACATGGCCGCCCCGCTGGGCACCCCGATCCACGCCGTCACCGACGGCACGGTGGTCTACACCGGCGCCGGCCGGCAGGGGCGCTCGAGTGAGCTCGTCATCATCGAGCACCAGGTCAACGGCACGACGTTCTTCAGCTGGTACGTCCACATGTACCCGGACGGCGTGTTCGTCACCGTGGGCCAGCAGGTCAAGGCCGGCGAGGTCATCGCCGAGGTCGGCAACAACGGCAACTCCACGGGCCCGCACCTCCACTTCGAGATCCACACCTCGGACGGCACCGGGGGGAGCGCGAAGAGCCCCATCGTCCGGACGACGTCCTCCGTGGTGCCCTTCTCGATCCCCGCGCCCACGCCCACCGACACGAGCGGCTGGGCGGTCCACGAGCCCACGCAGTTCCGCATCCACCCGGGGACCGGGCTCCTGCTGCGGCCCGACGGGGTGTTCGTCGACCCGACCACCCTCGAGCCGACGGACCCGCCGGCCGACTTCGTGCCGACCCCGCCCCCGACGGACCCGCCGACGACGGACCCGCCGACGACGGAGCCGCCGACGACCGAGCCGCCGACCACCGAGCCGCCCACCACGGAGCCGCCCACCACGGAGCCGCCGACCACCGAGCCGCCGACGACGCCGCCCCCGACGGGCGAGCCGACCCCGCCCCCGACGGGCGAGCCGACCCCGCCACCGCCGACGGGGGAGCCGACCACGCCGCCGGCGACCGCGCCCCCCACGGGCAGCCCGACGACGCCGCCGGGAGCCACCCCCTCGCCCACGCCGGCCCCGTCGCCCACGCCGGGCGCGACCCCGACGCCCGGGCCGACCGCCGGCGGCGGTGCCGGGGAGGAGCGCACCCAGCACGCGCCGTTCCCCATCGCCGCCTACGGCACGACGGTCGACCCGGTCCGCTTCCTCGCCACGCTCGGCATCGACATGGTCGACCCCCGCCGCTGCAGCTGAGCGGCCGCCACCACGCCTGGCGCCAGTGGCCCGGGAGCGGTCGCCTGTGGGCAAGACTGGCCCCATGGACGAGCCTGTCGACGCCCCCTACCTGACCTGGCCCGGGCCGCTGGCCCTGGCGCACCGGGGCGGGGGCGGGGAGGCGCCCGAGAACTCCCGGGCCGCCCTCGAGCACATGGCCGCCCTGGGCTTCCGATACTTCGAGACCGACGCCCGGGCCACCGCGGACGGCGTCGTCGTCCTCCAGCACGACGCCGACCTCGACCGCACCACGGACGGGACCGGGCCGCTGGCCCGGCGCACGTGGGCCGAGGTCGCCCGGATGCGCGACCGCTCCGGCTCGGCGCCGCTGCGGCTGCGCGACGTCCTCGCCGAGTACCCCGAGCTGCGGCTCAACATCGACGCCAAGGAGGACACCGTCGTCGGCCCGCTGGTGCGCGAGATCACCGACGCCGGTGCCGAGGACCGGGTCTGCCTCGCGTCGTTCTCCGACGCGCGGCTGCGCCGGATGCGCGCGGCGTTCGGCGGCCAGGTCGCCACCAGCCTCGGCCAGCGGGAGACGGCCCGCCTGGTCCTCGCCGCCGCGGCCCGCGTGCCCCCGGGCGCCGCCCGCCGGCGCCCGCTGCGGGTCCCCGCCCCGGGCGGTCCACCGCCCCGGCGCGCCGTGGCGGTCCAAGTCCCGCCCCGCCACGGCGGCATCCCGGTGGTGACGGCGCCGTTCGTCGCGCTGGCGCACCGCCTCGGGCTCGCCGTGCACGTGTGGACGGTCGACGACGCGACGGCGATGACCCGGCTCCTCGACCTGGGCGTCGACGGCATCGTCACCGACCGGCCGCGGGTCCTGCGCGCGGTCCTCGAGGCCCGTGGCGAGTGGTACCCGCCCCTGTGAGGGGGACCTAGGTCCCGCGGTCCCAAAACCGGGACGCGCACGCCGGGCCGTCGCACAATGGCGGACATGACCACGACGGCCTTCCGCGATCCTCGCGCTCGGCGGACCCTCGAACGGCTGCGTGCGGCGATGGTGACGCTCATGGCGACGAAGAACCTCGACGAGATCGGGGTCGCGGAGCTGTGCCGTGAGGCAGGCGTCCACCGCACCACGTTCTACAAGCACTTCACCAGCGTCACCGGCTTCGCCACCCACGTCTTCACCGGGCTCCTCGACGAGCTCGCCTCCGTCGACGCCGAGGAGGAGGCGGCCTCCAGCGAGGAGCTGGCGCTCACCTACCCGGTGGCGTTCGGCGCCGTGTTCCGCCACGTCCTCCAGGAGCGGGAGACCTACCGGCGCCTGCTCAGCGCGAACGGCGACGCCGTGTTCCAGCGCATCGTCGCCGAGCGCATGGTGGCGCGGGCCTCGGCCACCCTGCGCATCCTCGAGGAGCGGGGGATCGCGCCGGCCGTGGACCCGATGACGGCGGCCGGGATGATCGGCATGTCGATCACCGGCGCCCTGGCGGCCTGGGCGGTGAGCGACAGTGACGACGTGGAGCGCCACACGCAGGACGTGCTCACCTGCCTGCCGACGTGGTGGCCACGGACCGCGTGACCCACGTGGCGCTCCCGGGCGTGGTGCCCCCGACTGGACTCGAACCAGCGACCTTCTGCTCCGGAGGCAGACGCTCTATCCACTGAGCTACAGGGGCGTTGATGCCCGGCGATGCTATCGCACCGCGGGCGCTGTCATGACATCGCCGCCCGGCGCCCGCGCGGGCGCATGCCCCGTGCGACAGCGCCGCGGCCCCGGGCTAGCCTGGTCGACGAGTGTGAGACGTCCCAGGCGAGGCCAGGAGAGGTACATGAGCGTGAACCCACCGACGGACCCGGACGAGCCGCAGGACGGCACGCGTCCCGGGGACGAGGAGCCGACGCGCCCGTTGGACGGGGGTGAGGAGCCCACGCGCCCCCTCGACGAGACGGCGGACCCGACCCGTCCCCTGGACGAGGGAGCCGGGCCGACCCCGTACGACGCGGACGCGCCGACCCAGCCGTTCGGCGCGGCGCCGGCACCCGCGACCCAGGACGGGGCGTCGACCGACCCGTACGCGACCGACGCCGACGCCGGCGCGCGGACCGGGGCGAGCACCTACAGCCGTCCGTCGTACGCCGACGGCGCTGAGGGCGGGGGGCCGGACGGCACCTCCAGGAGCAAGGGCCCCGTCATCCTCATGATCGTCGGTGCGGTGATCCTCATCGCGGCCGCCGTCATCGCCGCCATCGCCTTCTTCGGCCGCAACGACGAGGACCCCGCCCCGGGTGCCACCGCGACGACGGAGACGACCACCGAGGCCAGCGCCAGCCCGAGCGCCGAGCCGACGACGGAGGAGACCGCCACGAGCGAGCCGTCGGCGACGGCGAGCGGGGACCTGCTGCGCCAGCTCGACACCTCCGTCACCGCCGGCGACGCGACGTTCACGCTCACCGAGGCGGGTTTCGTGCCCGAGGCGGGCATCGTCGAGTCGGGGGCCGTGGAGGCCTACCTCGGCACGTACTCGGACGGCACCAACGAGATCCAGCTCCTCGCCACGGCGTGGCCGAGCGTCGAGGAGGCGGACGCCTACGCGGCCGCCATCATCGGGAACCTCGGGGGCGCCGAGGAGGTGGCCACCGGGGAGACCTACACCAACGGCATGGGCACCTACTGGGCGTACCTGCTCGAGGACGGCAGCGGGATGTACCTGTGGACCACCGACCGCGGCGAGGTCCTCCGGGCCACCGGCTCGCCCGACTGGGTGGGCCAGTTCTACTCGAACTACTCCATCTGAGCCGACCCCGTCACCGTCCCTGCGCCGGCCCCCGTCACCGTACTCCGGTGGCGGGGGCCGCGCCGTATCCCCCCGAGGCGCCGCACTACCCTGGTCCCCGTGACCCCCATCGAGCTCGCCGCCCTCATCCGCACCTGCCTCGTCGACGCCGCCCGCGCGGGTGAGGTCGGGATCGACCCCGCGGACGTCCCGGAGCCCCGCGTGGAGCGGCCGCGGCAGCGCGAGCACGGCGACTGGGCGACGAACGTGGCGATGCAGCTGGCGAAGAAGGCCGGCATCGCGCCGCGGGCGCTGGCCGAGACGCTGGCCGCCCGCCTCACGGCCGCGGACGGGGTGGCGCGGGCCGAGGTCGCCGGGCCCGGGTTCCTCAACATCACCCTCGAGGCGGGCGCCGCCGGAGAGCTGGCCCGCACCATCGTCGAGGCCGGGGCGCAGTACGGGCGGACGACGGCGAAGGCCGGCACCCGGATCAACCTCGAGTTCGTCTCGGCCAACCCCACCGGCCCGCTGCACATCGGCGGGGTCCGCTGGGCCGCCGTCGGGGACTCCCTCGCCCGGATCCTCGCGGCGACCGGCGCCGACGTCGCCCGCGAGTACTACTTCAACGACCACGGCGTGCAGATCGACCGGTTCGCCCGGTCGGTGCTCGCCCGGGCGCGCGGGGAGGGCGTCCCCGAGGACGGCTACGGCGGCCGGTACATCGAGGAGATCGGCGAGGCGGTCGTCGCGGACGCCCTCGCCGCCGGTGAGCCCGACCCCCGCACCCTGCCCGACGACGAGGCGCAGGAGGTCTTCCGCCGCCGGGGCGTGGACCGGATGTTCGCCGAGATCAAGGCGGCGCTCCACGACTTCGGCGTCGACTTCGACCTCTTCGTCCACGAGGACGCCCTGCACGAGTCCGGCGCCGTGGACCGCGCCCTCGCCCGCCTGCGCGAGGCCGGCCGGCTCTACGAGGACGCCGGCGCCACCTGGCTGCGCACCTCCGAGTTCGGCGACGACAAGGACCGCGTCGTCATCAAGTCCGACGGTGAGCCCGCCTACATCGCCGGGGACATCGCCTACTACCTCGACAAGCGCGAGCGCGGCTTCGACGAGGTCATCATCATGCTCGGTGCCGACCACCACGGGTACATCGGCCGGATGATGGCCGTCTGCGCCGCGTTCGGGGACACCCCGGGGCGCAACCTCGAGATCCTCATCGGCCAGCTCGTCAACCTCATCAAGGGCGGCGAGCCGCTGCGGATGTCGAAGCGGGCGGGCACGGTCGTCACCATCGACGACCTCGTCGAGGCCGTGGGCGTGGACGCCGCGCGGTACTCCCTGGCGCGTTCGTCGGCGGACTCCCCGCTGGACATCGACCTCGACCTCCTCGTCCAGCGCAGCAACGACAACCCCGTCTTCTACGTCCAGTACGCCCACGCCCGCACCCGCAACGTCGCCCACAACGCGGCCGCGCACGGCGTGCGCCGGGAGGACGGCTTCGTCCCCGCGGCCCTCGACCACCCGGCCGACGGCGCCCTCCTCGGGCTCCTCGCGCAGTTCCCCGCGACCGTCACGCAGGCGGCCGAGCTGCGCGAGCCCCACCGGGTCGCGCGGTACCTCGAGTCGCTGGCCGCCGGCTACCACAAGTGGTACGACCAGTGCCGGGTGACCCCGCGCGGCGAGGAGCCGGTGACCGACGGCCACCGCGCCCGGCTGTGGCTCAACGACGCCACCACCCAGGTGCTGGCCAGCGGGCTCGAGCTCCTCGGCGTCAGCGCCCCGGACCGGATGTGAGCGCCCAGGACCCCCGGCCCGCGCCCGAGCCCGCGCCGGCCTCGCCCGCCACGCCGTGGTCGGCGACCGTGCGCCGTGGCGCCGACGGCGTCCTCGCGGTGGGCGGCCTGCCGGTCACCGCCCTCGCCGAGCGCTACGGCACGCCCCTGTACGTCCTCGACGAGGCGGACCTGCGGGCGCGGGCGCGCGCGTTCGCCGACGCCTTCGGTGAGGCGTTCGCGGACCTCGGCGGGGGCGCCGACGTGTACTACGCCGGCAAGGCGTTCCTCTCCGTGGCCGTCGCCCGCTGGGTGCACGCCGAGGGCCTGCGGATCGACACCACCACGGGCGGGGAACTGGCCGTGGCCCTGCGGGCCGGCGTGCCCGGCGAGGCCATCGGCCTGCACGGGAACAACAAGTCCGACGCCGAGATCGAGCGCGCGCTGCGGGCGGGCGTGGGCCGGATCGTCCTCGACTCCCTCGCCGAGGTGGAGCAGGTGGCGGCCGTCGCCGCGCGGCTCGGGGTGCGCGCACCGGTGATGGTCCGGGTGACCACGGGCGTCCACGCGGGCGGGCACGAGTTCATCTCCACGGCCCACGAGGACCAGAAGTTCGGGCTGTCCCTCGCCGGCGGCGCCGCCCGCGCCGCCCTCGACGCCGTCGCGGCCCGCCCGGAGCTCGACCTGCTGGGGGTCCACTCCCACATCGGCTCGCAGATCCTCGACCTCGCCGGCTTCGAGGTGGCCGCCCGCGCGCTCCTCGCCCTGCGCGCGGAGATCGCCGAGCAGACCGGCCGCCTCATGCCGGAGGTCGACCTCGGCGGGGGGTACGGCATCTCCTACACCGGTGACGTCGCACCGCCCACGCCGCACGAGGTCGCCCACGCGCTCGCCGACGTCGTCCGCCGGGCCTGCGCCGACCTCGGCACGCCGCCGCCGCGCATCTCGGTGGAGCCCGGCCGCGCCGTCGTCGGGCCCGCCGGCCTCACCCTCTACCGGGTGGGCACGGTCAAGCCCGTGCGCCTGGACGACGGCGCGCAGCGCCGGTACGTCTCGGTCGACGGCGGGATGAGCGACAACATCCGCACCGCGCTCTACGACGCCGAGTACACCGCGGCGCTCGCGGACCACCGCAGCACGGCGCCGCTCGTGCCCGCCCGCGTGGTGGGCAAGCACTGCGAGAGCGGGGACGTCGTCGTCCGGGACGTCGCCCTGCCCAACGACGTCGCCCGCGGCGACCTCCTCGCCGTCCCCGCCACCGGCGCCTACGGGCGGTCCATGGCCTCCAACTACAACCTCGTCCCGCGTCCTGGCGTCGTCGCGGTCGCGGACGGGCAGGCCCGGGTGCTCGTGCGCCGGGAGACCGAGGAGGACCTGCTCGCCCTCGACGAGGGCTGAGGGCGTTCGCCGGGTGGGCGCCCGGACGGCGGGCCCCCCGGGCGCCCCTATCCTGGCCCGGTGCCCGGGCGGGCCAGGCCGTACCGCGGCGCGAACGAGGGGAGTGGCGTGAGGGACATCCAGGAGACCGGGGTGCGCGTCGCCGTGCTCGGCTGCGGCACCGTCGGGACCGAGGTCGTCCGGCTGCTCACGACGACGGCGGACGACCTCGCCGCCCGCGCGGGCGCCCCGCTCCGGCTCGTCGGCATCGCCGTGCGCGACCTCGACGCCGAACGGGACCCCGTCGTCCCGCGCGAGCTGCTCACCACCGACGCGGCGGGCCTCGTCGCCCGCGCCGACCTCGTCGTCGAGCTCATCGGCGGCATCGAGCCGGCCCGCTCCCTCGTCCTGGCCGCGCTGGGCTCCGGCGCCTCCGTCGTCACCGGCAACAAGGCACTGCTCGCCTCCTACGGCCCGGAGCTCCACGCCGCCGCGGCCGCCGGGGACGCCGACCTGTACTACGAGGCCGCCGTCGCCGGCGCGGTCCCGGTCGTCTACGGCCTGCGCGAGTCCCTCGCCGGGGACAACGTCACTGCCGTCCTCGGGATCGTCAACGGCACGACCAACTTCATCCTCGACGAGATGGCGACGCGCGGGCTGTCCTTCGACGAGGCGCTGGCCCTGGCCCAGGAGCGCGGGTTCGCCGAGGCCGACCCGACCGCCGACGTCGACGGCCACGACGCCGCCGCCAAGGCCGCGATCCTCGCCTCCCTCGCCTTCCACACCCGCGTGGGGGTCGACGACGTCCCCGTCACCGGCATCCGCTCGGTCACCGCCGACGACATGCGGGAGGCGCGGGAGAACGGCTACGTCATCAAGCTGCTCGCCGTGGCGCGCCGGGACGGCGAGCGCGGGATCAGCGTCCGCGTCCACCCCGCCCTGCTCCCGGTCGGCCACCCGCTGGCCGCGGTGCGCGGGGCGTACAACGCGGTGGTCGTCGAGGCCGAGGCCGCGGGGCGGCTCATGTTCTACGGGCAGGGCGCGGGCGGCGCGCCGACGGCGTCGGCCGTCCTCGGGGACGTCGTCGCCGCCGCCGCCCACGAGGTCCACGGCGGGCGCGCCCCGCGGGAGTCCGCGTACGCCGAGCGCCCGCTCCTCGGGCCGGCGGACGTCGTCGCGCGCACCCAGGTCCAGCTCCGCCTGGCGGACCGGCCCGGCACGCTGGCCGCCGTCGCCGACGTCTACGGCCGGCACACGGTGTCCATCGAGTCCGTCCGCCAGCACCGCCTGGCCGAGGGCCAGTCCTGGATCGCCATCGTCAGCCACGAGGCGAGCGAGGCGGCGCTGGCCGCCACCGTGGACGACCTCGCCACCCTGGAGAGCGTTCACGAGGTCCTGTCCGTCATGCGAGTCGAGGGGGTCTGATGGCGCACCTGTGGCGCGGGGTCGTCGAGGAGTACCGGGAGCGGCTGCCCATCGGGCCCGGCGACCCGGTCATCACGCTGGGGGAGGGCGGCACGCCGCTCGTCCCCGCGCCGGCGCTGTCGGCGCGCACCGGCGCCGAGGTCTACCTCAAGGTGGAGGGGGTCAACCCCACCGGGTCGTTCAAGGACCGGGGCATGACCATGGCGATGTCCAAGGTGGCCGCCACCGACACCGAGATGGTGGTGTGCGCGTCCACGGGCAACACCTCCGCGTCGGCCGCCGCGTACGCCGCCCACGCGGGCCTCGGCTGCGCCGTCGTCCTGCCCGCGGGGAAGATCGCGGCCGGCAAGCTCGCCCAGGCGATCGTCCACGGCGCGACGCTCGTCGCCGTCGACGGGAACTTCGACGACTGCCTGCGGATCGTCCGCACCCTCGCCGAGCGCTATCCCGTCGCTCTCGTCAACTCCGTCAACCCGTTCCGCCTGCAGGGGCAGAAGACGGCGGCGTTCGAGGTGGTCGACGCCCTCGGCGACGCGCCGGACATCCACGTCCTGCCCGTGGGCAACGCCGGGAACATCTCCGCGTACTGGATGGGGTACCGCGAGTACGCCGCCGACCAGGACGGGCTGCCGGCGCGGGCCACCCGCACGCCGCGGATGTGGGGGGTCCAGGCCGAGGGCGCCGCGCCGTTCGTCAAGGGCGCGCCGGTGGAGCACCCGGAGACCGTCGCCACCGCCATCCGCATCGGCAACCCGGCCTCCTGGGCGCTCGCCGAGGCCGCCCGCGACGAGTCCGGTGGGTGGATCGACGCCGTCTCCGACGCGCAGATCCTCGACGCGCAGGCCCTGCTGGCCCGGGAGGTGGGCGTCTTCGTGGAGCCGGCCTCCGCGGCGAGCGTCGCCGGCCTGCTCCAGGCCGCCGAGCGCGGTGGCGTGCCCGCGGGCGCGCGCATCGTGTGCACGGTGACCGGGAACGGCCTCAAGGACACCGCCACGGCCCTCGGCCAGGTGGAGATCGAGCCGCAGGTCGTGGCGCCGGACGCCACCGACGCCGCCCGCGCGCTCGGTCTGTGAGGCGCCGGCGATGAGCGCGCGGCTGGTGCACGACCGGGTGCGGGTGCGCGTCCCGGCGACCAGCGCGAACCTGGGACCGGGGTTCGACTCGCTCGGCCTCGCTCTGGAGATCTGGGACGAGGTCGACGTGCGCGCCGTCGCCGGGCCCACCACCGTGACCGTCCGTGGCGAGGGCGCCGGGACGGTGGGGGAGGGCGAGGACCACCTCGTCGTCCGCGCCGTGCGCGCCGGGCTCGAGGCTGCCGGTGCGCCGCAGGCCGGGCTCGACCTCGTCTGCGACAACCGCATCCCGCACGGCCGTGGGCTCGGTTCCTCCGCCGCCGCCGTCGTCGCCGGGCTGGTGGCGGCCCGCGGGCTGCTGGGGCCGTCGTCCCCCCTCGACGACGCCTCGCTCCTCGCCCTCGCCACGGAGCTCGAGGGCCACCCGGACAACGCGGCGCCCGCCCTCCTCGGCGGGGCGACCGTCGCCTGGGTCGGGGACGACGGCCCGCACGCCGAGCGGGTCCCGGTCGCGTCCGACCTCTTCCCGACGGTCCTCGTGCCGGAGAACCGCCTGCTCACCCGGCGGGCGCGGGCCGTGCTGCCCGACGTCGTCCCGCACGCCGACGCCGCCCGCACGCTCGCCCGCGCCGCCCTCCTCGTCCTCGCGCTCGGTGGACGCCCCGACCTCCTCCTGCCCGCCACGCAGGACTGGCTCCACCAGGACTACCGCGCTGCCGTGATGCCGGAGACCCTGGCGCTGGTGCGGGCGCTGCGCCGGCGCGGCCACCCGGCGGTCGTGTCGGGCGCGGGGCCGACGGTCCTCGTCCTCGGCAGGCTCGACGACGCCACCCGCTCGACGCTCGCCGCGCAGGGCTGGCGGGTCGGCGAACCGGGCGTGGCGCGGGCCGGCGCAGCGGTGCTCCCCGCCTGAGCGGCCGCGGCCCGAAGCCCCCCACCGGGCCGGGGCCGGGTGCTACGATGTCAGGAGCACCGCCCCCCGACGGATCGCGTCATCTGAGCGTCACCCCTTCGTCCAGCGGTGCCAGCCCCGATCCAGTGCGCCTCGGCGCGCACGTGCCTCGTGCGGCGTCCCACATCATCGCCCGCACCCGCCGGGCACATCCCTATCGGCCTGCAGAACCGCACGCCGACTCACCGGGGAAGGAACCTCGTGACAGAACAGCACGACGCCACCGCGTCCACCGCCAGCACCGACGCTGGCACCGGCGCCCAGAGTGGCTCGCTGAGCGCCATGCGCCTGGCCGAGCTCCAGGAGCTCGCCGGGCGGATGGGCCTCAAGGGCACCGGCCGCATGCGCAAGAGCGACCTCGTCTCCGCCATCCGCGACGCGCGGTCCGCGCCGGCCGCAGCCGCCCCGGCCCGCACCGAGCCCGCCCGCACGGAGCCGGCCCGCACCGAGCCCGCCCGCGCCGAGGCCGAGCCGGCCCGGACCGAGCCCGTCCGTGCCGAGTCCGAGCCGACGTCGGCCACCCGGCCCTCGACCCGGGCCGAGCGGACGAACCGCCGCGCGCGGTCGGCCCAGGCCGCCCCGCCCGCCGTCACCCCGCCCGTGGCCGAGCCGCAGGCCGACTCGCCCGAGCGCAACCCCGGCGGCCGTGAGCGCGACGTCCTCAGCGCGCTCGAGGCCATCGAGCTTCCCGCCCCCCGCGACGAGGACGCCCAGCGCCACCGCGGCGACGACGACCGGCACGCCCGGGCGCTCGACGCCGTCGGGACCGTTACCGGCCGCGCGCCGCGCCGGTCCCGGACGAACGGCGAGGCGACCGACGCCGTCCAGATCGACGTGCGCCGCGAGGCCGAGGCCGCCCGTGGCGGCGCCCCGCTCCTGCGCGCCGAGGACGGCACCAGCCGCGGCAACCGCCGGCGCAACCGCGACCGGAACCGGGACCGCAAGCGCCGCGGCACCGACCTCGGCTTCGACGAGGTCGAGGTCACCGAGGACGACGTCCTGCTGCCCGTCGCCGGCATCCTCGACATCCTCGACAACTACGCCTTCGTGCGCACGAGCGGCTACCTGCCCGGCAACCACGACGTCTACGTCTCCCTCGGCCAGGTGAAGAAGTACGGCCTGCGCCGCGGGGACGCCGTCACCGGCGCGGTCCGTCAGCCCCAGGACCCCGACCAGGCCGGCCAGCGCCAGAAGTTCAACGCGCTCGTCCGCCTCGACACGGTCAACGGCATGACGGTCGAGCGGGCCCGTGAGCGGCCGGAGTTCACCAAGCTCACCCCGCTCTACCCGCAGGAGCACCTGCGCCTGGAGACGACGCCCAAGGCCATCACGCCGCGCGTCATCGACATGGTCGCCCCCATCGGCAAGGGCCAGCGCGGCCTCATCGTCGCGCCCCCCAAGGCCGGCAAGACGATCATCATGCAGCAGATCGCCAATGCCATCGCGGTGAACAACCCCGAGGCCCACCTCATGGTCGTGCTCGTCGACGAGCGCCCCGAGGAGGTCACGGACATGCAGCGCATGGTCAAGGGCGAGGTCATTGCCTCGACCTTCGACCGGCCCGCCTCCGACCACACCATCGTCGCCGAGCTCGCCATCGAGCGGGCGAAGCGGCTCGTCGAGCTGGGGCAGGACGTCGTCGTGCTCCTCGACTCCATCACCCGGCTCTCGCGGGCCTACAACCTCGCCGCGCCGGCGTCGGGCCGGATCCTCTCCGGTGGTGTGGACGCCTCCGCGCTCTACCCGCCGAAGAAGTTCTTCGGGGCCGCCCGCAACATCGAGCACGGTGGCTCGCTCACCATCATCGCCTCGGCGCTCGTGGAGACCGGGTCGAAGATGGACGAGGTGATCTTCGAGGAGTTCAAGGGCACCGGCAACATGGAGCTGCGGCTGTCCCGTCAGCTCGCCGACAAGCGGATCTTCCCCGCCGTCGACGTCAACGCCTCCGGGACCCGGCGCGAGGAGCTCCTCATGAGCCCGGAGGAGCTCAAGATCATCTGGAAGCTCCGCCGCGTCATGGGGGCCCTCGACCAGCAGCAGGCGATCGAGCTGCTCCTGGGCAAGCTGCGGGGGACCGGCTCCAACGCCGAGTTCCTCCTCACGGTGGCCAAGACCACGCCCGGCACGAGCGCGTCGAGTGCCGAGTCGGAGCTCGTGCTGCAGTAGTGGTGAGCGGCGTCACGTCACAGGCGCGTCGCAGAGATGGAATAATCGTCCGTCGGCTACCGGTTCACGCATTGGCACCCGCCAGCGACCCGGGGCCGAGACTCGAGGAGAGATCTATGAAGCAGGGCATCCACCCCGACTACGTCACCACCGAGGTGACGTGCACGTGCGGCAACACGTTCACGACGCGCTCGACCGCCCCCGGCGGCGAGATCCGCGCGGACGTCTGCAGCGCCTGCCACCCCTTCTACACCGGCAAGCAGAAGATCCTCGACACCGGTGGCCGGGTGGCGCGCTTCGAGCAGCGCTACGGCAAGCGGAACGCCGGCAAGTAAGGACCGAGCAGCGCCGGTGGGGAGCTCCCCACCGGCGCTGTCGTCTGCCACCGCCACGGTGGCCCGGGCAGTGAGGGAGGGGTCGCGATGAGCGAGGACTTTGCCGCGGTGAGCCCGATGCTCGCCGAGCACGCCGAGCTCGAGCGCGCCCTGGCGGACCCGGCCCTCCACGCCGATGCCGGCCGGGCCCGCACGCTGTCGCGCCGCTACAGCGAGCTCTCCCGCGTCGTCGCCGCCTACCAGGCGTGGCGGCGCGCCGCGGAGGACGCCGAGACGGCGGCCGAGCTGGCCGAGACGGACGAGTCCTTCGCCGACGAGCTGCCCGCCCTGCGCGCCGAGGCGGAGCGGGCCGCCGCCGAGCTGCGCACCGTGCTCGTCCCGCGGGACCCCGACGACACCCGCGACGTCATCCTCGAGATCAAGGCGGGCGAGGGCGGTGAGGAGTCGGCGCTCTTCGCCGGCGACCTCCTGCGGATGTACCTGCGCTACGCGGAGCGGCACGGCTGGTCCACCCAGGTCCTCTCGGCGACGGAGTCCGACCTCGGGGGCTACAAGGACGTCTCCGTGGCGGTCAAGGCGCGCGGGAACCACGCCGACCCCGACGACGGCGTGTGGGCGCGGCTGAAGTACGAGGGCGGCGTCCACCGGGTGCAGCGCGTGCCCGTGACGGAGTCCTCCGGCCGCATCCACACCTCGGCCGCCGGCGTCCTCGTCCTGCCCGAGGTCGACGACCCCGGCGAGGTCGAGATCGACGGAGGCGACCTGCGCATCGACGTCTACCGGTCGTCGGGCCCCGGCGGCCAGAGCGTCAACACCACGGACTCCGCGGTCCGCATCACCCACGTGCCCACGGGCATCGTCGTGTCGATGCAGAACGAGAAGTCCCAGCTCCAGAACCGCGAGCAGGCCATGCGGGTGCTGCGGGCCCGGCTGCTCGCCGCCCGCCAGGAGGAGGCCGCCGCTGCCGCGTCCCAGGCCCGCCGGTCGCAGGTGCGCACCGTCGACCGCTCGGAGCGGATCCGCACGTACAACTTCCCCGAGAACCGGATCGCCGACCACCGGACCGGGTACAAGGCGTACAACCTCGACCAGGTGCTCGACGGCGACCTCGACCCGGTCATCGCCTCCGCGGTCGAGCTCGACGAGGCCGAGCGCCTCGCCGTCGCCGCGGCTCGCTGACGTGACGTCCGTGCGGACGTGGCGCGAGGCGGTCGACGGCGCCACGCGCCTCCTCGCCGACGCCGGCGTGCCCTCGCCCCGGGTCGACGCCCTCGCCCTGGCCGCCCACGTCCTCGGCGTCGACCACCTCGTACTCGTCATGGCGCCCGCGCCGACGCCCGAGGCCCTGGCACGTTTCGCGGAGCTCGTCGACCGCCGCCGCTCGCGCGAGCCCCTGCAGCACATCACCGGGCGGATGCCGTTCCGCCACCTCGTGCTCGCGGCGGCACCCGGCGCCTTCATCGCCCGGCCGGAGACCGAGGTCGTCGCTGAGGAGGCGATCGCCGCGGCGCGGGCGGTCGGCGGGCGGCCGGTCGTCGTCGACCTGTGCACCGGCTCGGGCGCGATCGCGCTGGCGGTGGCCACCGAGGTGCCGCACGCGCAGGTGTGGGCGGTGGAGCTGTCCGAGGCCGCCCTGGCCGTCGCCCGCCGCAACGTTGCCGCCCACGCCCCGGCCGTCCGACTGGTCGCGGGCGATGCGGCCGACGCGTTGCCCGAGCTCGACGGCGCGGTCGACGTCGTCGTCGCCAACCCGCCCTACATCCCCCCGGACGCCGTGCCGCAGGAGGCCGAGGTCCGCGAGCACGACCCGGATCTCGCGCTCTACGGGGGCGGGCCCGACGGGCTCGCGGTGCCGCGCGCGGTGGTGCGGACCGCGGCCCGGCTGCTGCGCGGCGGTGGGGTCCTCGTCATGGAGCACGCCGAGGTGCAGGCGGCGGCGGTGCGCGAGCTCGTGGCGTCCACCGGCGCGTTCGCCGCCGTGCGTACCGCCCCGGACCTCACCGGACGGGACCGGATGGTCCTGGCTCGGCGGGCCACCGGGTCCTGAGCCTCGCCCCCAGCCACCACCCGACGGCCACGCCGGCGAGGTCGGCGAGCGCGTCGCGGGGGTCGCCGGAGCGCCGGGGCAGGAAGAGGTCCTGGACGACCTCGCTGCCCACTGCGTGCGCGACGAGCAGCGGCACCCACCACCGCGCCGGGACGCCCGCGAAGAGGCCGGCGGCGGTGAGCAGGGCGAAGACGAGGACGTGGCCCACCTTGTCCGAGCCCGGAACGCTCGTGGCCCCGGTGCTCGGCAGGCTCGGCGCATAGAGGGCCGCGAGGTTGACGACGACGGCGAGGGCGAGGAGGGCGCGGCGGGCGGACGGGCTCATCGCCGCAAGGATCCCACTGCCGCGCAGTGGCCGGCGACGCGGCGCGCAGTCCCGGCGCGCCGGTCGGGGCGGTGCAGCGGCCCGGCATGGGAAGATCGTGGCCGTGAGCGTGTACGACTGCACCGACCCGGCCACCCGCGGGCCCGCCCTGGACGAGGCGGTCCACGCCCTCGCCCGTGGCGCCCTCGTCGTCCTGCCGACGGACACGGTCTACGGCATCGCCGCGGACGCCTTCACCCCGCGCGCCGTCGCCGCGCTGCTCGCCGCCAAGGGGCGCGGGCGGCACATGCCGCCGCCCGTCCTGGTCCCGTCCCCGAGCACGGTGGCGGGCCTGGCCACGGACGTGCCCGCTGAGGTCACCGCGCTCGTCGAGCGGTTCTGGCCCGGCCCCCTCACCATCATCTGCCGTGCGCAGCCGTCGCTCGCCTGGGACCTCGGGGAGACCGCCGGCACCGTCGCGCTGCGGATGCCCGACGACGAGGTCGCCCTCGCCCTCCTGGCCCGCACCGGGCCGCTCGCCGTCTCCAGCGCCAACCTCTCGGGCCGCCCGTCGGCCACCACGGCGGAGCAGGCGCAGGAGGACCTCGGCGCCGCCGTCGCCGTCTACCTCGACGGCGGCCCCTCGCGCGGCGGCACGGCCTCCACGATCGTCGACATCACCGGCCCCGTCCCGCGGATCCTGCGGGAGGGCGCCCTGAGCCGGGCGGTCCTCGCCGAGGTGGTGCCCGCGCTCGCGGCGCCCGAGCCAGACCTCGCCGGGCAGGACGCGCCCGCTCCCGCGGCGGACCCCGTCCCGCAGGACGTCCCTCCGGCCGGCGGCGGCCCGGCGGCCGGACCGTCGGACGCGGGCAGGGACGGCCGCGGTCCGCGGTGAGGGTCTACCTGCTGGTCCTCCTCGTCGCCGCCGCGACGACGTTCGTCATGACCCCGGTGGCGCGCCGGCTGGCACGGGTGACCAACGCGCTCACCCCCGTGCGCGCGCGCGACGTCCACACGATCCCCACCCCGCGGCTCGGCGGGCTCGCCATGCTCGCCGGGTTCGCCGTGTCCATGGTGGTCGCCTCACGGGTGCCGTTCCTCGCGGGGGTGTTCGCGGGGAACGAGCCCTGGGCGATCCTCGGCGGCGCGGCGGTCGTGTGCCTGCTCGGGGTCGCCGACGACATCTGGGACCTCGACTGGATGACCAAGCTCGTGGGGCAGGTCCTCGCCGCCGGCCTCATCGCCTGGCAGGGCGTCCAGCTCATCACCTTCCCCGTCGGCGGCGTCACCATCGGCTCCGCCCGGCTCTCGCTCATCGCCACCGTCGTCGTCGTCGTCGCCGCCATCAACGCGGTGAACTTCGTCGACGGCCTCGACGGCCTGGCGGCCGGCATGGTGGGCATCGGCGGCCTGGCGTTCTTCGTCTACACCTACGTGCTCACCCGGATCGACACGCCGAGCGACTACTCGAGCCTCGCCGCGGTGATCATCGTCGCCGTGGTCGGCGTGTGCCTGGGGTTCCTGCCGCACAACTTCTCACCCGCGCGGATCTTCATGGGGGACTCCGGGTCGATGCTCCTCGGCATCACGGTGGCGGCCGCCGGCATCACGGTCACCGGGCAGATCGACCCCGCCGCGTACTCCGCCGGCCAGGTGTTCCCGGCCTTCCTCCCGATCCTGCTGCCGGTGGCGGTCATGCTGCTGCCGCTGCTCGACATGGGTCTGGCCGTGGTCCGGCGGCTGCGGGCCGGGCAGTCGCCCTTCCACGCGGACCGCCTGCACCTGCACCACCGCCTGCTCGCCCTCGGCCACAGCCAGCGGCGGGCCGTCCTCATCATGTACCTGTGGACGACGGTCTTCGCGTTCAGCGCGGCGGCGCTGGCGCTGTTCTCCACCCGCGTCGTCGTCATCGGCGCCGGCGTGGCGGTCGTGCTCGCCGCCGCGGTGACCATCGCCCAGCTCCCCGGCCTTCGACGCCACCGCCCCTCGACGAAAGCGACACCATGACCGAGTCGGACACCACCCGAGCCACCCGCGCCATGTTCCGCACCATCCTGCGGCGCCTCACTGCCCTCGTCGTCGTCCTCGCCGTCGGCGGGGCGCTCATCGGGGGAGTGCTCACCGGGATGCCGGGGGTGTGGGGCGCCCTCATGGCCGCCGGGATCGCGGCGCTCTTCACCCTGGGCACGGCGCTGACGATGCTCCTCACCGCCGACAAGCCGATCTACGTCGCCAGCGGCGCGGGCGTGGGGGCGTGGCTGGTGAAGACGGTCGTCGTCATCATCGTCCTCGTCCTCGTGCGCGACCGGGACTTCTACTCCCCGGGGGTCTTCTTCTGCGTGCTCGTCGTCGCACTCCTCGGGTCCCTGGCCATCGAGTTCTCGGCGATGCTCAAGGCCCGGATCCCCAACGTCGAGCCCGGAGCCGACCCGTGGACCGGCGCGGGGCCCACGGACGGGCCCCGGTAGTCGTGGCGGGCAGCGGCCATAGGTTAGGATTCCCAAGTCCCCGGAACGCTGCGCAGTGGCACGCCTGGGACGCGCCCGACGCACGGCTCTCACCCTGGGGGTAGTTCTGTTCGCCACGCTCGTCCTCGCCGCGACCACGCGCGCCGCTGAGGAGGACTCGGGGTTCCACGCGCCCTCGCTGGCGGACTTCTTCCCCGCCCCGATCCTCTTCGAAGGCACGCTCTTCGAGTTCAACCGGATCACGCTCGTGCGCGTCATCGCCGCGCTCGTCCTCCTCGCCCTGTTCCTGCTGGCGGTCCGCCGCCCGCGCCTCGTCCCGGGGCGCGCCCAGTCGGTCGCCGAGATGGGCCTGGAGTTCGTCCGCAACAGCATCGCCACCGAGGTCCTCGGCAAGGAGCTGGGCCGGCGCTACACGCCGCTGCTCTTCGTCATGTTCTTCGGCATCCTCGCCCTGAACATCACGGGCATCATCCCGTTCCTCAACATCGCGGGGACGTCCGTCATCGGCATGCCGCTGGTGTTCGCCATCGTGGCGTTCGTCGCCTTCGTCGGCGCCGGCATCAAGGCGCACGGCGCGTGGGGCTACCTCAAGACCACGCTGTTCCCGCCGGGCGTCCCGTGGCCGATCTACATCATCCTCGCGCCGATCGAGTTCCTCTCGACCTTCATCCTGCGGCCGGCGACGCTGACGATCCGGCTCCTGGCCAACATGGTCTCGGGGCACCTGCTCCTCGTCCTGTGCTTCTCGGCCACGCACTTCCTCTTCCTGCAGACCACGGGCATCCTCTCCGGCATGGGGGCGCTCACCCTCGCGGCGGGCTTCGCCTTCACGCTGTTCGAGATCTTCATCGCCGCGCTGCAGGCGTACATCTTCGCCCTCCTCACGGCCGTGTACATCAACCTCTCGGTCGAGAGCCACTGAGCCTCGGGCTCGCCGTACTGCACCTCAGCTGCACGACCCGCCCACGCCGGGCAACGCCCGGTCACACCACTGGAAGGAACCGCTCCACATGGAGATCACCGGAGACATCGCAACCATCGGCTACGGTCTCGCGACGCTCGGCCCCGGCATCGGCCTGGGTCTCCTCGTCGCCAAGACGCAGGAGGCGGTGGCGCGTCAGCCTGAGGTCGCCGGCCCGCTGCGCATCAACATGTTCATCGGTATGGCCCTCGTCGAGGCCCTCGGCCTCATCGGCCTGGCCGCCGGCTTCGTCTTCTGATGACTCCCGCAGCCCTCGTCGTGGCGGCGGAGGAGGGGGAGTACAACATCCTCCTCCCCGCCATCTACGACATCGTCTGGTCCCTGCTGATCTTCGGGGTCATCGCGGGCGTGCTGGTCTGGAAGGTCGTCCCGGCTCTGACGAGGATCCTCGACGAGCGCGCCGAGCGCATCGAGGGCGGGCTCAAGCAGGCGGAGACCGCGCAGGCCGAGGCCGCGCAGGCGCGCACGCAGATCGACGCGGAGATCGTCGCCGCGCGGCGTGAGGCCGTCGCCATCCGCGAGCGGGCGCAGGAGGACGGCAAGCAGATCGTCGCCGACGCCCAGGGCAAGGCCCAGGCGGAGGCGGACCGCATCCTCGCGGGTGCCCAGCGTCAGATCGCGGCCGAGCGTCAGCAGGCCGAGATCGCCCTCAAGGCGGACGTCGGCGCGCTGGCGACGACGCTCGCCTCGCGGATCGTCGGCGAGTCCCTCGCCGACGAGGCGCGACGCTCGCGCGTCGTCGACCGTTTCCTCGACGAGCTCGACCAGCAGGCCGCCCCGGCGCCCACCGGCGTGCGGGTGGCCCCAGCGACGGAGGCGTGATGCGCGCGACGAGCCAGACCTCGGTGGCCGCGGCGAGCGAGCGCTGGGAGCCCGTCCTGCGGGCGAGCGGGGAGCGTGCCCGGCAGTTCGGCGAGCAGCTCTTCGCCGTCGCGGACACCCTCGGCGAGTCCGCGTCGCTGCGTCGGGCGCTCGGCGACCCGGCGCGGGACGGCGAGGACAAGTCCCGGCTCGTCGCCTCGCTCTTCGGGGCCCGCGTGGAGCCCGAGGTCGTCGACCTCCTCGGCGGACTCGTCCGCTCGCGGTGGTCCTCCGACGAGGACCTCACCGAGGCCCTCGAGGAGCTCGGCGCCAGCTCCGTGCTGGCCGCCGCGCAGTCACGGGGCGAGCTCGTGCAGGTGGAGGAGGAGATCTTCCTCGTCGACCGGCTGCTCGCCCGCGAGCGTGACCTGCGGCTCGCGCTGTCCGACATGGAGGTCGCCCCCCAGCGGCGCCTCGCCCTCGCGGGGACCGTGCTCGGTGCACGGGTCCTGCCCGAGACCCGGCTCCTCGTGGAGCGGATCGTCCTGGTGCGGCGCGAGTCGTCCCTGACGAGCGCGCTGCGTCGGGTCGGGCAGCTGGCCGCCGCGCGTCGTTCGCGGCTCGTCGCGACGGTCACCGCCGCCGCCCCGCTCAGCCACGCCCAGGAGGAGCGGCTCGCCGAGATCCTCCGCCGGGCGTACGGCCAGGCGGTCCAGGTCAACGTGGGGATCGACCCCGCCGTCATGGGCGGGATCCGGGTGGAGATCGGCGCCGACGTCATCGACGGCACCGTGCTCGCCCGGCTGCAGGATGCTCAGCGCCGGTTCGCCGGCTGAGGACGACCAAGACACCCGCCGGCTGCGTGCAGCGTTCCGCCGGCCCACTGATGAGAACCACCGCGACCGTGCGGTCGCCGAAGCGAAGGAAAGCACATGGCTGAGCTGACGATCAGGCCCGAGGAGATCAGGGCTGCGCTGGACAGCTTCGTGGACTCCTACGAACCCGCCGAGGCGGTGAGCGAGGAGGTCGGGCGCGTCTCCGTCGCCGGTGACGGCATCGCCCGCGTCGAGGGACTCCCCGGCGCCATGGCCAACGAGCTGCTCCGCTTCGAGGACGGCACGCTGGGCCTCGCCCTCAACCTCGACGTCCGCGAGATCGGCGTCGTCGTCCTGGGCGAGTTCGCCGGGATCGAGGAGGGCCAGGCCGTCCACCGCACGGGCGAGGTCCTCTCCGTCGCCGTCGGTGACGGGTACCTCGGGCGCGTCATCGACCCCGTGGGCAACCCCATCGACGGCCTCGGCGAGATCGCCACCGAGGGTCGCCGCGCCCTCGAGCTCCAGGCGCCCGGCGTCATGGCGCGCAAGAGCGTCCACGAGCCGCTGCAGACCGGCATCAAGGCGATCGACTCGATGATCCCGATCGGGCGCGGCCAGCGTCAGCTCATCATCGGCGACCGCGGCACCGGCAAGACGGCCATCGCCATCGACACGATCCTCAACCAGAAGGCGAACTGGGACAGCGGCGACCCGGACAAGCAGGTCCGCTGCATCTACGTCGCCGTCGGCCAGAAGGGCTCGACGATCGCGTCGGTCCGTGCGGCGCTCGAGAACGCCGGGGCGCTGGAGTACACGACCATCGTCGCGGCCCCCGCGTCCGACCCGGCCGGCTTCAAGTACATCGCCCCCTACACCGGCTCGGCCATCGGCCAGCACTGGATGTACCAGGGCAAGCACGTCCTCATCGTCTTCGACGACCTGTCCAAGCAGGCCGAGGCCTACCGCGCCGTGTCGCTCCTCCTGCGCCGCCCGCCGGGCCGCGAGGCGTACCCCGGTGACGTGTTCTACCTGCACTCCCGCCTCCTCGAGCGCTGCGCGAAGCTCTCCGACGCGCTGGGTGGCGGCTCGATGACGGGGCTCCCGCTCATCGAGACGAAGGCGAACGACGTCTCGGCGTACATCCCGACGAACGTCATCTCCATCACCGACGGCCAGATCTTCCTCCAGTCGGACCTCTTCAACGCCGACCAGCGTCCCGCCGTCGACGTCGGCATCTCCGTCTCCCGAGTCGGCGGTGCGGCCCAGGTCAAGGCGATGAAGTCGGTCTCCGGCACGCTGAAGCTCGACCTCGCGCAGTACCGGGCGATGGAGTCGTTCTCCATGTTCGCCTCCGACCTCGACCCGACGTCGCGCCAGCAGCTCACCCGGGGTGCCCGCCTCATGGAGCTGCTCAAGCAGCCGCAGTACTCGCCGTACCCGGTCGAGGACCAGGTCGTCTCGATCTGGGCCGGCACGAAGGGCTACCTCGACGACGTCGAGGTCTCCGACGTCGGCCGGTTCGAGACGGGGCTCATCGAGCACCTGCGTCGCCACACGGACGTCCTCCCGACGATCGCGACCACGGGCAAGCTCGACGAGACGACGACGGAGGCCCTGCGCGCCGCCGTCGAGGCGTTCCGCGCCGACTTCCTGGCCGGGGTGGGCGGCACTGCCGGCGACGACGAGGGTGCAGACGCCAACGTCGAGCAGGAGCAGATCGTCCGGACCAGGCGGGGCTGAGCGTGGGCGCGCAGCAGCGCGTCTACCGTCAGCGGATCCGCTCGACGCAGACGCTCAAGAAGATGTTCCGCGCGATGGAGCTCATCGCCGCCTCGCGGATCAGCGGGGCGCGCGACCGCGCCGTCAAGGCCAGCCCGTACGCCCTCGCGCTCACGCGGGCGGTGTCCGCCGTCGCCACCCACGCGACGACGGACCACCCGCTCCTGCGCGAGCGCACCGACACCAACCGGGTGGCGGTCCTCGTCCTCACCGCCGACCGCGGCATGGCCGGGGCCTACACGGCCTCGGTGCTGCGGGCGGCGGAGCGGCTCACCGAGCGGCTCGCCGAGGAGGGCAAGGAGGTCGAGCTCTACGTCGTCGGCCGCCGCGGCATCAGCTACTACACGTTCCGGGGACGCCGGATCGTCGCCAGCTGGGCCGGGGAGTCGGACAAGCCCAGCGCCGGGCTCGCGCGGGAGATCGCCGAGACGATGCTGAGCGCGTTCGAGGCGCCGGCGGGGGAGGGCGGCGTGGGCGAGCTCCACATCGTCTTCACCAAGTTCGTCTCCATGGTCACCCAGGAGCCGTTCGTGCGGCGGATGCTCCCGCTCGAGGTCGTCGAGGGTGTCACCCCTCCCGGCGCGGCGCCGCTTCCCCTGTACGAGTTCGAGCCGTCCGCGGACGTTGTGCTCGACCAGCTCCTCCCGCTGTACGTCCGCAGCCGCATCCACAACGCACTCCTCCAGGCCGCCGCGTCCGAGCTGGCCGCCCGGCAGAGCGCCATGCACACCGCCACCGAGAACGCCGAAGAGCTCATCCGCACGTACACGCGGCAGGCGAACTCGGCCCGCCAGGCGGAGATCACCCAGGAGCTCACCGAGATCGTCTCGGGAGCCGACGCGCTCGCCGCCAGCTGAGCGCACGACCCCGCCGGCAGCAACACGAAGGATGACGAACATGAGCACCACCGCAACGGACATCCGCGCCGAGCACGCCTCCACGCCCGGCGTGGGGCGCATCGCGCGCGTCACCGGCCCGACGGTCGACATCGAGTTCCCGCCCGACGCCATCCCGCCGATGTACCACGCGCTCGTCGCGACGGTGGACCTCAGCGCGCAGGGCGAGGACGAGGGCACGATCGAGATGACGTTCGAGGTCGCGCAGCACCTCGGCGACAACATGATCCGCGCCGTGGCGCTCAAGCCCACCGACGGCCTCGTGCGCGGGATGGAGGTGCGCGACACCGGCGGGCCGATCACCGTCCCCGTCGGCGACGTCACCCTGGGCCACGTCTTCAACGTCACCGGTGAGCCGCTCAACCTCGTCGAGGGTGAGCGCCTCGAGGTGACCGAGCGCTGGCCGATCCACCGCAAGCCCCCGGCCTTCGACCAGCTCGAGCCGAAGACCCAGATGTTCGAGACCGGCATCAAGGTCATCGACCTGCTCACCCCGTACGTCCTCGGCGGCAAGATCGGCCTGTTCGGCGGCGCCGGCGTGGGTAAGACGGTGCTCATCCAGGAGATGATCCACCGCGTCGCGCAGAACCACGGCGGCGTCTCCGTGTTCGCCGGCGTCGGCGAGCGCACGCGTGAGGGCAACGACCTCATCGAGGAGATGGGGGAGTCCGGTGTCCTCGGGAAGACCGCGCTGGTCTTCGGCCAGATGGACGAGCCGCCGGGCACGCGTCTGCGCGTGGCCCTGTCCGGCCTGACGATGGCGGAGTACTTCCGCGACGTCCAGAAGCAGGACGTGCTCCTCTTCATCGACAACATCTTCCGGTTCACGCAGGCCGGCTCGGAGGTCTCCACGCTGCTGGGCCGCATGCCCTCCGCGGTGGGCTACCAGCCCAACCTCGCGGACGAGATGGGCGTGCTCCAGGAGCGCATCACCTCCACCCGTGGGCACTCCATCACCTCGCTCCAGGCGATCTACGTGCCGGCCGACGACTACACCGACCCGGCCCCGGCGACGACCTTCGCGCACCTCGACGCGACCACGGAGCTCTCCCGCGAGATCGCCTCGCGCGGCCTCTACCCGGCCGTGGACCCGCTGACCTCGACGTCGCGCATCCTCGACCCCCGGTACGTGGGCGAGGAGCACTACGCGGTCGCCACGCGCGTGAAGTCGATCCTGCAGAAGAACAAGGAGCTGCAGGACATCATCGCCATCCTCGGCATCGACGAGCTGTCGGAGGAGGACAAGGTCACGGTCAACCGGGCCCGCCGGATCCAGCAGTTCCTGTCGCAGAACACCTACATGGCGCAGAAGTTCACCGGCGTCGAGGGCTCCACCGTGCCCCTGTCGGAGACCGTCGAGGCGTTCAAGAAGATCGTCGAGGGCGACTTCGACCACATCGCCGAGCAGGCCTTCTTCAACATCGGCGGCCTCGAGGACCTCGAGCGCAACTGGGCCCGCCTCCAGGCCGAAGCCCGCTGAGCCGGCGTGACGACGACGAAGGGAACGGCGACGTGGCGCTGACCGTGCACATCGTGGGACCGGAGCGGACGCTGTGGCACGGGGAGGCGAGCGGCGTCAGCGTGCCCGCCCACGACGGTGACATGGGGATCCTCTCGGGCCACCAGCCCGTGCTCGCCGTGCTGCGGCCCGGCCACGTGCGCATCACGCCGACCGGTGGCGGTGCGGCGGAGGTCGTCGACGTCGCCGGGGGCTTCTGCTCCGTGGACGACGACGTCGTCATGGTGGTCGTCGACAACCCCGACGAGCCGCGCGCGGGGGACACCGAAGCCGCGGCCGGGCGCTGATACCCGGACGCGTCATGGGCTGGCTGGGTGTGGTCCTGCTCGCCCTGCTCCTCGTCGTGGTCCTCGCGGGCGCGCTGCTGCTGTGGCGCGCCCGCGCCCTCGGCCGGCGCGTGGGCTCGTTCGAGTGCGCCCGCCGGATCGACGGGGCATGGCGCTCGGGCATCGCGAGCTACGGCGCCGGCCGCCTGGACTGGCACCGGCTCGTCTCGCTCTCCTGGCACCCGGCGGCGCGCTGGCGCCGACGGGACCTCGTGCTGGTGGGCTGGGACCAGCGGGTGCGGCCCGGTGGGCCGAGCCACGTCGTCGAGGCGCGCTTCGCCTGCGCGGACGCGACGTTCGAGCTGGCCATGCGGGCCGAGGCGTTCGCCGGGATGACGAGCTGGCTGGAGGCGACCCCGCCCAGCGAGCGTGGGCTGGTCTACTCCGAGGACTGACCCGCTCGCAAGGACCCGACGACCCGCCGTAACGCCGCAACCACCAGGGAGGACCATCCGTGCGCACCGTCGTCGCGACGTGCTCGGTCGACTACACCGGGCGCCTCGACGCGCACCTGCCGCTGGCGACCCGGCTGCTCATGGTCAAGGCGGACGGGTCGGTCCTGGTCCACTCCGACGGCGGCTCGTACAAGCCGCTCAACTGGATGAGCCCGCCGTGCAAGGTGGCGGTGTCCGCGCCCGACGCCGACGCTGGCGCCGCGGGGGTCACCCAGGTGTGGACCGTGCAGAGCACCAAGGGCGACGACCGCCTGGTGATCTCGATCCACGAGGTGCTGCACGACGCGACGTTCGACCTCGGCGTCGACCCCGGGCTGGTCAAGGACGGGGTCGAGGCACACCTGCAGGAGCTGCTCGCCGAGCAGATCGACCTCCTCGGTCCCGGCCACCGCCTGGTGCGACGGGAGTTCCCGACGGCGATCGGCCCGGTGGACATCATGGCGCGCGACGCCGGCGGGGCGAGCGTCGCCGTGGAGATCAAGCGCCGCGGGGACATCGACGGCGTCGAGCAGCTCACGCGCTACCTCGAGCTCCTCAACCGTGACCCGCTCCTCGCGCCGGTCCGGGGGGTCTTCGCCGCCCAGGAGATCAAGCCCCAGGCGCGCGTCCTCGCCACCGACCGGGGCATCCGCTGCGTCGTCCTCGACTACAACGCCATGCGCGGCCTGGACGACCCCGGCACCCGGCTCTTCTAGGGCGAGCGGACCGCGTCCGGACCGGCAGGCCGGGACCTCCTGCCCGGCGCGCACCGGCATCGGGGGGAGAATAGGCGTATGACCCCCGAACCCGTCCTCGCCCTCCGCGGGCGCGTCGTCGCCCCCTCCACCGTCATCGACGACGGCGTCGTCGTCCTCCAGGGCGAGCGCATCGCCTTCGTCGGCACGCGCGCCGACGCCGCGGGAGCCGGCTGGCAGGAGGCCGTCGAGGCCGCCGCCCCGGCCGCGGAGGGCGCGCTCGTCCTGCCGGGGCTCGTGGACGTCCACAACCACGGCGGCGGCGGGGCCAGCTTCCCCGACGCGGAGGACGCGGCCACCGCCCAGGTCGCCATCGACGAGCACCGTCGGCACGGCACCACCTCCCTGGTGGCGTCCCTCGTCACCGCCACCCCGGACGTCCTGCGCCAGCGCGTGCAGGTCCTCGCGGACCTGGCCGACGCCGGGGAGCTCGCCGGGATCCACTTCGAGGGGCCGTTCATCTCCGCCGAGCGGTGCGGGGCGCAGAACCCGGCGGCCATCCAGGAGCCGGATGCGGCCCTCACCGCGGAGCTGCTCGAGCTCGGCCGCGGCCACGTCGTCACCATGACCCTGGCCCCCGAGGCGCCGGGCGTCCGCGGCACCGACGGCGTGGTGGCGGCGCTCGTCGCGGGCGGCGCCCTGCCATCCTTCGGGCACACCGTCGCCACCGCCGCGCAGACGCGCGCGGCACTCGCTGAGACCGTCGAGCTGCTCGCCGGCACGCCGGGGGCCCGCTCCGCGCGAGCGACCGTCACCCACCTGTTCAACGGCATGAACCCCATGCACCACCGCGCGCCCGGGCCGATCCCGGAGTTCCTCGCCGCCGCCTCCCACGGGGACCTCCTCGTCGAGCTCATCGACGACGGCACCCACATCGACCCCGAGCTCGGCCGGGCCGTCTTCGAGCTCGTGGGCCGGGACAACGTCCTCCTCGTCACCGACGCCATGGCCGCCGCCGGCATGCCCGACGGGTCCTACCAGCTCGGCTCGCTCGCCGTCACGGTCGCCGACGGCGTCGCGCGCCTCACCGGCGGGGAGTCCATCGCGGGCGGCACCGCACACCTCCTCGACGTCGTCCGCTCGTGCGTGGCCGGCGGCGTCCCGCTCGTCGACGCCGTCTACGCCGCCTCTGTGACGCCGGCCGGTGTGCTCGGCCGCACCGACATCGGCGCGCTCGAGGCCGGGCGGCGTGCCGACGTCGTCGTCACCGATGCGGAGCTGCGCCCGGTGCGGGTGCTCCGCGGCGGGATCGACCAGGGACGGTGACCGCCCTACGGTGGGCCGCCGCCGGTGCGACGCCCGACCCCCGGGTCGTCGAGGCCGTGGCCGGCCTCGGTGTCGACGCCTACCGCCTCACCCTGTCCTGGGCACGCCTGCAGCCGGCGCCGGACGGGCCGCTCGACGATCGCGAGCTCGACCGGCTCCGGGCGGCGACCCGCGCCCTGCGCCGCGCGGGCGTCGACCCGGTGATCGCCCTGGGCCACGACGCGCCGCTCGGTGCGGGCTGGGGCGACCGGGCGACGGCGCAGGCCTACGGGCGGCTCGCCGGCCGGGTCGCCGGCGCCCTCGGCGACGACGTCGCCGCCTGGACCACCCTCACCCGGCCGTGGCGCCTCGCCTTCGCGGCCCCCACGGGCGCGGAGGCCCTCGCCGCGGCGCACCACCTCAGCCTCGGGCACGGCCTCGCGGCCGCCGCCGTGCGCGCGGAGCTCGGGGCGGCCGCGGTGGTCGGCGTCGAGCTGGACCTCCACGTCACCCACCCGGCCAACGCCACGTCCTCGGGCGACCTCGAGGCGGTCGCCCGCATCGACGCCGCCGGCAACCACGTCTTCCTCGGTCCGGTGCTCGACGGCAGCTACCCGGTGCGCCTGCGTCGCCAGACGGTCGGCGCGAGCGACTGGTCGTTCGTCCGCCCCGGCGACCTCGAGGTGACCCGGCAGCGGGTGGACGTGCTCGGGGTGAGCTACGACGGCAGCCGCCTCGTGCGCCGTGGCCCCGGCAACGGCGGGGCGCCCTGGGTGGGCGCCGACGACGTCGAGCACGTCGCCGGCCCTGGGCCCGACGGGCTGTTCCCGGACCCCGAGGGGCTCACCGAGCTCCTCACGGCCCTCGACAACGCCTACCCCGAGCTCCCGCTCGTCGCCGTCCCCACCCTCACCGGGACCGGGACGGCAGCCGTCGGGCACGCGCGCGCGCTCGTCGCGGCGACCGCTGAAGCGGGGGCTGCCGGCGCCGGCGTGCGCGGCTTCGTCGCCGGTCCCGCGGTCGGTGGCCCTGGCGAGGACGGGCTGCTCCGCGAGGCGGGCGGCGCCCTCGTGCCGACCGAGCTGGGGCAGTGGTACGCCGCCACGGTCCGTGCCGGTGCCCCGACGACGCGCTCGGTGGGCTGAGGCGTGCCCTCCTCCCGTCGTTCGCAGCGGCGCCCGTACAGCCAGGGCCACACCCCGCTGGACCCCGACCGGCTGCGCGGCATCGCCCGCACCGAGCACGGGCCCGGCGGCGAGGAGTACGTCGTCCGGCAGGTCCGTGGCTCCGAGAAGGCCTACCGGTGCCCGGGCTGCGACCAGCTCGTCCCGCCGGGCGTCTCGCACGTCGTCGCCTGGCCGTCCGACCACCTGCTGGGCGCGCAGGCCGCGCTCGCCGACCGTCGGCACTGGCACACCTCGTGCTGGTCGGGGCGGCGGCGACCCACGCGCTGAGCCCCGCGGAGCGGCCCCCGGGGCGGGGGCGCGCGACGGCGGCCGGGTCCGGGGTGCGCTGCGCCGCCGGCGGGTGGGTGCCATCCTCGGGCCATGGACCTCGCACTCCACCGCCACGGCCCCGCCGACGGCGTCCCCCTCGTCCTGCTCCACGCGTTCCCGTTCGACTCGCGGATGTGGGACGGCGTCCTCGCGCACCTGCCCCACGACGTCCCCGTCCTCACGCTCGACGCCCCCGGGTTCGGGGACTCGCCCGCCTTCGACGTCGTCGCGGGTGCGCTCGGGCGGCGCGGCGAGCCCTCGCTCGAGACCTGCGCCGACGCCGTCGCCGCCACGCTGCGGGGGGCCGGCGTGGAGCGGGCCGTCGTCGCCGGGCTGTCCATGGGCGGGTACACCCTGCTGGCGCTCGCCGAGCGCCACCGCTCGCTGCTCGCCGCCGTCGGGCTGCTCGACACGAAGGCGGAGGCGGACACCGACGAGGCGCGCGCCAAGCGCCTGCGGGTCGCCGACGAGGCGGCGACCCGGGGGGCCGACGTCGTCGCGGGCTCCCTCGAGGACATGCTGGCGCCCGGGACGCGGGCGGAGCGCCCCGACGTCGTCGCGCGCGTGCGGACGTGGCTGGCGCAGGCGCCGCCGGCCGGGATCGCGTGGGCGCAGCGGGCCATGGCGGCGCGGCCCGCGCGGCTCACCGCCCTGGAGGACCTCGAGGTGCCCGGCCTCGTCCTGCGCGGGGCGCAGGACACCCTGAGCCCGCAGGAGGCGGCCGAGGCGATGGTCCAGCGCCTGTCGGCCGGCGGGGAGCTGGTCGTCGTCCCGCGCGCCGCCCACCTCAGTGCGGTGGAGGACCCAGCGGCCGTGGCCGCCGCCCTCGCCCGCCTGCACGCCCGCGCCGTCGGCCACCGCCCGTAGGAGCGGGCCCGGGGGACGGCGAGGTCAGTCCCGCGGGGCGCGGTCCCAGCCCGGCAGCAGCCGCTCGAGGGCGTCGGGGAGGTCGATGGACTCCCCGTCCTTGCCGCCGGCGCCGAGCACCATCGGCGGCGGGGTCTCGCGCAGCTCCACCCCGCGCAGCCGCTCGCGGAGGCCGAGGGGGGCCGTGAGGACGTAGAACCGGCCGTCCGTGCCCAGGCCCGCCGCGCGGTCCGCCCGCAGGTACCAGCCGGTGACGTCGCTGCGCGCCGAGCCGGCGCCGCCGTACCCGCGGACGCGGAGAGGTTCGGCGGGAAGCCTCTCGCGGGCGACCGCCGCGAAGCGCTCGAGCAGCGCGCGCGCCCGCGCGTGCTCGGCCTCCTGCCGGCGGGCGAGCATGTCCGCGTGCACCGCCGCGGCCTCGCGCCGATCGTCCGACCAGCTCGTCGTCATCGCCCCAGGCTACGCGCGCCCTACGCTGGTCGCCGTGACCGCGCCCCACGCCCGCATCCGCCCCGCCACCGCCGACGACGCCGCTGGGCTCGCCGCCCTCCAGGCGACCTGCTGGCGGCAGACCTACGCCGGGACCGTGCCCGAGCACGTGCTCGCCGACCGGGAGCGCACGGGCCTGGAGTGGTGGCAGCGCCGGCTCGCCGACCCCGGTGGCGCCAGCACGTGGGTGGCGACGCGCGCGGGGGAGCTCCTCGGGTTCGCCGTCGCTGAGGCGGTCGGCCCGGGAGACGTGCGCCCGCTCCGGCTCCGCGCGCTCTACGTCCTCGCGCAGGAGCACGGCACGGGCCTCGGCCAGGCCCTCCTCGACACCGCGGTCGGGGACGCCCCGTGCTTCCTCTGGGTCGCCGAGGAGAACCCCCGCGCCCACGCGTTCTACCGCCGCAACGGCTTCGAGCCGGACGGCGCCCGCGAGATCGCCGAGCGCTGGGGAGGCGTCGCGGGCGTGCGGCTGGTGCGCTGACCGCACCGGCCGGGCGCGTGCGCCGTGGAGCCCGCGTGCGTGCGCCGCGCGCGCCCGCGCTGCGCCTTAGGCTGCGGGCGCCCGGACCCTAGGCCCGCGGCTTGCGGCCGCGCGGCTTCTCGGCCGCAGGCTGGTCGACGGCCTCGATGACCGTCGTGTCGTCCACCGCCTCGAAGGTGGCCGTTGCGTCGACCGGCTCCAGGGTCGCCGTGTCGTCCGGCAGGGCAGCGACCGTCGGGGCAGCGACCGTCGCGGCGGGAGCGTCCTGGGCCGGTGCCCCGGCGGCGTCGTCGGGGGCCTCCGTCGCCACCGCTGGGTCGGCGGGTGCCGCGGCACCGTGGTCGTCGGCGGGGCCGCCCGGCGCGGCGGGGGCCGCGTCCTCCGTGGCGCCGACGTGCTCGGCGAGGGCACCGCGCAGACCGGCGACGTACTCGGCGATGTCCTCGCGCTGCCGGGCGAGAGCGGCCACCTCGCGCTCGGCGGCGGCGCGGTCCGCCTCGGCTGCCGCGCGTGCCTCGGCCCGCAACCGGTCGGCCGCCTGGGCCGCCTCCGCGGCGAGGCGGTCCGCCTCGACCCGGGCGGCATGCAACCGGTGCGCGGCCTGGGTGTCGGCGTCGGTGAGGACGGCCTCGGCGCGCTGCAGCGCCTCGGCCACCCGGGCCTCGGCGGCGGCCGCCCGGGCTTCGGCGTCGGCGACGAGCGCATCGCTGGCGGCACGCGCCTGGGCGTGCGCGGCCGCGTTCGCCCGCTCGGCCGCCTCCCGGCTGACGACGATCTCCTGCTCGGCCTCGACCTGCGTGCGGCGCGCGGCGGCGCGCGCCTCGTCGAGGAGTCGTTGGGCCTCGGCCCGCAGCTCGGCGGCCTCGCTGCGCGCCTGGCTCGCCTCCGCGTGGAGCCGGCCGGCCTCCGCCGTCACGGCCGCGCTCTGGGCCTCCGCGTCCGCGCGCAGCTGGGTGGTGGCGGTGGCGGCTTCGGCCCGTAGGACGGCCAGCTCATGCTCGAGCCCGGCGCGCCGGGTGGCCTCGGCCTGACGGGCCGCGTCCGTGATGCGTGCGGCCTCGCGCTCGGCCGAGCCGACGAGCTCCTGGGCGCGGCGGGCCGCCGCGTCCAGGGTGGTGCGGGCCTGTGCCCCGGAGCGCTCGAGGATCTCGCCCGCCTCGCGGCGCGCGGCGCCGACCCGTGCAGCGGCTTCGGCCTCGGCGCGGTCGGTGAGGTCGGCAGCCTGGGCGCGGGCGCCGGCCAGGTGCCGGGCGGCCTCCGCCTCGGCGCGTTCCACGACCCCGGAGGACTGCTCCTCCGCCGAGCGGAGGAGCTGCTCGATGCGCGCGCCGAGCCCGGTGTAGGTGGGGCGCTCGTGCTCGCGGAGGGTGCGCTGGGCCTCCGAGAGCTCTCCCGCGAGGTGCATGGTGCGCTCGTCCAGGGCCGCCACCTGGGCACGGGCCCCCGCCAGCGCCTCCTCCAGCTCGTGCATCCGCTGGTCGACCTGGGCGCGGTCATACCCCCGCATGACCACCGGGAAGGCGTCCTCGGTCATGGATCCTCCTGTCGCCGGGCCGGAGTACGACAGCGTATCCGCGTCCACGGTGCCCGACCCCTCGGGCGGGCGGCCCGCCCGGCGGAGGGCGGGGGGCGGCCGTGGCGAGCGGCCGGCACCGGGCGCCCCGCGTACCGCCCGCACCCTTTTGATCACGGTTGGGTAACACACCGGGGCAAAGGACGGCGTATCCTGGCATGTCGTCCGCACCCGCGGGCGATCCCCGACGTCAGGACTGCATCACTCGTGAAACGCCGGACCGTCTCGATCGCACTTGTCGCCCTCGGTGTCGTCGCCCTCGTGCTGGCAATCGCCTCCGCGACCGTGCTGCGCTCTTCCGACATCGTCTCCCTCAGCCTCCCGGAGCGTCCCGAGGCGCCCGTCGTCATCACCGAGGCAGGCGTGCTCGACGCCGTCTCGAGCTCGGTGACGGTGCGCGCCACGGCCGCCGACGACGAGCCCGTGACGCTCGCCGTCGGCCGCACGGAGGACGTCGAGGCGTGGGTGGACGGCGCCGAGCACGTGCGCATCACCGGGCTCTCGTCCTGGGAGGAGCTCACGCTCGAGGACGTCACCGCCTCGCCCGAGGACCCGACGGACACGGGCGCCACGGCCACCCCGACGCCGACGGCCACCCCGACGGACGCGGCCGACGCGGCCACCGCCGCCGGCGTCCCCGCGCCGGCGGGCTCCGACCTGTGGGTCGTGGAGGTCACCGGCGAGGGCTCGGTCGAGCTCGACTGGGTCGATATGCCGGGCCGCTGGAGCCTTGTCGCGGCCACGGACGGCACCGGGCCCGCGCCGGAGGTCGAGCTCGAGTGGGGCCGCGAGGCCGGCACGCCGTGGCTCGTCCCGGGCATCATCCTCGGGCTCCTGCTGCTGGCTGCCGGGGTGACGCTGCTCGTCCTGGACGCGCGCGCCGCCCGCGAGGCCCGCCGTCCCGCCGGTGACGGAACGACCGCGCGCACGTCCGTCGTCGCGTCCGCGAGCGGCGAGCGGCTCTCCCGCCGCGAGCTCCGTGACCGCGAGCGCGAGGAGGCCGAGGCCGCGCGCCTGGCGGCCGCCGGGGTGCCCCCGGTGCCCGTCGCGCCGGACCGGGTGCCGGTCGCGGACGGGGCCGAGGTCGACACGCAGCCCGGCGACGCCGAGCTGCCTGCGGCCGGGACCGACGCCGAGCGGCCTGCGGCCGGGACCGACGCCGAGCTGCCTGCGGCCGGGACCGACGCCGAGCCCGTCGACGGCACCGCCGTCGTCGTGGACGACACCCGGGCGGGTACGGACACCAGGCCGACCGTCGCCGACGCCGACGCCGACGCCGACGCCGACTCCACCGATGACGCGGTCGATGCCGAGCCCGCGGACGACCCGGCCGAGGCCGACGTCGCCGACGACACCCTGATCGTCGCCACCGAGTCGGCCCACGACGCGACCGAGGCCGGCGTCGCGGACGACGCGGCGGCCCACGAGACCGCCGCGGCGCGCGAGACCGAGGCGGCCGACGAGCCCGCCGTCGTCCAGGCGCGGGCGGCGGCTGACGCCGACGCGGCGGCCGACGCCGAGCTCACCGGCACCCCCGGCGCCACCGGCACCCCCGGCGCCACCGAGAGCACCGAGACCACCGCGGTCCGCGGCGGCCGGTGGGAGCGCCTGCGCCGCCGCGGCAGCACCAGCCAGAACGACGAGGCCAAGACCAGCCAGAACGACGAGGGCACGGACGGGAACCAGCCGCCGAGCACCGAGGGGAGGACGACATGACCACGAACTCATGGACGCGCCGAGGCGCACGGACGGCGGCGGCCGCCGTCGTCGTCCTCTCGCTGGGCGCCTGCGCCGGCGAGGTGCCCCAGCCCGACCCCGACCCGGTCGCCAGCACGCCCGCTCCCGTCCTCGACGAGGACCGCATCGACCGGGTGCTCGCCGACATCGACGAGACGATCGCCGAGGCCGACGCCGCGCTCGACCCGGCCCTGCTCGCGGAGCGCTTCAGCGGTCCCGCGCTCGCCATGCGGGAGGCGGAGTACCGGCTCGCCGCGGCGTCCGACGGCGAGTACACACCCACGCCGCTCACCACGGACAGCCAGGTCGAGGTGGTGGCGGCGACCGACACGTGGCCGCGGACCGTCCTCGTCGTCTCCCACCCGCCGGAGGGGTCGAACCTCCCGCTGCTGATCGCCCTCACCCAGCCCGATGCCCGCAGCCAGTACACCGTGTGGCTCTGGACCCGGTTGCTGCCGGGGGTGGCGACGCCGCCCACCGCGAACCCGGAGACCGGCAGCACGCCGCTGGCCGGCGACGCCGAGGGCCTGCGGGCGACGCCCGACGAGACTCTCGCCGCGTACGCCGAGACGCTCAACAACCCGGACAGCGCGAACGCCGGCCTGTTCGCCGAGGACGCCTACAAGACGGCGTACCGGGAGGAGCTCACCACCCTCGCCGCCACCATCGAGGCGGCCGGTTCCGTCGCACGCACCAACGAGGTCATCCCCGGTAGCGTCGCGGCGCTGTCCACCTCCGACGGCGGCGCCATCGTCGTGGGGGCGCTGCGCTCCCAGCTGACGCTGAGCCGCACCGTCGAGGGTGCGACCCTCCACGCCGGGGGCTCGATCGGCACGCTCCTGGGTGACGACACGATCGTCGAGAACGCCGTCGACGGCGTCTACGACGTCACGCTGGCGTTCCACGTGCCGCCGGCGGACAGCGACGAGCCGATCGAGGTGCTCGGTGCCGACCAGATCCTCGTCGAGGTCGTCGAGCAGGAGTAACGTCCGCGCGGACGTGACGGTGAACGAACGAGGAGAAGGACCCGGATGAGCCAGCCCCCCAGCCACCTCAACCTGCACGGCGCGGTCGACCTGTCGAGCCTGGCGCGACCCGCGGCACCGGCTGGTGGTGGCGCCCCCGGCCCCGCCGGTGCCCGGGGCCCGGCATCCGCGCCGACGGGGGCGGGCGGCGCGATCGACGCCCCCGTGGTCGTCGACGTCACGCAGGAGACCTTCGCCGAGACCGTCCAGCTCTCCACGCAGGTGCCCGTCGTCCTCGTCCTCGGGGCTTCCTGGGCGGAGCCCAGCACCCAGCTCGGGGACCTGCTCGAGCGCCTGGCCGGCGAGTACGGCGGGCGCTTCCAGCTCGGCCGGGTGGACGTCGAGGCGAACCCGCAGATCGCCGCCGCCTTCCAGGTGCAGTCCGTACCCACCGCCGTGGCCGTCATCGGCGGGCAGCCGGTGCCGCTCTTCCAGGGGGTCTACCCCGAGGCGCAGGTCCGCCAGGTCCTCGACGAGCTCCTCCGGGTCGCCGCGCAGAGCGGTGTCGCCGGCGTCGTCTCGGGGGCGGTCGAGGAGGTCGAGGAGGCCCCCGAGGAGCCGCCGCTGCCCCCGCTCCACGCGGAGGCGCTCGACGCCATCGACCGCGGTGACCTCCCCGCCGCCGCCGACGCCTACCGCCGCGCGATCGAGGAGAACCCCGCGGACGAGGAGGCCAAGGCCGCCCTCGGGCAGGTCGAGCTCATGATCCGGGCCTCCGCGGACGACCCGGCCGCGGTCGTCGCGGCGGCCGACGCCGCCCCCGCCACCGACGTCGCCGCCCAGCTCGGCGCCGCGGATGTGGAGATCGCCTCGGGCCAGGCGAGCGCCGGGCTCGAGCGTGTCCTCCGGGTGGTCCGCGCGACGCGCGACGAGGACCGCGAGACCGCCAGGCTGCGGCTGCTCGAGCTGTTCGAGGTCGTGGGCCCCACGGCGCCCGAGGTCATGACCGCACGCCGGGCGCTCGCCAGCGCGCTGTACTGACCCCCGCAGCCCCGTCGGGGCACGAGCACGAGAGAACGCCGGCGCGTGGAGCGCCGGCGTTCTCTGTCGGCGCACCGGGCCGGTGAGGTCACCGGTGAGCCGGCCACCGAGCAGAAAACGCCGGCGCATGGTGCGCCGGCGTTCTCTGCGTGATCACGAAGGGGTGGTCCCCGGCGTCAGTCCTTCGCCGGGGTGAGCCAGACCGCGCCGAGCGGCGGCACGCGCAGGCTCGCCGACGCCGGACGGCCGTGCCAGGACAGGTCCTCGGCCGTCACCCGCCCGAGGTTGCCCACGCCCGAGCCGCCGTACTCCTCGGCGTCGGTGTTGAGCACCTCGATCCAGTCGCCGCCGTGGGGCAGCCCCACGCGGTAGCCCTCGTGGGGCGCACCCGCGAAGTTGACGACGCAGACCACCATCTCGCCCGTGGCCGGAGCCTTGCGGAGGTAGACGAGGACGTTGTGGTCGCCGTCGCCCGCCTCGATCCACTCGAACCCGGCGGCGGTGAAGTCGTCGGACCACAGGGCCGGCTGGGAGCGGTAGACGTCGTTGAGCCGCCGCACCAGGTCGGCGACGCCCGCGTGCGCGGGGTTGTCGAGCAGGTGCCAGTCGAGGCTGCGGGACTCCGCCCACTCCTGCTCCTGGGCGAACTCCGAGCCCATGAAGAGCAGCTGCTTGCCGGGGTGGGACCACTGGTAGGCCAGCAGCGCCCGCACGCCGGCGAGCTGCTGCCAGCGGTCACCGGGCATCTTGCGCACGAGCGAGCCCTTGCCGTGGACGACCTCGTCGTGGCTCAGCGGCAGGACGAACTGCTCGGAGAAGGCGTAGACCAGGGAGAACGTCAGCTCCCCGTGGTGGTAGCGCCGGTTGATCGGCTCCTCCGACAGGTAGTGGAGGGTGTCGTTCATCCACCCCATGTTCCACTTCAGGCCGAAGCCCAGGCCGCCGGCGCTCGTGGGGGCGGTGACGCCCGGCCACGCCGTGGACTCCTCGGCGATCATGACGACACCGGGGGAGCGCCGGTAGGCGGTGGCGTTGGCCTCCTGGAGGAAGCTGATCGCCTGGAGGTTCTCGCGGCCGCCGCGCTCGTTGGGGCGCCACTGGCCGGGCTCGCGCGAGTAGTCGAGGTAGAGCATCGACGCCACGGCGTCCACGCGCAGGCCGTCGACGTGGAACTCCTCGAACCAGTACGAGGCGTTGGCGACGAGGAAGTTGCGCACCTCGCGGCGGCCGAAGTTGAAGATGAGCGTGCCCCAGTCGGGGTGCTCGCCGAGCATCGGGTCCGGGTGCTCGTACAGCGGGGTGCCGTCGAAGTTCGCCAGCGCCCACTCGTCCTTGGGGAAGTGCGCGGGCACCCAGTCGACGATGACGCCGATCCCCGCCTGGTGGAGGCGGTCGATGAGGTACCGGAGGTCGTCGGGGGAGCCGTACCGCGACGTCGGCGCGTAGTACGACGTCACCTGGTAGCCCCACGACCCGCCGAAGGGGTGCTCGGCCACGGGCATGAACTCCACGTGCGTGAAGCCGAGGCCGGAGACGTAGGCGACGAGGTCGTCCGCGAGGTCGCGGTAGCTGAGCCCCTGCCGCCAGGAGCCGAGGTGGACCTCGTACACGCTCATCGGGCCGCTGTGCGGGTCGCGCCGCGCCCGCCGGGTCATCCAGTCCTCGTCCTGCCACTCGTACGAGGAGGAGGCGACGACGGACGCCGTCAGCGGCGGTACCTCGGCCGCGCGGGCCATCGGGTCGGCCTTCTCGTGCCAGGAGCCGTCGCGGTACTGGATCTCGTACTTGTACCGCGCGCCCTCGCCCGCACCGGGGACGAAGACCTCCCACACGCCGGTGGAGCCGAGGGAGCGCATCGAGGCGAGCCGGCCGTCCCAGCCGTTGAAGTCGCCCTTGACGCGCACCGCGCGGGCGTTCGGGGCCCAGACGGCGAACGAGGTGCCGTGCACGTCGCCGAGCTCGCTGGGGTAGTGGCGCACGTGGGCGCCGAGCACGGTCCACAGCTGCTCGTGGCGGCCCTCGCTGATGAGGTGCTGGTCCACGTCGCCGAGCGTGGGCAGGAACCGGTAGGGGTCGTCGACGACGACGGTGTGCTCGCCGTACGTGGCGCGGATCCGGTAGTCCGGGACGTCGTCGCCGGGCAGGACGCCCACCCAGATGCCCTCGAGCTCGTGGGTGAGGGGGACGGCGCCGGCGGTGGTGACGACCTCGACCGCGTCGGCGAGCGGGCGCAGCGTGCGCACCGTGACCCCGCCGGGGCCGGGGTGGGCGCCGAGGACGGCGTGGGGCTCGTGGTGGCCACCGTGGGCGACGGCGCGCAGCGCCTGCTCGTCCACGTGGACCGGCTGCGGGGTCGGCCCGTCGAGGGCGTCCGAGCCGGGAGTAGCGGAGTCGTTCATAGCTGTCACTGTGTCATCACCTTTGTGGGTGCGCGCGGGGTCGTCCTGCGCGGGGTCGCCGAGGAGGCGCAGGGCCCCCGCGAGCGGGATGGGGAGCCAGTCGGGGCGGTTGCGCACCTCGTAGACGGCTTCGTACAGGGCCTTGTCGAGCTCGAGGGCGGCGAGCAGGGCCGCCTCGGCGCGCGGGTCGTGCCCGGCGCGCGCGGCGTACCCCCCGAGGAACGACTCGCGCACGTCCGCCGCCCAGGAGGCGGCGTCGACGGCGGAGGCGTCGGGCGCGGAGCCGGCGACGTAGTCGAAGGAGCGGAGCATGCCGGCGACGTCGCGCAGCGCGAGGTCGGGGGCGGTGCGCTCGGCCAGCGGCCGGATGGGCTCGCCCTCGAAGTCGAGGAGCACCCAGCCGCGGCCGGGTGCGTCGAGGACCTGGCCGAGGTGGAGGTCGCCGTGGATGCGCTGCAGGCGGGGCCACGAGGCGGCCGCCCCGGCCTCGAGGACGGCGGTGATCTCCGACTCGCGGGCGGCCAGCTCGGGCACCTCGCGCATCGCCGTGGCGGCGCGGGTGCGCCAGGAGGCGACGACGGCGTCCCGGGTGGGGGCGTCGGCGTCGCGGCCCTCGAGGGTGCGGGCGAGGATGCCGTGGACCTCCGCCACGGCCTCGCCGAGGGCGCGGGCGCGATCCGTGAAGTCCTCACCGGCGCTCGCCGCGCGCAGCGCGACCCGCCACGCGTCCTCGACGCCCGGGAGGAACTCCGAGGCGAAGGCGAGGTGGCCGCGGGCGGACCCGTCGGGCGTCGGCCAGGAGCCGAGGACGTCGCCGGCGGGGGCCGGGACCCGGGCGGACCCGGCCGCGGCGAGGGCCTGCTGGACGACGACGTCGGGGTTCTCGCCCTCGGCGAGGACCCGGAAGACCTTGCAGATGAGGGGCCGGTCGGTGCCGTCGGCGGTCGCGTCGACGACGATCGAGGTGTTCGACTGCTCGCCGCCGAGGACGCGCGTCCCCCGCACGACGAGGGTCCCGGCCACGGCCCCGGCGCCGCGGGCACGGTGGCCCCGGCCGGTGGTGCCGTCGCCGGCGAGGTCACGCTCGTCGAGCAGGGCCCCGAGCAGGGCGCGGGCACCCGCAGGGTCGTGGCAGCCGTCGTAGACCCACCGGGGCCCGGCGCCGGCGTCCTCGATGCGGGCGACGAGCGCGTGCTCGAGGCCGGTCACCGGGGACTCCCGCTCGACGAGCGGCACCTGGTAGAGCGTGCCGCCCGACGGGGCGGCGCCGGCGGTGTCCCGCAGGAACCAGGTGCGCACGCGGGCGTCACCGTCCCCGGCGGGGACCGCCGAGGGATCCGCGAGGTCGAGGACGCCGACGACGTCGAGCACGGGGACGTGCCCCTTGCCGGCGTACCAGCGCTGGGTCGCGACCCAGCCGGGCAGGGCCCGGGCGAGGTCGGGGCTCAGAGCCATCCGGAGTCGCCCTCCCCGGACTCGGCGTCGTCCCGCCCGGAGGCAGGCACCACGGCGGGGGCCTGGTCGCCGAGGGCGAGCCAGAAGAACCCGCGCGAGCCCAGCGTCACGGTGAGCGTGCCGTCGGCGCCGACCGCCGGGAACACCGCGCCGCCGAAGAGGTCGGTGAGCTGCCGGCCGGCGTGCGCGGGCACGCGCACCGTCGCCGAGCGCGGGGTGTTGGCGAGGTTCATCACGCACAGCACGGCCTCGGTGGCGTTGGACCGGACGAACGCGAGCACGGCGTCGTTGTCGGCGTCGAGCTGGGTGAACGCCCCGTTGCCGAAGACGGCGTGGCGCCGGCGGACCTCGAGGATGCCGCGGACCCAGTGGAGCAGGGAGGTGGGCTGGGCGTACTGCGCCTCGACGTTGACCGCCGCGAAGTGGTGGGTGAGGGACTGCACCGGCGGGAGGTAGAGCTTGCCGGGGTCGGCGGTGGAGAAGCCCGCGTTGCGGTCCGGGGTCCACTGCATGGGCGTGCGGACGGCGTCGCGGTCCGGCAGCCAGATGTTGTCGCCCATGCCGATCTCGTCGCCGTAGTACAGGCACGGGCTCCCCGGCAGGGACAGCAGCAGCGCGTGGGCGAGCTCGATCTCCGCGCGGGAGTTGCCGAGCAGGGTGGCCAGCCGGCGCCGGATCCCCACGTTGGCCCGCATCCGCGGGTCCTCGGCGTACCAGCCGTACATGGCGGCACGCTCCTCGGTGGAGACCATCTCGAGCGTGAGCTCGTCGTGGTTGCGCAGGAAGGTGCCCCACTGCGCGCCGTCCGGGATGGCCGGGGTGTCGGTGAGGATGTCGCTGATCGAGTGCGCGCGCTGCTCACGCAGCGCGTAGTAGATGCGCGGCATGACCGGGAAGTGGAAGCACATGTGGCACTCCGGCGCGGCGTCCGTGCCGTAGTACTCCACGACCTCCTCGGGCCACTGGTTGGCCTCGGCGAGCATGAGGGTGCCGGGGAACTCGGCGTCGACCATGGCCCGCAGCTCCTTGAGGAACTGGTGGGTGCGGGGGAGGTTCTCGCAGTTGGTGCCCTCCTCCTCGAAGAGGTAGGGCACGGCGTCGAGCCGGAACCCGTCCACGCCGATGCGCGCCCAGAACCGGACGATGTCGTACATCGCCTCGACGACCTTGGGGTTCTCGAAGTTGAGGTCCGGCTGGTGGGAGAAGAAGCGGTGCCAGTAGTACTGCCGGCGCACGGGGTCGAACGACCAGTTCGACTGCTCGGTGTCGACGAAGATGATGCGCGCGTCGGGGTACTTGGTGTTGTCGTCGCTCCACACGTAGAAGTCGCCGTACGGACCGTCGGGGTTGGACCGCGAGGACTGGAACCACGGGTGCTGGTCCGAGGTGTGGTTCATGACGAGGTCGATGATGATCCGCATGCCGCGGGCATGGGCCTCGGTGATGAGCTCCTGGACGTCCTCCATCGTCCCGTACTCCGGCGCCACCGCGGTGTAGTCGGAGATGTCGTACCCGCCGTCACGCAGCGGCGAGGGGTAGAACGGCGGCAGCCACAGGCAGTCGACGCCGAGCCACTGGAGGTAGTCGAGGCGCTGGATGAGCCCGCGCAGGTCCCCGGTCCCGCTGCCGTTGGAGTCGCCGAAGGCGCGCAGGAGCACCTCGTAGAAGACGGCGGTGCGGTACCACTCCGGGTCCTGGGAGAGCCCGGGGCGGTCGGCGGCGGGCAGGCGCAGGACGGGGTCGACGGCCGGCGGCAGGGCGCTCAGCGGGTTACCGGCGCTCACAGGGCCCTCACCGCGAGGACGTGGGCGCACTGGCCCTGCGGGTCGAGCCGGACGTACGGATGGGCGTCCCAGTAGTACGTCTCACCGGACAGCTCGTCGTGGGCGGCCACGACGGGCGTGCCGCCGGTCGTGGCCGGCTCGACGCCGAGGGCGGCGAGGTCGAGATGCACGAGGCCCTCCCGGGTCGTGTAGGGGTCGAGGTTGACGACGACGACGACGGTGTCCTCCGTACCCGTGGGGGACAGGTGCGCGGGCACCCGCCGGGAGAAGCAGAACAACGCGTCGTCGGTGGTGGGGTGGATCGTGATGGTGCGCAGCCGCTGGAGCGCGACGTGGTCGCGGCGGATGCCGTTGAGCATGGTGAGGAGCCGGGCGATGCCGATGCTCTCGGCCCGCGCCCAGTCCCGGGGCTTGAACTCGTACTTCTCGTTGTCGAGCTGCTCCTCGGCGCCGGGGCGCGCGACGTGCTCGACGAGCTCGTACCCAGAGTAGATGCCCCAGGTGGGTGCCCCGGTCGCGGCGAGGACCGCGCGGATGGCGAAGGCCGCGGCGCCGCCCTGCTGCATGTACGGCGTGAGGATGTCGTGCGTCGTCGGCCAGAAGCTGGGGCGCATGACCGCGGCGGACTCGCCGGCGAGCTCGGTGAAGTACTCGCCGAGCTCCTCCTTGGACGTGCGCCAGGTGAAGTACGTGTACGACTGGTGGAAGCCGATCGCCGCGAGGGTGCGCATCATCGCGGGGCGGGTGAACGCCTCGGACAGGAAGATGACCTCGGGGTGGGTCTGGGCGAACTCCTCCAGCAGACGCTGCCAGAACGGCAGGGGCTTGGTGTGGGGGTTGTCCACCCGGAACGCCGTGACGCCGTGGGCCACCCAGACCTCGAGGACGTCGCGGATGGCGGTGTAGATGCCCTCGGGGTCGTTGTCGAAGTTGAGCGGGTAGATGTCCTGGTACTTCTTCGGCGGGTTCTCGGCGTAGGCGATCGACCCGTCGGCGCGGGTGGTGAACCACTCCGGGTGCTCGCTCACCCAGGGGTGGTCCGGGGACGCCTGGAGGGCGACGTCGAGCGCCACCTCCATGCCCAGCTCCCGGGCGCGGGCGACGAAGGCGTCGAAGTCCTCGAAGGTGCCCAGCTCGGGGTGGATGGCGTCGTGGCCGCCGTCGGCCGAGCCGATGCCGTACGGGGAGCCCGGGTCGCCGGGCTTGGTGGTGAGGGAGTTGTTGCGGCCCTTGCGGTTGGTGAGGCCGATGGGGTGGATCGGCGTGAGGTAGACGACGTCGAAGCCCATCTCGGCGACCGCCGGGAGGCGCTCGGCGGCCGTGCGCAGGGTGCCGGAGACCCACCGGCCGGTCTCGGCGTCGAAGCGGGCACCCTCGGAGCGGGGGAACATCTCGTACCAGGAGCCGTACAGCGCGCGCTCGCGGTCGACGGCGAGCGGGTAGGTGGCGCTGGGGGAGAGCATCTCGCGCACGGGGTGGGCGTCGAGGACGGCGACGACCTCGTCCGACAGCCCGGCCGCGAGCCGGGCCGGCGCGGGCCGGGAGGCGTCACGGAGGCCGGCGACGGCGTCGGTGAGGACCGCGCGGGCGTCGTCGGGCAGGGGCCGGTCGGCCGCGCGCTCGAGGAGCAGTGCCCCCTCGGTGAGCATGAGCTCGGCGTCGACGTCCGCGGCCACCTTGATGGCGGCGTCGTGCGACCAGGTCCCGTACGGGTCGGACCAGCCCTCGACGCGGAAGGACCAGCGGCCCGGCGCGTCAGGGACGAGCCAGCCCTCGTAGCGGTCGTTGCCGGGGGAGATGTCGCGCATCCGCACCGACGAGTGGTCGCTGCCGTCGGGGGCGACGAGCACGGCGGTGGCGGCGACGGCGTCGTGGCCCTCGCGGAAGACGGTCGCCTGGATCGGGACCGCCTCGCCGACGACGGCCTTGGCCGGCCACCGGCCGCCCTCGACGACGGGGGCGACCTCGATGACGGGGATGCGCCCCACGGGCGCCGGCGGCGCGGGCTGGGGGACCTCCCCGCTCCACGGCCGGGCTTCGGGCGCGGCCGGTGGGCGCAGGGGCTCGGCGGCGGCCGGGGCCGCGGCGCCGGCCGGGGCGGTGCCCGGGGCGGAGGGCGTGGCGGGGACAGGTGCGACGGGGGCGGGCTCGGGGGAGGAGACCTGATCGGGGCGGCTCACGCCAGAGAACTTATCGACGCTCGGGGGCCGGGTCGACCGCAGGGCGCTCGGGACGCGGCGGGCGCCGTCCGGCACTACGATGATCAGCCGCCGCGCGGCGGAGCTTTCGGGAATCGCGAACGGTCACCACGGGGAACGCCCGCGGATTGCCGTGGCAGGACCGCGCCATGGGCGTTGCAACGTGTCCGAAAATAGATGTAACGCTTGCGACGCCCCTACACTCCTTCTCGTGAGAGCAATCCGACGTTTTACCGTCCGCACCGTCCTTCCCGAGCCGCTGGCGCCTCTGGACACCCTCGCGCAGAACCTGCGTTGGTCGTGGCACGCGCCGACCAGGGAGCTCTTCGCCTCGTTGGACCGCGACCTGTGGCGCGACCTCCACGGCGACCCCGTCGCGCTCCTGGGCGCCCTCGGCCGTCAGCGCCTCGACGCGCTGGCCGCCGACGCCGAGCTCGTCGCCCGCGTCAACGAGGTCGCCGAGGACCTCCGCCGCTACCTCGAGGAGCCGCGCTGGTACCAGGCGGCCTACGACTCGCCCGACAAGCCCGACGCCATCGCCTACTTCTCCGCGGAGTTCGGCATCACCGCCGTGCTGCCGCAGTACTCCGGCGGCCTCGGCATCCTCGCCGGCGACCACCTCAAGTCCGCCTCCGACCTCGGCGTGCCGATCATCGGCGTCGGCCTGCTCTACGGCGCGGGGTACTTCAGGCAGTCGCTCACCCGCGACGGCTGGCAGCACGAGACCTACCCCGTGCTCGACCCCGACAACCTCCCCCTCAGCCTCCTGCGCGAGGCCGACGGCACGCCGGCTCGGGTGAGCCTGCCCCTGCCCGGGGGCCACGTCCTGCACGCGCAGGTGTGGCGGGCCGACGTCGGCCGCGTGCCCCTGCTCCTCCTCGACTCCAACGTCACCGAGAACGACGACAGCGTCCGTCGCGTCACCGACCGCCTCTACGGCGGGTCCGCGGACCACCGGCTCAAGCAGGAGCTCCTCCTCGGCATGGGCGGCGTCAAGGCGCTGCGCCTGTACGCGCGGCTCACCGGCACGCCCGCCCCCCAGGTCTTCCACGCGAACGAGGGCCACGCCGGGTTCCTCGGCGTCGAGCGCGTCCGCGAGCTCGTCCAGGGCGAGGGCGTGGACGTCGACACCGCGCTCGAGGCCGTGCGCGCCGGGACCGTCTTCACCACCCACACGCCGGTCCCCGCCGGCATCGACCGCTTCGGCGTCGACCTCATCCGCGAGTACTTCTCCGGCTCCGCCGAGATCCCCGGCGTGCCCGTGGAGAAGATCCTCGCCCTCGGGGCCGAGGACTACGACGGTGGCAACCCGGCCGTGTTCAACATGGCCGTCATGGGACTGCGCACCGCGCGCCTGGCCAACGGCGTCGCCCAGCTGCACGGCAAGGTCTCGCGCGGGATGTTCCACTCGCTGTGGTCCGGCTTCGACGTCTCCGAGGTGCCCATCACCTCGATCACCAACGGCGTCCACGGCCCCACGTGGACCGACCCGCTGTTCGCCCAGCTCGCCGCGTCCCACCTCGACGCCGAGGCCATCGCCTCGGGTGCCGGCTGGCACCTGGGCGAGGAGGACGGCGGCGTCCCCGACGCCGAGCTGTGGGCCGTGCGCCGCCAGCTGCGCAGCAACCTCGTGGAGTCGGCCCGCCAGCGGGTGCGCTCCTCCTGGACGGAGCGGGGCGCGTCCCCGGCCGAGCTGGGCTGGGTGGACGACGCCCTCGACCCCGACGTCCTCACCATCGGGTTCGCCCGCCGGGTGCCGACGTACAAGCGGCTCACGCTCATGCTCAGCGACCCCGAGCGCCTGCGCCGCCTCCTCACCGACCCCGAGCGGCCCATCCAGATCGTCGTGGCGGGCAAGTCCCACCCCGACGACGAGCAGGGCGTCGGGCTCATCCAGAAGCTCGTCCAGTTCGCCGACGCGGAGGGCGTGCGCGAGCGCATCGTCTTCCTGCCGAACTACGACATCGAGATGGCGCAGACCCTCATGCCGGGCTGCGACGTCTGGCTCAACAACCCGCTGCGTCCGCTGGAGGCCTCCGGCACGTCGGGGATGAAGTGCGCGCTCAACGGGGCGCTCAACCTCTCCATCCTCGACGGCTGGTGGGACGAGTGGTACGACGGCAACAACGGCTGGGCGATCCCCACGGCCGACGGCGTCGAGGACCAGGCCCGCCGGGACGCCCTCGAGGCGGCCGCGCTGTACGACCTCATCGAGAACACCGTGGCGCCCCGCTTCTACGACCGTGACGCCGACGGGATCCCGCGCCGGTGGATCGGCATGATGCGGCACACCCTCGCCACGCTCGGCCCGAAGGTCCAGGCCACCCGCATGGTGCGCGAGTACGTCGAGCGCCTGTACACCCCGGTGGCCGCCAGCTACCGGGCCCTCGACGGGGTCGGGTACTTGGGCGCCGCCGAGCTCGCCGCGTGGAAGCGTCGCGTCCGCGAGCAGTGGCACGCCGTGCGCGTGGACCACGTCGAGTCCAGCGGGGCCGAGGGCACGGTGAGCGTGGGCGACGCCCTCAACGTCCACGCCTACGTCACCCTCGGTGAGCTCCGCCCCGACGACGTCGAGGTCCAGGTGGTCTACGGGCACGTCACCGAGAGCGACACGCTCGAGACCTTCTCCGTCCGCGCGCTCGAGCTCACGGACACCTACGAGGGCGGGCGCTACGCCTTCGGCGGCGACGTCGTCCTCGAGGCCTCCGGCGCCTTCGGCTACTCGGTGCGGATCGTCCCGCGCCACGCCGGCCTGGCCGGGCCGACGGACCTCGGGCTCGTCGTCAACGCCGAGCAGTAGCAGCACGACCCAGCAGGACAGCCGGACCACGAGGGGCCGGGTCGGGGCACACGCCCCGACCCGGCCCTTCGTCCATCCGGCCTCCGCCTTCTTCGTGATGATGCAGAAACGCTGGCCGTGCGCCCTTTGCTGCTGGTCGTGCGCCCTTTACTGCGCCGTGCGGGGTGGCGGGCCACGCCCACCGGGACAGGAAAGGGCGCACGGCGGGGCTCGTCCGGGCGAAATGTGGACCGGACGAGCGCGGTGGGGCCGTCCCCCGGCGTTTTCTGCACGATTGCCAGGGGAAAGCGGCGTGCCCCGGCATTTCTGCATGATCACAGGGGGGCACCTCAGGGGGACGGAGCTCACCACCCCAGGCGCACCCCCTCCGCGGTCTCCGGCCTAGAGGTCGGTGAGCTCCCGCTCGAGGTCGTCGAGGCCGAGGGAGCCGAGGCCGAGCGCGGCGGTGTGCCACGCCTTGGCGTCCCACGCGCGCCCGGCAGCGGTGGCGCGCTCCTGGGCGGCCGCTCGCCCCGCGAGCCAGGCCCGCTCCCCGAGCTTGTAGCTGATCGCCTGGCCCGGCCAGCCGAGGTAGCGGTCGATCTCGGAGTCGAGGAAGTCGTCCTCGCGCCCGCAGTGGCGGCCGAAGAACTCCCGCGCCAGCGCCGGCGTCCACCGGGCGCCGGCCTCGAGGCCGGCGTCGGCGAGGAACGCGGCCGCGATGGGATCGGCGGCGGGCACCTCGAGCTCGAGGTGCATGCCGATGTCGATGATGATCCGCACCGCCCGCATCCGCTGGGCGTCGAGGTAGCCGAGGCGCTCGGCGGGGTCGGTGAGGTACCCGCGCTCGTCCATGAGCCGCTCGGCGTAGAGCGCCCAGCCCTCCGTCGTCGCCGACACCGACCCGATGCTCACCTGGTACCGGGACAGCTGGGGGGCGAGGTGCACCCACATGGCGAGCTGGAGGTGGTGGCCGGGGACGCCCTCGTGGTACCAGGTGCTCACCAGGTCCCACAGGGGGAAGCGGTCGCGGCCCAGCGTGGGCAGCCACGTGCGGCCGGGACGGGCGAAGTCGAGCGACGGGCGCGTGTAGTACGGCGCGGCGGCGGACCCGGGCGGGGCGATCCGCGCCTCGACCGTGCGGACCGGCTCCGGGATGTCGACGAGCGTGCCGTCGAGCTCGGTGATGGCCGTGTCCATGAGGTCTTGGAGGTGGCGGCGCACCGCCTCCTCGCCCTCGATCGCGGGCCCGTGCGTGCCCAGGTGGGCGAGCACCGCGCCGACGCTCTTCCCCGGCAGCACCTGTGCGGCCTCGGCGACCATCTCCGCCTCGATGCGCCCGAGCTCGGCCCAGCCCCAGGCGTAGGCCTCCTCGGGGTCGACCCGGGCGCCCGTCGTCGAGCGGGCGGCGAGGAGGTAGCGCTCCCGGCCGACGGCGTCGGGCGTGCCCTCGGCCGCGGCGGCGTAGTCGGCGGCGAGCCAGGCCCGGAGCTCGCCGAGGGCGACGGCGGCCGCGGCGGCGGCGTCGTCGAGCTCGGTGCGCAGGGCGTCGGGTCCGGCGGCGACGAACTCGGCGTACCAGTCCGCCTCGAGCCACGCCTCGAGCTGGGCGACGGCGGAGGCCACCTGCCGGGGCGCGCTGAGCATCCCCTGGGCGATGCCCTCGGCGAGCGTCGCGCGATAGTCCTCGGCGGCGCGGGGGACCTCGGCGAGGCGGTGGGCGATGTCGGCCCAGTCCTGCGGCGTGGCGGTGGGCATCATGAGGAAGATCGAGCGCAGGCCCTGCAGCGGGGAGCCGATGGGGCGCAGTGAGCGCAGGTCCTCGCCGGCGTCGTGCACGTCGAGCTGGGCGGTGAGCCGCTCGGACAGCAGCCGGGCGCACCGGCGGTCCGCGTCCGTGTCCGTCGCGGCCGACCCCAGCGCGGCAAGGGTGCGCCGGGCCAGGTCTGCCCGGGCGGCGAGCCCGGCGGGGGACAGGTCGGGCATGCGGTCGGAGCGCACCCCGAGGGCGGTGGCGACCGACGGGTCGAGCTCGGTGAGCGCAGCGACGTAGTCGTCGGCGACGGTGCGGGCGGTGACGGGACTCATGGGTCTCCAGGTCCGGGGTGGGCAGGACGCGCCGGGAACGCCAGGGACCGGCGCGGGCCGGACGACGGTACGACGGCAGGGCGGCGGCGGCGAGGCGACGCTCACCAGGCGGCTGCGCCGCGCCGCGGGACGCTCCCGCCCGGCGTCACGGTGGCGCCGTCAGTACGCCATGTGCATGGCCTCGCGGACCTCGCCCAGGGTGGCCTCGGCGATGGCGTTCGCGCGCGCGTTGCCGTCCCGCAGCACGCGCAGGAGGTAGCCGGGGTCGGCGGCGAGCTCGGCCCGCCGCGCGCGGATGGGGGCGAGCATCTCGTTGACGGCCTCGGTGGCGGCGCGCTTGAGCGCCGCGCCGCCGCCGTCACCGATCTCCGCAGCGACCGCCTCGGGGTCGCGGCCGGAGGCGAGCGCCGTGAGGAGGACGAGGTTGGAGACCTCGGGGCGGGCCGCGGGGTCGTAGGTGATGTGCCGGTCGGCGTCGGTGACCGCGCGCTTGAGCACGCGGGCCGTGGTGTCGGCGTCCATGCCCAGCTCGATGGTGTTGCCGCGGGACTTGCTCATCTTCTGCCCGTCGGTGCCGAGCACGCTGGCGGCGTCGGACAGGAGGGCCTCGGGCTGCGGGAAGACGGGCGCGTCGGTGCCCTCCGGGCGGCCGTACCGCTCGTCGAAGCGGCGGGCGACGACGCGGGCCTGCTCGAGGTGGGGCAGCTGGTCCTTGCCCACGGGGACGAGGTTGGCCTTGCAGAAGAGGATGTCCGCGCTCTGGTGCACGGGGTAGGTGAGCATGAGCCCGGACATGGGGCGCTCCCCGGTGGCGTCGAGCTCGGACTTCACCGTGGGGTTGCGGCGCAGCTCGGCATCGGTGACGAGGCTGAGGAACGGCAGCATGAGCTGGTTGAGGGCGGGCACGGCGGAGTGCGTGAAGATCGTCGCGGCGTCGGGGTCGATGCCCACCGCCAGGTAGTCAGCGAGGAGGGAGAGGACGCGATCGCGGATCGGGCCGACGCCGTCGCGGTCGGTGATGACCTGGTAGTCGGCAATGAGGACGAACGTCTCCACGCCGGCCCGCTGCAGGCGCACCCGGTTGAGCAGTGAGCCGAAGTAGTGCCCGAGGTGGAGGTTGCCCGTGGGCCGGTCCCCGGTGAGGACGCGGAAGCGCCCGGGATCGGCGGCGATCTGCTCCTCGATCTCGGCGCTGCGGCGCCGGGTGCGGGCGAGGGAGGCGTCCGAGGTGGACTCGGCGATCTCGGTGGCGGCGGGGGCTGGGTGCGTGGTCATCGGATCTCTCGTCTGTCGGGCCGCGCCACGGGGGCCGGACATGACGGCGGCCGCCTCGTGGGACGGCCGGAGGTGGGTGCCGTGCCGTCCGTCAGGACGACTGCCAGGAGGTGAGCACGGGCCCTACCGTAGTCCGTCCGGCCCGCCGCGGGAAAGGCCGCTCAGCGGGTCGAGAGGTACAGGCGCATGCTCAGGGGCGCAAGGGTGGCACGGGCCTCGGCGGGGCGGGGCGCCTGCGGGCTCTCCCACACCGAGTCCCACACGAGGACCCGGCCTGCGCCGGGGCGGCCCGGGGGGAGGGTGACCTCCACCGCGCCGAGGGAGCCGTTGAGGACGAGGAGCGCGTCGACGTCGCCGACGGGCTGGCCCGAGCGCTGCATCTGCAGGACGCGGGTGTTCGGGTCGTACCACGCCGCCGCGTCCATGCCGCGGCCGTCGGCGTCGTACCAGGCGAGGTCCGCGAGGGCATCGCCGTGCGCGGTGCGGCCGGCCGCGAACCGCTCGGGGCGCAGGACCGGGTGCTCGCGGCGCAGGCGCAGCAGGTGGCGCGTGGTCGCCAGGAGGTCGTCCCGTTCTGGCGCCGGCGCCCAGTCCATCCAGGAGATCTCGTTGTCCTGGCAGTAGGCGTTGTTGTTCCCGCGCTGCGTGCGCCCCCGCTCGTCGCCGGCGGTGAGCATGGGCGTGCCGGCGGAGAGGAGGAGCGTGCCGAGGAGGTTGCGGGCGGAGCGGCGACGGGCGGCGGCGATGTCGCTGGTCCCCGCGAGCCCGCTGCGGGCCTCGAGCGCGACGCCCCCGACCACGCCGCCGTCGTCGGCGGTCACCGGTCCTTCGACGCCGTGGTTCCACGACCGGTTGTCGTTGGTGCCGTCGCGGTTGCCCTCGGTGTTCGCCTCGTTGTGCTTGCCGTCGTAGGTGACGAGGTCCGCGAGGGTGAAGCCGTCGTGGGCGGTGACGAAGTTGATGCTCGCCAGGGGGCCACGGCCGCCAGGGACCTCGCCGTGGCTGAACAGGTCCGCGGAGCCGGCGAGGCGGGTGGCGAGGTCGCGCAGGTCGTGGCCGACGCGCCCGTGCGAGGCGGCCGCGGGGTCGGTGAGCCAGAAGGTCCGGACCGCGTTGCGGAACCGGTCGTTCCAGTCGGCCATGGGCGGGGGGAAGGCGCCCGTCTGCCAGCCGTCCGGCCCCAGGTCCCACGGCTCGGCGATGAGCTTGGTGCCGGCGAGCACGGGGTCGGTGGCGAGGGCGACGAGGAAGGGGTGGTCCGGGCTGAACCGGGAGCCGTGCCGCCCGAGCGTGACGGCGAGGTCGAAGCGGAAGCCGTCGACGCCCACCTCGCTCACCCAGTAGCGCAGCGAGTCGAGGACGAGCTGGACCACCCGCGTGCGCCGGAAGTCGAGGGAGTTCCCGCACCCGGTGACGTCGACGAGGGCGCCGGGGTTCGCGGGGTCGTGGAGGTAGTACAGGAGGTTGTCGAGCCCGCGCAGGCTCAGGGAGGGGCCGCCGACGCCGCCCTCGCTCGTGTGGTTGTAGACGACGTCGAGGATGACCTCGATGCCCGCCTCATGGAGGAGGTGGACCATCCCCTTGACCTCGGTGAGCACGGCCGCCGGCCCCGCGGCCTGCGCGGCCAGCGTCGCGTAGCGCGGCTCGGGCGCGAAGAACGCCAGGGTGTTGTAGCCCCAGTAGTTGGTCAGGCCCCGCTCGACGAGGAACGGCTCGGGGCTTCCCGCGTGGATGGGCAGGAGCTCGACGGCGGTGACCCCGAGGTCGCGCAGGTGCGCGATGGTCGCGGGGTGGGCCAGCCCGGCGTAGGTGCCGCGCAGGTGCTCGGGCACGCCGGGCAGGCGCATCGTCAGCCCGCGCACGTGTGCCTCGTACAGGACGGTGCGGCCCCACGGGACGCGCGGGCGGCGGACCGGGGCGGGGAACGCGTCGTCGACGACGACGCCGTGCGCGACGAAGGGCGCGGAGTCGTGGGGGTCGGCGGCGAAGCCGGGCAGGGGGTGGAGCCGGTCGTCGACGCGGTGGCCGTACACCGGGGGGACGAGCTCGACCTGCCCGGAGACGGCGCGCGCGTAGGGGTCGAGGAGCAGCTTGGCGGGGTTGTGGAACAGCCCGGCGGCAGGGTCCCACGGGCCGTGGACGCGCAGCCCGTAGTGCTGCCCCGCCCGTACGCCCGCGACGTGACCGTGCCAGACCCCGCCCGCGCCGCGCAGGAGGCGGAAGCGCCGCTCGGTGAGGCCTTCGCCGCCGTCGTCGAGGAGGCACAGGTCGACGGCGTCGGCCCGCGAGGCGACGACGGCGACGTCGATCCCGTCCCCGGCGAGGTGGGCACCGAGGCGGTACGGCTCGGCAGCGCCGGGCACGCTCGCAGCCGGCTGGTCCGCGAATGACGGCCAGGCAGGCGCGGGGTGCTCGACGGTGCTACTCACGAGACGATTCTCTCATCGCGGCGGGGCCCTTTCGTCGTCACTTGCGGGTGACCGAGCGACCGGAGCGGGGCCCCAGGCGGAGAGAGCAGCACCCGGCCCTAGCGTGGCAGGCTGAGCACATGAGGATCGTCGTCTGCGTGAAGCATGTTCCCGACCTGCAGTCCGAGCGCGCGCTGGACTCGCGCGGTTTCACGGTGCGCGGTGAGGACGACGTCCTCAACGAGCTCGACGAGAACGCCGTCGAGGCGGCCGTCTCGCTCGCGGAGGAGCACGGCGGTGAGGTCGTCGCCGTGACCATGGGCCCCGCCGACGCCGTCGACGCGCTCCGGCGCGCCCTGCAGATGGGCGCCCACTCCGCCGTCCACATCGACGACGACGCGCTCGCGGGCTCCGACGTCGTGGGGACCGCGCGGGTCCTCGCCGCGGCGGTGCGCGCCATCGGCGCGGAGGACCCGGTGGACCTCGTCGTCACCGGCATGGCGGCGATGGACGGGCTCACCTCCATGCTCCCGGCCGCGCTCGCGGCCTGCCTCGAGCTGCCGCAGCTCACGCTCGCCACGCGCATCGACGTCACGGGTGGCACGCTCCGCGTGCGCCGGGAGATCGGGGAGGCCGTCGAGACGCTCGAGGCGCCCCTGCCCGCCCTGGTCTCCGTGACGGACCAGGCGAACGAGCCGCGCTACCCGAACTTCCGCGCGATCATCGGCGCGAAGAAGAAGCCCGTCACCCGGTGGACCCTCGCCGACCTCGAGCCGTACCTCGGCGCGGACGTCACCGTCACCGGCGCCGCCGGCGCCGGCACGCGCATCCTCCGGTCGGCGGCCCGTCCCGGGCGGCAGCAGGGCCGCATCGTCACCGACTCCGGTGACGGCGGAGCCCAGCTCGCCGCGTACCTCGTCGAGAACAAGCTTGTCTGACGCCCGCCCCACGAAAGAGGCTGCTGTGACCCACTCGCTCGTCGTCGTCGACGACCACGCCGGACTGCCGTCCGTCCCCAGCACGGAGGTTCTCACCGCGGCCCGCGGCCTGGGCAGCGCCGTCGACGCCGTGTGGCTGGGTGCCGCGGCGCCCGGGCCCGAGGCGCTCGACGTCCTCGGGAGCTACGGCGCGCGGACCGTCTACGTCCCCGAGCTCGGCGGGCTCACCCCCGACGTGGCGGCGGTGGCGGCCGAGGCGGTCCTCGCCGTCGTCGGCCAGGCGGACGGGCCGGACGCGGTCCTCCTGGTCTCGACCTTCGCGGGCAAGGAGATCGCCGCGCGGCTCGCGGTCGGGCTCGGCTCCGGCGCGGTCGTCGACGCGGTCGGCGTGGAGCGCGCCGACGACGGCTCGTTGGCCGCCCGCAAGGTCGTCTTCGCCGGCACGTGGGAGAGCGTGTGCACGGTGACGCGCGGCGTCCCGGTCGTCGCCCTCAAGCCGGCGAGCGTCGAGGCCCGGCCCGTGACGGAGGCCGTCGCCCCCGCGGTGGTCGACGTCCCGGTCGCCTTCTCGCCCGCGGCGCGCGGGGTGCGCGTCGTCGAGCGCACCGAGCACGCCGGTGGGGGACGGGTGCCGCTGTCCGAGGCGAAGGTCGTCGTCGCCGGCGGCCGGGGCGTCGAGGGCGACTTCAGCGCCGTCGAGGAGCTGGCCGACCTGCTGGGCGCGGCGGTGGGCGCCACCCGCGTCGCCACCGACGAGGGCTGGATCGGCCACCACGCGCAGATCGGGCAGACCGGCGTCACCATCGCGCCGCGCGTCTACATCGGCGTCGGGGTCTCCGGCGCCGTCCACCACACCGCCGGTATGCAGGCCGCGGAGACGATCATCGCGGTCAACACCGACCCGGAGGCGCCGATCTTCGAGATGGCGGACTTCGGCGTCGTCGGTGACGTCACCGACGTCCTCCCGCAGGCCATCGCCGAGCTGCGCCGCCTGCGCCAGGGCTGAGCGCTGCGGCCCCGCCGCACGCCGCACAGACGACAACCGGGCCGCCCCCCGACGGGGACGGCCCGGTTGCTGCGCGAGCGGCGCTCGCGTGCGCGGTCAGGCGGCGTGGAGGATGTCGACGACGAAGACGAGTGTCGATCCCGCGGGGATCGGGCCGTTGTCGGTGTCGCCGTAGCCGAGCGCCGGCGGGATGACGAGCATGACCTGGCTGCCGACCTTCTGGCCGACCAGCCCGGTGTCCCAGCCCTCGATGACGGCCCCGGTCCCGATCGCCGTGGTGAACGGCGCGCCGTTGGCCCACGAGGAGTCGAACTCGGTGCCGTCCCAGAGCCAGCCGGTGTACTGCATGGTGACGGTCTGGCCGGACTCGACGACCGGCCCGTCGCCCTCGATGAGCGGCTGGACGACCAGCTCGGCCGGCGGCTCGCCGTCGACGACCTCGATGCTCGGTGCCCCGTTGTCCGCGAGCGTGACGGTCGGGAGGCCTTCGGCCGGCTCGACGGCGGTCCCCTCGGCGCGCTCCGGCACGGTGACGGCGTCGATGACGTCGATGACCATGACCGCGGCGGCCTCCGTGTCAGGGGCGGCGAAGATGAGGCGGGCGCCGACCTTCTGGCCCTGCAGCGCTTCGGTGAGCGCGGGGACGATGCCCTCGTCGCCCAGCGTGAGGCTCTGGGGCGTCGACTCGTAGGTGGAGCTGACGGTGGAGCCGTCGGCGCCGCTCACGGTGACGAAGTGGAGGGAGAGGACCTGGCCGTCCTCCAGGTCGGCGCCGTCGCCCTCGGCGACGACGGTGGCGACCGCGCCGGAGACGGTGAGGGGCGCCTCGAACGTCACGGTGGGCTCGGCGCCCGGCTCGCCCTCGACGGTGATGCCCTCGAGCGCGGCGAGGTCGGCCTCGCTCGCGGTGGCCGCCTCGGAGGCGGTCGAGCTGGGGCTCCCCGTCTCGCCGGCGTCGCCGGAGTCGGAGCTGCCGCACGCGGCGAGGAGGAGAACGGTGGCCAGGGCGGTGGCGGCCACGGAGGTGGCGGATCGGCGCAAGACAAGCCCTTCGTCGTAGGGGTCGGCCGCGGCGGTCCCGCCGACGGCCTCGGCCAGCGTAGGGGCTGTTCCTGGATGTTCGCTGGGTGGCCCGGCCGGTGAGCGCGGCGGGTGGCGCAGCGGCGGCGCCGTCGAGCGGATCGTCTAGCGTCGCGGTCCCCGGTGATCAGGTACGTTGTGCCTCCCAACCCGGTCGTGCCCAGCACTGACGCGCGTGGTGGTTCCTTCTTCACGACGACCGGGAGACCCCATGTCCCTCACCACCGACGCCGCGTCGGCCCCCTTCCCGCCCGGCCTCCCCGTGGCGGACGTTGTCGCCGCGACGTGGACGCCCATGCCGACGGCGACGGCGCTCGCGCCGACGGGCGCTGCGCCGAGTCACGCGCCCCGGCGGCCCGCGCTCGAGGTCGACGAGCCGCTGCCCATGCCGCTCGCCTCGTGGGGTGTGCCGGAGGCGCGGCTCGCGCTCGACGAGGCCCGGCTGGCCTGCCACGTCCCGCTGGCCCCGGTCACGCTCATCAGCGCCCTCACTACGGTGGTCTTCCGCTGCGGCGACCACGCGGTGAAGGTGTACCCGCCCGGCACGGACCCCGGCCACCTGGCGCGGCTCGCCACCGCCCTCACCGGTTCGGCGAGCGCGCTGCTGCCCATCGCGCCGCCCATCGTCACCTCGTGGGGCGTGGCGACGCTCACCCCGTGGGTCGGCGTCGCACCCCGCAGGGGCCCGGCGCCGACGCCGGCCGCCGGGTGGGCGGGCACCGGGGCGCTGCTGCGGGCGTTCCACGCCGAGCACCTCGACGCCGACGTGCCCGTGTGGGACCCGCTGCGCCGGGTGGTCACCCAGACCCGCGACCTCCCCGACGCCGCCGCGGCCGTCCTCCTCGACGCCCGCGGCACGCTGCTCGAGGAGCTGGCGCGCCTGCGCTCGCCGCTGGGCGTCGGCGTGGTGCACGGTGACGTCTCGCCGTCGAACGTCCTCGCCGGGCCGGGCGGACCGGTCCTCATCGACCTCGACTTCGCCGCGCGCGCGCCGCTGGAGTACGACCTGTCCAGCGCGGCCCGCCGGGCCGACGCCGGCGAGATCGACGCGGTGACCTACCTGGCGTTCTGCCGCGCCTACGGCCACGACGTGCGCACGTGGGACGGGCGGGTGGTGCTCGACGCCATCGCCGCGCTCGGCGGGGTGGCCTTCCGGATCTGGGACGACCGCCGGGCCGGGCGGGAGCTCACCTGGCTCGACGGCGCGGTGGCCCGCTGGCGCACGCCGCTCTGACGCGACGCGCCTGCGGCGCGGCCCGTCTCGCGCCCCTGCATTCCAGCGCCCCTGCGCCCTGGCGCCCCGGCGACTTAACGGGTGAGATCCCAGCGTCATCGCCACTGCGATCTCACCCAGCCGCGGCGGCACGCGTCCGTCCTACGCCGATTCAGGGGCAACCGAGGTCGAGGTCGTCCCTGGTGAAGGGCACCTCGCAGCGCCGCCACTGCCTGCCCTCGACGTTGCCGAACTCATCGGCGGACGGGTCGATGACGATCTCCATGGTGTCGCGGCCGGCGCGCGTGCGGAAGTGGTGGACGATCGGGTCGCCCTCGACCGTGGGGTACTCCACCCGCAGCTCGGCGTTCGGCGCCGAGCCGTCGATCGGTGCGGCGAGGCAGTCCAGAGCTGCCGGCGGCGGCTGGAACTCCTCCCCTTGCTCGAGGATCACCGGGTCGCACTCGGCAAACCGGTCTCGGGCGTCGAAGGCGTCGCGTACCGGGTCAGCGCCGTCGCCGCCGTCGTTACCGCGGTCGCACCCGCCGATCGCACTCGCCATGACCAGGACCGACGCGCCCGCGGCGACGAGCCCGCGACAGAACCGGGGGCGTCGTCGGGCCGTCCCGCCCATGCGCTCCGTCATGCCGCCATGGTGGCGCAGCCTCGTGGAGCAGGCGTCCTGTTCCGCGGAGGCGGGCGCAACTGGGAGACGACCGCGACGGGCGCCGATCGCGGAGGCGTCAGCGAAGAGTGCCCGCGACCTGCGCCCGGCGCGAGCGCCAGCCGGTGGCGAGCTCGTCGAGATGGTGCGTGAGCACCGCGAGCAGCCGCTCCGCCGGCTCGGGGCGCATCGCGCCGTGCACCGCCAGTCCGTCTACCAGGGCGAAGAGGCGTTCGGCCTCGATGTCGATCTCCGCCAGCGGGATCTGGTCGGGCAGCAGTCGGCCCGCCCAGTACCGGCATGCCCCGCGGAGCTGGTCGTAGGCCTCGTCGCGCAGCGCGCGGAGCTCCGGGTCCACCAGGGCGCGGGCGGTGAAGGCGAGCCACACCTCGTTCTCGGCCTGCCGCTCCTCGTCCAGCGGGAGGAGCTCGGCGAGCGCCTGCGCCGCCGCGTGCCGGGGGTCGTCGGGACGTTCCAGCGCCGTCAGCCGCGCCTCGATGCGCTCGATGACCAGGCGCATCGCGAAGAGGAGGAGCTCGGACTGGGTGCCGAAGTAGTGCCGCAGCGAGCCCATGGAGACGTGCGCCTCCCGGGCAACCTGCCGCACGGACGCTTGCTCGAGGCCGTCGCGTCGGACCACCCGCCAGACGGCTTGGGCCAGCTCCTGGCGGCGCTCGTCGGGATCCACCACCTTGGGCACCTTCTCTTTATAGCAGCCTCGTACTACTCTCGCGTTCGTAGCACGGTCGTGCTAGTCGGGTCCGCGAGGAGGCGTCATGGTGGTGGAGCGTGGCCGATCAGTCTCCGGCGCCCCACCCGCGGGAGCCGCGACCGCGACGGCGGACCGGCCGCCGCGCGGCGGTCAGCGCCACGCCCGCCCGCCGCGGAGCCTCTGGCTGGCGCTCGTGGGATGGATGGGCGCCAACCTCTGGGTGGCGCTCACGGCGGACAGCCTGCCCTTCGACTGGCCTGCCCGCGCCGGCCGGTCGGTCGCAGAGCACCTTGTGGACGTCAACCTGGGCCTCGTCCAGGTCCTGCTTCTCATCGGCGTCGTCGCCCTCCTGACCCGGAACCGCACCATTCCCGACGTCGCCGCGCGGGCACCAGGCCGGGCGCTCGCCATGCGGGAGACGCTGGTGCTTCTCGGCTACGGCGTCGGAGGCCTCGTCGGTGCGTATGTCCTCGCCCGGGCGTTCGGCTGGCACGCGTTCGGGTGGCACGTAGCCGGGTCGATCTTCGGTACGCACGCCCACGTCGAACCGGCCGAGGTCGTCACCTGGGCGGGCTACAACCTCGTGGTCTACGCCGTCCTCCCGTTGCTCTACTTCCGGCGTCGGTACACGGCCGAGGCACTGGGGCTGCGCTCGAGCGACCGACGGAACGACCTGCTCGTCGTCGCGGTCGTCCTCGTCCTGGAGACCGGGTTCCAGGTCCTCGCGGCCCAGCCGCAGCTGGGCGCCGGCTCGCCCGGCTCCCTGCTGCTCGGCGCCGCCGTCACCTTCGTGGTCTCCTTCGCCGGCGCCGTCCTCCCGGCGATGGTCTTCATCTACGCCATCCTCGTTCCGCGCTACCTCGCCCTCACCGGTTCTGCGACCACGACCGTGATCCTCGGCGGCCTCACCTACGCCGGGATGCACGTCGGGGACGCGTGGGCGGTCTTCACCGACCCTCGTGGCGCGGCGCTGTCGGTGGCGTTCCTGCTGTTCACCTACGTCGGTCCGGGCATGGTGAAGACTTACCTCACGCTGCGAACCGGCAACGCCTGGGTCCACGTGTGGGCCTACCACGCGTTCGCCCCGCACACCCTCCTCGACAGCAGCCACATCGCCGGCGTCTTCCGGATCCGGTAGGCGGGTGTTCTCGGCCGGACCGATGGTGGACGGTCCCCGGTGAACATCGCCGGCGAGCGCCTCGTCGACGGCGCCGGGGGGCGGCCGTCGCCTCACACGTGGTGCGCCCAGAGCACGTCACCGCCCGCGTCACGGATCGTGACGGTCGCGGAGTCGGCGAGGTCGATGGTGACGTCGAGGAACGACGCGCCGTCGGCCGACCGGGTCCGGTACACGTAACGGGTGTTCTCCAGGCTCACCGGCTCGGTAGTCGCGGTCGTGAGCCAGGGGTGGCGACGGCGCAGCCCGATGAGGTCCCGGTGCACGCGGTAGGTGTCGCGCCCCCAGGGGGCGAGCTGGGCAGGGGAGTCGGGGAAGGCAGGTCGGACCGCGTCGTCGCCGCCCAGGCGGTCCTCCTTGACTCCGGTGAAGCCCTGCTCGTCACCGGCGTAGACGGAGGGGATGCCGCCGACGGTCATGAGGACCGCAAGTGCGGCGACCGCGCCGTCGGGCCCGAGGGTGCTGGCGATGCGGGTGACGTCGTGATTGCCGACGAAGGTCTGGGGGACGAAGTGGTCGAGGAACGCGTTGTGGCGCTGCAGCGCCCAGTCCAGCTCGAACAGGTTCCGGTCGCGGATGCTCGACCAGATCGCCTTCCACAGCTGGTACTGGGTGACGGAGTCGACCCCGGAGGCGGCGACGAACGCCGGGTAGTCGCCGTGGATGACCTCGCCGAGGAACCACGCCCCGGGGTGCGCGGCGCGCACCGCGGGGAGCACCCGGGCCCAGAAGGTCGCGTCGACCGAGTAGGCCGCGTCCAGGCGCCAGCCGTCGGCGCCGCGCTCGAGCCAGTGCGTCATCACCCGGGTTACGTAGTCCGCGGCCTGCGGGCCGGCGTGGTCGAGGCGGACGAGGGATCCGTGCCCTTCGAACACCCGGGGCGTCGCGCCGCCGGGGTGGTCCCAGTCGATGTCGAACAGCCCCGCGGCGTCGCTGCTGGGACCTTCTCGCAGTGCCCGCAGCACCTCGGGGTGCTCGGCACCCACGTGGCTGAACACCCCGTCGAGGACGATGCGGAGCCCCCGCGCGCGGCAGGCGTCGACGAGGTCGTCGAAGTCCTGCTCGGTGCCCAGGCGCGGGTCGATGCGGAACGGGTCGAGGGTGTCGTAGCCGTGCGTCGAGGAGGCGAACACCGGTCCCAGGAGCAGCCCGGACACGCCCAGCTCGACGGCGTAGTCCAGCCAGGCCAGCAGGCGGCGCAGCCGGGGTGCGGGCGTCGGGTCGGCATCCCGGACCGGGGCACCGCAGAAGCCCAGGGGGTACACGTGCCACCAGATCGCGTGCTCGGTCCACGACATCGGACGCTCCTACTAAATAGAGTTCACTAACGCTAGTGAGGCTAATTCACTAACGCTAGGCTGAGCAACGTGGCACGCACCGACCGGCAGCCCCGGCAACGCCTGGACCCCGACGCGCGACGGTCGGCGATCCTCGACGCCGCTGCGGAGTCGTTCGCCGAGCACCCGTACGCCGAGGTGAGCGTCTCCTCGATCACCTCTCGAGCGGGGGCATCGGACGCGCTCCTCTACCGGTACTTCGCCGGCAAGGAAGGCCTCTACAGCGCGCTCGTGCGGCGCGGGGTCGACGACCTCGTCGCCTGCCAGGCCGCTGCGCTGGCGGCCATGCCGGCCGGATCCTCCGCGCGCGACCGGGTCCGCGCGGTGACCAGCGTCTACCTCGACCGCATCGCCGCTCACCCGGCGGCGTGGGCGATGCCGCTCCATGCGCCCGGCACCGAACCCGCGGCGGCGGCGGCGATCCGCGCCCAGGCGCGCCACGACTCCGTCGATCGGCTGCGCGCCCTGCTCGCCCCCAGTGCGCAGGCGCGCCACGAGTACGCACTGTCGGGCTACTTCGGCTTCCTCGACGCCGCCTGCCTGCGCTGGGTCGAGCGTGGGTGCCCCGACCGGGAACGCGGGTCCCTCGTCGACGCGGCGCTCGGTGCGCTCGAAGGCGCCCTCGGCGACTGGGCCGCCTGACGGCTAGGCCTGGGGCGCGCCCTCGAGCCGTGCGCGCAACGTCGCCACGCCCGGGCCGGCGAGCTCGTCGAGGTAGGGCGTCCGGCCGGCCATGCTCATCAGCAGGGCGAGGGGCGACCCGGTGACCAGGGCGCCGTCGCCCGCCCGGAACGGGCCGTCGTCGGCGTGCAGCCGCAGTCCGGCGACGGCGGAGCGGCTGTTCACGGCGAAGTCGCGCCGGGCGAAGAAATCGGCCACGGGTGTGAGGGTGGCGGCGCTCGGCGTCCGGAGGAGCCCCAGCGGCCGGCGGATGTCCTGGGCGTGCACCACGACCTCGCCGAGGTAGGCGGCCGTGTGCCCCGACGGCGCGGTGCAGCTGCCGACGACGCCGCGGAAGCGGGCGAGGGTGTCGGCGGGGCTGGCGCCTCGGTGCTCGAGCATCCGGCGCTGGTTGTGGACGTCGGGCCGGAAGCGGGCGCCGAGCATGCTCCGCACCCACTGCCACCGGTTGAGGCTCGCCGCGGCGGTGAGGTGGGCGACGATGTCCTCGACGTCCCACCGCCCGCAGAGCGTGCCGTGCCGCCACTGCTCCGCGTCGAGGCCTACCAGGTCCTCCGCCAGGGCCGCCCGTTCCGTGTGCACCAGCGCCCACAGGTGGTCCTCGTGCGGTCTCGCCATGTCGGTCATACCTCTCGTCGTTCGGGACCGATGCGTCATCCCTGGTTGACAGCCGTCCCTGGTCAACCTAGGTTGACGCTACCGGACGAGGAGTGTGATGGGGATGGGTGAGCGGGAGATGAGCGCGTTGGTGGTCCAGGCGGGCGACGACGACCCGTTGCGGGCGCTCGGGGCGGTGGCCGAGCTCCACCGCGAGGTCAACCGCGCCGAGGAGGTGGCGGTGCGCCGCGCGCGGATGAGGGGCGCGTCCTGGGCTGACATCGCCCGCGAGCTCGGGGTGAGCCGGCAGGCCGTCCACAAGAAGTACGGCGGATCGAGGTTCGGCCGTGACTGAGGAGACGGCGCCCACGCTACCGAGGGCCCGGTTGCGGGACCTCCTCAGGCCATCCGTTCCGCCGCGGCCGGGCGGACGGTGGTGATCGTCGCCCACCGGCTGGCCACCGTGACGGACGCCGACCAGATCGTCGTCCTCGACGGCGGCCGGGTCGCCGCCGTCGGCACCCACGCCGAGCTCCTCGGCGGCAGCACGCTCTATTGCGACCTCGCTCGCCACGAGCTCCTCGTCGACCGGTCCGAGGCCGCGCGGTAGGCGGGGGTCCGACCCGGCGGGGGAGACGTCGGCGCGGCATGGTCGGGGCATCGGGTGGTGCGGGGTTGCTTAACCGGGAGGCATGTGAAAGCGTTGCCTGCATGGAAAGTGACCGCGAGAACCCGGAGCACCCCGACGCCGGCCGGGCACGTGCCGACGCCCGCGAGGCGTTGGCGACCCTGGCATCGGACCGTGCGGCCCTCGCGGACCGGGTCGCGCCCCCGCGCTGGTACTACCCCCTGCTCGGGGCCGCGACGGCCCTCTTCGTCGGCTCACCGGGCGCCCGCGACGGCTCCACCCAGTCGGTGATGGTGGTGTTCGGCGTCCTGGGCCTGGTCTTCCTCACCATGGAGTACGAGAAGCGGACCGGGGTGACGGTCAGCCGTGCGGCGGGGCCGCGGAGCCTGGGCGTGGCGGTGGTGCTCGGCGTCGTCGTCGTGGCGCTGCTCGGCGTGTCGTTCGCCCTGGAGGCGACGGGCCACCGGGCCTGGACCGGGCTGACGGCGGTGGCGGCGTTCGCCGCGATGTGGGGCGGGGGCGCCTGCTACGACCGCGTCTACGACCGGGAGCTGCGGCATGGCCGCTGAGGGCGGCTTCGACGAGACGATCCACGCGCCGACGCGCCTGCGGCTGTGCGGCATCCTCCGGCACGTCGACAGCGCGGAGTTCGCGATGCTCCGCGACGCCCTGGACCTGTCCGAGGCGAACCTCTCCAAGACCCTCCGGGCCCTGGCGGACCTCGGGTACGTCCGGGTCACCAAGGCTGCGTCCAGCAGCCGCACCGACAAGCGGCGGACGACGACGGTGAGCCTCACCCCCGCGGGACGGCGGGCGTTCGACGGGCACCTGCGTGCGCTCCAGCGCCTGGCGGAGGGCATCGTCGACTGACCCGCGGGCCGCCGGCGCCCCGACAGAGGGCGCCGCTGCCGCGCCGTCGCCGCCCGGGCCCGCGGGCCCGCCGCCGTCGGCCCGCCGCTGTCAGCGCGGCGGCGGGAGCGTGCGGAGCCAGTCGGCGAAGCCCTCGTTGTTGACCGTGCCCTCCCGGCGTTCCTGCACGTAGGCCATCGCGTCCGCGCCGCTCAGCCCGAGCACCTCGCGGACGATGAGCGAGACGATGAGCCCCGAGCGGTTGCGCCCGAACGTGCAGTGGACGAGCACGCGGTAGCCGTCCGCGACCAGCCCGGCGACGAGCTCGGCGAGGCGCAGGGTGAGGGCCGGGGCGGGCAGGTCCTCGCCGTCGACCAGCGGGGACTTGAGGTAGACCAGGCCGTCGATGTCGTCGGCCGGCGGGAACGCGTCGGCGTCGGCGATGTCGATGACGGCGGTGATGCCGGTGGCACGCACCCACTCGAAGTCGACGGGGCACCCGCCGTGCCACAGCTGCCCGGGGAGCATCTCGGTGGGCGGGTCGGCCGGCCGGACGCCGGGCAGGTCGACGGGGTCGGTGGTCAGGTTGAACTCGATGTCGGCGCTCACCCGCTGAGGGTAACCAGGCCCGAGGACGCCTGCCCCTCAGGCGTCGGGCAGCTGAGGGACCGCGGCGAGGAGCTGGCGGGTGTAGGGATGCTCGGGACGGGTGAAGACCCGCGCGGTGGGCCCCGCCTCGACCACCCGCCCGTCGCGCATGACGACGACGTCCTCGCACAGCTGGCCGACGATGGCCATGTCGTGGCTCACCATGACCAGCGCCATCCCCAGCTCCTGGCGCAGGCCGGCGAGCAGCGTGATGATCTGACGGCGGACGGTGACGTCGAGCGCGCTCACCGGCTCGTCGGCGACGAGCACCGCCGGCGACGGGGCGAGCGCGCGGGCGATGGCGATGCGCTGGCGCTGCCCCCCGGAGAACTCCGCGGGGTAGCGCTCGCCCGCGTCGGCGTCGAGGCCGACGAGGACGAGGAGCTCGGCGACGCGGGCGGGGTGGTCGCCGGGGATGCGCAGCGAGCGCAGCGGCTCGGCGACGACGTCGGCGACCCGCATCCGCGGGTCGAGGGAGGAGCGGGGGTCCTGGAAGACCGGCTGGACGTCCGTGCGGAACCCGCGCAGCTGCGCCTTGTTGCGCCGACGCAGCGGCTCCCCGCGGTAGCGGACCTCGCCCGTGTCGGGGCGGTCGAGGCCGAGCAGCAGGCGCAGGAGCGTGGACTTCCCGGCCCCGGACTCGCCGACGACGCCGATCCCGCGGCCCGGGTGGATGTCGAGGCTCACGCCGTCGAGCGCCGTCGTCGTCCCGCGCTGGCTGCGGAAGGTGCGCCCGAGACCGCGCCCGGAGAGGATCGGGACGCCGCCCACCGGGAGGCCGCCCGCGCCGGGGACGTCCGCGGCGTCGGCCGCGCCCGCGGCGAGTGCGGCGCTCATCGGGCCGTCCCCTCGGGCAGGCGGGTGACGGCGCGGGCGGAGTCGAGGAGCTCCTGGGTGTAGGCCTCGCGCGCCCCGCCGAGGACGGCGCGCACCGTCGTGCTCTCCACCACGGCGCCGTCACGCATGACGACGAGGTCCTCGGCGAGCTGGGCGACGACCGGCAGGTCGTGGCTGACGAACACGAGCGCGGTGCCCGTGCGCTCGACGACGTCGGCGAGCAGGTCGAGGATCTCCGCCTGGACGGTGACGTCGAGCGCCGTCGTCGGCTCGTCCGCGAGGAGCACCCGGGGCCGGCAGGCGAGGGCCATGGCGAGGTTGGCGCGCTGGCGCTGCCCGCCGGAGAGCTGCCAGGGGAAGGAGTCGAGGACGCGCTCGACGTCGGGCAGGGCGACCAGCTCGCAGAGCCGGCGGGCCTCGGCGCGCGCCTCGGAGCGGCCCATCCCGCGGTGCAGGCGCAGCGGGCCGGCGATCTGGCGGCCGATGGTCATGAGGGGGTCCAGCGCCGTGAGCGGTTCCTGGAACACCATGGCGACCTGCGCGCCGCGCACCCGGCGCAGCTCGCGCGCGGGAAGGGTGAGCAGGTCGGTGCCGTCGAGGAGCACCGAGCCGGTCGCGCGCATCCCCTCGGGCAGGAGCCCGAGGATCGCCAGTGCCGTCATCGACTTGCCGGAGCCGGACTCGCCGATGAGGCCGAGCCGGCCCCCGGCGTCGAGGGACCAGCTGACGCCGTCGAGGATGGTGGCCCCGGACGCCGTGCGGACGGTGAGGTCGCGGACCTCGAGGACGCTCATCGCCGGCCTCCCAGGCTGGGGTCGCGGCGCTCGCGGATGCCGTCGCCGAGGAGGTTGAGGCCGAGGACGAACGCGGCGATGGCGACGCCGGGGAAGATCGCCCCCCACGGCTGCACGCCGATGGTGCTCTGGGCCTCGCGGAGCATCCGCCCCCACGACGCCTGGGGCGGGGGCGCGCCGAGCCCGAGGTAGGACAGGGAGGCCTCGGACAGCACGGCGCCGCCGGCGAGCAGCATGAGCTGGACGAGGAGGGTGGGCGTGATGTTCGGCAGGACGTGGCGCAGAACCGTGCCCCAGTAGCCGGTGCCGGACGCCGCCGCGGCGGTGATGTAGTCCTCGCGCAGGACGCGCGCCGTGTTGACGCGGGTGACCCGCGCGATGACGGCCGAGCCGGCGAGCCCGATGGCGACGATGGCCGAGCTCATCGACGCCCCGCGCACCGTGACGATGAGCATGGCGAGCAGGAGCGTGGGGAAGGCGATGAGGAGGTCGACGACGGACTGCAGCGCGACGTCGAGCCACCGCGTCGTCGTCGCCGCGACGATGCCGACGAGGACGCCGATGGCCGCCGCGATCGCCGTCGTCGACGCCGCGACGAGGACGGCGTTGCCGGCGCCGTCGAGCAGCTGGGTGAACAGGTCGCGCCCGAGGCGGTCGGTGCCGGCCCAGTGCTCCGCCGACGGCCCGCCCAGGCGGGGGCCGGAGTCGTCGGTGAGCGGGTAGGGCGACCACACGAGGGAGACCAGGCCGGCGAGGACGACGAGGCCGACGAGCAGCGCGCCGACGGTGAAGGAGACGCTGCGGGCGGCGCGGCGGCGACCGCGGCCCCGGCGCCCGGGGGCGGTGCCGGCGTCGACCGGCGTGGCCTCGGCGCTGGTGGTGGCGAGGATGGTGAGGTCGTCGCTCATGCTGCCCCCACCACGGACGAGGACCGCAGGCGCGGGTCGATCCAGCGCTGGAGCAGGTCGATCGCGAAGTTCACGAGGAGGACGACGGCGGTGATCGCCAGGACCAGCGTCTGCACTACCGGCAGGTCGCGTCCCAGCACCGAGGACAGCAGCAGCGAGCCCAGCCCCGGCAGGGCGAAGACCGCCTCGACGACGACGGCGCCGAGCAGCGACGTCGCCAGCTCGATCCCGAGGATGGCGACCACCGGCACCGCTCCGTTGCGCAGGCCGTGGCGGGCCAGGGCCTGGGTGCGGCTGTAGCCCAGGGACCGGGCGGTGCGGATGTAGTCCTGCCCGAGGACGTCGAGGGTGGCGGAGCGGACGTAGCGGACCATGACGGACGACATCGCCACCGCCACGGTGATGCCCGGCAGGGCCAGGGCCTCGACCGCCGCGGCCGGGTCCGCCCAGCCGGCGCGGGGGAAGCCGCCCGAGGGCAGCCACCCCAGCCGCAGCGCGAACACCCAGGTGAGCAGGACGCCCACCCAGAAGATCGGCACCGCGACGCCGAGCTGGGACAGGGTGGAGACGGCGAGCCCGAGGGCGCTGCGGCGGCGGACCGCCGCGAGGACGCCCACTGGGACGGAGATCAGCACCGAGAGGACGAACGCCCCCAGGCTCAGCGGCACGGTGATGGACAGGCGGTCCGCGATGAGGTCGGCGACCGGCACCCGCGAGACGAACGACGTCCCGGCGTCGCCCCCGAGGATGCCGGTCACCCACTGCGCGTACTGCGTGAGCACCGGCTGGTCGGTGCCGAGGTCGCGCCGCAGCTGCTCGAGCTGCTCCGTCGTCGTGCCCACGCCCAGGCTCACCCCGGCGCTGTCACCGGGCAGGAGCCGCAGGATGACGAAGACGACGAGGCTGGCGAGGACGAGGGAGGCGAGGAGCACCCCCAGCCGCAGCGCGACGTAGCGGACCACGGGGCTCAGGACTCCCGGGTGATGTCGGCGACGTAGAAGCTCTCCGTCACCTGGTCGACCGGGAAGCCGGTGACGCCGGCGGCGGCCACGCGGATCTGCGGCTCGAGGTAGAGCCACGCGGAGGCGGCCTCCTCGGCCATGAGGACGTTGGCCTGGCTCAGGAGCTCGGCCTGCTCCTCCTCGCTGCCGGCCCGCTCGGAGTCGGCGACGAGCTGCTGGACCTCGGCGCTGTCGTAGCCCCAGTAGAAGTCGGGGTTGGCGTACCAGAGCATGTCGCGGGGGTTGACGTGCCCCATGAGCGTGGTCTCGAAGTCGTGGTTGGTGTAGATCCGCTCGTACCACGTGGCGTCGTCGATGGGGTTGAGCTCGAGGGTGACGCCGACGTCGGCGAGGTCGCTCTGGAGGAGCTGGGCGATGGTCTCCTCGGTGTCCCCGGCGACGTAGTCGAGGGTGATGGTGAGGTCCTCGACCCCGGCCTCGCCGAGGAGCTGACGCGCGGACTCGGGGTCGTAGGCATGCGTGTCGGCGACGTCGACGAACCACGGGTCGGTGGGGGGCACCATGGAGCCCACCACCTCACCGCGCCCGGCCCAGACCGCCTCGAGGATCGACTCGCGGTCGATCGCCCGGTACAGGCCCTGGCGCACGCGGACGTCGTCGAACGGGGCGACGCGGTCGTTGAACGCCCAGATCTGCTTCGTCGTCGAGCTGCCCTCGGAGATGGTGAACGCGTCGTTGCCCTCGAACTGGGCGAGCTGGTCGGGGGAGTCCTCGGCGATGACGAGGTCGAGGTCCCCGGTGAGCAGCGCGTTGTTGAGCGCGGTGGTGTCGGTGAAGAAGCGGAACGTCACGCCGTCGTTCGCGGGGGCGTCGCCCCAGTACTCCTCGTAGGGGGCGATGGTGAGGTAGTCGCCCTGCGCCCACTCGACGAGCTCGTACGGGCCGGTGCCGTTCTCGGTGGTGTGCTCGGTGTCCCCGTCCTTCACGATCGTCACGCCGGCGAGGTAGAAGAGGAGCGAGCGGGTCGGGGCGGAGAGGACCACCTCGACGGTCTGCTCGTCGACGGCGGTGATCCGGTCCATGACGGCGAGGTCGGACTTGCGGGCGGCCACCGACTCGTCGGAGATGATCTCGGTGAGCGCCCATACGGCGTCGGCCGAGGTGAAGGGCGTGCCGTCGTGGAAGGTGACGCCCTCGCGCAGGTGGAACGTGTAGGTGAGGGCGTCCTCGGAGATGTCCCAGGTCTCGGCGAGCGCGGGGACGATCTCGCCGTCGACGTCGATGGCGACGAGCGGCTCGTAGACGTTGCGCGTCATGGTCTGGGAGACGCCGGAGCTGCCCCCGACGAAGCGTTGGAGGCTGGTGGGCTCGTTGGTGGAGCCGATGACGATCTCGTTCTCGCCGGGCTGGGCGGCACCGGCGGTGTCGTCCGCCGAGCCGCCGCCGCTGCCGCACGCGGCGAGGGCCAGGGTGGCGACGGCGGCGAGGGCGGTGGTCTTGAGAGTCCGCAAGGACATGGCAATCCGATCGTGCAGGGCCCGTGAGCGGGCGCGGGGTCGCAAGGCGGGCGGGAGCCGAGCCGAGCCGAGGGATGACCGCCCGGTAGGGCTGGTCGGAGGCCCCGGGGTGCGGGGCGGGGGAGCCGGGTACGGCTCAGGTCAGCGGCAGCGCCGACAACACCCCATGCTCTGGGTGCGCTGCAGGTCGATGTGCAGGCGGCAGACCAGGACGAGCTCGCTCATAGTGGGATCAAGCGTCTCACGGCTCGGAGTAGTCCCCGACTGCGAATGACGAAGATCACCCAAGGCCTCCTCCGATTGCTTGACACTTGCGAAAGTAGAAAGCATCTGCGACGCTCACGACATGATCAACATGGACGCTGCCCTCCGGTCCGCGGACCGCGCAGCCGCTGCTCCCTTCCTCCAGACCCCGCGCATCCCCGCCTGGTACCCGTTCGCCATGGCGACCTACTTCACGGCCGTCTTCGGCGCCTTCCTCCTGCTGCGGGACGGCCGGGTCGTCCCGGGCGCGGTCCTCCTCCTGCTGGCCGTGGCCGCCGTCCTGGCCCAGGCAACGCTGACCCGGGCCCGGTGGGGCACCTGGCCACGCCTGTCCGAGGCGCCGGCCGAGATCAGGCGCGCGTTCGCGCTCTACGTGCTCCTGGCCGTGGCCGCCATCATCGCGTCCGTGGGCGTCTGGTCCTGGGTCGGGGCCGCAGGCGGCCTCGCCGCGGTCTTCCTCACCGCACTGGCCGTCGTCTGGGCCTACGAGTTCCGGTTGTACCCCGCGGCCGCCCGGCAGGTCCGGCAGCGGCTGGCATGAGCTCCCCCCTGGACGGGCTCGACCCGATCCTCAACCAGCCCAAGCGCCTGGCCGCGATCGCCATGGTGGCCGCGAGCACGTCGTGCGACTTCCCGTTCCTGCGCGACCAGCTCGAGCTCAGCGACTCCGACCTCTCCCGGCACATGACCGCGCTGAGCCAGGCCGGCTACGTGACGATCCGCAAGAGCGGGGGCGGTCGCGGCAGCACGACGACCTACGCGATCACCAAGACCGGCCGCGCCGCGTACGGGCGGCACCGCGACACGCTGACCGCGTTCCTCGCCGCCCACGACCCCGGGACGTCGTCCCCGTGACGAGGGGCGCACTGCCGGGGAGTGACATGGACCCCGGCCGGCGCGGGCCGGACAATCACCCCGTGACCCCCCTCGTGCCGCTGCCCGCCGACCTCTTCGCCACCCCGCGGACCCGGTGGGGGAAGCGGTGACCTACCTCGACCACGCGGCCACCACCGCCGTCCGGCCCGAGGCCGCGGAGGCGTTCGCCCGCGAGCTGGCCCGCCCGGGCAATCCCTCCTCCCTGCACGCCGCGGGCCGCGATGCCCGACGGCGGGTGGAGGAGTCCCGCGAGGCCGTCGCCGCGGCCCTGGGTGCCCAGCCGGGTGAGGTCGTCTTCACGTCCGGCGGCACCGAGGCCGACAACCTCGCCGTCAAGGGGACGTTCTGGTCCCGTCGCGCCGCCGACCCCGTCCGCACACGTGTGCTGGTCAGCGCCGTCGAGCACCCCGCCGTGCTCGACGCCACCGACTGGCTCGCCGACCACGAGTCCGCCGACGTCGTCCGGCTCCCGGTCGACGCCGCCGGCCGCCTCGACCTCGCCGCGCTCGCGGCCGAGCTCCGCGCGCACGGCGAGCGGACCGCCCTGGTCTCAGTGATGTGGGCGAACAACGAGGTGGGGACCGTCCAGCCCTTGCCGGAGGTGGTCGCCGCCGCCCGCGCCGCCGGCGTGCCCGTCCACTCCGACGCCGTCCAGGCGGTCGGGCACGTGCCGGTGGACTTCGCCGCCTCCGGGCTCGACGCCATGACGGTGTCGGGGCACAAGCTCGGCGCCCCCATCGGCGTCGGCGCCCTCCTCGCCCGGCGCGAGCTGGGGCTCGTGCCGGTCGAGCACGGCGGCGGGCAGGAGCGCGGTGTGCGGTCGGGGACGCTGAGCACGCCCGCGATCTGCGCGTTCGCCGCCGCGGTGGGCGCCGCCGTCGCCGAGCAGGAGGCGGAGGCCGCGCGCCTCGCCGTCCTGCGCGCCGACCTCGTCCGCGGGGTCCTCGCGGCGGTGCCGGGCGCCCGGCTCAGCGGGCCCGAGGACCCCGCGGCTGCCCTGCCGCAGACCGCCCACTTCACCTTCGACGGCTGCGATGCCGACGCCCTGCTCTTCGGCCTCGACATGGCGGGCGTGAGCGCGTCGTCGGGGTCGGCCTGCCAGGCGGGGGTCCAGGAGCCCTCGCACGTCCTCCTCGCCATGGGGCGGGACCTGGCCCAGGCGCGCTCCGCCGTCCGGCTCACCCTCGGGTGGACCTCCACGGCCGACGACGTCGCCGCGGTGCTCGCCGCGCTGCCCGGCGTCGTCGAGCGCGCCCGCGCCGCCCGCACCCGCTGACGCCCGTGGGCGCGGGCCCCCGTCCGTCGGGCGCCCGCGGTTACCCTGGGACGCGCTGAACGAGCCGAGCGAAGGAGGCACGATGCGGGTTCTCGCAGCCCTGTCCGGCGGGGTCGACTCCGCCGTGGCGGCCGCGCGCGCCCTCGACGCCGGCCACGACGTCGTCGGCGTCCACATGGCCCTGAGCCGCTCCCGGGCGCAGCACCGCACGGGCTCGCGCGGCTGCTGCTCCATCGAGGACGCGGGCGACGCGCGCCGTGCGGCCGACGTCCTCGGCATCCCGTACTACGTGTGGGACCTGTCGGAGGAGTTCGAGGAGACCGTCGTCGACGACTTCCTCGCGGAGTACGCCGCCGGCCGCACCCCCAACCCGTGCGTGCGGTGCAACGAGCACATCAAGTTCGCGGCGCTCCTCGACCGCGCCCTGGCGCTGGGCTTCGACGCCGTCGCCACCGGCCACTACGCCCGCATCGTCACCCGGCCCGACGGCGCCCGGGAGCTCCACCGCTCCGCCGACGCCGCCAAGGACCAGTCCTACGTCCTGGCGGTCATGGGGCCGCAGCGCCTGGCGCGCTCGCTGTTCCCGCTGGGCGACGTCGCCTCCAAGGCGGACGTGCGCGCCGAGGCCGCCGCCCGCGGGCTCAGCGTCTCCGCCAAGCCGGACTCCTACGACATCTGCTTCGTCGCCGACGGCGACACCCAGGGCTTCCTCCGCTCCCGCCTCGGCGCCCAGCCCGGCCTCGTCGTCGACGCCGACGGCGCACCCGTAGGCGAGCACGACGGCGCCTACGCGTACACGGTCGGCCAGCGCAAGGGCCTGGCCCTGGGCCGCCCGGCCCCGGACGGCCGCCCCCGGTACGTCCTCGAGGTGCGCCCGGCGACGAACACCGTCGTCGTCGGCCCCAGCGAGCTGCTCTCCGTGGACGAGGTCCGTGGCCACCAGACCGTCTGGCTCGCCGAGGACGTCCCCGCGAGCGGGTGGACGACGGCGCACGTCCAGGTCCGCGCCCACGGCGAGCCGGCGGCCGCGCGGGTCCGGCGCACCGGCGACGCGCTGGAGGTGCTGCTCGCCGAGCCCATGCGCGGGCTGGCGCCGGGGCAGTCGCTCGTGGTCTACGCCGGCACCCGGGTCCTCGGGCAGGCGACCATCGAGCGGGCCGGCCGCGCCGGATCCCTCGTCGCGGCCCCGGAGGCGGCGACTGCCGCGACGGCCTGAGCGGGCTGGCTCAGAGCACCCAGCGGCGGAGGAAGTCGTTGGTGAACGTGCCCTGGGGGTCGAAGTCACGCATCAGCTCGAGGAAGTCGCGGCGGCGCGGGTAGCGCGCCCGCAGCCGCGCCGGGTCCGCGTCGAACACCTTGCCCCAGTGCGGGACGCCGTCGAGCGCCCCGAACGTGGCCTCGAGCAGGGGCAGGACGGCGCCCACGGCGGCGGCGTCGCGGACGAAGGTGAAGTGGACGGCGACGCAGTCGCGCTCGTGCATGGGGCTGAGCCAGGCGCCATCGGCGGCGATCGAGCGCACCTCGCAGGTCTGGACGAGCCCGGCGATCACGCCGGCCAGCCCGTCGAGGGCGAGGAGCGCCTCGCGGGCCCGGGCGCGGGGGATGAGGTACTCGCTCTGGATCTCCTCGCCCGCGCTCGGCAGCTGGTCCGCCCGGAAGTGCGGGAGACGATCCCCGGCGGGCCCGGGCACTCCGAGCTGGTCGGTGCAGTTACCGGGGTCGACGCCGGGGATGGGATGGACCTTCTCGGGGTAGGCCGGGGCGCCGAGGATCGTGGCCGGCACCGTGGTCGCCGGGTCGTACGCCTGCTTGAGCCACACGGTGTCGAACACCTGCCCGCGCAAGGTGGTGAACAGGCTCACCGAGTACCCGAGGGCGCTCACCTCCTCGAACCCGTCGATGACGTCCTCGAAGCGGGCCGGCCCGTAGACGGTCTGGGCGACGTCGAAGGCGGGGACCGTCTCCAGCGTGACGGCGGTGACCAGGCCGAGGGCGCCGAGGGAGACGACGGCGCCGTCGAACGCGTCGCCGTCGGTGTCCCGGGTGAGGGTGCGCAGGGAGCCGTTCGCGGTGAGGATCTCCAGCCCGGTCGCCGCGGCACCGAGGATGGGGTTGCCCGCGCCGGACCCGTGGGTGCCGGTGGCGAGGGCACCGGCGACGGCGAGGTGGGGGAGGGAGGCGAGGTTGGCCAGCGTCCGGCCGCGCTCCTCGAGGAAGCGGACGAGGTCGGCGTAGCGGGTGGCGCCTGCGACGCGGACCCGGCCGGTCGTCGGGTCGAGCTCGGGCTCCGGCCCGGCGGGGACCACCGGGCTGATGCCCTCCGGGGCGTCCGAGCCGTGCTGGGTGATGTCGGGGTGGCGGTAGGCGAGCGCGTCGAGGCTGACGAGCGCCTGCTCGGAGTCGGCGATGTCGTTGAAGCTGTGCCGGGAGCCGATTGCCCGCACGCGGCGGGAGCGGGCGACGACGTCGGCCGCCTCGTCGAGGGACGCGGGGGAGACCAGCGTGCCGGCGTAGCTGTGGTTGCCTGCCCAGTTGCGGACCGTCATTGTGCGCACGCCTGAGGCTGACAGCCGCGGGCGCTCCTCGCAATGCCGACGGGCGGTCGCCGCGTCAGGAGCTCAGGAGCGCGACCCGCGCGGCGAGGGACGGCCCTGGACCGTCCCTCGCCCATGCGGCGCCGGGGCACCCGCCCTACGCTCGATCGCATGAGCGAGCCCCGGCAGGACCGCCCGTTCGACGTCGTCGTCTACGGGGCCAGCGGCTTCGTGGGTCGCCTGGTGGCGGAGTACCTCGCGCAGCACGCCGCGGGGGTGCGCGTGGCGCTGGCGGGACGGTCGGCGGCCAGGCTCGAGGAGGTGCGGGCTGAGCTCGGCCCGGCCGCCGAAGGCTGGGAGATCCTCACGGCCGACGCCGAGGACGACGCCGCCCTGGCCGCCCTCGCCCGCTCGACCCGCGTGGTGGCGACCACGGTCGGCCCGTACACGCGCCACGGCCTGCCGCTCGTCCGCGCCTGCGCCGAGGCCGGCACCCACTACGCCGACCTCGCCGGCGAGGTCTTCTTCATCCGCGACAGTGCGGCCCGCTTCGACGACGTCGCCCGCCGCACCGGCGCGCGCATCGTCCACGCGTGCGGCTTCGATTCCGTGCCCTCCGACCTGGGCGTCCTCCTCACGGCGGAGCGCGCCCGGGCCGACGCCGCCGGGGAGCTGCGCGAGACCACGCTCACCGTGCGCGCCCTCGGCGGGGGGATCAGCGGCGGGACGGTCGACTCGGTGCGGGTCCAGGTCGACGCCGCCCGCGACCCGGAGAACCGCCGCACCCTCGCCGACCCGTACGCGCTGAGCCCTGACCGCGACGCCGAGCCCGACCTCGACCAGCACGTCCCCGGTCGGGCGTTCCGGGACGCCACGACCGGGGAGTGGGTGGCGCCCTTCCCCATGGGGTCCTTCAACGCGCAGGTCGTGCACCGCAGCAACTCCCTCCAGGGCTGGGCGTACGGGCGCACGTTCCGGTACCGCGAGGTGGTCGACTGCGGGCGCGGCAAGCGCGGCGAGCGGCGCGCCCGGGCGCTCGCGGCCGGCACCGAGGCGGGGATCCTGGCGCTCGCGCTGCCGCCGACGCGGTGGGTCGCGGACCGGCTGCTGCCGTCCCCCGGCGAGGGACCCGACGCCCAGACCCGCCACGCCGGCTTCTTCCGGCTCGAGGTCCTCGCGCGCACGACGGCGGGAGCTCGCTACCGCACCACCGTCGCCGCCCAGGGCGACCCGGGGTACGAGGCGACGGCCGTCATGCTCGGCGAGGCGGTGCTCGCGCTCGCGAGTGACGGCGATCGCCTGCCTGGGGGCGGAGGCGTCCGCACGCCGGCGACGGCGGTGGGGATGGTCCTCGCCGACCGGCTGGTCCGCGCGGGGTTCGAGATCACGACCGACCGGGTGGGCGAGCCGGCGCCGTAGGGCGTCGGCGTCGGCGTCGGGGGCGCCGCCCGGTCAGACGCGGACGACCACGTCCGCCCGGTCCCGGGTCCGGGCGACCAGCGCCGCGTTCGCCTCGTCGGAGCGCAGCACCCACTCGCGGGCGGCGTCCGGCGACTTGCCGTGCGCGACGTGCCGTTGGATGAGCCGGTCCACGCGCAGGTCGTCGTCGATCTCGACGAACCACACCTCGTCGAGCAGGGGCCGCACCGCGGACCAGGCCCCGTCGCCGTGCAGGAGGTAGTTGCCCTCGGTGACGACGAGCGGGACCTCGGCGGGGACGGGGATCGCGCCGGCGATGGCCTCCTCGAGGTGCCGGTCGAAGAGCGGGGCGTAGACGGTCTCGGGGCCGCCGGCCCGCAGGCGCCGGAGCAGGGCCACGTACCCGGCGGCATCGAAGGTGTCGGGGGCGCCCTTGCGGGCCCGGCGACCCAGGCGCTCGAGCTCGGCGTTGGCCAGGTGGAAGCCGTCCATGGGGACGAGCACGGCCGCGGGGGCGAGGGCGGCGACGACCGCGGAGGTGAGCGTCGACTTGCCGGCGCCGGGGGAGCCGGTGACGCCGAGGAGGCGGCGCCGGCCGGTCTCCGAGAACCCGGCGAGTCGTCGGGCGCGCGCGACGAGGCTGTCGACGTCGTCCTGGGCCGGGCGCTCATTCGTCGGCATCACGGTGCCCGAGCGTACTCGTCAAGGGGATTCGCGCCGGTTACGCAACCGTCAGGTGCGCGCTCCTCGGGGTCGTGCTAAGGGCGACGATCCATTGGTGCCAGGAATGTAGACAATGGTCGCACCGCTATTGATCAATGCCCCTGGAACTGATGTGGTGAGCCTTGCGTCGGCCCGTCGGCGCCCGTCCGGAATTCATAACTTGGGAACAGGGAGATGAGACCGTGGTGAAGACATCAGCGTTCCGCCGCAAGGTAGGGGCGGGTGCCGCAGCATTGCTCGCGGCAGCAGGTATGGCGGTGGCCGGCGCAGCCCCGGCGTCCGCCAACAGCTACTACGAGCTGCCCTACCCGGCGGGGGAGTCCTACCTCGTCACGCAGGGCCCGGAGGGGACGTACTCCCACGTCGGGCCGTACAACGAGTACGCGTGGGACTTCGGGCTCCCGCTGAACTACGAGGTCTCCGCGGCCGCGGCCGGCACCATCGTCATTTCCGACTGGTCGCCGTACTGGCAGAACGGGATCGAGGTCATCATCCGGCACTCGAACGGCCAGTGCACCCACTACGCCCACCTCAATGCCGCGCTCTACAACACCGGCGACTGGGTGCCGCAGGGGCGCGTCATCGGACATTCTGGGACCACGGGCGCCTCCACCGGTGCGCACCTGCACTACCAGGTCATCAACTGCAACACCCGCGTGGGGATTCCTTCCCAGCTCCAGGGCTGGACCCCGGCCACCGGGCACTGGCCGGTGAGCGTCAACAACTACGCCTGACCGCCCCCAGGTGCAGGGCAGCGGCCCCGCACCCCGAACCGCGCACGCCGTCGCCCCACTCCTCCGGGGCGACGGCGTGCGCCGTCGCCTCGGACCGCTCAGGCGCGGGGCGCCGAGAGCCGGCGCGCGGTCGTGCGCAGCCACTCCGCGGAGCGCTCGGCGGCCTCCGGCGACGCCGAAGCGAGGACGGCGCGGGCGCGGGCGAGGACGTGGACGTAGGCCTGGTCGATGGGCCGCGCGTGACCCCCGTCCGTCATGGCCCGGTGCCGGCCGTCGTCGCCGTGATCCAGTCGAGGGTGAGCGGGAGTGCGGCGAGGACGGAGACGTGCCCGTCGCGCGGGCGGTACCAGAGCTCGGCGTGCGGGAGGGTGCGGATGAGCCACTCGGAGTGCGAGGCGGGGACCATGCGGTCGTGCCCGCCGTGGACCACGAGCACTGGGGGCTCGATCGTGGCGGGGTCGAACCCCCACGGCGAGGCGAACGCGACGTCGTCGTCGATGAGGCCGTCCGGCCCACCGGCCTCCGCCTGGCCGGCGTCGGCACCCAGGGACGACCACGGGCCCTCGAGGGCGGCCCAGTCACCCTCGGTGAAGCTGTCGGGGTCGAACTCGTCGGTCTCGGCGTAGCGCGCCCGGGCGGCGCGGCCCTCGAGGGCGGCACGTAGCGCGCCCTCGGCGCGCATGCCGGCGGACCAGGTGGGGTGCGAGTGCAGCGGCGCGAGGCCGGCGAGGCTCACTACTGCCGTCACGCGGTCGGGGAGCAGCGCGGCGCAGGCGAGGGCGTGAGGGGCCCCTCCGGAGGCCCCCACGGTCGCGACCGTGTCGATGCCGAGAGCGTCGAGGACCAGGACGACGTCGTCCGCCGCCGAGGCGACCGTCCGGCCCGGTGCCGCGGTGGAGGCGGCGTACCCGGGCCGGGCGTAGGAGATGAGGCGCATGCCCCGCTCGGCCGTCGCGGCGACGAGCGGGGGGAGGAGCGCGCCGGTCTGCGGTGAGCCGTGGTGCCAGAGGACGGTGACGTCGTCGTCGCTGCCGCCCGTGTCGTGGACCTGGAGCGTGCGGCCGTCGTCGAGGCGGATCAGCATCGCGCGATCGTACTGACGCCGGTGTGTCCGGCGGTGGGTTATGGCCGCGTCCGTGGCTCCGGTGTGATCGGGATTTGACGCGCGCCCCGCGGATTTCTCATGCTAGACGTCCGTCTAGTAGACGAGCGTCTAGGCGACTGTTTCGACGCTCGGCATGCGCCACCGCGACCTCCGCGGGGTACGTGCCGCCCGACTCGAGCTGGAGGATCTGTGGTGGATAGTGCGCGCTCGCTGAAGCGGCGAGCCGTAGGAAGTGCCGGCCTGGTGGCCGTGCTCGTGGCAGCGGGTGCGCTGAGCGGCGCATCGGCAGCCCCGGAGCCGGTCTGGGTCAACCCCTTCGCCGTCAACAACGGCTTCACGTACGTCGCCCTCGGGGACCTGCGTCTGGGCAACGCGGAGCTGGAGGGTTCGGCCGCCGCCTTCGGGAGCGTGTCCACGACCAACCCGAACGGCTACGTGGTGGTCCACCACGTGGCGGGCGAACACGACTACCTCGTTCCGTCGATCGACGGGGCACCCGTCCGGATCCTCGCGGACAAGTTCGTCGGACCCGGCGGGTTCGACATCTCCAACCTCGACTCCTCGGGCATGATCGCGCCCGACTCGCCAGCAGCGACGGCGGTCGCGCGGTTCGCCGACGTCGACGGGCTGACCGGGTCGGCGCGTGGCGGTGGGGTCGGCCCCGCGGCCGGCCAGGACTTCCTGCGGGTGACCAACGCCGACGGCGGTGCCCTCGACCTCAAGACGGTGCCCTACGCCGGCGCCGACGTGGCTGACCTCCAGACGGAGCAGGGCAGCGTCGCCGCGTACTTCCCCGGCATTCAGCGGGGGATCGAGCAGGCGAACCAGTGCCTGAGCACCCTCGACGACCCGGAGCTCGGCCTCGCCAACCACGTGCAGGTGAGCAACGAAGGCGGACTCGTCTTCGTCGAGGGCTTCGCCACCGACCGGCCGAACGTCCTCGACTACACCGACCTGGCGGGGGCCACCATCAAGCTCGACCGGGCCGACGGGTACAGGCCGACGGCGGAGGCCCCCCTGGTCGTCAAGGTCCCGGCCGGTACCACGACCATCGGCCCGCTCCATTTCGAGGGGTGGTCCGCCCAGAGCGGCGTCCACCAGTCCTACGCCCGGTACATCCTCCTCGACCTGTCGGAGGTGACCGGTGAGGTGACGATCGACGGGCTCGAGATGGGTGCCGTCTGGGCGCCGGGGGCGGACCTCAACTTCGCCTCCGGGGTGACGACGAACGGGCAGTGGCTCGCGCAGAACATCCGCACCAGCGGGGGCGGCGAGCTCCACCACCACGACTTCCTCGCTGCGCTGCCCTGCGGCGGCGTCCCGGACACCCCGACCGAGGAGCCGACCACGGACGTTCCGACCGAGGAGCCGACCACGGACGTTCCGACCGAGGAGCCGACCACGGACGTTCCGACGGAGGAGCCGACGACCGACGTTCCGACCGAGGAGCCGACGACCGACGTTCCGACCGAGGAGCCGACGACCGACGTTCCGACCGAGGAGCCGACCACGGACGTTCCGACCGAGGAGCCGACCATGGACGTTCCGACGACCGACGCGCCCACCACGGAGGACCCGACGGTCCCGGGTCCCGGCGACTCGACCGAGGGCACGGGCGACTCCACCGGGCCTGCGCCCGGCGGCCCGACGGAGCCGGGGAAGGCCCACCCGGCCGCGCCGGCGCCGAGCGCCGACGGCGACGCGGTCGCCGAGGTTGAGACGGCCGACTCGGAGGGGCGCCTCGGTCAGACCGGCGTCGAGCCGACCGGGCTCCTGGTGACGGCAGGGGTGCTGCTCGTCGGCGGCCTCGCGACGCTCGCTGTCCGCCGCGCCCGCTCGACCCACTGACCGGACGGGGCTCGCGCCTCACCGGGAACGTAGCGCCAGAGGGGTCGACACCACGGGTGTCGGCCCCTCGCGGCGTACGTGGGTTCAGGACGGGGCGCTGAGCCCCATGCTCGGTGGCAGCTCGGTGAGCATGCCGTTGGCACGGGTGGCGAGGACGCCGTCGACCACGTCGTCGGCATCGGTGACCCCGACGGCCGTGAGGGTGACGCGCATGAACCGCAGGCGCTTGCGGTCCCGGTCGGTGAAGTAGATCCGCGAGCCGAGGAAGGCGCTCCCGACGGCGGTGACGAGGATGTGCTCCGCGACCTCGTGGGCGCTCAGCCGGCCGCCGACCTCGCCCAGCTCGCGCCCCTGCTCGATGAGGCCCTGGATGCGGGCCACCCAGTCGGCGATGACGTCGGCGATCTCGTACGAAGGGGCCGAGCGGTCCGAGAGCAGTACCACGGAGGCTGCCACCCGGGGGTCCTCGACCCCGCGTGCCGCCATGCCGAGGACGAGCGCGACGACGGCCCGGGCGCCGCTGTCCGGGTACGCGCGGCGGGCGGCCGCCTCCTGATCGGCGAGCGTCTGCCGCAGGATGGTCATGAGCCCGGCCGCGAGGGCGTCCTTGGTGGGGAAGTGGTGCGCCAACGCGCCCTTGGTGAGCCCGAGGCGCGCGGCGATGACCGCCAACGAGGACCCGGCGTAGCCATGGACGAGGAACTCCTCCGCGGCGGCACCGAGCATCGCGCGACGCGTCTGGGTCGTCGGCATCAGCGGGGGTGGGCGCGCGGCAGAGCGGGGCGGTCGGCGTCGTGCACAGCGTGGAAGTCTAGGTGGGGTGGGGTTCGCGGGCACCCACAAGCGCACCGCGCCTCGTCCCGGTGGGGCGAGGGCACTGGCGGTCGACGCACGCAGGCCCGTGCCGCCACGCCCGCGACCCCGCGCGACGCGGGTGGGACGGGACCGGGGCCGAAACGGCCCAGGGACGGACGACGGGAGGGCTCTCATCAGCGGCCGCCGCGGGGCGTGCTCCGGGATGGTCAGAGCGGCGGCGTGCCAGCGGGCCGCAGGAGCGCCATGATCGGCCCATGGTGCAACCGAGCCCCAGCTACACGATCACGTTGCGGGTAGAGACACCCGCCAGCCAGCGGGCGACGAGCGAGCTCGTCGCCCAGGTGGCCGCGACGGGTGCGTCACTGACGGGCGTCGACATCGCCCACTCCGGCGCCGACCGGCTGCTAGTGGACATCACCTGCGACGCCGTCGACGGCGCCCACAGCGACCGGGTGGTCGAGGCGCTCAACGCCCTCGACGGCGTCCGGGTGGTCAAGGTGTCGGACTCGACGTTCCTCATGCACCTGGGCGGCAAGATCGAGGTGAACCCCAAGGTGCCGCTGCGGACCCGCCGCGACCTCTCCCGGGCGTACACCCCCGGGGTGGCACGGGTGTGCCAGGCGATCGCGGACCGGCCGGAGGACGCGCGCCGGCTCACCATCAAGCGCAACACCGTCGCCGTCGTCACGGACGGCACGGCCGTGCTGGGCCTGGGCGACATCGGTGCGAGCGCCGCCCTGCCGGTGATGGAGGGCAAGGCGGCCCTCTTCAAGCAGTTCGGCGGCGTGGACGCCTGGCCGGTGTGCCTCGACACCACGGACCCGGACGAGATCGTGAGGATCGTCAAGGCGATGGCGCCGGTGTACGGCGGCATCAACCTCGAGGACATCTCCGCGCCGCGCTGCTTCGAGATCGAGTCACGGCTCCGCGAGGAGCTCGACATCCCCGTGTTCCACGACGACCAGCACGGCACGGCGATCGTCGTGCTCGCGGCCCTCCTCAACGCCCTGCGGGTGGTGGGCAAGGAGATGGCGGACGTCCGGATCGTCGTGGCGGGCACGGGGGCCGCGGGATCCGCGATCATCCGGCTGCTCCAGGCGCAGGGTGCCCGGCACATCGTGGGGTTCGACCGGTTCGGTGCGGTGCACTGCGGCCGCGTGGCGGACGACCCCTACCTGCGCCGCCTGGCCGAGAGCACGAACCCCGACGGGTTCAGCGGGTCGCTCCGGGAGGGGCTCGCGGGCGCCGACGTCTTCATCGGGGTCAGTGCGGGGGACATCCTCGACGGGTCCGACATCGCTGCGATGAGCACCGACGCGATCGTCTTCGCGCTGGCGAACCCCGACCCCGAGGTGGACCCCCTGGCCGCCGCCGCGCACGCGACGGTCGTGGCGACGGGGCGCAGCGACTACCCCAACCAGATCAACAACGTCCTCGCCTTCCCCGGGCTCTTCCGCGGCCTGCTCGACGCCGGCGCGCGCGAGGTCACCGACGAGATGCTCCGCGTCGCGGCCGTGGCGATCGCCGGCGTGGTCAGTCCCGAGGAGCTCAACGCCTCGTTCATCATCCCGGGTGTCTTCAACCCGCGGGTGGCGGAGGCCGTCGCGGAAGCGGTGCGCCGCGTCTGCGAGGCCGAGGCGCACGCCTGACCGGACCGTTGCCGTGGCGCCCGTGGCGCCCGTGGCGCCGGTGGCGCGGGTGGCGCGGGTGGGCGGCCGAGCGGCGATGAGGCGCGGGTGCGGCGGAGAGGGCTCGGGCGGGGGCAGCAGGCGTGGGGGCGGCTACGCGCACCTCAGCGGCTCGGTGCGTCGCGGTACCTGCGTCGTCAGCGCGCAGGTACCGGGAGCGGCGCCCACCCGGGGAGCGGCGCCCACCCGGGGACCGGGCGCCGCGTTCACGGGGCCGGCCACGATGGGCGCAAGGCGGGCGAGGGGGAGCGCGGCCGACAGAACCGCGCACGCTCCGTCAGACTCCGACGCCCCCGTGTGCGGCCGGTCACAGGATGAGCGCCCACCGCCCCGGATCGGCGGAATCTCAACGATCCGGCGGCCTGGCGGCGACTTGACCCTCGCTCCGGCGGCTGCTTATAGTTCTCATGTCGCCAGGGAGGCACGGACACCGAGAAGGCTCGCAGAGCCGGGTGGCCGGTCCCGGGCGGACGAACCCAGAGAGTGCGCGACGACGTCGCTGTGCCATCATAGGTTCGAGATCCGCAGGTCAACAGCTCCACTCGGTCCGGTTCGCCGGATTTGACAGGGCCAAGACGAAGCGGGTAAGTTGAAGAGGTTGCCCCGGGAGCGGGTCTGGTCGCTGAGACTGGATCACTACGGAGTGCGTCTGTTCCTTGAGAACTCAACAGTGTGCCAAGTTTGTGATGCCATAATTGGTCTCATGCTGGCTGTGGTTGTGCCCGTCTGGGTGTGGCTGGGGTTGGTGTGGGGTTGTTGTGGTTCAACGCTCACCGGATGCCGGGGACCCCCGTTCCTGGTGGTGGGTGTTTAGCCATGGATTGGCCTGTGTCGGCTTTGGGTCGGCGTGGGTTTTCTTCGTATGGATTGTCGGCTGGTGTGCTCCTTCGGGGGTGGCTGGTTGGCGTTGGTTTTTTACGGAGAGTTTGATCCTGGCTCAGGACGAACGCTGGCGGCGTGCTTAACACATGCAAGTCGAACGGTGATCCTGGAGCTTGCTCCGGGTGATCAGTGGCGAACGGGTGAGTAACACGTGAGTAACCTGCCCCTGACTTCGGGATAACTACGAGAAATCGTGGCTAATACCGGATATGAGGTGCCTTCGCATGGGGGTGCCTGGAAAGATTTATCGGTTGGGGATGGGCTCGCGGCCTATCAGCTAGTTGGTGGGGTGAAGGCCTACCAAGGCGACGACGGGTAGCCGGCCTGAGAGGGTGACCGGCCACACTGGGACTGAGACACGGCCCAGACTCCTACGGGAGGCAGCAGTGGGGAATATTGCACAATGGGCGAAAGCCTGATGCAGCGACGCCGCGTGAGGGATGACGGCCTTCGGGTTGTAAACCTCTTTCAGTAGGGAAGAAGCCTTCGGGTGACGGTACCTGCAGAAGAAGCGCCGGCTAACTACGTGCCAGCAGCCGCGGTAATACGTAGGGCGCAAGCGTTGTCCGGAATTATTGGGCGTAAAGAGCTCGTAGGCGGTTTGTCGCGTCTGCTGTGAAAACGTGAGGCTTAACCTCGCGCTTGCAGTGGGTACGGGCAGACTAGAGTGCAGTAGGGGAGACTGGAATTCCTGGTGTAGCGGTGGAATGCGCAGATATCAGGAGGAACACCGGTGGCGAAGGCGGGTCTCTGGGCTGTTACTGACGCTGAGGAGCGAAAGCATGGGGAGCGAACAGGATTAGATACCCTGGTAGTCCATGCCGTAAACGTTGGGCACTAGGTGTGGGGTCCATTCCACGGATTCCGTGCCGCAGCTAACGCATTAAGTGCCCCGCCTGGGGAGTACGGCCGCAAGGCTAAAACTCAAAGGAATTGACGGGGGCCCGCACAAGCGGCGGAGCATGCGGATTAATTCGATGCAACGCGAAGAACCTTACCAAGGCTTGACATACACCGGAAAAGTGCAGAGATGTGCTCCCCGCAAGGTCGGTGTACAGGTGGTGCATGGTTGTCGTCAGCTCGTGTCGTGAGATGTTGGGTTAAGTCCCGCAACGAGCGCAACCCTCGTCCTGTGTTGCCAGCACGTAATGGTGGGGACTCATGGGAGACTGCCGGGGTCAACTCGGAGGAAGGTGGGGATGACGTCAAATCATCATGCCCCTTATGTCTTGGGCTTCACGCATGCTACAATGGCCGGTACAAAGGGCTGCGATACCGCGAGGTGGAGCGAATCCCAAAAAGCCGGTCTCAGTTCGGATTGGGGTCTGCAACTCGACCCCATGAAGTCGGAGTCGCTAGTAATCGCAGATCAGCAACGCTGCGGTGAATACGTTCTCGGGCCTTGTACACACCGCCCGTCACGTCACGAAAGTCGGTAACACCCGAAGCCGGTGGCCCAACCCTTGTGGGGGGAGCCGTCGAAGGTGGGACTGGCGATTGGGACGAAGTCGTAACAAGGTAGCCGTACCGGAAGGTGCGGCTGGATCACCTCCTTTCTAAGGAGCTTCACCGGCGCCTACCAGCTTCGGCTGGTGGTGTCCAGGTGGCCACGCGTACGGCGCATGTCCGTGCGGTGGTTGCTCATGGGTGGAACGTCACAGACTTGGTGCGCTGTTGGGTCCTGGGGGAACAGGCCGGCGCCCGCCCGTTGTGGTGGGTCGTTCGAGCTGTTTCACCTGGTGGCCGCTTTCGCCGGTGCTGCACCCCTTGGGTGTGGTGTCCGGGGTTGGTCGGTGCGTAGCTTGAGAACTGTACAGTGGACGCGAGCATCTTTGATCTTTATGTGGTCAAGTTTTTAAGAGCATTCGGTGGATGCCTTGGCACTAGGAGCCGAAGAAGGACGTTGTAGCCTGCGATAAGCCTCGGGGAGTTGGCAAACGAACCGTGATCCGAGGATGTCCGAATGGGGAAACCCGGCTGGGGTCATGCCCAGTCACCCGCGCCTGAATATATAGGGCGTGCGGAGGGAACGTGGGGAAGTGAAACATCTCAGTACCCACAGGAAGAGATATTCCGTGAGTAGTGGCGAGCGAAAGCGGATCAGGCTAAACCGGTGGTGTGTGATAGACGGCAGTCGTTGCATCATCGGGGTTGTGGGACCCACCAATCCGGTCTGCCGACCGGGTAGGGAGTGAGAAAGTGCTGTCATAGTCGAGCGGTCTGGGAAGGCCGGGCACAGAGGGTGAGACCCCCGTAGACGAAATGGCAGCACCTCCTGTGTGGGGATCCCGAGTAGCACGGGGCCCGTGAAATCCCGTGTGAATCTGGCAAGACCACTTGCTAAGCCTAAATACTACCTAGTGACCGATAGCGGACAAGTACCGTGAGGGAAAGGTGAAAAGTACCCCGGGAGGGGAGTGAAATAGTACCTGAAACCGAGTGCTTACAACCCGTCGGAGCCTCCCTAGCTGGGGTGACGGCGTGCCTTTTGAAGAATGAGCCTGCGAGTTAGTGGTACGTGGCGAGGTTAACCCGTGTGGGGAAGCCGTAGCGAAAGCGAGTCCGAATAGGGCGATACAGTCGCGTGCTCTAGACCCGAAGCGAAGTGATCTACCCATGGGCAGGTTGAAGCGCGGGTAAGACCGCGTGGAGGACCGAACCCACTTAGGTTGAAAACTGAGGGGATGACCTGTGGGTAGGGGTGAAAGGCCAATCAAACTTCGTGATAGCTGGTTCTCCCCGAAATGCATTTAGGTGCAGCGTCACGTGTTTCTTGCCGGAGGTAGAGCTACTGGATGGCCGATGGGCCCTACAAGGTTACTGACGTCAGCCAAACTCCGAATGCCGGTAAGTGAGAGCGTGGCAGTGAGACTGCGGGGGATAAGCTTCGTAGTCGAGAGGGAAACAGCCCAGACCACCAGCTAAGGCCCCTAAGCGTATGCTAAGTGGGAAAGGATGTGGAGTTGCACAGACAACCAGGAGGTTGGCTTAGAAGCAGCCACCCTTGAAAGAGTGCGTAATAGCTCACTGGTCAAGTGATTCTGCGCCGACAATGTAGCGGGGCTCAAGCATACCGCCGAAGCTGTGGCATTCGCGCAATACCCTAGCTCCCACTTGATGGGTGTTCAGGGGCGCGGATGGGTAGGGGAGCGTCGTGTGGGAGGTGAAGCTGCGGGGTGACCCAGTGGTGGATCCCACACGAGTGAGAATGCAGGCATGAGTAGCGAATGACGGGTGAGAAACCCGTCCGCCGAATGACCAAGGGTTCCAGGGCCAGGCTAATCCGCCCTGGGTAAGTCGGGACCTAAGGCGAGGCCGACAGGCGTAGTCGATGGACAACGGGTTGATATTCCCGTACCGGCGAAACACCGCCCATACCGAGCCCGGTGATGCTAACCGCCCAAGGCCGACGTCTCCTCCTTCGGGAGTGGCGCCGGCTGCGCGCGGGACCCGAACCGGTAGTAGGTAAGCGTATTAACAGGGGTGACGCAGACAGGTAGCCACCGCGTGCTTAATGGCAATGCACGTCTAAGGGCGCAGGGCGAGGTGCAGGCAAATCCGCACCTCATACAGCCTCAGGCTCGATAGTGACCGCGTATGCGGGAAGCAGGGTGATCCTATGCTGCCAAGAAAAGCCTCGACGCGAGGTGTTAGCCGCCCGTACCCTAAACCGACTCAGGTGGTCAGGTAGAGTATACCAAGGCGATCGAGAGAATCGTGGTTAAGGAACTCGGCAAAATGCCCCCGTAACTTCGGGAGAAGGGGGGCCTGAGGGGTGAAGCCACTTGCTGGCTAGCCTTTGAGGGCCGCAGAGACCAGGGAGAAGCGACTGTTTACTAAAAACACAGGTCCGTGCGAAGTCGCAAGACGATGTATACGGACTGACGCCTGCCCGGTGCTGGAAGGTTAAGAGGACGGGTCAGCCCTTCGGGGCGAAGCTCAGAATTTAAGCCCCAGTAAACGGCGGTGGTAACTATAACCATCCTAAGGTAGCGAAATTCCTTGTCGGGTAAGTTCCGACCTGCACGAATGGCGTAACGACTTCTCCGCTGTCTCAACCGCGAACTCGGCGAAATTGCATTACGAGTAAAGATGCTCGTTACGCGCAGCAGGACGGAAAGACCCCGGGACCTTTACTATAGCTTGGTATTGGTGTTCGGTACGGCTTGTGTAGGATAGGTGGGAGACTGTGAAGCCGTCACGCCAGTGATGGTGGAGTCAACGTTGAAATACCACTCTGGTCGTTCTGGACATCTAACCTCGGTCCGTAATCCGGATCAGGGACAGTGCCTGGTGGGTAGTTTAACTGGGGCGGTTGCCTCCTAAAATGTAACGGAGGCGCTCAAAGGTTCCCTCAGCCTGGTTGGCAATCAGGTGGCGAGTGCAAGTGCACAAGGGAGCTTGACTGTGAGACTGACAGGTCGAGCAGGGACGAAAGTCGGAACTAGTGATCCGGCGGTGGCTTGTGGAAGCGCCGTCGCTCAACGGATAAAAGGTACCCCGGGGATAACAGGCTGATCTTGCCCAAGAGTCCATATCGACGGCATGGTTTGGCACCTCGATGTCGGCTCGTCGCATCCTGGGGCTGGAGTAGGTCCCAAGGGTTGGGCTGTTCGCCCATTAAAGCGGTACGCGAGCTGGGTTTAGAACGTCGTGAGACAGTTCGGTCCCTATCCGCTGCGCGCGCAGGAAACTTGAGAAGACCTGTCCCTAGTACGAGAGGACCGGGACGGACGAACCTCTGGTGTGCCAGTTGTTCCGCCAGGAGCACGGCTGGTTGGCTACGTTCGGAAGGGATAACCGCTGAAAGCATCTAAGCGGGAAGCCTGCTTCAAGATGAGGTTTCCACCGCCTACGGGCGGGAAGGCCCCCAGCAGAACACTGGGTTGATAGGCCGGACGTGGAAGCGGGGACTAAAGACCCGTGGAGCTGACCGGTACTAATTGGCCGACAACTTGACACAAACAACAAGATCAATGCGCATGCGTCCACTGTACGGTTCCCGAGATACGCACCACCCATCCACGCCCCCCACGGGGCGCGGTGGATGGGGCGGCATATCTCCATAGAGTTACGGCGGTCATAGCGAAGGGGAAACGCCCGGTCCCATTCCGAACCCGGAAGCTAAGCCCTTCAGCGCCGATGGTACTGCGTGGGAGACCGCGTGGGAGAGTAGGACACCGCCGAACACCCATTGAGGGTATGGGCCGCAACCACCAGGTTGCGGCCCATATCTGCGTCATGGCTCAGGGCCGCAACCTCTCGGTTGCGGCCCTTTGTCGTGCCCGGGTGCCGCAGCGCTTGCGGTGTCGCGGCCGGCTCAGGGGCTCTCCCAGCGCCGTTGGTTCGACCCCGAGGGGGATCGTGGAGCCGCGCTCCCTGTGTCGGCGGATCTCAGGGCTTCTCTCAGCGAGGAGAGAGCGGGACCTGTCGTCTCGGTACCCGGTCACGGTAACGTCCGTGCAATGCGTGTGTGATCACATGTGATCTAGCGCGCTGCGCGCTCCTCGAGGACAAGAGCCGGAGACTCCATGGGCCCCTGACGCCGGGGAAGGCGCCGTCCCAGGTGGCGGCGTACCCAAGCGTCGGGCGCGTGTACCTCCGTGCCGCTCCCCACCTGCGTGACATCGCCGCCGCGCCTTCCTCGGAGGGTGCACCACCCCGCCGTTCACGGGCCACCGCGCCAGGACGGCGCTCCTCACCTCAGATCAGCGTCCGGCTTCGCCGGGCGCGGCCTGACGCGACACCTCCCCACCCTCCTTTCCGGAAGGACGACCATGCACGTTCGACGACCCGGTGCGCTGTGCGCCCTCGTCACCGCCACTGCGCTGGTGACGACGGCAGCAGCCCCGGCCGGCGCGGTCCCGGCGCTTGCCGGCCACGCACCCGCGGTTGCGGCTCCCGCATCGCTTGCCCCCACTGTGGTGCTGCCGTCGGTCCCCGACGACGACGGCGCGCCCTACCCGCGATCGGCGCCGCTGACGGTGCCGGCCGCGGACCCCGCCGACGCCTCCATCGGGCGCGGGGCGATCGCCTACCACGCGATCGCGCCGGTCCTCAACGCCCTTGCCGCGCAGAGCGACCTCGTCTCCACCGAGGTGGTCGGTGAGTCCACCGAGGGGCGCGAGATCTACCTCGTGACGGTGACCGCCCCCGAGACCGCTGCCGAGAGCGCGCAGCAGGACGCCTGGCGCGACGCCATCAAGCACGACGCTGCGGCCGCCGCGGCCGACCCCGCCCTGCTCGAGGGCTACAAGGCGCCCGTGTGGTTCAACGGCAACATCCACGGCAACGAGTGGGAGGGCGCCGACGCCACCCTCGCCTACATCACCGCGCTGCTCACCGGCGTCGAGGCCGGCGACGAGGAGGCCACCCGCCTCGTCGAGAACCACCGCCTGTACTTCACGGTGACGAACAACCCCGACGGCCGCGTCCGCGGGACGCGCGCGACGGCGCTCAACCTCGACCCCAACCGGGACTTCATCACCAACACCACCCCGGAGACGGCGCTCGTCCGCGACCTCACCGGCGACCTGCAGCCGGTCTTCTTCGTCGACCTCCACGGCTACACCGACATCCTCCAGGTGGAGCCCACCGGCCCGCCGCAGGGTGAGAACTACGACCACGACCTCCTCATGCCGCACGCGTACGCCGCGGCGCTCTACATCGAGGACCAGGTCGTCGACGCCGACGTCGAGGGCAACCCGCTCACCGACGCCGGCGGCATCCTCATCCCCTACCGCGACACCCCGTCCGGGTGGGACGGCTGGCCGCCGATCTTCACCGCCCAGTACGTCCAGTTCCAGGGCGCGATCTCCTACACCGTCGAGCTGCCCCTCGGCCGCGACGTACGGGGCGTGGACCCCGCCGATGTCCCCGCGGAGAACGCCCGCCGGACCTTGGTGAACACGACCGTCGGCGCGGAGGTCATCAACAGCACCCTCGAGTACGTCGACACCAACCGTGACGAGATCCTCCGGAACCAGATCGAGATCTTCCGTCGCGGTGCGGCTGGCGAGCCGCTCGTGGAGATCCCGGCCAACCCGGATGCGGCCGACTACCCCGGCCCCGACGAGTGGGCGGCCGAGTGGGACGTCGCCGATGTCACCGGCACCGACTTCCCCCGGGCGTACGTCATCCCCGCGGGTGAGGCGCAGGAGTCCGAGACCGACGTCGCCACGCTCGTGGAGATGCTCCTCGCCCACGGCGTCGAGGTGGGAGTCGCCGACGCGGCCTTCACCGCCGGGGGGACCGAGTACGCGGCGGGCTCGTACGTCGTCGACATGCACCAGCCGCTGCGCGGCCTGGCCAACGTCCTCCTCGCGGACGGCACGGACATCAGCGACCGCGTCCCCGAGATGTACGACATCTCCGCCTGGAGCCTCGGCCTGCTCTGGGGCGCCCAGGTCGACGCCGTCGGCAGCACCGAGGACCCGGCGCTCGGCGTCGCGACCACGCTCGTCGAGGCGCCCGCGCCGACCGGCACCGTTCCGGATCACGGGGGATACCTCGCACTGAACGCCGCGGGCGTTGCCGAGGTCCAGGCGCTCAACGAGATGCTGGACCGCGGCGTCATCGTGAGCGCCGTCGGCGACGCGCGCTACGTCGTCGGACCCGACGACGCCGAGCTCGCCGGCGAGGTGGCGCTCGCGCACGGCGTGCGCCTCGACGCCGCCCACGAGGCGGAGCTCACCGGCCCCGACGTCGAGGGCGTCGCCGACCTCACCGTCGGCTACACCTCCTCGGCGGCGTACGCCGGCGAGGACTACCTCACGCTCACCGAGCTCGGCTTCGACGAGCCTGTCCGCGTCACCGCGGCCGGGCTCGCCGACGGCAGCGTCGACCTCGACGACGTCGACGTGCTCTGGCTCGGTGCTCCGCTGCAGTTCGAGGCGGGTCAGGAGGCCGGTCAGGCCGAGGTCCAGGCCTACCTCGACGCCGGCAAGGGCTTCGTCGGTCGCGACGCGGCCGGCGCCGCGCTGGCGACGGACTTCGACCTGTTCGACGTCGGCGTCGTCTCCGGCCCGCGTAGCGCCAACGGCATCGTCAGCGTGACGACGGTCGAGGACGGCGTCCTCGCGGCCACCGCGAGCGGCGAGGCGTTCGTCTACCGCCCGGCCTTCTTCACCGAGCTCGGCGACGACGTGACCGTCGAGCAGGCGTACACCGAGAACCCGCTGATCAGCGGGCACTGGGTGAGCGCCGACGACGCCGCCGGACCGGCCGACGCCGCCGGCCAGCCGGTCGCGGTCTCCGCCGTCACCGACGCGGGCTCGCAGGCGTTCCTCTTCGGGACCTACCCGACGTTCCGCACGCACCCGCGCGGGATGTTTACCGACCTCGCCGCCGCGCTCTTCTGGGCGGGACCGGCCGGGCCGGCCGTCGAGGTCCCTGAGGAGCCGACGGAGCAGCCCACCGAGGTGCCGACGGAGCAGCCGACCGAGGTGCCTACCCCGGCGCCGTCGGAGCCGACCGCGGAGCCGACCGTGGTCCCGACCGCACCGACCGCCCCCGGCGGCGGCCAGCTGCCGAACACCGGCGTGGACGGGGCGGCGCTGTCGCTGCTCGCCGCGCTCGCCCTGCTCGGTGCCGGCACGCTCGCGGCGCTGACGGGCCGGCGTCGGGCGGTCCGCGTCCGCTAGCGGACGCGCACCTGCACGGGGAACAACCGAACGGGCCCCGCCACCCACCGGTGGCGGGGCCCGTTCGCGTGCCGGTCTCGGTTCGCGGGCGAGGCGCCGCCCGCCCCGTGACGAGATCTAGACTCCGGTCATGACTACGCCGTCCGGTCCCGACATCAAGCCCCGCAGCCGCCAGGTCACGGACGGTATCGAGGCGACCGCCTCGCGCGGCATGCTCCGCGCGGTCGGCATGGGCGACGACGACTGGGTCAAGCCCCAGATCGGCATCGCCAGCTCGTGGAACGAGATCACGCCGTGCAACCTCTCGCTCGACCGTCTGGCCCAGGGGGCCAAGGAGGGCGTGCACGCCGGCGGGGGCTACCCCCTCCAGTTCGGCACGATCTCCGTCTCCGACGGCATCTCCATGGGCCACGAGGGCATGCACTTCTCCCTCGTCTCCCGTGACGTCATCGCCGACTCGGTCGAGACCGTCATGCAGGCCGAGCGCCTCGACGGCTCGGTCCTCCTCGCCGGCTGCGACAAGTCGCTCCCGGGCATGCTCATGGCCGCCGCGCGGCTCGACCTCGCGAGCGTCTTCCTCTACGCCGGAACGATCATGCCGGGCTGGGTCAAGCTCGAGGACGGCACGGAGAAGGACGTCACCCTCATCGACGCCTTCGAGGCCGTCGGCGCCTGCTCGCGCGGGCTCATGAGCAAGGGCGACCTCGACCGCATCGAGCGTGCCATCTGCCCCGGCGAGGGTGCGTGCGGCGGCATGTACACCGCCAACACCATGGCCTCGGTCGCGGAGGCCATGGGGATGTCGCTGCCCGGCTCGGCGGCGCCCCCGTCGGCCGACCGTCGCCGCGACATGTTCGCGCACCGCAGCGGCGAGGCCGTCGTCGAGCTGCTGCGCCAGGGCATCACGGCCCGCGACATCATCACCAAGGAGTCGCTGGAGAACGCGATCGCCGTCGTCATGGCGTTCGGCGGCTCGACCAACGCCGTCCTCCACCTCCTCGCGATCGCCCACGAGGCCGACGTCGACCTCACGCTGGCCGACTTCAGCCGCATCGCCGACCGCGTCCCGCACCTCGGCGACCTCAAGCCGTTCGGCCGGTACGTGATGAACGACGTCGACCGCATCGGCGGCGTCCCCGTCGTCATGAAGGCGCTCCTCGACGCCGGCCTCCTCAACGGCGACTGCCTCACGGTGACGGGCAAGACCGTCGCCGAGAACCTCGAGAGCATCAACCCGCCCGACGCCGACGGCAAGATCCTGCGCGCGCTCGACAACCCGATCCACAAGACCGGCGGCATCACGATCCTCGGCGGGTCGCTCGCCCCCGAGGGGGCCGTCGTCAAGTCCGCGGGCTTCGACTCCGACGTCTTCGAGGGCACGGCCCGCGTCTTCGAGCGTGAGCGCGCCGCGATGGACGCCCTCGAGGACGGCACGATCGCTGCCGGCGACGTCGTCGTCATCCGCTACGAGGGTCCCAAGGGCGGCCCGGGGATGCGCGAGATGCTCGCCATCACCGGCGCCATCAAGGGCGCCGGGCTCGGCAAGGACGTCCTGCTCCTCACCGACGGGCGGTTCTCCGGCGGCACCACCGGCCTGTGCGTGGGGCACGTCGCCCCGGAGGCGGTCGACCGCGGCCCCATCGCGTTCGTCCGCGACGGCGACCGGATCCGCCTCGACGTGGCGAACAAGACGCTCGACCTGCTCGTCCCGGCCGAGGAGCTCGCGGAGCGCGCCGTCGACTGGGAGCCGCTGCCCCCGCGCTACACGCGCGGCGTGCTGGCCAAGTACACGAAGCTCGTCCAGTCGGCCTCCCGCGGCGCCATCCTCGAGTAAGAGGCCAGGGGCGGCCGGGCGATCGCGTCCGGCCGCCCTCGGGCACCGTCCGGGTGCCGCTGCCGCCGACCTCGACGAGGACGCCGCCCGCCGCGCGGCGCACGGCGTCAGGCGGCGTTCCGCACCGCGTGCCGCACGTAGATGACACCGTTGCCGAACCGTCGGTGGTCCAGCAGCTCGAGGTCGAGTCGTACGCCCCGGGGCAGCGCCGGCTTGCCGCCGCCCACGACCACAGGGCACAGGAGCAGCACGCACTCGTCGACCAGCCCGTGGCGGAAGGCCTCGGCCCCGATGGTCGCCCCGCCGATGCTCAGGTCTGAGCGGGAGGCCTCCTTGAGCTGTCGCACGGCCTCGGGCTCGAACCGGCGCTCGATCCTCGTCCGCGCCGTCGACACCTCCTCGAGCGTCGAGGAGTAGACGACCTTGTCGGCGTCACGCCAGATCTCGGCGTACTCGCGGACGACGGCGGGTTCTCCCGTCAGCCAGTCGTCGTCCTCCCAGACGCGCATCGTCTCGTACATGCGGCGTCCGTAGAGCGACGTGCCGATGCCCCGTTCGTGCGCGTTCCAGAACGCGTGCACCTCCTCGTCGGGCACGGACCAGTCGAAGGAGCCGGTCTCGTCCTCGAGGAAGCCGTCGAGCGAGGTGTTGGCGGCGTAGACCAGCTTGCCCATGGGTGCCTCCGGCAGGACGGGGCTTCAGGCTGCAGCGTGACGGAGGGACGGTCAAGAGCGCCGATGCGTTGATCCCGGCCCCGAGCGTGGTGGTCGGGCGCGGCGGTCGCCCGCCGGAGCTCTGGCTCCCCGTCGAACGGGCGTGACCGCGAGACCGCGCCCGGGGGCACCCAGCCTCCGACGCCCGGCTGAGGCGGTCAGGTCAGGAGGAGCACCTTGCCGGTGGTGGCCCGGCCCTCGAGCGCGCGGTGGGCCTCGGCCGCCTCGGCGAGCGGGAACGTCGCACCGACCCGGGCCCGCAGCCGGCCCGCGACGACGGCGCCGAACACCTCCTCGGCCCGCCACAGCAGCTCGGCCCGGTCGGCGGTGTAGTGCCCGAGCGTGGGGCGGGTGACATAGACGGAACCCGCGCGGTTGAGCCGCTGGAGGTCCACCGGCGGCACCTGGCCGCTCGAGCCGCCGAAGAGGACGAGCATCCCGCGGCGGCGCAGCGAGGCGAGCGAGGCGTCGAAGGTGGTCCGCCCGACGCCGTCGTAGACCACGTGGACCCCACGGCCCCCGGTGAGCTCTCGCACCTGGGCGGGCAGCTCGGTGTCGAGGTCGTCGAGCTCGGTGTACCGGATGACCTCCTGCGCCCCCGCCTCGCGGGCGAGGACCTCCTTCTCGAGGGTCGACACCGTGCCGATGACCCGCGCCCCGCGTGCGGTGGCCATCTGGGTGAGGAGCAGGCCCACGCCTCCGGCCGCGGCGTGGACGAGCACGTCGTCTCCGTCCTGCACGGGGTAGGTGGACGTGACCAGGTAGTGGGCCGTCATGCCCTGGAGCGGGAGGGCCGCCGCCGTGACGAGGTCGAGGCCCGCGGGCACGGGGAGCGCGACGTCGGCCGGCACGAGGACCTGGTCGGCGTAGCTGCCCGGGGCGGCCGCCCACGCGACGGCGTCGCCGGGGGAGAAGTCCGTGACGGCGTCGCCGGTCGCGAGCACGCGCCCGGCGCCCTCGCTCCCCGGGACGTGCGGGAAGGGCATGGGGTAGACGCCGCCGCGCTGGTAGGTGTCGATGAAGTTGACCCCTGCCGCCGCCACCTCGACGAGGAGGTCGCGCGGTCCCGGGACCGGGTCCGGCAGGTCGACGACGGAGAGGACCTCGGGGCCACCGGCGGCGGTGGCGTGGATGGCGCGCATGCCACGGCAACGTCCCGCGCCGATCGGATGTTCCCTCCCGTCTCGCGCGGGGGAGCGGTCGGGGGGGAACATCGCCCGCTCCCGTGTCTGAATGCTGGGCACGTGATCCACGATGTGAGACGGGAGCGGCTGCGGCTTGGAGGACGCCCCCGGAGGGCTAGCATGGGTGACATGCAGCACCTCGTACTTCACTAGCGCGCAGCCGCCGGTCACTGAACCGGCACACTGCGCGCATCCCTTCGCACCCCCGGGGCGGAGGGTTTTTTCATGCCCCACCCTGCACTGCCCGCGCGTCACCCGCGCACCCCAACGACCAGGAGGCTCCCGATGGCCAAGGGACCAGTCCCCGCGCCGCCGCGGTCCACGCCGCGCCCATCCGTCCACCCCGCACCGGTGGCGGTGGACGTACCGGCGTCGGTGACCGAGAAGGTCAGCGGGGCGGCGAGCATCGTCCGCTCGCTGGAGGAGGTCGGCGCCGAGGTCATCTTCGGCATCCCCGGCGGGGCGATCCTGCCCACGTACGACCCGCTCTTCGACTCCACGCGCCTGCGGCACATCCTCGTGCGTCACGAGCAGGGCGCCGGCCACGCGGCCACCGGCTACGCGGCGGCGACCGGACGCGTCGGGGTCTGCATGGCGACCTCCGGCCCGGGCGCGACGAACCTCATCACCGCCCTGGCCGACGCCAACATGGACTCCATCCCCATCGTCGCCATCACGGGCCAGGTGGGTGCCTCCGCGATCGGCACGGACGCCTTCCAGGAGGCGGACATCGTCGGGGCGACCATGCCGGTGACGAAGCACTCCTTCCTCGTCACCGACGCGGACGACATCCCCGCCCGCATCGCCGAGGCGTTCCACATCGCCTCCACCGGGCGCCCGGGCCCCGTCCTCGTCGACATCGCCAAGAGCGCCCAGCAGGCCCCGACGACGTTCCGCTGGCCGGTCGAGCTCGACCTGCCGGGCTACCGGCCCGTGGCCAAGCCCCACGCCCGCCAGGTGCGCGAGGCCGCCCGGCTCATCGCCACCGCCCGGCGCCCGGTGCTCTACGTGGGCGGCGGCGTCATCCGCTCCGGCGCCTCCGCGGAGCTGCGCCAGCTCACCGACGCCTCCGGCGCCCCCGTGGTCACCACCCTCATGGCCCGCGGCGCCCTGCCCGACTCCCACCCGCAGCACCTCGGCATGCCCGGGATGCACGGCACCGTGGCCGCCGTCGCCGCCCTGCAGCAGGCCGACCTGCTCATCACGCTCGGCGCCCGGTTCGACGACCGGGTGACCGGCCAGCTCTCCAGCTTCGCGCCCAACGCGACGGTCATCCACGCCGACATCGACCCGGCGGAGATCTCCAAGAACCGCACGGCCGACGTGCCGATCGTCGGTGACCTCAAGGAGGTCATCGCCGACCTCGTCGTCGAGCTCGGTCACGCGCACGCCCAGCACGGCAAGCCCGACCTCGGGGCGTGGTGGCACCGCCTGGACGACCTCCGCTCGACGTACCCGCTGGGGTGGACGCCCACCGCCGACGGGCACGCGGCCCCGCAGCACGTCATCAGCCGGATCGGCGAGATCGTCGGCCCGGAGGCGATCTACGTCGCGGGCGTGGGGCAGCACCAGATGTGGGCGGCGCAGTTCATCCGCTACGAGCGGCCCAACAGCTGGCTCAACTCGGGCGGCCTCGGCACCATGGGCTACGCGGTCCCCGCGGCCATGGGCGCCAAGGTGGGCGAGCCCGACCGGACGGTGTGGGCGATCGACGGCGACGGCTGCTTCCAGATGACCAACCAGGAGCTCGCCACCTGCGCGCTCGAGGGCATCCCGATCAAGGTCGCCGTCATCAACAACTCCTCGCTCGGCATGGTCCGCCAGTGGCAGACGCTGTTCTACGACTCGCGGTACTCCAACACCGACCTCAACACCGGCCACGAGACGCGGCGGATCCCCGACTTTGTCAAGCTCGCCGAGGCCTACGGCTGCGTCGGGCTGCGGTGCGAGACGACGGCGGACATCGACGCGACGATCAAGCGGGCGATGGAGATCGACGACCAGCCCGTCGTCGTCGACTTCGTCGTCAGCCGCGACGCCATGGTGTGGCCGATGGTCGCCGCCGGCGTGAGCAACGACGACATCCAGTACGCGCGGGGAATGACCCCCGCGTGGGACCGCGACGAGTAAGGGACGCGACGATGAGCACCCGACACACCCTCTCCGTCCTCGTGGAGAACAAGCCCGGCGTCCTCACGCGGGTCTCCGCCCTCTTCGCGCGCCGCGCGTTCAACATCCACTCGCTCGCCGTGGGGCCGACGGAGCACCCGGAGATCTCCCGGATCACCGTCGTCGTCGACGCCGCCGAGCTGCCGCTCGAGCAGGTGACCAAGCAGCTCAACAAGCTCATCAACGTGCTGAAGATCGTCGAGCTCGAGCCCGAGGCATCGGTCCAGCGCGAGCTGCTCCTCGTCAAGGTCCGCGCCGACGACGCCTCGCGGACCGCGGTCCTCCAGGTCGTCGAGCTGTTCCGGGCGCACGTCGTGGACGTGAGCCCGGAGGCCGTCACCATCGAGGCCACGGGCGCCCACGGCAAGCTCGACGCGCTGCTCACGGCGCTCGAGCCGCACGGCATCCGGGAGATCGTCCAGTCCGGTACGGTCGCGATCGCCCGCGGCCCGCGGTCGATGACCGACCGCGCGCTCGAGCGGCTACGCAGCGCCTGAGCCTCGTCTTACCCATCACCACCAACACCAGGGAGAACCACTGTGGCTGAGCTGTACTACGACGATGACGCCGACCTGTCGATCATCGCGTCGAAGAAGGTCGCCGTCATCGGCTACGGCAGCCAGGGGCACGCCCACGCCCTCAACCTCCGCGACTCCGGCGTCGACGTCACCGTCGGCCTCCGTGAGGGCAGCCGGTCGTGGGCCAAGGCCGAGGAGCAGGGCCTCAAGGTCGCCGGTATCGACGAGGCGGTGGCCGCGGCGGACGTCGTCGTCATCCTCGCGCCCGACCAGGCGCAGCGCTCCATCTACGCCGAGCACATCGCGCCGAACCTCAAGGACGGCGCCGCGCTGCTCTTCGCGCACGGCTTCAACATCCGCTTCGGCTACATCGACCCGGCCCCGGGTCACGACGTCGTCATGGTCGCCCCCAAGGGCCCGGGCCACCTCGTCCGCCGCGAGTACGAGGCCGGCCGCGGCGTGCCCGTCATCGTCGCCGTCGAGCGCGACGAGTCGGGGCAGGCGTGGGAGCTCGCGCTGAGCTACGCCAAGGCGATCGGCGGCCTGCGCGCCGCCGGCATCAAGACGACCTTCACCGAGGAGACCGAGACCGACCTCTTCGGCGAGCAGGCCGTCCTGTGCGGCGGCGCCAGCCAGCTCGTCCAGTACGGGTTCGAGACGCTCACCGAGGCGGGCTACCAGCCCGAGGTCGCCTACTTCGAGGTGCTCCACGAGCTCAAGCTCATCGTCGACCTCATGTACGAGGGCGGCATCGCCAAGCAGCGCTGGTCGGTCTCCGACACGGCCGAGTACGGCGACTACGTCTCCGGACCCCGGGTCATCACGCCCGAGGTGAAGGAGAACATGAAGGCCGTCCTGGGCGACATCCAGTCCGGGGCCTTCGCCGAGCGGTTCATCAACGACCAGGACGCCGGGGCGCCGGAGTTCGCCGAGCTGCGCGCCAAGGGCGAGGCGCATCCCATCGAGGCCACCGGCCGCGAGCTGCGCAAGCTCTTCGCCTGGGTCGAGACCAAGGACAGCGACTACACCGAGGGCAGCGCGGGTCGCTGACCCCGGTCGCCGACTTCGGTCGTTGAGCGACCAGCCCCGTCGCTGACCGCTCAGCCCCCACGCACGACGCCGCCCCGCTGGTCGCGGGGCGGCGTCGTCGTCTGTGCTGGTGCTGGTGCCGGCCGTGGAGGGCCGCGCCAGGCGCCCGGCGCGGCGGGCCGCGGTCAGGTGAGGATCGGCACCTGGAGGGGGTAGCGGTACGCCTCGCCGCGGCGCGCGCTCATCGCGCCCTTGATGGAGAAGACGACCTGCAGGAGGAACGCGCCGATCCACAGGACGATGGCGACCGGGATGAGCAGCAGGGTGACGAAGCAGATCCAGCCCGCGATGGTGGCGACCCACACGCTGATGTTGAAGTTGAACGAGCTCGCCGCCGCGTTGCGCACCAGGGGGCTGCGGTCCTTGAAGAGGAACCACAGGACGAGCGGCGCCACGAAGCCAAGGAACCCGGCGCTGAAGACCATGGCGATGAGCGGCGACAGGTGCGTGAGCACCGCGATGGTCCGCTCGTCGCTGCCGGCAGGCGGGGTTCCAGGCTGGGACCCGCCGTAGGGCGCGCTGTACCCGGGCTCGTAGCCGCCCGTGGGCGCGCCGTACCCGCTTGAGGGGTCGGAGTACCCGCCCGAGGGGGTGCCGCCGTAGGGCGTGCCGTAGCCGCCGGGCTGGGTGCCGTACCCGGAGCCCGAGCCCGCCGGCGGGTACCCGCCCGAGGCCGAGCGGTACGGGTCGTCCCCGGTGGGCGGCTCCCCACCGGGCGGGGGCGGCGGCAGCTGGCTGCTCATGGCGTGTCCTTCGTCGCGAGGGAGAACGGTCACCACGAGCCTAGGCGCCCCGGAGGGAAGGCGCCCTGTCCGGGAGGCCCGGACGTCCGGTGCGGCGCCGAGAGCGGCCGCGGTCGTCCCGCCCGCCGGGCGCACCTGCCAGACTCACCCCATGGACGACGACGCAGCACGACCGGACGCGTACGACGGCGATGCCACCCAGGCCGACGGTGGGCCCCTCGACGGGGAGGACCTCGGTGGTCCCGCCGCGGCGGAGGGGACGGACGCCGACCAGGACGCGGTGATCGAGGCGTACTGGCAGCTCACCCGTAAGCGGGCCGGCATCAACCGGCTCGACGTCATCATCGGCCAGGCGCCGCTGAGCAACGTCGTCCCGCCGGCCTGGGCCTTCGGCGGCACGCCCGAGGAGGCCGACGCGCTCCTCGACCTCGTGCTGGCCGGGAACAAGACGGCGACGACGTCGGCGCAGTGGGAGTACGAGGAGGCCGACGCCCCGCTTCCCGCCGTCGGCGACCTCTCCATCATCCTCGACGGCAGCGGGCGCCCGCGCGCCCTCATCGTCACCACCGCCGTCGACGTCGTGCCGTTCGACGCGGTCGACGCCGAGCACGCCCGGGCGGAGGGGGAGGGGTCCCTCGAGGACTGGCGGGCCGCCCACACCCGCCTCTTCGGCGACGTGGCCCGCGCCGTGGGCCGCACGCTCGCCGAGGACATGCCAGTCGTGCTCGAGCGCTTCCGGCTCCTCGACCCGAAGGCTCCGCGGGAGGACGCCCCGGCACCGGTCGCATCCTGAGATGGGCGTCCCGCGCACTGGGACGCCCGCCTAGCATCACCGCATGACGCGCAGCATCGATGTGGCAGTGGTGGCGGGCGACGGGATCGGTCCGGAGGTGACGGCCGAGGGCCTCAAGGTGCTCGACGCGGTCCTCGCCGGCTCCGGCACGACCGTGCGGACCACGCCCTTCGACCTGGGTGCGGCGCGCTGGCACCGCACCGGGGAGACCCTCCCCGACGCCGACCTCGAGGCCATCCGCGGCCACGACGCGATCCTCCTCGGCGCCGTCGGCGACCCGGGCGTGCCCAGCGGGGTGCTCGAACGCGGGCTGCTCCTCAAGCTCCGCTTCGCGCTCGACCACTACGTCAACCTCCGCCCCTCCCGGCTGTTCCCCGGCGTCGCGACGCCGCTCGCCGCGCCCGGCGAGGTCGACTTCGTCGTCGTGCGCGAGGGGACCGAGGGCCCCTACGTCGGCAACGGTGGCGCGATCCGCGTCGGGACCCCGCACGAGGTCGCCAACGAGGTGAGCGTCAACACCGCCTTCGGCGTCGAGCGCGTCGTCCGTGACGCCTTCGCGCGGGCGACGGCCCGGCCCCGCAAGCAGCTCACCCTTGTCCACAAGCACAACGTCCTCGTCCACGCGGGCCACCTGTGGCGGCGCACGGTCGAGGCGGTCGGCGCCGATTTCCCCGACGTCACGGTCGACTACGTCCACGTCGACGCGGCGATGATCTACCTGGTGACGAACCCGTCGCGCTTCGACGTCATCGTCACCGACAACCTCTTCGGGGACATCGTCACCGACCTCGCCGCGGCGATCACCGGCGGCATCGGGCTTGCCGCGTCGGGGAACGTCAACCCCGACCGCACGACGCCGAGCATGTTCGAGCCGGTCCACGGGTCCGCCCCGGACATCGCCGGCCAGGGCAAGGCGGACCCGACGGCCGCCGTCCTGTCGGTGGCGCTCATGCTCGAGCACCTGGGCCTCGCCGACGAGGCGCGCCGCATCGAGACCGCCGTCGCGGCGGACCTCGCCGCGCGTGGCACCGCGGTACGGAGCACCGCCGAGGTCGGGGACGCGCTCGCCGCAGCCGTCTGACGCCGTGCCGGTGCACCCGGCGCCGTCGTACGGCTACGGTCATCCCAGTACACCGTGAACGGAGGCCATGAGATGAGCACCCAGCCGGACGTCGTCGACGCCGGGGCGGCCTACACCGTCCTGCCCAGCTCGAGCCCGTGCACCTCCGAGGAGCGCGCGACGGCGCTGGCGGACCTGCGCTTCGGCGTGACGTTCACCGACCACATGGCCCGCGCGACGTGGACGCCGGACGCCCAGTGGCACGCGCACCGCGTCGAACGGTTCGCGCCGCTGCAGCTGTCCCCCGCGGCGTCCGTCCTCCACTACGCGCAGGAGATCTTCGAGGGGCTCAAGGCCTACCGGCACTCCGACGGGTCGGTGTGGTCCTTCCGCCCCGAGGTCAACGCGCGCCGGTTCGCCGCATCCGCGCGGCGCCTGGCCATGCCCGAGCTCCCGGTCGCCGACTTCCTCGGCTCCCTCACCGCGCTCGTGGAGACCGACCTCGAGTGGGTGCCCGCCAGCGACGGCGCCAGCCTGTACCTGCGGCCCTTCATGATCGCCACCGAGCCGTTCCTCGGCGTGCGTCCCTCGCACGTCTACGACTACGTCGTCATCGCCTCTCCGGTCGGCCCGTACTTCGCGCACGGCTTCCAGCCGGTCTCGATCTGGGTCGCGCAGGACTACCACCGCGCGGGTCCCGGTGGCACCGGCGCCGCGAAGTTCGGCGGCAACTACGCGGCGAGCCTGCTGCCGCAGCAGGCCGCGCACGCCCACGGCTTCGACCAGGTGTGCTTCCTCGACGCCGCCACCGGTGCGAACCTCGAGGAGCTCGGCGGCATGAACGTCTTCGTCGTCGGGGCGGACGGGCGCGTGAGCACCCCGGCCCTCACCGGCTCCATCCTCGAGGGGGTCACCCGCTCGTCGATCCTCCAGCTCCTCGCCGAGGACGGCTGCGACGTCGCCGAGACGCAGATCCCGCTCGCCGACCTGCTCGCCGGCATCCGCAGCGGCGAGGTCCGTGAGGTCTTCGCGTGCGGCACGGCCGCCGTGGTGACGCCCATCGGCCGGCTCGCGGGCGAGGGGTTCGACGTCACGGTCGGCGACGGCGGCCCGGGCCCCGTCACCGAGGGGCTCTACCGCCGGCTCACCGACATCCAGTTCGGGCGGGCGGCGGACCAGCACGGCTGGATGCGCCAGCTCGTCTGACGCTGCGGGCGGGCGGCCGCCTTGGCGGTGCGCCGCGCCCGCTCCCGCGGGCCGGGCCCGCCCACGCGTCGGGCGGCGCCCCGCCGTCGCCCGTGCGGAACCCGCCCCACGCCGCGGACAGGCGCCCGCCACGCCGCGGCCGGGCCCGCCCACGCGTCGGGCGGCGCTCACCCCACGACTCGCCTCACGCCTCGGGCGGTCGTGGCCTGCGTCACGGTGCGTGTGGCATGATGGCGCGCGTGATGCAGTCCCGGCTCATTATCGGCTAGCGCACGCGGCTCACCCGCCACGTGCGCAAACCTCCCGTACCACGGGGGGTTTTTTTGTTGCCGGGCACCGCGACCGGTGACGTCCTCGGCGGACAAGATGAACCGACGAGGCGATACGGCACCCACCCCGTGCCGATGAGCCGGGACGCACACGCCGGCACACAGGAGTGAGAACAATGAGCACGACGACGAACGCGGACGCCGCCACCGACGGTCCCACCGTCGAGGTCTACGACACGACCCTGCGCGACGGCGCCCAGCAGGAGGGCATGAACCTCTCGGTCGCCGACAAGCTGGCGATCGCCCCGCTCCTCGACGAGCTCGGCGTGGGCTACATCGAGGGCGGCTGGCCGGGCGCCATCCCCAAGGACACGGAGTTCTTCGCGCGCGCCGCGAAGGAGCTCGAGCTGCGTCACGCGCGGTTCGCGGCCTTCGGCGCGACGTGCAAGCCGGGGACCCAGCCCCACGCCGACCCGCAGGTCCGCGCCCTCGTCGACTCCGGCGCGCCCGTCGTCACGCTCGTCGCCAAGAGCGACATCCGCCACGTCGAGCGTGCGCTGCGGACCGACGGCGCGGAGAACCTCCGGATGATCGCCGAGACGGTCCGCTACCTGCGCGAGGCGGACCGCGACGTCATCCTCGACGCCGAGCACTTCTTCGACGGGTACCGGTTCGACGCCGACTACGCCACGGCGGCCATCCGTACCGCGCTCGACGCCGGTGCGCGGGTAGCGGTCCTGTGCGACACCAACGGCGGCATGCTGCCCCACTGGGTCGGCGAGGTCGTCGCCGAGGTGCGCGGCCAGGTCGACGGGCTGCTGGGCATCCACGCCCACAACGACACCGGCTGCGCCGTCGCCAACACCATCGCCGCCGTCGAGGCCGGGGCGCGGCACGTCCAGGGCACCGTCAACGGCTACGGCGAGCGGACGGGAAACGCGGACCTCGTCACCGTCGTCGCCAACCTCGAGCTCAAGCTCGCCGCGCCCGTGCTCGCGGGCGGTGGGCTGCGGGAGGCCAGCCGCCTGTCCCACGCGATCAGCGAGATCACCAACATCAGCCCGTACGGGCGCCAGCCGTACGTCGGCGCGAGCGCCTTCGCCCACAAGGCGGGGCTGCACGCCAGCGCCATCCGGGTGGACCCGGACCTCTACCAGCACGTCGACCCCGTCGCCGTCGGCAACGACATGCGCATGCTCGTCTCCGACATGGCCGGACGGGCCAGCATCGAGCTCAAGGGGCGCGAGCTCGGCATCGACCTGTCGGGGCGTTCCGACGTCCTCGGCCGCGTCACCGAGCGGGTCAAGGACGCCGAGGCGCAGGGGTACACCTTCGACGCCGCCGACGCCTCCTTCGAGCTGCTGCTGCGGGAGGAGCTCACCGGCACCCGCCCGACCTACTTCGGCGTCGAGAGCTGGCGGGCGAGCGTGCAGAGCCTGCCCGGGCACTCGAGCATCACCATGGCCGAGGCGACCGTGAAGCTCCACACCGGGCAGGGCCGCGTGGTGCGCACCGGTGAGGGCAACGGGCCGGTCAACGCCCTCGACCATGCCCTGCGCGAGGCGCTCATCGACGTCTACCCCGAGCTCGAGGAGTTCGAGCTCATCGACTTCAAGGTGCGGATCCTCGACACCATGTCCGGCACGGACGCCGTTACGCGCGTCCTCATCGAGACCACGGACGGCGTCCACACGTGGAGCACGGTGGGCGTCGGGCCCGACATCATCGAGGCGAGCTGGGAGGCCCTCGTCGACTCGGTGGTCTACGGCCTGCTCCATGCGGAGGTCGCACCGCGATGAGCGGGGTCCGGGTGGTCCGCGGGCGGGCGGCGAAGTGAGCGGTGGCCGGCCCGTGACCGCGCCCGTGCGGGGGCGGCTCGCGAACGCCGTCGTCGAGCTGCGACCGCTGGAGCCGACGGATGCCTCGGCCCTGTTCGCCGCGCTGGACCATGACGAGGTGTGGGCCTACGGGTACGGCGGGCGGGAGGCGCGCCCCCGGGACGTCACCGGCATGGAGCAGTACATGGCGCGCCGGCTCACCGGGGGCACCGGTGGGGGCGTGGCGTGGGCCGTGGTCCGGTGCGAGGACGGCCGGCTCGTCGGTACGTCGACGTTGGGGGACATCGACCTGCCCAACGAGGCTGCCCACCTCGGCTGGACCGCGTACGACCCCGCCGTCTGGGGCACCACGATCAACCCGGCGACGAAGCTCGCGATCCTCACCCACGCGTTCGAGGGCTGTGGCCTCGGGCGCGTGAAGTTCCTCGTCGACGACCGGAACCTGCGCTCGCAGGCCGCCGTCGCGCGACTCGGGGCGGTGCGCGAGGGCGTGCTCCGGCGTCACCGGCCGCGCCGCGACGGCACGTGGCGCAACTCCGTCGTCTTCTCGGTCATCGTCGACGAGTGGCCCGCCGTGCGGGCCGGGCTCGAGCGGCGCCTCGGCAGGACGGGTACGCCGCGGCCGTAGGGTGAGGCCATGCGCGGCGAGTACAAGGTCCCGGGCGGCAAGCTGGTCGCCGTCGACGTCGAGGTCCAGGACGGGCGGCTGAGGGACGTCCACCTCTCCGGTGACTTCTTCCTCGAGCCCGACAGCGCCCTCGAGGACATCAACGCCGCGCTCGACGGCATGCCGCAGGACGCCGGCGTCGAGCAGCTGGCCCACGCCATCGAGGTCGCGCTGGCCGACGACGTCCGACTCGTCGGCTTCACGCCGGAGGCCGTGGGGATCGCCGTCCGCCGGGCGCTCGGGCACGCGACGAGCTGGGAGGACCACACGTTCGACGTCATCCACGGGCCGACGCTGCACCCGGCGATGCACGTCGCCCTCGACCAGGTCATTCCCGAGGAGGTCGCCGCCGGTCGGCGCGGGCCCACCATGCGGATCTGGGAGTGGGACGCGCCGCTCGTCGTCATCGGCTCGTTCCAGTCGGTGAAGAACGAGGTCGACCTCGAGGGGCTGGCGCGCCACGACATGATGGTCGTGCGCCGGATCTCCGGCGGCGGGGCGATGTTCATGGAGCCCGGGAACTGCCTCACGTACTCGCTCGTGGTGCCGGGGTCCCTCGTCGAGGGGCTGAGCTTCGAGCGCTCGTACGCCTACCTCGACGACTGGGTGCTCGGGGCGCTCGCCGAGGTGGGCGTCAACGCCCGGTACGTGCCCCTCAACGACATTGCCTCCGAGCACGGCAAGATCGGCGGCGCCGCCCAGAAGCGGTTCGCCTCCGGCGTCGTCCTGCACCACGTGACGATGAGCTACGACATCGACGCCGACAAGATGCTCGAGGTGCTGCGGATCGGCCGCGAGAAGATGTCGGACAAGGGCACGAAGAGCGCGAACAAGCGGGTCGACCCCATGCGCTCGCAGACCGGCATGGCGCGCGAGGCGATCATCGACGCCTTCATCGCCCACTTCACCGGGCGGTACCGCAGCCGGATGTCCGAGTTCACCCCGGAGGAGCTGGCGCGGGCCGAGGAGCTCGTGCGGACGAAGTTCCTCGACGACGCGTGGACCTACCGGGTGCCGTGAGGGGCCCCGCTGGTTCGGGCCTGACGCGCGGGACCGACCTGATGCGTGAGATGGCCTGACGCGGGGGTCGCCCCGTGGTGAACGGTGGTGCCGCTCCCGCCGGGTTCTTCCTGTCCGCCGTCGGGGCAGGCCGCACGCGACCGAACCGGCTCATCGTGCTGCTGTGGGTCGGCGCCGGCTTCCTCGTCGCCGGCCTCGCTGCCTGCGGCGTGGGCCTGCTCACCGCCTGACGCCCACGGGCACCGTCCCTACCGGGACCGCCGCCGTGGGGTGCGGCTGGCTGCGCCGCGCGGGCGGGCCGCGCGCGACGGGGGCTGCTTGCCCGACGCCTTGCCTGATCCCTTGCCTGACCCGGCGCCCGAACCCTTGCCTGAACCCTTGCCCGACCCCTTGCCCTTGGCGGGGGTGGTCGCGGCCGCGCGCGGACTGTCCTCCGGCGCCGCGGAGCCACCGCGGGAGCTGCGCTCCGTGCGGCCGCGGACGATCCCGATGAACGTCTCGATGCGCGGGTCCTCGTTGTCGACCCGCCAGGCGATGCCGACGGGTGTCTCGTCGAGCCCGGTCACCGGACGGTGGACGACGTCCTTGCGGTGGTGCAGCCTCGCCAGCGACATCGGCGCGAGGACGACGCCCGCGCCGCTCGCGGCAACCTCGATCGCCTGGGCAACGGTGAGGGGCTCCTGGTCGGGGAGCTCCGCCGTCGGGGGCTGGACCGGGAGCTCCGCCGCGGTCGGTTCCCCGATGACGCCCGACCACTCCGGGGCCTCGTCGGCATGGTGGAGGACGTGCTCGCCGACCAGGTCGGTGACGTCGATCTCGTCGAAGGCGGCGACGGGATGGTCTTTGGCGACGACGACGACGGGCACCTCGCGGTACAGCGGGATGACGTGCAGCCCGTCGCGGTCGATCGGCAGCCGGACGAACGCGACGTCGCAGGCGCCGTCGTGCAGGGCCGCGAGCTGGTCCGTGGGGTCGGCGGCCACCGCCTCGAGGGGTGCGTCGGGCATGCGGTCGGTCCAGGTCCGCAGCCACTTGTCGGGGATGACCCCGGGCGCGAACGTCACGCGGAACGGTGCGCGCATGGTGAATCCTCCTCGGTTGAGCCGGTACCGACGCTAGTGCAGGCTGGGGTGTGCGGCCGCACCGCCTACTCTGGGTCCATGAGCACGCCCAAGCCGCAGACCATGAAGCCCCAGACCGCGGCGCGCAAGCTCGGTGTGCTGCTCGACGCCACGCCTGCCGAGTTCCAGGCCAACGACATCACCCGGACCGAGTTCGACGAGCTGCAGGCGCACCCGCCGGAGTGGCTCACCGAGCTTCGCCGCAACGGCCCCCACCCGCGCCAGGAGGTGGCGCGACGGCTCAACATCTCCACGTCCGGCCTCGCGCGTGGTGGCGTCACCGAGCCGCTGACCACCGAGCAGATCAAGGCGCTCCTCGTCGAGATGCCGTCGTGGCTCGCCGCCGAGCGGGCGACCCACGCGAAGGTGCGCGAGGAGGAGGCCCGCCTCAAGGCCCGTCGCAGTGCCGGTTCGGGCTCGGCCAGCCCGACGGCGTAACGCCGACGAGATAGGCCGACGGCCAGGCGCTGACGGGGCTGGTGCACGGATTGGCTCTCGGCGTATTCGGCAGCGCCGGGCCGATGAGGCGGTGCCCGCCCTGCCCGGGCGGTGGCCGTGATGCGACGCTGAGCCGCGACTCGATGCGCCGTCTTCCCGTCACGTCCCGATGCCGCCCGTGCAGGTCACACCCGCACGGGTGGATCCGTGCGCGCGATGGGCGTCTCGCCGTGGGTGGTGCCGTCGGACCGCGCGAAGCGCCATCGATCGCGGTGGCGCTCGATGAGCAGCTCGTGCTGGTGGACGTAGGTGTGGTGGTACCGGCACAGGAGGATGCCGTTCTTCGTGGCGGTGTCGCCGTGATGCGCGTACCACCACAGGGAGTGGTGGATCTCGCCCTGTCCGGGCGGTGCGGTGCAGTGCGGGAACTGGCAGTGGTGGTCGCGCGCGATGATGCCTCGGGCCTGGCCGCGGGTGAAGAGGCGCTCTTCCCGCCCGACGTCGAGGATCTCTGAGTCGGCACCGAAGACCACGCGGTGCAGCCGTGACTCGCAGGCCAGGCGGGCGAACAGGCCGAACGGGATCGGGCTCCCGTCGAGGAGGGCCGGGGCGACGCCGACCAACGCCTCGTAGTCCAGTGCTGCGCTGATGGTCTCGAGGGCTTGCACGCTCACGGGCTTGGTCTCCAGCGCAGGGGGGCTAGCGTCACCGCCGTGGCCCGTGCCGCCGTCGCCGTCGCCGCTCTCGCGGCGGGCGTGGCCGGCGCTGTTGGTGCTGCCGCCGTCGTCTCCACCCGCGCCGCGGGGCCGTTGGGCGCGCGCGATCGCGGTCAGCGTCTCGACCGTGGCCGTGATGGCCAGATGGGGGCGGATGCGGGCGCCCGGCTGAAGCACGCCGTTGTCCAGGGTGGCGCCGACGAGGTCGACGAGTGCCCCGGCCCGCCGCTGCGCGATGCTGCGGGCGTCGTCCTTGGCGCGGCGCCCGGCGCTGGCCTCCAGGGCAGTCTTGAGGAGGGCCCCGTTCGCCTCGGTGAGCCAGATGCGGCCGTGGTAGCCGTCGAGGGTCTTGGCCAGGGAGAACTCCTCCCGGTCGGTCTCCTCCTTCCATCCGCGGTCACCGGCGCCGGGGTCTGCTCGCAGCGCCCAGTTCTTCACCACGACGTGGAACCGGCCGGCGTCCAGCGCGCGCGCCTGCGCGAGCAGCCAGTCCTCGCCGATGGCCGGGTGGCTCAGCGCGGTGACACAAGCGGGGGAGCCTGTCGTACCGCGGACGACGACGTGTACGTGATCCTCAGTGATCTCCCCGGCGGAGAAGGCGGTGGCGAAGGCCGGCAGGTGATCGCGCAGCGCCCTCGCCTCCCGCACCGTCCGGGCGGCGTGGTGCTCGAGCCGACCGGTGTGCTCCCGCACCCAAGCGGGCAGGGACCGCGCCCCGCCCAGCGCCCAGGTGCCGTCGGCCTCGATCTGGGCCACCACCCGGGTCCGCACGGCGCCCACTCGCGCTTGCACCTCCTCGAGGAGCGTCAGCGTCTCGGTGAGGGCGCTCCCGGCAAGAGCGCCGATGTCAGCACCGGCGAGGGCCGCGGCGTCGCGCTGCAACGACGCAAGCGCCTCCGCCACTGGGGTCGTCATCACCGCCACCTCCGCCGCCATGCATTCGTACTGGTGTTCGATAGTGCAAGTCAACCAGGTGCAACTGACATCGGGCGGGACGGTCGGGCAGGCTGTGGATAGGACAGCGGCCCGGCCACGCAATCCGGTGACCCTGGCGCGCGGAGATCCGGCCCCGGTGCGCGCGACGACGAGTGCGCCTGCGTCCGGCTGGTCGGTGGGTGGCCTGTAATACACCGAGAGTGACGGACAGGTAGGGGTATGACGCAGCAGTCGCGTGAGGGCACCGACGACGACGTCGAGCGCTTCCGCACCGTCTTCGAGGCGACCTACACCGACCTGGTGCGCTTCGCGGAGCGTCGGGTCCATCCCGCGGTGGCGGAGGAAGTGGTCGCGGAGGTGTTCCTCGTCGCGTGGCGACGCCGCGACCACCAGCCCCGGGAGGTGCGGCCCTGGCTCTTCGGCATCGCCCGCAACGTCATGCTCAATCGACGCCGCGAGGACCGCCGGCGCTTAGCGCTCCAGGTACGGATCAGGGACGCGCCGCGGGCGGACGATCCCGACGACCTTGCTGACCGGGTGGCGCGCCACCTCGACCTCGCCCGGGCGTGGAAGCACCTCGACGCGCGGGACCAGGAGACCATCGCGCTCATCGCCTGGGACCGGCTGAGCGCCGCGGAGGCCGCGTTGGTGGTCGGGTGCTCGCGCGGAACCTTCACCGTCCGGCTGCACCGCGCCCGCGCGCGCCTCCGCGGCCACCTCGAGGCCGAGCCAACGCCCACAGGTTCGCTCGACCGAGCGAACCGAATCGATCACGCCGAGCGCACGGAAGGGGCACCACGATGAAGCGCATCTCGCTGCCGGCGGACCTGGCCATGCTGGACCCCGCCGGGACCCGCGCGGAGGACGCGCACGGAGCACGCGCGCAGGAGATGCTCGCGCGCATCGTCACTTCCGACGGCGCATCGGCCGGCTTCGCGCCCGGCCCCCTCCCCACCTATGCGTCTCCGACGCGCCGCCGATGGCCACTCATGGCGGGTGCGGCGGCGGCCGTCGTCGCCGTCGTTCTCGCGTCAGTGCTCGGGGGGCGCCCGGAGTCGGCCTTCGCCACCTGGACCGCGGTCCCGAGCCCTGCGTCGCCAGCGGACGCGCGCGAGCTCGGCGAGCGGTGTGCCGCCATGGGCCCGGCGGGCGACGCGGGAGCCGCTGACATCGCCGTCGTCCTGGCGGAGCGACGCGGTGACCTCACCTTCACGGCCGTGCTCGACGCCGAGGCGGGCGAGCTGACGGCGTGCCTCGGTGGGACGGACTACCTCGGCGCGGGCACGGCCGGGGACATCGACCACGACGCCACCTTCGATCGGGACGCCGTCACCGTCGTCACCCAGACGGGCACGTACTCGGACCCGCCGAACCCCGAGTCCCCGGCGTACACAGCGCTCACCGGCCGCGTCGGCCCCGGCGTCGAGAGCATCGAGATCCACACCGACGACGGGCGTCGCGTCGTCGCGTCCATCGACGGATCGTGGTGGGGGGCGTGGTGGCCGGGCTTGGGTGGTCCGCCGCGGATCATGGCCCGGGGCACCGACGGTCAGGTGTGGGAGGTGCCTACGGATCTCACGGACATCGGTATCGACCTGCGGTTCTGACACCGGAGCTGGTGCACGTCGGACCCGCCCAGAAACCGGCGAGCGGCAGGCGCACTCCCGCCGGGGCAGCCGGGCGGCCCGGTCGGAGAGCGAGCCAGAAGGAGCTCAGCCGACCAGCGGCCGCGGGCCGAAGACCGCCGTCCCGAGACGCACCATGGTCGCGCCCGCGGCGATGGCGATCTCGAGGTCGCGGCTCATCCCCATGGAGAGCTCGCGGGCGTCACCGGTCCCGGGAGCGCCGCTGCCGAGCACCTCGTCGCGCAGGAGCGCGAGCCGCTCGTAGGAGGCGCGGACCACCTCGGTGTCCGGGTGGTTCGCGCCGATCGTCATGAATCCGCGCAGGTGCAGGTGCGGCTGGGCGCCCACGATCTCGGCGAGCTCGACGGCGTAGTCCGGGCGCACCCCGGACTTCGTCGACTCCCCGGAGGTGTTGACCTGCACGAAGACGTCGAGGACCCGGTCGGCCGTCCCCGCCACCCGGTCGAGCCGCTCCGCCGTCGTCCGCTCGTCGACGGTCTGCACGCACGTGACGAGCGGGACGACCTTGGTCACCTTGTTGGACTGCAGGCGCCCGATGAAGTGCGTGGAGTGGGGGAGGTCGGCGAGGGCGGGCTCGACGGCGACCAGCTCCTGCGCGCGGTTGTGGCCCAGCAGCGTCGCCCCCGCGCCGATGGCCGCCCGGACGGCGTCGACGCTCTGGGTCTTCACCGCCAGGAGGAGGTCGATCTCGTCGGGATGCCGCCCGACGACGCCGGCGGCCGCCTCGACGCGTCGGCGCGCGGCGGCGATGCGGGTGGGAAGGTCGCTGGGCGCGGGCGTCACGAGGTCGAGGGTAGTCGGGCGCCTCCCGCCGAGCCTGGGCGCGGCCCGCGCCGCCTGGCAAGATCGCACCATGGACCTCCACCTCACCGGCGATCCCGAGGCCGACGCCCTCCTCACCTCCCAGCCGCTCGCCCTGCTCGTCGGGATGCTCCTCGACCAGCAGGTGGCGATGGAGACGGCGTTCGTCGGGCCGAAAAAGCTCGTCGACCGCCTCGGCTCCCTCGACGCCGCGGCCATCGCCGCGCAGGACCCCGAGGAGTTCGCGGCGGTCTGCGCGACCCCGCCCGCGGTCCACCGCTTCCCGGGGTCCATGGCCGGCCGCATCCAGGCCCTCTGCGCCTTCCTCGTCGAGCACTACGACGGCGACGCCGCGGCCCTGTGGACGTCTGGAGAGCCCGACGGCCGGGAGATCCTCCGTCGGCTGCAGGCGCTGCCCGGGTTCGGCAAGCAGAAGGCCCAGATCTTCCTCGCCCTCCTCGGCAAGCAGCGCGGCCTCACCGCCCCCGGGTGGCGCGAGGCGGCGGGGGCGTACGGCGAGGAGGACGCATTCCGCTCGATCGCCGACGTCGTCGACGAGGACTCTCTGCTCCGGGTCCGCGAGACGAAGAAGGCGGCCAAGGCAGCGGCGAAGGCGGCGAAGGGCTGAGTGTGAGGTCCGCGGCCGGGACCTGGGAGGGCTCAGACCGCCCGGGTGGCGACGTCGTAGTCAAGGATCGCGGGGTCGCGGGTCAGCAGTGTGAGCTGGTCGCACTGGGCCTGAGCAACGAGCATCCGGTCGAAGGGGTCCCGGTGGAGGGCCGGTAGCGCTCCCGCGAGCCGGGCGTGCTGGAAACGGATCGGCAGCTCGCGGAGGCCGGAACGGCTGAGCGCATCGCTGAAGCCGTCCGGCACCGACAGCTTGCCCGCCGCCTGCTTGATGGAGATCTCCCAGACGCTGGCGGCGCTGACGAACACCTCGGGCGCCGTGTCGATGAGGTCCTTCTCCGCGGAGGAGAGGGAGTCGTCGTCCGTGAGCCACCAGAGCAGGACGTGCGTGTCGAGGAGGAGTCTCACGGCGTCGGTCGGAACTCATCGGCGATCGCGTCGTTGACGGCCGCGGAGTCCCAGTCCGGTGCGAGCGAGATCTGCCCGCGGAGGCTGCCACGTCCCCGACGGCGCGTCGGGCCGGTGAGCGGCACCACCTTGGCCACTGGCGTGCCGGCGCGGCTGATGACGATCTCCTCGCCACGCTCCACGCGCTCGATGAGCCGCGAGAGGTGTGTCTTCGCCTCGTGGATGTTGACGCTCGGCGTCGGTTCGCTCACGGTACGCCCCCTTAGTCCGCCAGGTTAGTCCACCCGGGCTGCGCCGGCGAGCCTCACCCGCCGATCGTGATCCCGAGCTCCCGCGCCATCGCCGGGAGCAGCCCCTGCGCGTCGTCGGGGGAGAGCCGTGCCCCGCGCAGCGCCGTCACGCCGGAGATGCCGTCGAGGCGGCAGCCGCGGACGTGGACGTTCTCGCACCGCATGCCGTCCAGCGTCGCGCGGGTGAGGGTGCAGTCCTCGAGGAGCACGTCAGTGAGCCGGGCACCGGTGAAGTCCGCCTCCGAGAGGTCGACCCCGCGCAGGACCGTCGACGTCAGGCGCGCGCCGTGCCAGTTCGTCAGCGCCGCCTGGGCACTCTCGACGAGCACCGACCGCAGGCGCGCGCCGGCGAGCTGGGCGCCGGTGAGCCGGACCTCGCGCAGGCTGCACCGCATGAGGGCAAGCTCCTCGGCGTGGAGGTTGGCCAGGTCCGCCCCGTCGAGGCGGCAGTCGACGAGCGTGGTGCGGTGCCACTGCGCGCCGGCGGCCCGGGCGCCCGCGAGCGAGGAGCCCTCGACCTGCGCCTCGTCGAGCGCGGAGCCGGTGAGGTCCGCGCCGAACAGGTCGACCCCGCTGACGGTGGCCGACCGCAGCTCGGCGGGGTCGCCGGGCTCGAGGTGCGTGGCGACGTCGGGCTCGGGCACGCGGGGAGCCTCGCCCGAGCGGGGCGCGCGCCTCATCGCGTCCCCCGGCGCTTCTGCACGATCACGAGGGAGGGGGCAGCCAGGGAGAGGGAAGGGGGTGGGGTGGCGGTGAGCATCACGGCCGGCCGATCCGGGCGGTCGTCGCCCCGGTGAGCGCGACCAGGTCCGCGGGGGAGAGCTCGACGTCCAGCCCGCGCCGGCCCGCGCTGACCAGTACCGTCGCGTGCGCGGTGGCGGTGGAGTCGACGACGGCGCTGAGCCGCTGCCGCTGCCCGAGCGGCGAGATGCCACCGATGACGTACCCCGTCGCCCGCTCGGCGACGCCGGGCTCGGCCATCGTCGCCCGCTTCCCGCCGACCGCGGCGGCCAGGGCCTTGAGGTCCAGCTCACCGGTGACCGGGACGACGGCGACCACGAGCTGGCCATCGACGTCGGCCACGAGCGTCTTGAGCACCCGCGCGGGCTCCACGCCGAGCGCGGCGGCCGCCTCCGCCCCGTAGGACAGGCCGCTGCGCGGGTCGTGCTCGTACGCCCGCACGGTGTGGGCGACGCCGGCGGCCTCGAGCGCGAGGAGCGCCGGCGTGCCCCTCGGGGCCTTGCGGCTCACGGCGGGCTCACCGCGGGCCCACCGCGAGCACCCGCACGACCGGCGCGAGCGTCGCGTCGGAGGCGTCGAGGTCGATGAGCGCGCTGAGCCCCCAGTCGTGCTCGCCGCGGCCGTCGTCGAAGGTCTGCCGCGCGAGCCACACGCGCCCCGCCCCGGCGCGGGCGACGACGTCGTCATCGGTCACGCCGAGGACGGCGAGCTCGTCCGGGCCCGGCCGCTCGACGATGCTCACCAGCGCCGCCGACCGCGCCTCCGGGCCCGTGCCCAGCCAGTCGTACTCGGTCCAGTAGGGCTCCATGGTCGCGGCCCACCGGTCACGGTCCCACCCGCTGTCGCCGTCGACGTGGCCGAGGGCGTCGTACGCCTCCCGCGCGAGCATGTCGACCCGCCGGAACAGGGCGTTGCGCACGGCGCGGCGGAAGGCGTGCCGGTTCTGGGTGAGGGCGAGCGTGCCGTCCTCACCCTCGCCGAACCGGCGCTCGGCGAGCGGCGCGTCGTCCTCGCCCGACGTCGTCGACGCGGCGCCGGAGAGCGACTCCCACTCGTCGAGGAGCGAGGAGTCGACGGCGCGGACGAGGTCGCCCAGCCACACGATGATCGCGTCGACCTCGGGGGTGCGGGCGTGGTCCGGGACCACCTGGCGCAGGGCCCGGTAGGCGTCGGTGAGGTAGCGCAGGACGACGCCCTCGCTGCGGCCCAGCTGGTACCGCGAGACGAGGTCGGTGAACGTCATGGCGTTCTCCACCATCTCGCGCACCACGGCCTTGGGCTTGATCTCGTAGTCGGCGACCCAGGGGTTGGTCTGGGAGTAGGTCCGCAGCGCCGCCTCGAGGAGCTCGGCGAGGGGTCGTGGCCAGGTGACGTCGTCGAGCGCCGCCATCCGCTCCTCGTACTCCATGCCCTCGGCCTTCATCGCCCCGATCGCCTCGCCGCGGGCGGCGCGCTGCTGGGCGTAGAGCACCGGCCGCGGGTCCTCCAGCGTCGCCTCGATGACGGAGACGACGTCGAGGGGGAAGTCGGGGGAGTCGGCGTCGAGCAGCTCGATCGCGGCCAGCGCGAACGGCGACAGCGGCTGGTTGAGCGCGAAGTCGCGGGGGAGGTCGACGGTGAGGCGGACGTACGGGTCGCCCGGGTGCGCGCGGCGCCACGCGGCGTCGGCGTGCTCGACGACGCCCCCCGAGCGCAGCGACCGGTAGATCTCCACGGCCCGGCGCACGTGGGAGTTGCGCTCGGTCGGCGGCTCGTGGTTGTCGGTGAGGAGGCGGTACATCGCGGCGACGGGGTCGCCCGGGCGGGCGAGGACCGACAGCACCATGGTGTGGGTGACCCGGAACTGGCTGGTCAGCGGCTCCGGGGCGGCGTCACGCAGCCGCTCGAAGGTCTTGTCCGTCCAGTTGACGAGGCCGCTGGGCGCCTTCTTCCGCACGATCTTGCGGCGCTTGCGCTCGTCGTCGCCCGCCTTGGCCAGGGACTTCGCGTTCTCGATGACGTGGTCCGGCGCCTGGACGATGACCTCACCGGTGGTGTCGAACCCCGCTCGGCCCGCCCGCCCGGCGATCTGGTGGAACTCCCGCGCGGACAGGTGACGCGAGCGCTCGCCGTCGTACTTCGTCAGCGACGTGAAGACGACGGTGCGGATCGGCACGTTGATCCCGACGCCGAGGGTGTCGGTCCCGCAGACGACGGCGAGCACGCCGGCCTGGGTGAGGCGCTCGACGAGGCGGCGGTAGCGGGGCAGCATGCCGGCGTGGTGCACGCCGATCCCGGCGCGCAGGAGCCTCGACAGCGTGGCGCCGAACCCGGGGCCGAAGCGGAAGTCGCCGATCGCCGCGGCGATGGCGTCGCGCTTCTCGCGCGGGAGCAGCTGGACCGAGGTGAGGGACTGGGCGCGCTCGACGGCGTCCTTCTGCGCGAAGTGGACGACGTAGACGGGGGAGCGGTGCGTGCCCACCAGCTCCATGAGGACGTCCTGGATGGGCTCGACCGAGTAGGCGTAGCTCAGCGGGACGGGCCGCTCGGCGTCGTCGATGACGGCGACCGCCCGGCCGGTGCGGCGGATGAGGTCGTCGCGGAAGAAGGAGACGTCCCCCAGCGTGGCGCTGAGCAGGACGAACTGGGTCCGTGGCAGCTCGAGCAGCGGGACCTGCCACGCCCAGCCGCGCTGGGGGTCGGCGTAGAAGTGGAACTCGTCCATGACGACGACGCCGGCGTCGAGCGCGGCCCCCTCGCGCAGGGCCTGGTTGGCGAGGATCTCCGCGGTGCAGCAGATGATCGGGGCGTCGGGGTTGATGGCGGAGTCGCCGGTGACCATCCCGACGTTCACCGAGCCGAAGAGGTCGACGAGCTCGAAGAACTTCTCGCTGACGAGGGCCTTGAGCGGGGCGGTGTAGTAGGTGCGCTCGCCGCGGGCGAGGGCGGCGGTGTGGGCGGCCTGCGCGATGAGCGACTTCCCCGAGCCGGTGGGGGTGGAGACGATGACGTGGGCGCCGGTGAGGATCTCCAGGAGCGCCTCGTCCTGGTGCGGGTAGAGCGGCCGGCCAGCCTCCTCCGCCCAGGCGGCGAAGGCGGTGTAGACGTCGTCCGGGTCGGGCGTGCCGTCGTCGGCGGCGTCCTCGAGGCGGTCGAGGAGGGTGTTGAGGTCGTGCGCCGAGGTGGTCACCGGCCCAGTCTCGCAGAGCGGGCTGACGCCCCCACCGGCAGGGCTACGCGTCGAGGTAGCCGGTGCGGTCCGCGTCGGTGATCGGGCGCAGCACGCGGGCGGGCACCCCGGCGGCCACGACGTTCGGTGGGACCGAGCGGGTGACGACGCTCCCGGAGCCGATGACCGCCCCGTCCCCGATCGTCACGCCGGGGTTGATGGTGACGCCGCCACCGACCCACACGTCGTCGCCGAGGACGACGGGCTTGGCGTAGCAGGCGCCGGCGGCGCGCTCGCGGGGGTCGAGCACATGGTTGGTCGTGTAGATGCCGACGCGGGGACCGAGGAGGACGCGGTTGCCGAGGGTGATGCCGCCGCCGTCGAGCAGGACGCAGTCGAAGTTCGCGTAGACGTCGTCGCCGACCGTGACGTGGAAGCCGAACTCGCAGCGCAGGGTCGGCTCGAAGTGGACGCGCGACCCGACGCGCGCGAACAGCTGGCCGAGGATCGCCTCGCGGACCTCGGCGGGCTGGCCGAAGCTGGCGTTGTACCGGTCGGTGGCGAGCACTGTCCGCTCGCGGGCCTGGACGAGCTCGTCGGTGAGGTCGTTGTACACGGCGCCGGAGCGCATGAGCCGGCGCTGCTCGTCGAGGGTCATGACCTCATCCTGCCAAGGCGCGCACGGCGTCGATCGTGTCCGCCTCGGCGGCGCTCTTGTCCTCCCGGTAGCGCAGGACGCGGGCGAAGCGCAGGGCCAGCCCGCCGGGGTAGCGGGTGGAGTGCTGGAGGCCGTCGAAGGCGACCTCGACCACCTGCTCGGGGCGGACGTGGACGACGTGCCCGTCGCGGTGGGTCTCGAGGGCGAGGAAGCGCTGGGTCTGCCACGCGAGCATCTCGTCGGTCATCCCCTTGAAGGTCTTGCCCAGCATGACGAAGCCGTCCCCGTCGCGGGCGCCGAGGTGGATGTTCGACAGGGTCCCCTGCCGGCGGCCGCTGCCCCACTCCACGGCGAGGACGACGAGGTCAAGCGTGTGCCGGGGCTTCACCTTGACCCACGCCGCGCCGCGCCGCCCGGCGTCGTAGGTGGCGCTGAGGTCCTTGACGACGACGCCCTCGTGGCCACGGGCGAGCACGTCGGCAAAGAAGGCCTCGACCTCCGCGACGTCGGTGCTCACCCGCCGTGGCACGGTCGCCGACGCCGGGACGACGCCGTCGAGGGCCGCGAACCGCTCGGCGGCGGGGCGGTCGAGGAGGTCGGCGCCGTCGAGGTGGAGCAGGTCGAAGAAGTACACGGTGAGCGGAACCTTCTCCCGGAGCGCCGCAGTGTCGCGGCTGGCCGTGCGCGAGCCGGTCACCTGGAACGGGCGCGGCCGCCCGTCGGGGTCGAGGGCGACGGCCTCACCGTCGAGTACGACGGTGTCGACGTCGAGCGCGCGGACGACGTCGACCACCTCGGGCAGCCGGTCGGTGATGTCGTCGAGGGAGCGGGTGAAGATGCGGACCTCGTCGCCGCGGCGATGCACCTGGATCCGGATCCCGTCCACCTTGGTGTCGACGGCGACCGGCCCGGGCATCGTCGCCAGCGCCTCGGCGACCGTCGGGGCGCTGGAGGCGAGCATGGGCCGCACCGGCCGGCCGACCTCGGGACCCACGGCGGCGAGCGCCTCAGCACCGCCGGTGAGAGCGGCGCGAGCGACGGGCCCGGACTCGGCGCTGAACATCGCCGCCCGGCGCACCGCTGCCACCGGGACGTCGGCGGCCTCGGCGATGGCGTCGAGGAGGAGGGAGTCGAGCGCCCCCTGGCGCAGCTCTCCGGAGATGAGCCCCGCAAGGAAGTGCTGCTCGGTGGCGGTCGCGGTTCCGAGCAGGGCGGCGACGGCGGCGGCTCGGGCCGCCTGCGAGCCGGGCCCGGTGAGCGCCGCGATCTCCTCCAGCGCCTGGTCCACACCCAGCGCGGTGAGGGTGGGTGTGGCGGCGGGCTCCCGTGCGGCGGCGAGGGTGCGCCAGCCGATGCCGGTGCGCCGCTGGCGGACCTGGCCCGAGAGGTACGTCGCGACGACCTCGACCTCCTCCGGCTCCGCCGCACGCAGCGCGGCCGCGAGCAGGGCTCGCTTCTCCAGGCGCGAGCGGGTGGCCGCGAGGGCGGCGGAGGTCTCGGCGAGCTCGGTGAGCAGCACGGGCCCGAGTCTGGCAGGCGGCACCGACACCGGCGCGCTACGACGTCGACGTACCGGCCTCGAGGATGGAGACGATGGAGAAGAGGGTGAAGCAGACGGCACCGAGGCCGACGAGCACGTGCGCGCCGACGAAGAACCCCGGCTGATCCGTCGTCGCCTCGAAGAGGAAGGCGGCGAAGAACAGGCACGCCAGCGCGGTGCCGACCGGGATGATCGGGATCCGGTTCGCCAGGGCGAACGCGCGGCGCCAGACGAGCGCGAGCAGGACGACCTTGGACAGGATGCTGAAGCAGATGAGGCCCAGGCCGATGAGGACCGTGCCGGGTGCCAGCCGCGCCGGGTCGTCGGAGCTGAGGAGGACGACGAGGCCGAGGACGGCGTTGGTCGTCCCCATCGCCACCACCCACCAGGTCCAGCGGAAGCGTTCACGGTCGCCGAACTCGTTGCGGACCTGGCGCACGATGCTCGCCACCAGGGCCACGAGCGCAGAGCAGATGAGGGACAGCCCGAGCAGCACGTGGCCCGCCACCAGCGCGCGGGTGCCGCCCTGCGCGAACAGCGTCACGGCGATCACCACGCCCGTGACGGCGAGCACGGCGGGGATCGCGACCAGCACGGTCGCCACCCCCCGGGAGTAGGCGCCGTCGGGTGGCCCACCGCCGGCCGGGCGCGCCGCGGCGGCGCGGATGAGGGAGAACTTCGTCGATGCGGTCGCCACCGTGCTCACGCACGCGGCGATGAAACCGATCCCGAGCAGCACGTGGCCCGCGACGACGAACTGCGGCTCGCTCCCGCGCCCGATGATCGTGATGCCCCAGATCACCGTCGCCGCCGCGACGGAGTAGCCGAGGGCAGGCAGCGCGATCTCCCACACGCGGCCGTACCGGTGGATGAGCTGGCGGATGATCGTCGCGGCGGTCGTGAACAGCGCGATGCAGATGGCCGTGAGGCCGATGTTGACGTGCCCCGCCACGAAGTGGGCGGCGTCGTCGCCCCCGGACAGGACGTAGAGCCCGAACGCGAGGCAGACCGCGCCCATCGCGAGGGGTATCGCTCGGAAGAGGACGCTGATCGACGGGTTCATGCTCACTCCTCAGGCGGACGAGCGGGTGCGCCCAGCGTAGGCAGCGCACGGCGAATCGGCGCGGCGCGCCGTCGCGCCGACGCCTCAGCCGGTGGCGCCGTAGCTGGTGACGACCTCCACCTCGAGCGGGAAGTCGACGGGGAACGTGCCGAAGAGCAGCCGGCCCGCGCTCGCGGCCGCCTCGCGAACGGCGGTCGCGACCTCCGCGGCGAGAGGGGTGGGTGTGTGGACGATGACCTCGTCGTGGAGGAAGAACGCGAGGTGCGGCCCCGCGGCGGCGCCGGGGTCGCGGGCGAGCCCGCCGGCGTCGGGGACGTGCTCGGCGAGCTCGGTGAGCAGCACGCCGCCGAGTCTGGCAGGGGACACCGACGGCGGCACGCGCCCACGAGGACGACGTCTGGGGAGCGGGGTTCGACGTGCACACCTGGTCCGCGTCCGGCATCGTGAGCGATGCCCGAGTGGTCTAGGTCACAGCGACGCAGCGTTACGCCGCAACGACAACGCATGTCCGACGGAGGACCCATGTACCTGCACGTACAGCGACTCATCAACGAGATCGTCCCCGACGAGCCGGACCCGGCAGCGGCGAACGCCCTGCAGGAAGGCCTCGGCGGCCAGTTCGGCGAGATGCGGACGATGATGCAGTACCTCTTCCAGAGCATTAACTTCCGTGGGCCGGACGGGAAGCCGTACCGCGACCTGCTCCAGGGCATCGGCACGGAGGAGATCAGCCACGTCGAGCTGATCGGCACGACCATCGCGCGGCTGCTCGACGGCTCGCCCCGGTACCAGGGGAAGAAGACCGACCCGCTCGACACGCCGGGCGCCAAGGGAGCGACGCCCCTGAGCATCGCTCTGGACACGAGCAACATCCACCACTACCTCGTCGCCTCCCAGGGGGCGCTGCCGGTCGACGCCGCGGGCAACCCCTGGAGCGGCAGCTACGTGTACAACTCGGGCAACCTCGTGCTCGACCTGCTCTACAACCTCATGCTCGAGTCCACGGGGCGCCTGCAGAAGTGCCGGATCTACGAGATGACGGCGAACAAGACCGCTCGGTCGACCGTCGCCTACCTCATCGTCCGGGACCAGGCGCACGAGAACGCCTACGCGCGGGCGCTGGAGACCCTCGGGGTGGACTGGGGCAAGGTGCTTCCCATCCCGAAGACCAACGCCGAGCAGTTCCCTGAGGTCAAGAAGCTCCTCGACCTGGGGCTGCAGAGCAAGCAGTACTCGTTCGACCTCACCGCCGCCTCGGAGGCCGGCCGCATCTTCCAGGGGATGTCGCCGTCGAAGGACGGCACCGAGCTGGACCTCACCGAGCAGGCGCCGGCCGGGGTGCCCATCACGATCGCCGAGGAGCGCTTCGAGGAGTTCTCCCCGGGGCTCGACCCCGAGCTGCTCGCCCTGATCCAGGCCACGGCGGAGATCGAGATGGCCGACGTCCAACCGATCTTCGGACCGATCCCGCCCGCCACGGCCTAGGTGGGCGGGGCCTCCCCCGGGGGCGGCCGGACGGCGTCGGCGTCGCCGTAGCTCTGGGTGACGTGGACCTCGAGCGGGAAGTCGACGGGGAAGGTCCCGAAGAGCAGACGCCCGGCGCTCGCGGCCGCCTCGCGCACCGCGGCGGCGACGTCGTCGGCGAGGACGCTGGGCGTGTGGACGATGACCTCGTCGTGGAGGAAGAACGCGAGGTGCGGCCCGGTGGCGGCCCCGCCGTCACCGGTACCGCCGTCACCGGTACCGCCGTCACCCGTACCGGCGTCATCCGTACCGCCGTCGTCCGGCGTGAGCGCCCGCAGCCGCCCGCGCAGGTCCGCCATCCAGCACAACGCCCACTCGGCGGCCGTCCCCTGGACGACGAAGTTGCGGGTGAAGCGGCCCCAGTCCCGGGCCGAGCGCCCGGCCCGACGGCGGTCGACGTCGGTCGCGTCCGGCTCGCTCGCGCGGCGCTGGACCTCGTGCCACGACTCCGGCGGGGGCGGCGAGGTCCGCCCGAGCCAGGTGCGGACCACCTTGCCCGCCTCGCCCGCGCGGGCCGCCTCCTCGACGGCGCCCAGCGCTCGCGGGAAGGCCCGCCGCAGGCGCGGCACCAGGTCGCCCGCCTCACCCGTCGTCGCCCCGTAGAGCGCGCCGAGCATGGCGACCTTGGCGTGGGAGCGGGTGTCGACCACGCCGGAGTCGACGAGGCCCTGGTAGAGGTCGGTGCCCCGGCCGGCCGCCGCCATCCGCTCGTCGCGGGACATCGCGGCGAGCACCCGCGGCTCGAGCTGCGCCGCGTCCGCGACGACGAGCGACCACCCGGGGTCGGCGACGACGGCGGACCGGACCGCCTTGGGCAGCTGCAGCGCACCACCCCCGCGGGTGGCCCAGCGGCCCGTGACGACCCCGCCCGGGACGTAGTCCGGCTGGAGGCGGTCCCGGCCGCGGGGGCCGGGCCGGACCCACGCGTCGGCCCAGGCCCAGCCGTTCGCGGTGTAGAGGCGCGCCAGCTTTTTGTACGTGAGCAGCGGCGCGATCGCGGGGTGGTCGACCTCGCGGAGCTCCCACGTCCGTGTGGTCCGCACGTCGATCCCCGCGGCGCGCAGCGCCCGGAGGAGCTCGACGGGGGAGTCGGGGTTGAGGCGCGGGGCGTCGAGGGCGGCCCGCAGCTCCTCGGCCAGGCGGGCGAGGGCGGCCGGCGGGGCGCCGTGGTGGGGGCGCGGCCCGAGCAGGTCGGTGAGGACGCGGTCGTGCGCCTCCCGGCTCCAGGGCAGGCCGTCGTGCCGCATCTCGGCGGCCAGCAGCGCCCCCGCCGACTCCACGGCGAGCAGCATGCCGAGCCGCCCCGGGTCCGGGGCCTGGGCCACCGCCGCGCGCTGGCGGCGGTGCTCGGCGAGCACCTCGCCCGGCGGCAGGGTGAGCGAGTCGAACAGGGTCGGTGCGGCACCGGGGTCCGCCCCCTCCGCGGGCTGCCACCTCTCGGGCGGCGCACCGCCGAGGGCGCGTTGGAGGATCGTCTGGCACAGGCGCAGGTCGTAGCAGCGCTCGAGCCGGACGCCGGCCGCGAGGAGGCCCGGGTACAGCGTGCCGGTGTCCGCCCACACCCACCGGGGCCGTGCCGCCTCGAGCGCGCGCGCCCGCCGCGGCAGGTCCGCCCGCGAGAGGACCTCGACCGGTGGGGGCGTGCCCGTCGGGTCGGTCCCTAGGACGTGCACCTGCACGCCGTCGTCGGCCTCGGCCAGGACCACCTCCACGCCCCGGAGCGTACGCGTCGGCACCGACGGGCCGGACGTCGGGCGGCGGGTGGGGTGACAGGACCCGCTGTGCGCTGATTCACTGCTCGCAGCCGGCGGGTGACCGGCGCCCTTGAGGAGGCTCACATGCCGGTCCGTTGGTACTCCGTCGTCATCGACTGCCAGGACGTCGTCGCGCAGGCCGACTGGTGGTCGCAGGTGCTCGGGTGGCCCAAGGCGTACGAGGCCGAGGACGAGGTCGTCCTCATCCCGCCGCACGCCTTCACCGACGCCTACCGCGAGACCCCGCCCCAGGAGCGGGGCCAGGGGCTGGTGTTCGTCCCGGTGCCCGAGGGGAAGACGGTGAAGAACCGGCTCCACCTGGACCTGGCGCCGGGCCCCGACGACGACCAGGCCGCCGAGGTCCAGCGCCTCCTCGACATGGGCGCCACGCGCGCCGACGTCGGGCAGGGCGAGGACGTGTCCTGGGTGGTCCTCGCCGACCCCGAGGGCAACGAGTTCTGCGTCCTGTCCGCCCGCGACATCTGACGCGGGCACAGCCCCCGACTACCAGCGGTGGGCGACGTCCACGACGAGGCGCGTGCCGGTCCCCGGACCGTCGAGGATGAACACCCGGAACGGCAGGCGGGCCCGCACCCCCAGGGCGAACGTGCTCTGCCCCTCGAAGCTGCCCGCGGACGCGATCTGCCGGAACGTCGAGAAGCCGGAGACGTTGCTCAGCTCCCGCGGGTTCGCCGGGCGGTAGGTGGGCACGCCGTTCGCGTTGTAGGTCGGGGCATTCGCCACGACCTCGAGCCGCGCGCCGCCGCGGACCGGGACGACGTTCCCGGTGCCCTCGGCCCGCACCTGGTCGACGTAGCGGACGGAGTACCCCTCGACGTCGCCGCGGACGTCGACGACCATCCGGTCGTAGCAGGCGTGGCGGCCCGTGCGGACATTGGTGATGGACGCGCCCGCGGACGTGTCCCGGTCCGCCTTCGCGAGCGAGCCCCAGACGATGCCGCAGTACGGCGCCGGGTGGGCGGAGGCTCCGGCCGGGACGAGAAAGACCAGCCCGAGCGCCAGCGTGAGCAGCGCCCGCATGATCCGCTTCATCGCGATCTCCCTTCGCAAGGTCGGGCGGACCGCGGCAGCGGCCTGCCTCACGCGGACGGTACGTCCGGCCCCGGCGGCGGGCTAGGGGCGGGGGACGGCGCTGCCCTGGGGGGCTGCCGGTGTGCCCGATGGGGTCACGGCCCCGACGCTCACCGCCCGCATGAGCCGCTCGAGCGGCCCGCGCCCGAGCCAGTGCCGCCAGGCCGTGGCGAGGACCAGGGTGACGACGATGAACCACCCGAGCACCGCGTTGGACTCCGTGCGCCACACGACGTCGTTGCCGAGGATCGCGATGGCGACGATGTGGAAGGAGTACACGCTCAGCGCCATCGCCCCGGTGCTCGCGAGCGGGTCGAGGACCACCCGGGCGACGCGCGCGGTCGCGGGCGCCGTCGTCACGAGGAGGCAGGCCGCGAGGACGGCGAGGGCCACGCCGGAGTTCCCGACGAGCTCGAGGGTGGAGTCGTCGTGCGGCTCGGCGCGCGCGAGCCGCAGCGCCAGCGGGGAGGCGTTCGGGCCGAGGGCGGCGAGCAGCGCGTCCGAGCCGAGGTACCCGACGAGCGCGAGGACGACGCCCGTGGCGCCCAGGGCGAGCTGGACCCGGAGCGCGCCGAGGTCGAGGCGCCCGACGGCGAGGCCGAGGAGCATGTAGGCGATCCACACGACGGCGGGGTAGTAGCCGGTGAGGAAGAGGTCGAGGATCAGCCCGCTGTCCGTGCCGAGGGTCCGCAGCAGCCAGTTCGGCTCTCCTGGCGGCGCCGTCGTCGCCAGCGCGACGAGCAGGGGGCCGACGACGGCGGCGACGGCCGCGAGGTAGGCGGCCACCACCGGCGGGGCGCGCAGGGCCGGCACGAGGAGGAGGAACGTCACCGCGTAGGAGGGGAGGATGACGGCGACGGGCGTCCCCAGCGCCGACAGGAACGCGCCGATGACGAGGATGACCGCGGCGCGGGAGACCACGCGCCAGCGGGCGTTGCGCAGGGCGGGGCCCGACGGCGGCGTGCGGCGGCCGGTGAAGAGCGCGACCGAGAGGCCGGCGAGCACGGCGAAGGTGGCCGCCGAGCGGCCGTCGACGACGACGAGCCAGGTGGGCGTCGGCCGGCCGTTCACCTCGTGGCCGAGGTGCGCCGCGAACATGCCGAGCACCGCCAGGCCGCGGGCGATGTCGATGCCGGTGATGCGGGATGTCGCGTTCGTCACGGGCTCAGGGTGCCATGCGCGCCTGCGGCGCGGACGGCGCTTCGCTGGGCCAGTGCCCGGCGGAGCCGTGCCCGGCTCAGCCCGGCGGGAGCGGGTCGCCGTCGCCCGCGGCTCCGACGAGCGCTGTCGTCACCGCGAGCAGGCGACGGCGCAGGGGGTCCGAGCGCTCGGCGAAGGCCCGCTGGGCGGCGACGTACTCGGCCCGCCCGGCGGCCGTCTCGATGGCGACCGGGGAATGCCCGAGGCCGGTGACGTCGTAGGGGCTGGCGCGCATGTCGAGGAGCCGGATGTCCCGGGCCAGCTCGAAGCAGTCGAGCAGCAGCTCGCCCGGGCACGCCGGCCCGAGCTTCCACGCCACCTTGGCCAGGTCCATGTTCACGTGCAGGCAGCCGGGCTGGTCGAGCTCGAGCTGGTCCTCGCGGGCCGGCTGGAGGCGGTTGAGCGGGCGGGCCGGTGGGGTGAAGAAGCGGAAGGCGTCGTGGTGCGAGCAGCGCACCGGGTGCGCGTCGACGACGGCGTCCGTGCCCTCCTGACCCAGGCGCAGCGGCAGCGGGTGCCGGTGGGCGTCCTGGCGGTAGACCATCGCCCACTCGTGCAGCCCGAGGCAGCCGAGCTGGGCGGGGCGCTCGGCCGTGCGGGAGAGCAGGGCGTGCATCCACCGCACGCCCGGCCCGCGCTCGGCGAGGAAGGCGGCGGCGTCGAGGCCGACCCGGCCGTCGTCGTCGCGGTACCAGCGCCAGGTGGCCCGTTCGGCGAGGCGGGCACGCAGGTCCGTGGCGCCGTCGGTCGTGTCGTCCGACAGGTCGCCCGCGCCCTGGGCGCCGTCGCCGTCTGCGTCGTCCGCGTCCGGCGCGGCGAGGGCGGTGCCGGCGCCAGGGTGCCAGCGCCGCAGCGCCCCGGGCCGGATGGGGTAGTACTCGAAGAGGAAGTCCTCGATCGGGTCGGTCGTGCCGCGGGAGCGGCGCTCCCGGCGGCCGGCGGTGAGCGCGTCCGCGCGGGCGGCGTGGGCGCGCTCGCGCCCGGCCCACTCGGGGGCGGCGAGCGCGGGTGCGGCGGAGGTCTCGACCACCGGACCAGCGTAGGCGGGCTACCGTGTGGACCATGCGCATCGCACGTTTCACCACCGGCGAGAACCCCCAGTACGGCGTCCTGGAGGACGGGAGCACCGACCTCGTCGTCCTCGGCGGGGACCCCATCTACTCGCCCATCACGACCACCGGACAGCGGGTCCGCCTCGACGACGTGCGCCTGCTCTCCCCGGTCATCCCGCGCTCGAAGGTCATCGGGATCGGCCGAAACTACGCCGAGCACGCCGCCGAGCTGGGCAACGACGTGCCGGCCGAGCCGCTGGTCTTCCTCAAGCCGAACACGTCCGTCATCGGCCCCGACGACCCCATCGTCCTTCCCCCGTACTCGCGCGAGGTCCACCACGAGGCCGAGCTCGCCGTCGTCATCTCCCGCATGTGCAAGTACGTGCCGGTGGAGAAGGCCGACGACGTGATCTTCGGCTACACCGTGGCCAACGACGTCACGGCGCGCGACGTGCAGAAGACCGACGGGCAGTGGACGCGGGCCAAGGGCTTCGACACCTCGTGCCCGCTCGGTCCGTTCCTCGCCATGGACCTCGACGTCTCCGACCTCGCCGTCCGGGCGCGCGTGGACGGCGAGCTGCGCCAGGACGGGCGGACGAGCCAGATGATCTTCTCGGTCCCCGAGCTCATCTCCTACGTCTCGGGCATCTTCACGCTGCTGCCCGGCGACATCATCCTCACCGGCACGCCGGCCGGCGTCGGGCCCATCGAAGCGGGGCAGCGCGTCGAGATCGAGGTCGAGGGCATCGGGACGCTGAGCAACCCCGTCGTCCGCCGCTGAGGCGCCCGCGCCGAGCGGCGCGCGGCGGGGCCGGAGCGGGAGCCGTCAGCGCAACGTGACGGCGTCGTCGAGCCCCGCCCTGAGCACATCGAGGACCCACGCGGGCTCGCCGTTGACGACGGCGACGACGGGCACCCCCGCGGCGTCGTCGATCCGGGCCGCCGCCTCGTTCGGGGGCAGGTCGCTCTCCCCGACGTACACCGGCCACAGGCGCCCTCCGGCGCCGTCGAGCGTGGCGGTGAACCGGACCAGGCGCGCGAACCCGACGCCCACGACCCGCTGGTCGAGGTCGGTCGCGGCCTCCGGCCCACGGGCGAGGCGCAGCTCCTCGCCTTCGACGGCGGTCAGGGCCGCCGGGGTCGGGATGCCGGCGGCCGTGGCGGCGACGTGCCGGACGTCCTCGGGCTCGAGCACGGTCTCGACCGCGGTGTCCGGGTCGAGCCGCACGCCGGTGCCCGGGGGCCACTGCCGCGCGAAGGCGGCGAGCGGCGCGGCGCTCATCGACATCGTCGACTCACCACGGGGCACGGAGGCGGTCAAGCGGGTGGGCGAGGAGAACACGTGGACGTAGGCACGCCCGTCGGCCTGGGAGGTGGCGACGGTGCCCTCCGCGGAGAGGCTGAGGTAGACGTCCTCCGCGGCGAGCGCGCGCACGAGCGGTGAGCGGTCCCGCGCCCGCGCGGCGAGGTCACGGGCAATGTCGATGACGGAGAGCGTGGCGTCGCTCGTCCCGAGACGGTGCCAGGCCTGGTAGGTGTCGTCCGCGCTGTTCCGGCTGCTTTGCACCCGCCGAGCGTAAACGGCTGCGGGGTTGGTGCGTCGGGAAATGCGCGCGTCGCCCGGAGAAAGGGAGAGGCCCCTATTCCGCCGGCGACAACGGCGTCGAGAAGTGGCAGCGCGAACTCGTACACCCGCGGGCGCGTGCTCGTACCCATCCCTCGTCCGTGCCGCCCCGAACGCCCCGGCCAGGCGCGACTAGAGGCCACTCATCGGCTCGGCGCGAGATCGTCCGTCACGTCGATGCGGTACCGCAGTGCGGAGAGGATCCAGTCGACCGGGTCGAACGGCGGGACCCCCTCGCCGCGCTCCAGCTCCGTGGCGCGCCCAAGGGCGTCGTACCACGCCCGGCCGGGCGGTCTCCTCGCCTCCATGAGGGTCCGGTGAATCCCCGCCAGGGACATCGGGTCGGTGAGCCGGGCGAGCTCGCGGCGGAGCGTCGCCGCCCGGCCCGGCCACCAGCGTGGAGAAGCGAGCGCCTGCGCCGTTCCGAGTTGCACGCCGACGGCGTCGAGCGCTCTGCTCACCGGCTCCAGCTCGTCGCGGACGTAACGATGCGCGGGGTCCTCGGGGAGGGTGCGGAGGAGGCTGAGCTCCGGCGCCTGCGACCGGTGGCGGACGTTGGCCCAGAACCGCTCACGCTCACCGGTACCGGCACGCCGTCGTGCAGCGACCGACAGCAGCGCGTCATCGGCCGCCACCACCTGGTCCAGCAGCGCCGCTGGTGGCTGTCCCTCCCCGAGTCGCTCGAGCACCTGCGCGATGACGTCGGCGGGAGGCACCGGTCCCTCGCGGTGGAGGGAGCCGTCCCGCAGGACGGGCCACTCAAGGGCATCGATGAACCACTGACCGTTCTCCGTGCCGAGCTGGCCACGCACGGCGGCGACGGCGGCGTCCCACGTCGCGAAGGCTCGCTCGCCCTCCTCGTGCGCCGCCATGTCCTCATTCTCGCCCGCTGACGGCTGGCGCGTGCGCCGCGCGCGCCATGGGCTCATCGACCGCCCGCCGTGGTGTCGGCGGCGGCCCCGGCGGCGAGGCTTCCCCCGCCGCCGAGGAGCGCACCGGCGCCGAAGCCGCCCCAGACGCCGTCCGGCACGACCTGCGCCCACGGCGCGGGCCCCGTCCAGCTCTCGACCGGGGTGTCGTAGGCAGGGCGGTCCAGTCCGGCGACGTACTGCTGGGCCCCGCCGGGGCGCTCCACCGGGATGGGCGTGCCGTCGGGCCGGTGCGTCGGCAGGGGCAGATCGTGGCCGGCACCGTCCCACGCGGGGGCGTCCGCGCGCTGCGGGCCGAGGGCTCCGACCTGCATGCGCATGTCCTCACCGCCATGGAACGCCCGCACCGTGATCTCGTCGCGCGCCGCGTAGGTGTAGCCGGACTCGGGCCCGGTCATGTACCACTCGTCGCGAAGGGCGAGCCGGTCGAGCGCGTTGTCCTCGGAGCGCATGCGCAGCATCTCGGGCAGGTCCGTCCAGTACGAGCCCGAGCCGGCGGCATCGCTGTTGTGGAGGTTGGCCAGCGGGCGATCGACCGGGATCGTGTCCGCGTCGACGCGGGGTCCGGTAAGCCAGGACCCGGCCACGTCGGGCCGCGTGTAGTCGGTGTCGAACCGGTGCGGGCCGAAGACGTCGGCCATGGACTGGCTGTCCCAGTCCGCGCCGCGGCGCAGGAGGCGGGCCTGGTCGTCGGGGGACAGCCCGTTGACGTGCCGGAGCAGCGCGCCGTCGTCGAGGCGGTCGAGGCCGGTGAGGGTCTGGAGGTCGACGCCGTCGGGGCTGAGCGTCCGCAGGCCGTGCAGGGGCCGGTCGAGCAGGGAGAGGTCGTGCAGGGCGTCGAGGCCGCGGACCGCGCGCACGCTGGCGCCCGCACCGCCGGAGGCCACCGTGGCGACGAGGTCGGGGATGAGCCGGCCCAGGGCGCGGGCGGGGTCGTCCGCCCACGTGTCCCAGTCGAGCATGGCCTTGCCCACCTCGGTACCGAAGGCGAGCGGGTCGTCGCGCAGGGCGCCGAGCATGGCCGTGGCCTGCTCGATGGACATGCGGTTGCGCGCGGCGAGCTCCTCGGGCGTGAGGTTGCCGGTGGCGAGGTCCACGAGGTCGAAGACCGGGCGCAGGGACAGGTTGACGACCATCTCGCCCAGCTCCCACAGCGCCTCACCGGCGCCCGCGAGGACGCCACCGACGAACCGCAGGCCGCTCTCGAACCAGTTCCGCTCCGGCGGGGCGGCGTCGCAGCCCCGCCGCACCTCGTGGGCGCACACCCCGGCAGCGGCCTTGAGGTCCGCCTTCGCGGCGGCGAACTCGGCGCGAGCACCGCTGCGCACCGCCTGACCCGGGTCGGAGAACGGCAGGATGGTGAGGTTGACGAGCTCGCCGGAGGCACGGGCCGCCGCGACCTCCCGGCGCGCCTGGGTGACGTCGTTGTCGTACGCGCTCCGCGCCTCGGAGGTGACCTCCTCTCCGCGGTCGTGCTCCGAGGCGCACCATGCGGCGCGCTCCTGGGCGCGGGCCAGGGCGTCGGCATAGGTCTCCAGCGCCCGGGCGGCGCGCACCCACCCGTCGCCCGCCTCGCGCCACCGGTGCGGCTCGGCGTCGAACCGGTCGCGGAAGCGGTCCGAGGCCCGTCCGGTCCACCCGCCGGTGGTCACCGTCTCGAGGGAGTCGGCGACCGCCTGGAAACCGGTGCCCTTCTCCGCCATGACGGCGGCGCGGGCGCGGACGGCCCCGGGGTCGCCGTCGATGACGAACGCGCTCACGGGGCACCGCCCGTGGTGGTCCGCACGGTCGTCGCGACCGCCGAGAGCGTGTCGTACCCGGCCGAGTCGAACTCGGCGTAGTTCATCGCGACCTTGCCGAGCCGGCCCGACATCTCCTCCACGTCCCGCATGAGGTTGTTGACGCCCTCCTCCCAGCGAGAGGAGAACTCCTCGACGGCCGACGTGACCTCCTCCTCACCCAGCGCGGACGACGTGGGGACGAGGTCCTCGACGTCGTCGTCCTTGAACGTCTGGATGGAATCGGCAATGTTCTGCGCCGCGGTCACTATCGCTTCGAGGTCGACGGCGAAGTCATAGCTGGGCACGGGTTTCCTCCTCAGGAATGGCGATTAGTTGCCCGGCGCTGGTGATCGAGCCCTACAGTAGGGCCGTCGTCGTCGGCGAGGAGGGAATACCGGTGTCAGAAAGTCTGGAGCTGGAGATCGGCGCGCAGACCCGCGCCGCCATGTCCGTCCATGAGCGCATGCCGACGATCTCCGCGCTGCTGGAGGACCTCGCCGCCGAGGTGGGCGCCGCGTCGTCGGGGTTCCGGGGAGCGGCCGCCGGCGGCCTCGCGGAGGCGCTCGAGGCCTGGTTCACGACGGCGGGCGCGATCCCCGAGCGCCTGGCGGCGTACGCGGCATCGCTCGCCTCCGTCGACCAGCGCACGGCAACGTCGGAGGACAGGTCCAGCCAGGGGTACACCACCCTGCAGGACCGGATGGGCTCGGGGCGATGAGCGACCCCACGCTCGTCGTCTCCCAGGGCACTCTCGAGGCCGTCGAGACGGCGATGACGACCGCGCACGACCAGCTCCTCGCCGAGGTGACGGCCCTGCGGCAGGAGGTGCGGACCATCCTCGTCGCGTGGTCGACCGCCACGGAGTCCCGCCAGGCGCAGCTCGAGTTCGACGCCGCGCTGCAGCGCGATGTCGATGCCGTCGCCGCGGCCCTGGTCGACGTGCGCTCGGCCCTCGTGAAGGTGCGCGAGGACGCCCGCAGCGCGGAGATCGACAACGTCGCCATCCTCGACTGACCCGCGTTCGCGAGGATTCGCCGCGGCGCCTCACCTCCGGCGCAGCGCCTCTCCCATCTGCTCCAGCGCCCGCCGCAGGATCGGGCGGGGGGTCGCGATGATGAACCGGACGAAGCCCTCGCCCGCGCCGCCGCACGCGCTCCCGTCCGTGACCGCCACCCCGGCCTCCCGGCGGAAGAACTCCGCCGCCGGCTCGCCGAGGTCCAGGCCGCGGCAGTCGAGCCACGCGATGTACGTGCCCTCGAGCGGGGAGAGGCGGGCGCCGGGCAGGTGCTCGGCGACCAGCTCGGCGAAGGCGTCCCGGTTGCCCCGCAGGTAGCCGACGACGTCGGCGAGCCAGTCCCCGCCGTCGGCGTAGACCGCGGCGGCCGCCCGCGCCCCGAGCAGCCCGACGCTGTCCCCGGCGTCGACGGCGTACGGGGCGAAGGTGGCGGCGTCATCGGCGTTGGACAGGACCATCTGACCGCACTTGAGGCCCGGGATGTTCCACCCCTTCGAGGCGGCGACGGCGGTGACCGTGTGCCCGGCCGTCCGTTCGTCGAGCGCGGCGTAGGGCAGGTGCGGGACGTCGTCGAGCACGAGCGGGGCGTGGATCTCGTCGGAGAACACGCGCCCGCCGTGCCGCTCGACGACCTCGGCGAGGGCGAGGAGCTCCGCCCGGTCGAGGACGCGCCCCACGGGGTTCCACGGGTTGCACAGGACGAGCAGCCGGGCGCCGGCGGCGAAGGCGGCGTCGATGCCCGCGAGGTCGAGGGTGTACCGGCCGGCGTCGTCGCGCAGCGAGGGCACCTCGACGACCTCCCGACCCGCGGCCGGCGGGACGGTGAGGAAGGGCATGTACGCCGGCGTGGGAACGATGACGGCCGAGCCCGGCTCGGTGAAGTGGCGGATGGTCAGCCGCAGCGCCGAGAGGACGTCGGGCAGCAGGTGGATCCGGCCGGGGGAGACCTCCCACCCCGTGGTCCGCGCCAGCCAGCCGGCGCACGCCGTCGCCGTCGCGACCCGGTCGGCGCCGGGCAGGTACCCGAGCGCCCCGGTGTCCGCCGCGGTGCGCAGGACGGCCGCCACCTGCGGCGGGATGCCGAAGTCCATCTCGGCGACGAAGGCGCCGATCGCCGTCGGGAACGTCGTCCACTTGGTGCCCCCGGCGGAGCGCAGGTCGTCGACGGTGATCGCGTCGAAGGGGTGCATGGGTCCTCCAGTTCGCCTCGCCCCGGAGACGGGCGTCGGCCGCCGACGACGGTACCGCCCACCGCTGGCAGGATGGCGCGCATGCGAACCGACCGGTGGCGTGACGCCGCCGGGTGACCGGCCTCCTCGACCCGTCCGGCTCCGTCGCCCCGACGATCTTCGCGGAGATGTCCGAGCTGGCACCCGCACCGGCGCGGTCAACCTCGGCCAGGGTTTCCCCGACGTCGACGGCCCGGAGCACCTCAAGGATGCCGCCGTCGCCGCCATCTGCGACGGGGTCAACCAGTACCCGCGGGGGCGCCGGCATCCCGCAGCTGCGGGAGGCGGTCGCCGCCCACCAGGGGCGCCACGGCGTAGGGCGAGGCACGGCCGGCTGCGCGGCGGCGAGAGACCAGATCGGGCTTGCGAGGGAGTCCGAGTGGGTATCGTCAGCAAGATGTCCGGGGACCAGCAGCGGCGTGCTGCCGGCCGGCTCCGCCGGCTGCTCGGTGCCAAGGAGATCGACCGGCTCGTGGGCGCGGACAGCCGCAGCGCAGCCATCGACGTGCTCCTCGCCAACCGGCCGGTCCGCACGGGTGCGAGCGTGCAGGACGGTCGCGACTTCCTGACGGCCCGGCGCCTCGACCACCCCGACGGGCTCCGCGCGGAGCGCCTGGCGTCGGTGCTGTCCCGGCTGTTCTGGGTCCTGGCTGCGATCTTCGTCCTGGCGGCCGTCACGGCCCTCGTGCTCGGCATGGTCGCCTCGAGCGAGGACGGCGCGGCCTCCGACCCGTTCGAGGCGCTCGGCGACCTCACGGGTGACGGCGGGCGTCTGGTCGCGCTCGCGCTCGTAGTTCCGCTCGCTCTCGCACTGCTGGCCCGCTGGACGCTCTCGTTCATGCGGCCCGTCATCGCTCTCGCCGATGCGCGGTACGCGGTCCGCTGGGCCGGAGCGCGCCCGGGGCAGCTGGCCCGTGGGCTGCCCGTGGTGGAACCGTTCTCGGGGTTCGCCGGTTGGCTCAAGGTCCCGGCCGTGCTCCTCTGGGTCGCTGCCGGGGCAGCCGTGCTCTTCGCCCTGTGGCTCCCGACCTACGACGGCCCTGCCTGGGACGTCTACCTCGCCGCCGCTGGTCTGGCGCTGCTCGGATTCGTGCCGGCCCTCGGCGCCAGGGAGGCGTCCCGGGTCGCCGCGCTCGCGCAGGACCACCTCGTGATCCTCGCCGGGCGCAAGCGGGGCCTCCGGGTCGACGCCGCGACGGCGTTGCAGGAGCAGTTCCTCCAGGTGGCGTTCCGCGCGCCCTTCTCCAGGACCTCGCTCGGTTCGTTCGCGAGCGTCCGGGAGTGGACCGCCTACCCGCTCACCTCCGTGCTGGACGAGGCGGAGCTACGACGGCGCCGCCGGCATGCCGTGGCCGAGCTGGACGACGTGGACGTCAGTCCTGCCGGGCAGACGCCGCTCGTCACCTCCGAGAAGCCGGGCGAGCACGGCGGGCTGTCCGGGCGCTTCGACGAGGAGTACGCGGGCGGCTGGCTGGTAGGGGAGGCGCGGGAGCAGGGGTCGGGCAACCGGATCCTCCTGCTCGTCCGTGACCACCCGGAGCGCTTCCGCACGGAGGTGCTGCCCGCGTTCGGTCAGCACCTCAACCTCGACCTCAACAGCCTGCTCGTGCTCGACCCGCCCGAGCCGCTGCCCACGGAGGGAAGCTGGCTGGAGAGCTGGGTGAAGGAGAAGGCCGCCGAGCGCAGGTGAGGCGAGCGCGGGCGGCGCGCCGTCGTCGCAGCCGCACGAGCAGCCGGACCCGAGCCGCGAGGAGCGCGTCAGGCGTGCGTGCCCGTGGGCGGGTCGCGGCGGCCACCTGGACGGGCTCTGCGGGCCCACGCGCCGCGGTGGGAGGATGACCGCCATGCGTACCGAACGGTGGCTCGACGTTGCGCGTGGGGCGGGCCTGCTCTCGCCGTCGGGCGCGGTGGCCCAGACGATCTTCGCCGAGATGTCCGAGCTCGCCGCCCGCACGGGCGCCGTCAACCTCGGCCAGGGGTTCCCCGACGTCGACGGCCCGGAGCACCTCAAGGACGCCGCCGTCGCCGCGATCCGCGCCGGCCACAACCAGTACCCGCCGGGCGCCGGCATCCCGCAGCTGCGGGAGGCGGTCGCCGCCCACCAGGGGCGCCACTACGGCCTCACCGTCGACCCGGGCACCGAGGTGCTCGTCACCGCCGGCGCCACCGAGGCGATCGCCGCGACGATCCTCGCCCTCGCCGGCCCGGGCGACGAGGTGCTGACGATCGAGCCGTACTACGACTCCTACGCCGCCTCGATCGCCATGGCCGGCGCGACCCACCGCACGATCGCGCTGCGCCCCGGGCCGGACGGCTTCCACCTCGACCCCGACGACGCGCGCGCGGCGTTCACCGACCGCACGCGCCTCGTCCTCGTCAACACCCCGCACAACCCCACCGGCACCGTGCTCACCACCGCCGAGCTCACCCTCCTCGCCGAGCTCGCCGCCGCCCGGGACGCCGTCATCGTCACCGACGAGGTCTACGAGCACCTCACCTACGACGGCGTCCGTCATGTCCCGCTCGCCACCCTGCCCGCCGCGGCGGGCCGCACGCTGACGATCTCCTCCGCCGGGAAGTCGCTGTCCTTCACCGGCTGGAAGGTCGGCTGGGTCCACGGTCCGGCCGAGCTCGTCACCGCGGTCCGCACCGTCAAGCAGTTCCTCACGTACGTCGCCTCGGGACCGTTCCAGTACGCCGTCGCCGGGGCGCTCTCCGACGAGGACGGCCGCACGGGGGAGTACGTCACCGGCCTGAGGACCTCCCTCCAGGAGCGCCGCGACCTGCTCGTCGAGTCCCTCGACGCCGCCGGGTTCGTCACGGTCCGCCCGGCCGGGACGTACTTCGTCGTCGCCGACGCCGCCCCGCTCGGCTTCGACGACGCCGTCGACCTGTGCCGCCGCCTGCCCGAGCTCGCCGGGGTGGTCGGCATCCCCGTCTCCGCCTTCTGCGCCGCCGGGTCGGCGACGGCGCAGGGCCTGCGCTCGTGGGTGCGCTTCACCTACGTCAAGCGGGAGAGCGTCCTGCACCGGGCGGCCGAGGGGCTGGCGCGGCTGCGGGGATGAGCGACCTCGCCGGTGGCTAGGAGCGCTCGACCGTGCGCCGCTGTGCCGTCGGGGCAGGCTCGTCGTTCATGCCGCGCTCGGTCTCGTCGCTGGTCGCGCGGCGGGTGAGGGCGCGGGGCTCGACGCCCTTGAGGACCAGCCACAGCCCCAGGGAGATCTCCCACAGGGCGATCGGCAGCGCGGCAAGTCCCGCGAGCCCGGAGACCTGGTCGACGGCGCCGAACAGCGAACCCAGGGCGGAGACCAGCAGGAGGGGCGCGCCGAGCAGGCCGAGCGCTGGGATGACCCGCGGTACGAGCCGGAAGCGGTAGAGGGCGTACCCGAGGCACAGGGCGTTGACGGCGGGGACGAGCCCTGGGCCGAGAAGGAAGGCCCAGTCGTGGAGGGCGATGAGGGTCGCGTCGGCCCCGGCGAGGGCATCGGCCCCGGCGCCGTCGGCGCGGTGGACCGTTGCCAGCGACAGCATGCTCATCACGCCGACGGCGATGAGCGCGCCCTCGACGGTCCGGGCCGCGAGGAAGCCGAGCGCGGCGACCTCGCTGTGCCGCCGTATCACCGGGAACAGGCACGCGGCCGTGCCGATGCACGCGGCGGCGAGCACGAGCTCGAGGAGGCCGGCCCAGGCCAGGCGGGACGCGCCGTCGGAGAGGACAGCGGTGTCACGGAGGAGGGGGTCCTTGAGGGCGAGCGCTGGGATGGAGGTGACGACGGTGAGGAGGTAGAGCGCACCCGCGATGCGGGGGAGTCTGGGGGACATGAGGGGGCCTTCCGATCCGGTGCGGGCCAAGGTGTACGGCGTACACCTTGATGGGTCGTGAGCGTAGGCGTACGGTGTACACCTGTCAACGACGGATCGGAGGACGCACGTGGCACGGTCGGGCGCTGCAGGACGGGTCCCGCTGACGCGCGAGCTGGCGCTCCGCGCCGCCGTCGAGCTGGCCGACGAGCAGGGCATCGAGGCGGTGAGCATGCGCAACCTCGCGGCTCGGCTCGGTGTCGTCCCGATGGCCCTCTACAAGCACGTGGCCAACAAGGACGACCTGCTGGGTGGCATGGTCGACGTCGTCGTCGCCTCCCATGCGCACCAGCCCGTGGACGGCGGCTGGAAGGACGCCGTGCGCGGCCGGGTCCTTGCTGCGCGGCGGGCCCTCCTCGCGCACCCGTGGGCCCGCCAGGTCATCGAGTCGCGCACCACGCGGACGCCGACCGTCCTCGCCTACATGGACGCCGTCGCCGGCGCGTTCATCGCAGGCGGGTTCTCGGCCGACCTCACCCACCACGTCATGCACGCCCTCGGACATCGCATCTGGGGGTTCAGCCCCGAGGCCTTCGACGGCCCCGCGCCCCCCGCGGCGCCGGTCGCACCTGTCGATCCCGTCGCGGCGGCGGAGACGATGCGGCACCTGGCGCGGGCCTACCCGCACATCGCGGCGATCACCCAGGCGGCCACCGACGGTGACGATGGCCGTGCGGGGCAGGGGTGCGACGAGCAGTTCGAGTTCGAGTTCACGCTCGACCTCCTCCTCGACGCCTTCGAGCGCCTCCACGAGTCGGGCTGGACGTCGGGGGGCTCGTCGCGGCCGGCCCCGTAGCCGTCAGGGGCGGCGGACCCGCCGAGCGGTGCTGCCGCGCCGGACGATGCGCCGGGTGTCGCGCCACATCCTGAGACGCTCGTCTCTAGCGTTGGACATAGCCCGTCCCACGTCGGAGCCTGGGGCTTGCCCACGACGCGCCGCACCCCTGCGCGCCTCGTGCACGTCAGGAGGCCCGGTTGATCGATCTCGTGGACGTGTCCAAGACCTTCCACACGGCCAAGGGCGAGGTGCGCGCGCTCGACCACGTGAGCCTGCGCGTCGAGCCGGGGGAGATCTTCGGGATCGTCGGCCAGTCCGGGGCGGGCAAGTCCACCCTCATCCGCACCGTCAACGCCTTGGAGAAGCCCGACTCCGGCACCGTCGTGGTCGCCGGGCGGACGATCTCCGAGCTCCGCGGCCGCGAGCTGCGCGAGGCCCGCCGCAGCGCCGGGATGATCTTCCAGCACTTCAACCTCCTCAGCTCCCGCACGGCGACGGGCAACGTCGAGCTCGCCCTCGAGATCGCCGGGGTCGGGCGCGGCGCGCGGCGGGCTCGCGCGGCGGAGATCATCGACCTCGTCGGGCTGTCCGACCGCGCCGGCGCCTACCCGGCGCAGCTCTCCGGCGGCCAGAAGCAGCGCGTCGGCATCGCCCGCGCGCTCGCCGACAGCCCGGACGTCCTGCTCTCCGACGAGGCCACCTCGGCACTGGACCCGGAGACCACGCGCTCGGTCCTCGACCTCATCCGCCGGCTCAGCCGCGAGCTCGGCCTCACCGTCCTGCTCATCACCCACGAGATGGACGTCATCAAGCGCATCTGCGACTCCGCGGCGCTCATGGAGAACGGGCGCATCCTCGAGCACGGCCCCATGGAGCAGCTCCTCACCACCCCCGGCTCGCGCCTGGCGGCCGAGCTCTTCCAGCTCGGTGAGCTGCCGCCCGCGCGCGGCACGCGGATCGTCGACGTCACGTTCACCCGGCAGACCTCGTCGGAGCCGGTGATCGCCCGCCTGGCGCGCGAGCACGGCCTCGACGTCGCGATCCTCGGGGCGGCGATCGAGACGATCCACGGCGGGACCCAGACCGGGCGCACCCGCCTGGAGATCCCCGGCACCGGCACCCAGGTGGACACCGCGCTCACCTACCTGCGCTCGCAGGGGCTCTTCGTGGAGGTGGTCCGATGATCGACCGCGACGACCCGGACTTCTGGTCCGACCTCGCCGGCGTGGTGACGGCCGCGACCTGGGAGACGCTCTACATGGTCTTCGCGGCGCTGGCGATCACCGTCGTCCTCGGGATCGCCGTCGGCGTCCTCCTCGTCACGACGGAGGAGGGCGGCCTCTACGCCAAGCCGTTCGGCTCCCGCACGCTCGGGCGGGTGCTCAACCGGCTGCTCGACGTCGTGGTCAACGTCGGCCGCTCGATCCCGTTCATCATCCTCATGATCCTGCTCATCCCGTTCACGCGGCTCGTCGTGGGCTCGTTCATCGGCCCGACGGCCGCGATCGTGCCGCTCACCATCGCGGGGATCCCGTTCTTCGCGCGGCTCGTGGAGATCGCCATCCGCGAGGTGCCCCGGGGCGTCGTCGACGCCGCCGTCTCCCTCGGCGCCACGAAGCGCACGATCATGACGAAGGTGCTGCTCGCCGAGGCGGTGCCCGCGCTCGCCCTCGGCCTGTCGACCACCGTCGTCGGCCTCATCGGCTACTCCGCGATGGTCGGTGCCGTCGGCGGCGGCGGCCTCGGCGACGTCGCCTTCCGCTACGGCTACCAGCGCTACAGCCTCGAGTACATGCTCGTCGTCGTCGTGCTCCTCGTCCTCATCGTCCAGGTCCTCCAGTCCCTCGGGAACTACGTCGCCCGACGCGCCTCCCACCGCTAGAAGGAATCGCCATGCGCCTCACCCGCACCCTGCCCCTCGCCGCCGTCGCCGCCCTCGCCCTCACCGCGTGCGGGGGAGCCAGCGACGACGCCGGAACCGCCGAGGCGGAGACCGACACCATCCGCGTGGGGGCGCTCGCCGTCCCCGCGGGCGACATGCTCCGGTTCGTCGCCGAGGAGCTCGCCCCGGCCGAGGGCCTCACGGTCGAGTTCGTCGAGTTCAGCGACTACAACACCCCGAACCCCGCGCTCACCGACGGGGACGTCGACGCCAACCTCTTCCAGAACACGACGTTCATGGAGACCTACAACGAGGCCAGCGGCGAGGACCTTGTCTCGGTCGGCGAGGTGTACCTCCCGCGGATGGGCCTGTACTCCAACGACTACGACTCGCTGGACGAGCTGCCCGACGGCGCCACGGTCGCCATCCCCAACGACCCCACCAACGAGGGCCGTGCGCTCAAGCTGCTCGCCGCCGAGGGCCTCATCGAGACCACCGACGAGCCGATCACGGTGAACGACATCACCGCGAACCCGCGGAACATCGAGTTCGTCGAGATCGAGAACGCCACCCTCCCGCAGGCCGTCGAGGACCAGGACGCCGCGATCGTCACCGCCGCGTTCGCCCTGCCGGCCGGCCTCACCGAGGACCAGCAGATCCTCGCCGAGGAGAGCGACAGCGACTACTACAACGTGCTCACGACGACGCCGGAGCTCGCCGACGACCCCCGCATCGCCACGCTCTTCGAGCTCCTCACCTCCGAGGAGATGGCGCAGTTCATCACCGACGAGTACCAGGGCGTCATCATCCCCGTCGAGTGACGCGGTTCTGATCTCGGCTCCCGGCGTACGCATCCCGCTGCGCCGGGAGCGGGACGGGATGCGGTCGCGCTAGGGGAGGCCGAGCGCCTCGAGGACCGCGTTGGCGACGTCGACGGCCATGCGATCCAGGGCCTCGTGCGTCATCGCGGCCATGTGCGGCGTGCAGAAGATGCCGGGCGTGTGCAGCAGGGGAGAGGCCGCCGGCGGGGGTTCGGGGTCGAACACGTCCAACGCAGCAGCAGTGATGCGGCCGCGCTCGACCGCCGCGACGAGCGCCGTCGGCTCCACGAGGGACGCCCGGGCGGAGTTGACGAGGATCGCCCCTGGCGGAAGCAGCGCGAGCTCCCGTTCGCCGAGGAGCGGCTGCCCCGGCCGCCCCGGTACGTGCAGGCTGACGACGTCGGACCCGGTGAGGAGCTCGTCGAGCGTCTCGACCCGCCGCACCCCGGCGAGCTCCATGACCGTCCCCTCGACGTACGGGTCGTACGCCGCGACGTCCATTCCCAAGGCCATCGCCTTGCACGCCACCGCGCGCCCGATTGCCCCGAAGCCGACGACCCCGAGGCGACGTGTGGTGATCTCGTGCCCGACGTACCCGCTCGCGACGACCTGGCCGGGCAACGACCTGCCTGGCGTGGAGAGCTCCCCGGCATGTAGCGCCCGGCTCGCGCCGAGCACCCCCTTGACGAGCAGGAGCATGACCGTCAGGGCGTACTCCGCGACCGACTCCGCGTTGCTGTGCGGCGTGTTGACGACGGCGATGCCCACCGCCCGGGCGTGGTCGAGGTCGATGTTGTCCAGCCCGGCACCGTGCCGGCCGATGACGCGTAGCCGTGGCGCGCGGTTGATGAGCTCCGCGGTCACCGGGGTCGAGCGGACCACCAGCGCCGCACACGTCGCCAGGGAGGCGTCGCGCCTGGCATCCGCTGTGCCGTCGAGGACTGTGACGTCGCACCGGGAGCGGAGCACCCGGAGACCGGAGTCCGCAATGGGCTCGAGGACGACGACGTGCGGCTGGCTCACCACGTCTCCCCGGCGGTGTAGACGGTCGCGAGCGTGGTGAAGAAGTCCTGCGCCGCGCGCCCCTGCTCGCGGGCGCCGTAGCTCGAGGCCTTCATCCCGCCGAACGGGACGTGAAGGTCCGTCGCCGCCGTCGAGCGGTTGATCATGATCATGCCGGCCTCGCTGTGCCGTTGGAAGTGCGAGGCGGTCGGTAGCGAGGAGGTGAAGATCGCCGCCGAGAGCCCGTAGTCGACGTCGTTGGCCACCGCGAGCGCCTCCTCGTAGGCCGCCACCTCGACGACGGCGGCGACCGGTCCGAACAGCTCCTCGCGGTTGAGCGGCATCCTCGCCGTCGTCCCGGTGAACAGCGCCGGACGCAGAAAGTTGCCCTCAGGGAGATCCTCGACGACGTTGCCCCCGACGGCGAGCTCGGCCCCCTCCGCGCGAGCGGCCGCGATCCCCTCGAGGTCCGACGCGAGCTGGCTCTCGCTGACGACCGGACCCATCGTCGTGGCCGGGTCGAGGGCCGGGCCGACGACGATCCGCCGGATCCGCGCCGCCAGGCGGTCGACGAACTCGTCGTGGACCGAGGTGTGCACGAGCAGCCGGCTGGCCGCGGTGCAGCGTTGGCCGGTCGCCCCGAAGGCGCCGTCGCACGCGGCCTGGGCGGCGGCGTCGAGGTCGGCGTCCTCCATGACGAGCAGCGCGTTCTTCCCGCCCATCTCGAGCTGGACCTTCTTCAGCCCGCTGGTGACCGCCGAGCCGGCGAGGCTGGTTCCCACCGCCGTGGACCCGGTGAACGTGACGGCGTCGATGTCGGGGCACGTGGCGATGCGCGCCCCGACGGTCGCACCCGGCCCGGCGACGAGGTTGAACACCCCGGCGGGCACACCGCAGTCATCGAGGATCCTCGCCAGCCGGAACGCGGTGGCGGGGACGAGGTCAGCCGGCTTGAAGACGACGGCGTTGCCGAAGGCCAGAGCGGGAGCGACCTTCCACGCGGGAATGGCGATGGGGAAGTTCCATGGCGTGATCACGCCGACGACGCCCACCGGCCGGCGCACGGTGTGGACCCGCGTCCCGGGCTGCAGGCCCTGGTAGACCTCACCCACCGGTTGGAGGAGGGCGTCGGCGAAGTAGCGGAACGTCCCCGCGGCACGGGTGACCTCGCCGGTGGCCTCGGCGAGCGTCTTGCCCTCTTCACGGGCGAGCGTGCGTGCCAGTGTGCCCGCGTCGCGGGCGATGCGATCCGCGACGCGGGCAAGGATCGCGGCGCGTTCCGCGTGCGAGGTGCGCGCCCAGCCCGGCTGGGCGCGGCGGGCGGCCGCGGCCGCCTCGTCCACGTCGTGCGCACCGGCCTGGCACGACAGGCCCAGGACGTCGCGCCGGCTCGACGGGTTGACGTCAGGGTGGACCGGCTCACCCGTCCAGCGACCGTCGATGAGATTGAGGAAGTGCTCCATCGTGCCCTCCGAACGGGCCGCTCCCGTGCGGCCGGATGTGGGTCAGATCCGCGCGCGCAGCCGAGGGTCCAAGGAGTCGCGCAGGGCGTCCCCGAGGAGGTTGAACCCCAGCACCGTGAGCATGATGAACAGGCCCGGCACCACCGACGGCCACATGGACAGCTCGATGAACGCCTTGCCGGAGGCGAGCATCGCGCCCCAGGACGGCGTGGGCGGCGGCACCCCCAGGCCGAGGTACCCGAGCGAGGCCTCGACGAGGATGGCATTGGCCAGGCTGATCGTGAACTGCACGGCGATGGGAGCCATGACGTTGGGGAGGACGTACCGGGTGATGATCCGGAAGTTCGACACCCCGACCGACCGCGCAGCCTCGACGTAGGGCTCGGCGCCGACGGCGAGCGCAGCTCCGCGGGTCACCCGCGCGAAGCTCGGCACGAAGACGACGACCAGTGCCAGGACGAGGTTGCGGACCTCCGGCCCGAGGGTGGAGACCACGGCCAGCGCCAGGAGGAGGGTCGGGAAGGCGAAGAGGATGTCCATGAACCGCATGGTCACGCCGTCGAGGATGCCCCGGTAGTACCCGGACACCAGGCCGAGCGCCACCCCGATGAGGCCCGCGAGGGTGACGACTGTCAGGCTCACCGTGAGCGAGGTGCGGGCCCCGTACAGCGCCCGGCTCAGCAGGTCGCGGCCGGCCTCGTCCGAGCCGAGGAGGAAGGTGGAGCTCGGGCCGACGAGGCGGTTGCCGGAGGACATCGCGAGAGGGTCGAACGGTGCGATCCAGGGCGCCAGCACGGCGGTCACCGTGATGACCACAACGAGGACGGCGCCGAGCATGCCGATGCGGTCACGGCGGAGCGTGGCGAGCACGTTCAGGCGGCCGCTGCGCCGGGCCCGGGGGACGGCGGCCGGCACGGTCGATGGGACGGGCGCGGGTACTTGAGTCTGGCTAGCCACGGCGCAACCTCGGGTCAAGGTAGAGGTAGAGGATGTCGACGATGAGGCTCACGGCGACGTAGAAGGCGGCGAGGAACAGCACGGTTCCCTGGACGACGGCGTAGTCGCGGTTGCCGATGGCGTTGATGACGAGGGTCCCGAGCCCGGGCCAGGAGAAGACCTGCTCGACCACGACGGTGCCGCCGAGCAGGGCGCCGGCCTGGATGCCGACGACGGTGACGACGGGGATGAGCGCGTTGCGCAGGCCGTGCGTCCCGATGACCGTCCGTGGGCGCAGGCCCTTGGACTCGGCCGTGCGGATGTAGTCCTGCCCGAGCACCTCCAGCATCGAGGAACGGGTCATCCGCACGGTGACGGCGGCCAGGCTCGTGCCCAGCGCCGTCGCCGGCAGGACGAGGTACTGGAAGTAGTCCCAGCTGAAGGAGAAGGGCACCGACCCGCCTGAGGGGAACCAGCGCAGCTGTACCGAGAACAGGGAGATCATGAGGATGCCGAGCCAGAAGTTGGGGACCGACAGCCCGAGGAGCGAGACGAAACGCGTCACGGAGTCCAGCACGCCGTTGCGCCGGGTGGCGGAGAGGACGCCGAAGGGGATCGCGATGATCACCGAGACGACGAGCGCGCTGATCGCGAGCTCTGCCGTGGCAGGGAAGCGGGTGAGGATCTCGTCCAGGACCGGGCGGCCGGTCCGGTAGGAGAACCCGAGGTCGCCCCGGAGCAGGGCCGCGAACCAGTCGACGAACTGGGCGTGCAGGGGTTTGTCCAGCCCGAAGTACCTGCGCATCTCCGCCTCGAGGGCGGGGTCGGAGTACTCGACGCCGAGGATGGAGTCGACCACGTCGCCGGGAACGAGGCGCACGATGACGAACGAGATCACGGAGATCCCGACGAGGACGGGGATCGCCGCGAGGAAGCGCAGCGCGATGGCCCTGATCATGCGGCCCCTCCTGGGGTGTCGTCCGTGGGGGACCCGCTCGCCGCGTCTGCCTGCGGGGCCGGCACGAACGTGTCGAGGATGAGCTCGGACTGCATCTCGACCACGCCGTCGACGGACCCGAGCCGGCTCATGGCGAAGTCACGCAGGGCAGCGGTCGACTCGAAGTGTCCGACCGCCGTGATGTCGAACTGCCCGGTGCACAGGTAGATGCGCTCGAGCTCAGGCATCGTGCGCATGGCGGCGATGACCTCGTCGATGAGGTGGGGAGCGCACCGGACGCGAAGCAGTGCGTGCGACTGCATGCCGAGGAACGACGGATCGACCTGTGCCTGGAATCGCAGTGTCCCGGACGCCACGAGGTTCTCGATGCGCCGCCGTACGGCGCCCTCGGTGAGTCCCACGGCCTTGCCCAGGGAGACGTTGCTCTGCCGGGCATCCCGGGTGAGCTCCTCGATGATGCGGCGGTCCACTGCCTTCGAACGGTCCGACACTCCGCCTCCCATCACGTCGACGTTTTGGGGAACGCTAGACTACGACTCTCGTATCTGCAACACTCCCGCCATCCGAACAACGTAGATCTCACCTGCGCACTCACGAGAGTCGCACAAGGGACGGAGAATCAGCCGTGCTCCTCGACGTGAAGAACCTGCAGACCGAGTTCCACGGCAGGTCGACGGTCGTCCGCGCCGTGGACGACGTCAGCCTCGACGTGGACGAGGGGGAGACGCTCGCGCTCGTCGGCGAGTCTGGTTCTGGCAAGTCGGTGACCGCCCTGTCGATCATGGGTCTCATCAAGGGACCGGCCGCTCGCGTCGTCGGTGGCGAGGTGCTCTACGAGGGGCGGGACGTCCTCCAGATGAGCGCGAAGGACGTCCGCGCGCTCCGTGGCACCGGCATCGCCATGGTCTTCCAGGACCCGATGACGTCCCTCAACCCGGCGCTCACGGTCGGGCGGCAGCTCACCGAGTCGGTGCGTCTGCACCGTGGGCTCGACCGGCGCCAGGCTCGGCGTCGAGCGGTCGAGCTCCTTGAGCTCGTGGGGATCTCGGAGCCGGAGAGCCGGCTGCGGTCCTACCCGCACCAGTTCTCCGGCGGGATGCGTCAGCGCGTGATGATCGCCATCGCGCTCGCGTGCGACCCGAAGCTCATCGTCGCCGACGAGATCACGACCGCGCTGGACGTGACGATCCAGGCGCAGATCCTCGACCTCCTGCGACGTCTCACCCGCGAGCTCGGCACCGCCGTCATCCTCATCAGTCACGACCTCGGGATCGTCGCCGGGATGGCCGAGCGGGTCAACGTCATGTACGGCGGCCAGATCGTGGAGTCGGCCTCGACCCGTGAGCTCTTCGCCAGCCCGAAGATGCCGTACACGTGGGGGCTGCTCGCCTCGATCCCTCGCCTGGACGAGCCGCGCTCGACAAAGCTCGTCCCCATCAAGGGCTCGCCACCAGACATGTCGAACCCACCACCCGGGTGCCGGTACCAGCCGCGCTGTCCGTTCGCCCGACCGGTCTGCGCCGAGCGCGCACCGCAGCTCGTCGAGGTCGGCGACGGGCCGGACGCCCACCTGGCGCGGTGCTGGGGGATGTCGCCCGAACCCGACGGGGGGTGGTTGCGCGGTGTCGACTGGCGCGCCGCGCAACGACTGAGCGCCGAGGAGGCGAGCACCGATGCCTGACGTCGTGACCAGTACCGAGAACCTTGTCGAGGCCACCGATCTTCGCGTGGAGTTCAAAGTCGGAGGCGGGGCCGGCGCCAGGCGCCGGACGCTGACCGCGGTGGACGGCATCAGCTTCGAGATCCGCCGGGGGGAGACCCTCGGGATGGTGGGAGAGTCGGGCAGCGGCAAGTCGACGACCGGCCGCGCGCTCCTCCAGCTCGACCGGCCGGCGGGCGGCTCGGTGCGCTTCGGCGGCACCGAGCTCACCACTCTCGGCACCCGCGAGCTGCGTTCCGCCCGCAGGCGGATGCAGATGATCTTCCAGGACCCCTACGCGTCGCTGAACCCGCGGATGACCATCGGCCAGACGATCGCCGACTCCCTGCTCGTCCACCGCGTCGGCACTGCCCGGGACCGCGGCGACCGGGTGGCGGAGATCCTCAGGACCGTCGGGCTCAACCCGGACTGGGCGCGTCGTTACCCCCACGAGTTCTCCGGTGGCCAGCGGCAGCGCACCGGGATCGCCCGCGCCCTGGCGGTCGAGCCCGACTTCGTGGTCGCTGACGAGCCGGTCTCCGCGCTGGATGTCTCCGTCCAGGCGCAGACGATCAACCTGCTCGAGTCCCTCCAGGAGAGCCTCGGGATCACCTTCCTGTTCATCGCCCACGACCTCGCCGTCGTGCGCCACCTGTCCGACCGGATCGCCGTGATGTACCTCGGCACGATCGTCGAGCTGTCCGACCGCGACGAGCTCTACCTCAATCCGGCGCACCCCTACACGCACTCGCTGCTGTCCGCGGTCCCGATCCCGGACCCGGTCGTGGAGTCGAAGCGGGAGCGCATCATCCTGCGTGGCGACATCCCTAGCCCCCTCAGGCCGCCGTCGGGCTGTCGCTTCCGCACGCGGTGCTGGAAGGCGCAGGAGCTGTGCGCCGAGGTCCCGCCCCCGCTGCTGGAGATCACACCCGGCCACACGGTGGCGTGCCACTTTCCCGAAACGTGAGACGCCCATGGTCCGGCCATGGTGGTCGCCCTAGTGTGTCGGTGAACCAACACGCCAGCACACCGTCCGCTCAGCGAGGAGGCCCCATGGACCACCACGGGAGCCAGCACGCGCGGGGCGACGCGTGAGCGCCTCGCCCGCGGGGCCTGCCGAGCCGACCGCCGTGGCCATGCCTGCGGCGAGCCTGCCTCTACGGATCATCGCGAACGATGCGACGCCGCTCTACCTGCAGATCGTGCTCCAGCTCAAACAGCTGATCCTCACCGGTGAGCTGCCCGACGGGGTCCAGCTTCCTGCGGTCCGGGTGCTCGCCGGCCACCTGGGGGTCAATCCCGGAACCGTGATGCAGGCCTACCGCGAGCTTGCGCACGCCGGCCTGACCGCCTCCCTCCGGGGCCGCGGGTCTGTCGTGCGCACTCTGAGCGGCCGGTCCGGTGACGTCCTCACCCGGGAGCGGATGCTCGACGCCGCCGTCGCCTCCCTCACGCTGCGCGCCCGCGCGCTGGGCTTCGACGCGGCACAGACGCAGCAGCGCGTTGCGGCAGCTCTCCTGAGCGCGCGCGAACCGGTGCCCGTGGTCTTCCTCGGGGTGAACGCAGCCCATGCGCGCAGCTACGCGGCGGACCTCGACGAGCGCTTCTCCGGGGCGGACGTCACCTTCGTCCCGCACTCGATGGCGGACATCCTCGCGCGGGACCCGGCCCTGCGCGCCCGGCTGGACACCGCGTACACCGTCCTGGCCTTCGCCTCGCGCGTACCGGAGGTTGAGCGTGCGCTCGACGACTGGGGCGTCGCGGCCGAGATCATCGGGGTGCGAGCCGAGATCACCGAGCGCAGTCGCCGCGCGCTCGCCCGGGTCGGGCCGGACCTGCCCTACACGCTCGTCACCGAGAAGCGCGCGGTGACGACCATCCTCGCGATGCTCAGGGTCGAGCCCGTGGAGGTGGTGGCCTGGGAGGAGGGGACGCCCCCCGACGACGCGCGCCTCCTGGAGGTCGCGCGCGGGAGCCACGCCATCGTCTACTCCTTCGGCGTCCGCGACGAGGTACTGGCACTGCCGGTGTCGCCGGAGCGGTTGCTGGCGCTCGAGTTCGAGCTCACCGAATCGACGGTGCGCGAGCTCGACAAACGGTGGGGCCATCGCACGACGACGGCATTGGGAAGGGTGGACGGTGGCAACACTCAGTGACGTCGACCGCTACATTCTGGCGGCCCGGCTCAAAGGCTATCTAGCGAATAATCAGGATGCCTTGGCTATCCTTTCCGAAGGATTGCACGACCATCCCGACGACGTCCGTCTGCTGCAATTGAGGGGAATTAAACGACTCATTGCGCGCGACCTGCCGGGCGCCCTGAGCGACCTCACGCGCGCCGCCGACGGGCTGGGCGGTCTGCCTGATTCCCGCGAGTTCTACCGAAGCGCGGTCGAGCAGGACGTCGTCAACCTCGTCCTCGGTCGTGGGGAGCGTGTGCGTGACCAGCGCACACCGGTCGACGAGCTGCCCGACGCCGCGCACGCGGCTCGAGGGACGCTCCACGCGACGACGTGGCACCACCTCGGGCTGGCCCGCTACCTCACCGGCGACTTTGCCGGTGCGGCTGAGGCTTTCAGCCGTGCGCGGCGGGCGGCCGTGGACGACCACCAGATCGTCACCGCGCTGGACTGGGAGTACATGTCCCTGCGGCGAGCCGGGCGTGACGAGGAGGCGGCGGCGGTGCTGCCCGCCCTGGATGACATCGCCTACGACCCCGAGCTGCTCGACTCGCCGTCGGTGCCCAACACGCTGCGGGGCTGGTACGTGCAACGGCTGCGGATGTACCGCGGGGAGCTGAGGCCGCAGGACCTGCTCAAGAACGACGTCAACGACCCGCTCGCCATCGCCACGCTCGGTCACGGCGTGGGCACCTGGTACCTGTACAACGGTCACCCGGCGGCAGCCAAACGTGCATTCCTGCGCGTCCTGGAACTCGGCGACCCCACGTCCGTGGGGCATCTCGCTGCTGGCCGCGAGTCAATTGTCTACGATTCTCGTAGTTTCTCGTCGAACCCGTAACGGTCCAATAACTTCTATGTACCGCCGGCCGGTCGGGCCGTAGCATTAACATACCGAACGGCGTCCTCATTGAACGTGCGATCGTGCATTGGTGCACGCCTGCCGCCCTCAGCGAGCCTCCGAAGGTGTTTCTCCGGCGTTCAACCCGAGAATGGAGTGTGACATGAGACGAAGCCGCATATCTCGAGGCCTGGTGGGCACCGGCCTGGTGGCGATCGCGCTGTCGGCGTGCTCGAGCGGGGGAGCCCCGCCGTCGGGAGACCCCACCACGTCCGCCGGGGGTGACCCGACGGCACCGCCGGCCATCACCGACGTCCATCTGCAGGACCCCGACATCGACGACCACGAGCCGCAGTACGGCGGGACCCTGCGGTTCCTGGCGCGGCTGGACGCCGACCAGATCGACCCTCACGTCGCGACCGACACCACGGGCATCATCTCGGGCGCCCTGGTCTACGAGGGTCTCGTCGAGAACGTCCGCGGTGAGATCGAGCCGCTCCTCGCCGAGTCGTGGGAGATCTCCGAGGACCAGCTCACGTACACCTTCGACCTGCGTGAGGACGTCGTCTTCCACAGCGGCCGACCGATGGCGGCCGAGGATGTCATCTACTCCCTCGAGCGGGTCATGGACCCCGCCACGTTGGCGCCGAACGCCTCGAGCTACTCGGCGATCGAGTCCCTCGAGGCACCGGACCCGTCCACCCTGGTCATCAACCTCTCGCGGCCGCACTCGCCGATGCTCTTCCTGCTCAGTGCGCTCTCCTCCTCGGTGGTGGACCGGGAGGTCGTGGAGAGCACGGGTCTCGACACGCCGCCCGGAGGCGGCACCGGCCCGTTCGTCTTCGCCGAGCACAACGTGGGCCGGAACCTTCGGCTCACGGCCAACGAGAACTACTGGCACCCCGAGCTTCCCTACCTCGAGGGCATCGACTTCACCTTCAACCCCGACGACAACGCGCGTGCGGCGGCCATCCGCAGCAACAGCGTCGACCTCCTCTTCCGTCCGGCGCCGGAGTTCATCGACAGCCTCAAGGAGGACGAGAACCTCAAGTGGTACGGAGGCTCCGGCTCCCTGTCGCTCCACCTGCTGCTCAACACCGCCCGGGAGCCCTTCGACGACGAGCGCGTGCGGCAGGCGATCTTCCTCGCGCTCGATCGGCAGGAGCTGCTCGACGTCGCCAACCAGGGGCAGGGCATCCCGCTCAACGGTGGGTACCTGCCGCCCGACCGCATGGGCGGGCTCCAGGAGGCCGTCTACGGCGAGCCGGACCTCGAGCGTGCACGCGAGCTGCTCGCCGAGGCGGGTTACGAGGACGGCTTCGAGGCCGAGCTCACCGTGATCGGAACCTCGGCCTTCCAGGTCCGGCAGGCAGAGGTCGAGCAGGCGCAGCTGGCCCAGATCGGCATCGAGATCACGATCAATCCGGTCGACGCGGCGGTGTCCCGCGAGATCACCGGGTCGGGTGACTTCGACATGTACCAGAGCGGCTTCGGGCTGCGCGCCGACCCCGACGAGCGGTTCTCCGCCGCGTTCACCACGGACGGCGGCCTCAACTACGCCAACTGGAGCGACGAGGAGTTCGACGCCCTCATCGAGGAGGCCCGTGCCTCGGCCTCGCAGGAGGAACGCGCCGAGCTCTACCAGCAGGCGGACCGCATCCTCGCCGAGCGGGGCCCAGCGGCGTTCACCATCCTCACCGCCGACTACGACGTCGTCTGGGAGAACGTCATGGGCTATCGGGGGGACTCCACGCCGAGCTTCTCGATCTACAAGCACCTCTGGCTGGCCCAGTAGCGCTCCGCGTGCGGGTGCCGGCCACCGGCACCCGCACGCGGCCCACCACGGAAGGACAGCGATGCTCACCCACGCGCGCCCGGACCTGCTCCGTTACGGCGCCACCCTCCCCGTGGACACCGTCGACCCCCTGTGCGGGCTGTGGGGCGAGGCGAGCTCCCTCGTCTTCTCCCGACCGTTCGCCGTCGACGAGCACGGCGCGCTGCGAGCCGATCTTGTGGGCGAGCACGCCACTGACGGCCTGCGGCACTGGCTCCGCCCCCGGCCCGGGGTGCTCTGGCACGACGGTGAGCCGCTGACGGTGGACGACCTGGCGCTCTCGCTCCGCCTGGTCACCGACCCGCAGTACCGTGGCGCGTTCAAGCAGCACATCGGTGGCGTGGTCGACGTCCAGGTCGACGGCGACGCGGTCGTCGTGGAGCTGGAGCGGCCCCAGCCCGGCCTGCTTCACGCACTCGCCAAGACGTGCGTCGTCCCCGCCCACCGCTTCACGCCGGAGCGGCTCGCCGCTGGCGACCTCGACCGTGAACCGGTCGGCACGGGTCCGTACCGGCTCGTGGTGCGCAGCTCCCGGGTATGTCGGCTCAGCCGCCACGAGGCGTTCCACGGGGGACCCGGTGCCATCGCGGAGATCGACATGATCGAGGTGGCCGATGACGAGGAACGGGCGGGGGCGCTCGTGTCCGGCGAGCTCGACCTCGCCCAGATCAAGGCGCAGCACGTGGCGTGGGTGTCCGGCACGCCCGGCCTGCGCGTGCATCCGATCCAGACCCGGGTGTGGCGAGCCCTCACCTTCAACCTCTCGCACCCGCTCCTGCGCGACCCGGCCGTCCGCCGCGGGCTGTCCCAGCTCATCGACCGCGAGGAGATCGTCGCGCGCGCCCTCGGCGGCCACGGCCGCCCGCAGTTCTACCCGGCGCCGCCGAGCTCGTGGGCGAGCCCGCCCGCACCGCCGGTGACCGGCCGGGACGTCGGGTTCGCGACGCTCCGCTCGGCGGGGTGCGAGCGGAACGTCGAGGGCGTGTGGAGCCGGGACGGGGCCGAGCTCGCCCTGACCCTCGCCTACCTGCGCACCGAGACCTTCCGCGCCGTCGCCAGCGAGGTGATCGCCGAGCAGCTCACGCGCTGCGGTGTTCCCGTGTCCCTCGTGCCGATCACGTGGGAGCAGTACCGCGCGATGGACTCCACCGGACTTCGTGGATCGGAGTTCGACGGCATCGTCGTCGGGTGGAGCGGCGGGGTGGATCCCTACGAGAACCTCGCCGTCCGGTACTCCTCGACCGGCGCCTACAACCGCGACGGCTACCACGACGACGAGGTCGACGCGCTGCTCGACCAGGCGGTGGCGAGCGCGGACCGGAAGCACGCCACGGCGCTCTACCACCGCGTCCTCGAGATCACCCACCGCGACTCGATCATGGCGCCGCTGGTCAACCCCGAGTACCTCTTCGCCGCTCGTGACGACCTCACCGGCTTCGAGGACTTCGAGGTCGACAGCTTCTACGAGTTCCCCCAGTACGCCCACCGAATCCGGCACACCGCCCCGCGGTGAGCAGACAGACCCGGCAGAAAGGCCATCTCCCATGCCCACACCCGCGCGGCTGGACCGCTACATCATCGCAGCGCGTCTCAAGGGGTACCTCGGCAAGCACGAGGACGCCGTTGCGCTCCTCTCCGAGGCTCTCACCGAGGACCCCGGCAACACCAGGCTCCTGCGCTTCCGCGGCCACCGGCGCATCTCGGTGCGCGACTTCGAGGGAGCGATCGCCGACCTGCGTGAGGCCGTCGCGACCCTGCCGGACGTCGAGGACGAGTACGAGCTCTACCAGCGCGACGTCGAGCCCGACGCGATGCGGCTCATCATCGGTGACGCGGTCGAGCGCGACCACCACCCGAAGGTCGCAGCAATCCAGGGCACCCCCGAGGCGGAGCAGTACATGACCACGCTGCACACGGCCGTGTGGTACCACCTCGCCGTCGCCCTCTACGTCTCCGGTCGGCTCACGGAGGCCCTCGACGCCTTCAGCCATGCCTACCGCACCGCCTTGCACTACGAGGGCAAGGTGGCCAGCCTCGACTGGTCGTACATGATCCTGCGCCGCCTCGGTCGCGATGAGGAGGCTGCGGAGATCCTCGGTCGCTTCTCCGGCCTCGTCGAGGAGTTCGACGCCCAGGGCGTGGGCTACCACGAGCGGCTCCAGCTCTACACGGGTGAGATCGCACCCGAGGAGCTGGCGACGCGGATCTCCGACAACCCCCTGCTGGTCGCCACGGTCGGGTACGGCCTGGGCAACTGGTACCTGTACAACGGCCGTCCGGACGAGGCCCACGCCGCGTTCCAGCGTGTCCTGGACACCGGCGCCACCCACGCCTTCGCCTACATCGCCGTCGAGGCCGAGCTGGCCGGTCGCGGCGAGCTCGCCAGCGCCTCCCGCTCGCACTGACCCCTACCGAGAGGACTTCCCCATGGCCATCATCCGAGTCGAGATGGGCGCCCGCCCGCAGGAGGAGCGCGAGGAGATCATCGCCCGCCTCACCGACGTCATGGTCGACTTCGGCTCCCCCCGCGAGAACACGCACGTCATCCTGTACGAGGTGTCCTACGACGTCTGGGCCAAGGGCGGCGTGCCCTATTCCAAGCGCGCGAAGCAGGCATCGCACGGCGACGCGTCATGAAGGGGGCCGACAGCCGGCGGACGGTCCTCGTGAGCGAGAACCTCGCTGACCGGATGCCACACCTTGGCGAGCAGTACCCCGGCGTTCGGTTCGTGCCGGTGCCGATGAAGGGCGCAGAGCTGCGCGAGGAGTACCTCGAGGCCGAGGCGATGTTCCGTTCGGCGATGGACGAGGACCTGTTCGACCGGATCGTCGACGGCGCACCGAAGCTGAGCTGGGTGCAGATCGCCGCGGCGGGTTTCGACTGGATGGGCGGGCCCGCCCTCGAGCGGAGGCTGGGGGAGGGGTTGCAGATGACCCGCTCAGGAAACTCCTTCAACGCACCCATCGCCGAGTACGCCATCGGCACGATGATCTCCATGGCCAGGCAGCTCCCGGACTACTACCGCGCCCAGCAGGAGCACCGTTGGGCGCGGTACGTCGGGCGTGACTTCGCGGGTTCGACCGTCGGGATCTTCGGGACGGGGGCGATCGGGCAGGAGGTCGCCTGGCGGACGACCGCGCTGAGGGCCACCGCGCTCGGCGTCAGCCGGTCGGGCCGGCCGGTCGACGGCTTCGCCGAGGTGCACCCGTCGAGCTCCCTCGCCGAGGTGCTGCCCAGGTGCGACTTCGTCGTCCTGGCGATGCCCCTCACTCCCGAGACGCGGCACATGTTCGGCGCGGAGCAGTTCGCGGGGATGAAGCCCACCGCGGTGGTGGTCAACGTCGGCCGCGGTGCCCTCATCGACGACGACGCACTCATCAGCGCGCTGACGTCCGGGCAGATCGCGGGTGCCGTGCTCGACGCGTTCGTCGACGAGCCGCTGCCGGCCGACAGCCCGCTGTGGGGCACGCCGAACGCCGTCATCACGCCGCACACCTCGTTCCGCACCGACGGGAACGACGTGCGGTTGTGCACCGACTTCTGCGTCAACCTCGACCACTTCCTCGCCGGCAGACCGCTGGTGGGCACGATGAAAGAGCCGGCGCTGGGCTACTGACCCACCACCGTCGCGGGCAGATGCCCGGGAAGGAACGCATGAGTAAGCAGCTCTCCCACTGGCAGCTCCGAGCCCGCTTCGCTCGCGGGCTGTCCGACCTCTACGGCCGGGAGGTGCCCGCGTACACGACCCTCGTCGAGGTCTCCGCCGAGGTGAACGAGGACTATCGCCGAAACCACCCCGACCAGGCGGAACGGCTCGGCAGCATCCAGCGCGTCACCGCGGAGCGGCACGGGGCGATCCGGGTGGGCAGCCCGCGCGAGCTCGCCCAGGCGGCGCGCGTCTTCGGCGCCGCCGGCATGAGCCCGGTGGGTTTCTACGACCTGCGGGAGGCCAAGCCCAACCCTGTCCCCGTCGTGTCCACTGCCTTCCGCCCCATCGACCGGGAGGAGCTGGCGCGCAACCCGTTCCGCGTCTTCACCTCGATGCTCGTCCCGCAGGACCGTCGGTTCTTCAGCGCCGAGCTGGAGCAGCGGCTGGAAGAGTTCATCGGGGCGCGCACCCTGTTCAGTGCCGAGCTGCTCGAGCTGGCGGACCGTTCTATTGCCGACGCCGGACTGTCGGAGGAGGACGCCGAGCACTACCTCGAGCTCGCGACCGGCGCGTTCGCGCTGTCCCCGGACCCCGTCGACCGACGCTGGTACGCCACGCTCGATGAGATCTCGAGCGTGGCCGCGGACATCGGCGGTGTGGCGTCGACGCACATCAACCACCTCACGCCGCGCGTGCTCGACATTGACGAGCTCTACGCGCGCATGGAGGCGCGGGGTATCGCGATGATCGACGCGATCCAAGGCCCACCCCGGTGGGGCGGCCCGGACGTGCTGCTGCGACAGACGTCGTTCCGGGCCCTGGCGGAGCCGCGGACCTTCCTCGAGGCGGACGGCTCGACCACCCGGGGGGACCTGCGGGTGCGTTTCGGGGAGGTCGAGGCCCGTGGGATCGCCCTCACGGTGGCGGGCCGCAACCACTACGACCACATGCTCGGCGTGGTCGACGACGAGCAGGCGGGCAGCGGCCGGCCGCGGCCCGAGGTGGCGCTCGAGGTGTGGGAGCGCCTGTGCCCCCGGACCGAGCGGGCGCTGCTGGAGCAGGACCTGGCGTTCTTCGCCATCCTCCCGGCCGGCGGACCTGCCGGGCCGGCCTCACTCGACCTTCTGGAGCTGCTCGACTCCGGACTCGTGCGGGCCGAACCGATCGTCTACGAGGACTTCCTCCCCAGGTCGGCAGCCGGCATCTTCGCCTCCAACCTCACGAGCGACGGCGCGGTCGACGAGACGCAGGCAGGAACCGAACGGAACTCGGCGTGGATGGGCGAGCAGATCGGCGTCGAGATTCACGACCCCTACGCGCTCTATGCGCAGGAGCGCCAGCGCTCCTTCGACACCACCATGGCTGTGCTCGGCCTCGACCCCCGGCAGGTCGTCACGCCCTGGTCGTGACCGACCTAGGGGTCGGCTGCCTGAGCCACCGAGGCGTGGAGGACGGACCCCCGGAACAGAACCGGCCCCGACGCGTCAGGCACCCTCGCGCGGGACGACGCGGTAACGCCGCAGGCGCAGCGCCGGGTTGACCTCACGCACCTGGTTCAGGCGAGTGCGCTCGAGGGCGGCGACGGCGACGCCGGGCGCCTCACCGAGCGCCGCGAGCGCGACGCCCATCGGGTCGAGGATGACGCTGGTGCCGACGCCGGTCGGGCCGGTCTGGTCGGCGGCCAGGACGTAGACGGTGTTCTCGATGGCGCGGGCGCGCAGCAGCGTGCCCCAGTGGTACTCCTTGAGCGGCCCGGGCGCCCAGGCCGCGGGGACCGCGAGGACGTCCGCCCCGCCGTCGACCAGGGTGCGGGAGACCTCCGGGAAGCGCAGGTCGTAGCAGGTCTGCAGGCCGACCGTGAAGCCGTCGACGTCGAGCAGCGCGGGCTCGACCGGGTCCGCGGCCACGACCCGGTCCGACTCCCGGTACCCGAAGGCGTCGTAGAGGTGGACCTTGCGGTAGACGGCCCGCACCTCACCGTCCTGGATCCCGACGAGGGCGTTGTGGATCCGGCCGTCGCCGGCCGACTCGTTGACGCCGGCGACGAGCGTGACGTCGAACCGGCGCGCCAGCGCCGCCAGGCGCGCCACCGTGGGGCCGTCCAACGGCTCGGCGCTGTCGACGAAGCGGTCGTCCATCGCCGAGGCGGTGAAGACGGAGAACTCCGGGAGGACGACGAGCTGGGCGCCACGGCCCGCCGCCGTCGTCAGCAGGTCCTCGATGGCGCCCAGGTTGGCGTCCTTGTCCTGGGTGGGCGCGAACTGCGCGACCGCGACGCTGAGCGACACTGAGGGCTCCTCCCGGGCAGGCACGTCTGCCGGCGCCGACCCTACCGCGCACGGTCGCACCGGCCTCGGGCCGCCCCGTCGATGGCCACCCGGTCCCGGCCGCCTCGGGCCGAGGACGGCCCGGTGGGCCGGGCCGGAATAGGCTGGGAGGCACCATGACCGAGAACCCCGCACCCACCTTCGTCCCCGCCACTACCCCGGGCGGGGGCAGCGCCGTACCCGTCCGCGTCCGCTTCTGCCCCTCGCCCACGGGCACCCCGCACGTCGGGGTGATCCGCACGGCCCTGTTCAACTGGGCCTACGCGCGGCACACCGGCGGGACGTTCGTGTTCCGCATCGAGGACACCGACGCGGCGCGCGACTCGGAGGAGAGCTACCACCAGATGCTCGACGCCATGCGCTGGCTCGGGCTCGACTGGGACGAGGGCGTCGAGGTGGGGGGCCCGCACGAGCCCTACCGCCAGTCCCAGCGGATGGACCTCTACGCCGACGTCGTCCGCCGGCTCGTCGAGGGCGGGTACGCCTACGAGTCGTTCTCCACCCCCGAGGAGATCGAGGCGCGCCACCGCGCCGCTGGCCGCGACCCCAAGCTCGGCTACGACGGCTACGACCGCGACCTCACGGACGAGCAGAAGGCGGCGTACCGGGCCGAGGGCCGCGAGCCCGTCCTGCGGATCCGGATGCCCGACGAGGACGTCACCTTCACCGACCTCGTCCGCGGCGACGTCACCTTCAAGGTTGGCTCCGTCCCGGACTTCGTCATCGTTCGTGGCAACGGCCAGCCGCTGTACACGCTCGTCAACCCCGTCGACGACGCGCTCATGGGCATCACCCACGTCCTGCGCGGCGAGGACCTGCTCTCCTCCACCCCGCGCCAGGTGGTGCTCTACCGCGCCCTGCTCGACCTCGGCGTCGCCAGCGTCATGCCGGCGTTCGGCCACCTGCCCTACGTCATGGGGGAGGGCAACAAGAAGCTCTCCAAGCGCGACCCCGAGTCCAACCTCTTCCTCCACCGCGAGCGCGGCTTCACGCCCGAGGGTCTGGTGAACTACCTCGCGCTGCTCGGCTGGTCCATCTCGCCGGACAACGACATCTTCACCAAGGAGGAGATGGTCGCCGCCTTCGACGTCGCCGACGTCAACCCCAACCCCGCGCGGTTCGACCTCAAGAAGGCCGAGGCGATCAACGCCACGCACCTGCGGATGCTCGCCCCCGAGGACTTCCGTGCCCGCGTCGTGCCCTACCTGCACCGCGACGGGTTCCTCAGCGCGGACACCCTCGACGCCCTCACCGATGCCGAGCGCGCCGTCCTCGAGCAGGCCACCCCGCTCGTCCAGGAGCGGATGACCCTCCTCGGCGAGGCGAGCGGCATGCTCGGGTTCCTCTTCGTCGACGACGAGCGCCTCGCCGTCGAGCCGGAGGCCCAGGCCGCCCTGCGCCCGGAGGCCGCAGCCGTCCTCGACGCCAGCATCGCCGCCCTCGAGCCGATCGACGTCTTCACGACGGCGGTGGTCGAGGACGTCCTGCGCGCCGCCATCGTCGAGGGGATGGGCATCAAGCCGCGCTTCGCCTTCGCGCCGCTGCGGACCGCCATCACCGGCCGACGGGTCTCGCCGCCGCTGTTCGAGTCCATGGAGATCCTCGGCAAGGACTCCTCCCTCGTGCGGCTGCGTGCGATGCGCGACCGGCTCGCCGCGGACTGAGCGCTCGGCGCTCGGGCGGGGCTCCCGCCGGGACGGTAGGCAACGTGAAGGGTTCGGGCTACCGGGAGACCCGAACCCTTCACGTTGTCCGGGGCCCCCGGCCCCCGGTCCCGGGCCTGAGAGGCTCGGCCGGCGCTGGTGCCCGTCGTGGACGCGCCGACGGACGACCCGCGCGGCAGCACGCCTGGCACCCCGCCGGGCGACCCGCCTGGCACCCCGCCGGGCGACCCGCGCGGCACCCAGCCGGGCGCCCCGCGCCCCGGCATGACGTTCCTCACAAGCCCCGCGGTTTGGTCGGACAGCGCCGCTCGGGTAATGTTGCGGGTCGGTACGGGGCACGCTGATCCGCATGGATTGGCTGGTCAGATACCACCATGGGGTATGGTGTAATTGGCAGCACGACTGGTTCTGGTCCAGTTAGTCTAGGTTCGAGTCCTGGTACCCCAGCGGTTTGGAGCACTACCGGTCCTCCGGTAGACTCTTCCAGGCTCGTCAAGAGCAATGGCCCCGTCGTCTAGCGGCCTAGGACACCGCCCTCTCAAGGCGGCGGCGCCGGTTCGAATCCGGTCGGGGCTACAACACAAAGGCTCCCTTCCCTCGCGGGAAGGGAGCCTTTGTCGTTCCCGGACGGGGCGTCCGTGCGCGCGTCGGCTCGGGCACCGTGCGCCGCGGCGGCGGGGTGGCTCGGCCCCTCGGCGTCAAGCGACGGATGCGGTGCGGGCGACCACACGTGGGCTCGCGTCGTCGGGCCGGGCGTCGCTCCACGTCGAGCGGCGGCCGAGGAGGACCGTGTGTGTGGGTAGCGGCGAGGACGCGCGGCTCCGCCGTCGGGCGGGGTCCGGGCCGTCGCTCCACGCTGAGCGACGACGAGCGACCCTGGCCGACGACGACGAGCGACCCCGAGCAACCCGAGCACCCCGAGCGACGGTGAGGCAGCCGGTCAAGCGGGGCCGTGGCGCGGGGCAGGCAGGCCCGACGGGGGGCAGGCGCAGCAGGCCGCACCCGCACCCGCAGGCGCACCAGACCGCACCGTCACGGGCAGCAGACCTCACGCCACGCGACGGAGCGGCCCCGTGGGGAGCTGCACGGCACCCGTCAGCCGGAGGCGGTGTCCTCGGTGCGCCGCAGCACCTCGGTGAGCCGGTTGGCGGCGGAGACGACGGCGCCCGCATGGAGGCGACCGGGCTGGCGGCCCATGCGCTCCATCGGCCCGGAGACCGACACGGCCGCGAGGACGCGCCCCGAGGGGCCGCGCACCGGCGCCGACACGGAGGCGACGCCCGCCTCCCGCTCGCCGACCGACTGCGCCCACCCCCGGCGGCGGACGCCGGAGAGCACCGTCGCCGTGAAGGTCGCCCCCTGCAGGCCGCGGTGGAGGCGGTCCGGCTCCTCCCAGGCGAGGAGGATCTGCGCCGCGGAGCCCGCGAGCATGGTGAGCGTCGCGCCGACCGGGATCGAGTCGCGCAGGCCCATGGGCCGCTCGGCAGCGGCCACACAGATGCGCTGGTCGCCCTGGCGCCGGTAGAGCTGCACCGACTCCCCGGTGTGGTCGCGGACCGCGGTGAGCACCGGCCCGGCGGCGGCAAGCAGGCGGTCCTCGCCGGCGGCCGAGGCGAGCTCGGCGAGCCGCGGGCCGAGGATGAACCGGCCCTGCACGTCCCGGGAGACGAGGCGGTGGTGCTCGAGGGCCACCGCGAGGCGGTGCGCCGTCGGTCGGGCCAGGTGCGTGGCGCTGACGAGCTGCGCGAGCGTGGCGGGCCCCGCCTCGAGCGCTCCCAGAACCGTGGCGGCCTTGTCAAGGACGCCGACTCCGCTAGAGTTGTCCATGCGCTGATATTCACATCTCAGTGCGTGAGATGCAAGCCTGAGCGCACGACGCGCCGGAATTCGCAGAAAAAAGGTGGAGAGACGATGAGTGGCACATTGGCCGAGAAGGTCTGGAATGCGCACGTCGTGCGCGAGGGCACCGACGGCGCCCCCGACCTGCTCTACATCGACCTCCACCTCGTCCACGAGGTCACCAGCCCGCAGGCGTTCGAGGGCCTGCGGCTCGCGGGCCGCCCGGTGCGGCGCCCGGACCTCACCATCGCCACCGAGGACCACAACACCCCCACGCTCGACATCGACCGCCCCATCGCGGACCTCACGAGCCGCACCCAGATCCAGACGCTGCGCAACAATGCCGCCGAGTTCGGGGTCCGACTCCATTCCCTGGGCGACGCCGACCAGGGAATCGTCCACGTCGTCGGCCCGCAGCTCGGGCTCACCATGCCGGGGCTGACCGTCGTGTGCGGGGACTCCCACACGTCCACCCACGGCGCGTTCGGCGCCCTGGCCTTCGGCATCGGGACGAGTGAGGTGGAGCACGTCCTCGCCACGCAGACGCTGCCGCTGGCCCCCTTCAAGACGATGGCGATCACCGTCAACGGCCGGCTGCGCGAGGGGACGACGGCGAAGGACATCATCCTCGCGGTCATCGCGAAGATCGGCACCGGCGGCGGCCAGGGCTACGTCCTGGAGTACCGGGGGGAGGCCATCCGCTCGCTATCCATGGAGGCGCGGATGACCATCTGCAACATGTCGATCGAGGCCGGCGCCCGCGCCGGCATGATCGCCCCCGACGAGACGACGTTCGCCTACCTCAAGGGCCGCCCGCACGCCCCCGAGGGCGCCGACTGGGACGCGGCCGTGGAGTACTGGCGCACGCTGCACTCGGACGACGACGCGGTCTTCGACACGGAGGTCGTCCTCGACGCCGCCGACCTCGAGCCCTTCGTCACCTGGGGGACCAATCCCGGCCAGGGCCTGCCGCTGTCGGCGTCGGTGCCGGACCCCGAGCAGATCGCCGAGGAGTCCGAGCGCGTCGCCGCGGAGCGCGCGCTGGAGTACATGGGCCTGGTGCCGGGCACCCCGCTGCGCGACATCCCGGTGGACACCGTCTTCATCGGCTCCTGCACCAACGGTCGCATCGAGGACCTCCGCGCCGTCGCCGACATCGTCAAGGGCCGCCACAAGGCCGACGGCGTCCGCGTGCTCGTCGTCCCGGGCTCGGCCCGCGTGCGCCTCCAGGCGGAGGCGGAGGGCCTCGACGACGTCTTCCTCGACTTCGGCGCCGAGTGGCGCAATGCCGGGTGCTCCATGTGCCTGGGCATGAACCCCGACCAGCTCAAGCCGGGGGAGCGCGCGGCGTCGACGTCGAACCGCAACTTCGAGGGGCGGCAGGGCAAGGGTGGTCGCACCCACCTCGTGTCCCCGCTGGTCGCCGCCGCGACCGCCATCCGGGGGACCCTGTCCTCCCCGCACGACGTCGAGCCCGCGCGCGCGCTCGCCAACGCCTGAGAGGGAGCACGCCATGGAGAAGTTCACCCAGCACACCGGCATCGGCGTCCCGCTGCACCGCAGCAACGTCGACACCGACCAGATCATCCCCGCGGTCTACCTCAAGCGCGTCACCCGCACGGGGTTCGAGGACGCCCTCTTCGCCGCGTGGCGCGGCGACCCGGACTTCGTCCTCAACCACCCGGCCTACGCCCGTGGCTCGGTCCTCGTCGCCGGCCCGGACTTCGGCACCGGGTCCTCGCGTGAGCACGCCGTCTGGGCGCTCAAGGACTACGGCTTCAAGGTCGTCCTCGCCTCCCGGTTCGCCGACATCTTCCGCGGCAACTCGGGCAAGCAGGGCCTCGTCGCCGCCGTCGTCGACCAGCAGGACATCGAGCTCATCTGGAAGGTCCTCGAGACCGAGCCCGGCACCGAGGTGACCGTCGACCTCGTCTCCCGCACCGTGCAGTGCGGCGACGTCGTCGCGCCGTTCCAGATCGACGACTACACCCGCTGGCGCCTCATGGAGGGCCTGGACGACATCGGCCTCACCCTCCAGCACGAGGGCGACATCACCGCCTTCGAGGCCACCCGCGAGCCGTGGCGGCCGCGGACCCTCCCGGCGCGGCACCTGCCGCCCGTGGAGATCAAGGCCGCCCGTCCGGTCGCCGACGGCGTCCCCTCCCACGCCGAGGTACCGCTGCGCTGACCGGAGGAACGCTGCCCTAGCGGTACGTCGGCACAGTGTGGCGCGCGTCTCGGAAGAACCGCGGGTCCGCGCGCCTTATCCTCGGTGTCTGCGGTCCGCACGGGGCCGCCCCAGCAGCGCCCGCACCACGCGGTGCAGTGAGGTCGGTATGAGCGGGATCCTGAACGTCACCGGTGGAACGCCCCTGACCGGGGAGATCACGGTCCGCGGGGCGAAGAACTTCGTCTCCAAGGCCATGGTCGCCGCCCTCCTGGGCAACACGCCGTCCGAGCTGCGCAACGTCCCCCAGATCAAGGACGTCGACGTCGTCTCCGGCCTGCTGCGGCTGCACGGCGTCGACGTCGACTACGACGTCGACGCGGGTGTCATCCGCCTCGACCCGCGCAACGTCGAGACCGCGCACGTCGCGGACATCGACGCGCACGCCGGGTCGAGCCGCATCCCGATCCTCTTCTGCGGCCCGCTCCTGCACCGGCTGGGCGAGGCCTTCATCCCCGACCTCGGCGGCTGCCGCATCGGGGACCGCCCCATCGACTACCACCTCGAGATCCTGCGCCAGTTCGGCGCGGTGGTGGACAAGCGCGCGCAGGGCATCCGCATCACGGCCCCCCGCGGCCTGCACGGGACGAAGATCAACCTGCCGTACCCGAGCGTCGGCGCGACCGAGCAGCTACTGCTCACCGCCGTGCGCGCCGAGGGCGTCACCGAGCTGCGCAACGCGGCGACCGAGCCCGAGATCATCGACCTCATCGCCTTCCTCCAGCGGATGGGCGCCATCATCTCGGTCGACACCGACCGGGTGATCCGCATCGAGGGCGTGGCCGAGCTCCACGGCGCCCGCCAGACCGCCCTCACCGACCGCATCGAGGCCGGTTCCTGGGCGAGCGCGGCGCTCGCCACCGGCGGCGACATCCTCGTCCGGGGCGCCAGCCAGGCCGGGATGATGACGTTCCTCAACACCTTCCGTCGCGTCGGCGGGGCCTTCGAGGTGCTCGACGAGGGCATCCGGTTCTGGCACCCCGGCGGCGAGCTCAACGCCACCGTCCTCGAGACCGACGTCCACCCCGGCTTCATGACGGACTGGCAGCAGCCGCTCGTCGTCGCGCTCACCCAGGCCACCGGCCTGTCGATCGTCCACGAGACGGTCTACGAGAACCGCTTCGGCTTCACGGAGGCGCTGCGCGGGATGGGCGCCACGATCCAGGTCTACCGCGAGTGCCTCGGCGGGGCCCCGTGCCGGTTCGGGCAGCGGAACTTCTACCACTCGGCCGTCGTGTCCGGGCCGACGCCGCTGCGCGCCGCCGACATCGAGGTGCCCGACCTGCGCGGGGGGTTCTCCCACCTCATCGCGGCGCTGACCGCGGAGGGGACCTCGCGGGTCGGTGGCATCGACATCATCAACCGGGGCTACGAGAACTTCATGGGCAAGCTCGAGGCCCTCGGCGCCCAGGTCTCGCCCGGCTGAGCAGTGCGCGGTCCGGGGCGGCTGTCCCCGCTAGCATCCATCGGGTGAACCGCCGCCGTTATCCCCGCTCGTACCGTGCCGTCGCCCTCGTGCTGCGGCCGATCCTCATGGTTATCACCCGACGGCGCTGGAGCGGGCAGGAGCACCTGCCCGCCCAGGGCGGGGTGATCGCCGCGGCGAACCACGTGACGAACGTCGACCCGCTGACGTTCGCGCACTTCCTCTACGACAGCGGCCGCGCGCCGAGGATCCTCGCCAAGGACTCGCTGTTCACCGTGCCCGGCTTCGGCTGGCTGCTGCGCAAGACGGGGCAGATCCCCGTCCACCGGGGCAGCGCGCGCGCCGGCGACTCGCTCGAGGCGGCCGTCGCCGCGCTGGAGAAGGGGGAGTGCGTCGCCGTCTTCCCGGAGGGCACGCTCACCCGCGACCCCGAGATGTGGCCCATGACGGCCAAGACGGGCGTCGCCCGGCTCGCCCTCACCACGCGCGCCCCCGTCATCCCGGTCGCCCAGTGGGGCGCCCACGAGCTGCTGGGGCGCTACTCCACGGTCCTCAAGCCCGTGCCGCCGAAGACGGTCTACGTCCAGGCCGGCCCGCCCGTCGACCTCTCCGACCTCTACGACCGCCCCCAGGACGCCGCCGTCCTGCGCGAGGCCACGTCCCGGGTGATGGCCGCGATCACCGCCATGCTCGCCGACATCCGCCACGAGGAGCCGCCCTCGCGTCCCTACGACATGCGCCGCGACGGCGACCCCCGCGCCGCGGCGAAGGCCGCGCAGCGGCAGGGGAAGTGATGGGGCACGACGACCCGATCTCCCTCGTGAGCACCTCGGCAGCGCCGGGCGCCGCCGAGCCCGTCGACGCCGCGGTCCTCGGCACCGGCAGCTGGGGGACGACCTTCGCGGCGGTCCTCGCCGACGCCGGCTGCGCGGTACGCATGTGGGGCCGCTCGGCCGAGGTCTGCGCCCAGATCACCGAGCACCGCATCAACGCGTCGTACCTGCCGGGCATCACCCTGCCCGCGGGGATCGCCGCGAGCACCGACCTCGACGCCGTCGTCGCCGGCGCCCGCCTCATCGCCGTCGCCCTGCCCTCGCAGACCGTGCGCGCCGTCCTGTCCCCCCTGGCGGGACGGATCGACCCGGCGGCCGTCGTCGTCAGCCTCATGAAGGGGGTCGAGCTCGGGACGCAGGAGCGGATGAGCGAGGTGCTCACCGACACCCTCGGCCTGCCGGCCGGGCGGGTCGCCGTCGTCTCCGGGCCGAACCTCGCCAAGGAGATCGCCGTCCACCAGCCCACCGCCACGGTGGTCGCCTCCACCGACGAGGCAACGGCGGCACTCGTCGCCCACGCGTGCGCCGTGCCCTACTTCCGGCCCTACACCAACACCGACGTCGTCGGCGTGGAGCTCGGCGGCGCGGTGAAGAACGTCATCGCCCTCGCGGTGGGCATGGCCCAGGGCTCGGGCTTCGGCCACAACACCACGGCGACGATCATCACTCGGGGCCTCGCGGAGACCATCCGGCTCGGGGCGGCCCTCGGTGCCCAGGCGGAGACCTTCGCCGGGCTCGCCGGCCTGGGTGACCTCGTCGCCACGTGCGCCTCGCCGCTGTCCCGGAACAACACCCTGGGCCGGCACATCGGCGCGGGGATGAGCCTCGCCGAGGCCGTGACGGCGACGTCGGGCACCGCGGAGGGGGTCAAGTCGTGCGGGGCCGTGCTCGAGCTCGCCCAGCGGCACGGCGTCGACATGCCCATCACCCAGGCGGTCGCCGCGGTCCTCCACCACGGGCTCCCCGTGTCCGCGATGACCGAGGCGCTGCTGTCCCGGCCCCGCAAGGCCGAGGGCGGCTGACCGGCCGCTGTCTCGGCCGCTCCGGCGCGGGGACTGGCGCGTCAGCCGATCCGGCGCAGCGCCTGGTCGAGGTCCGCCCACAGGTCCTCGACGTCCTCGATCCCCACGGACAGGCGCAGGAGGTCCTCGGGCACCGTCGGCGCCTCGGAGGCGAACCGGCGGCGCCGCTCGAGGCTCGACTCCACCCCGCCGAGGCTCGTGGCCGGCACCCACAGGCGCACGGCCGCCGCGAGGGCGTCCGCGCCCGCCGCCCCGCCGCGCGGGCGCAGCGTGAGGATCGAGCCGAAGCCGTCCATCAGGGTCCGCGCCCGCTCGTGCTCGGGGTGGCTCGGCAGGCCCGGGTGGTTGACCGCGACGACGTCGGGGTGGGCGGCCAGGCGCCGGGCGAGCTCGAGGGCGCTCGCCTGGGAGCGCTCCACCCGCAGGGACAGGGTCCGCAGACCGCGCAGCGCCAGCCACGCCTCCCACGGCCCGGCGATGCCCCCGCCGATGCTGCGGCGCTCGCGGAGCTGGGCGTGGAGGCCGGGGTCGTTGGTGAGGGCAGCGCCGAGGACGACGTCGGAGTGCCCGGCGAGGTACTTGGTCACCGAGTGGACGACGACGTCGGCGCCGTGCGTCAACGGACGCTGGCCCAGGGGGGTCGCGAACGTGTTGTCCACCACGACGATCGCGCCCGCCGCGTGGGCGGCCGGGACGAGCGCGGGCAGGTCGGCGATCTCGAGCATGGGGTTGGTCGGGCTCTCCACCCACAGCACCGACGCGCGCACGTCGCTGTCCTGCAGCGCCGCGACGACGGCCGCGGTGTCGGCGATGTCGACCTCGACGACGCGCACGCCGTACCGCTCGAGGCGCCGGGCGGCCACGAGGGCCGCGTGGTAGGCGTGCCGGGGGATGACGACGGCGGTGCCCGGCTCGACGAGGTCGAGGACGGCGCTGATCGCCGCCATGCCGGAGGAGAAGACCAGGCCGGGCAGCGCGGCGCGCTCCAGGCCCGCCAGGGCCTCCTCGAGGGGCAGCCAGGTCTCCGTGCCGAGGCGGGTGTAGACCGGGACGTCTCCCGGGGGTACCCCGTGCCCGACGTACGTGGAGGACAGGACCACCGGCGGGTTCACCGGCGCCCCGTCGGCGCGGTCGGGCCGGCCGGTGACGACGGCGAGGGTGGCGGGCTGCAGCTCAGGCGTGGGCACGCCCGCAGCCTACGACCGCCCACCTGCCCCGCACCCGGCGCGCCCACGGTGAGGACCCGCCGCGCCCACGGTGGGGACCCGCCGCGCCCTCGGCGGGGCGCCGCCCGAGGACACCGGCCGGAAAAGGTATCGTCGCCGACGATGAGCGCACACAGCACCGACCGCAAGATCCGGGTCGCCGTCCTCTTCGGCGGCCGCAGCGGAGAGCACCCCATCAGCTGCGCGACCGCGGCAGGCGTGCTGCGCGCCATCGACCGCGAGCGTTACGACGTCCTGCCCATCGGGATCACCCCGCAGGGCCGCTGGGTGCTCGTCGCCGACGACCCCGACGCCCTGGCGCTCACCGGCGGGGACCTGCCGCACGTCCCCGAGACCGGCGGCGACGTCGTCGTCGTCATGGACGGCGACGGCGGGGAGCTGGTCGTCACCGAGCCCGGCACCGTCCCGGCGGCGCTCGGCGACGTCGACGTCGTCCTGCCCCTGCTCCACGGGCCGTTCGGCGAGGACGGGACCCTGCAGGGGCTGCTCGAGATGGCGGGGCTGCCGTACGTCGGCTCCGGCGTGCTCGCCTCGGCGGTCGGCATGGACAAGCACTACATGAAGGTGGTCCTCGCCGGGCACGGGCTGCCGGTGGGCCCGTACACCGTCATCCCGCCGCGACTGTGGCGCACGGACCGGGCCGCCGCCCTCGACGCCGTCGCGGGCCTGGGGCTGCCGGTCTTCGTCAAGCCCGCCCGCGGCGGCTCCTCGCTCGGCATCAGCCGGGTGGACCGCGTCGAGGACCTCGAGGCGGCGGTCGCCGCGGCCCAGGAGCACGACCCCAAGGTCATCGTCGAGGCGGCCCTGACCGGCCGGGAGATCGAGTGCGCCGTCCTCCAGGGGCGCGGTGACGACGCCCCGCGCACCGCGCTGCCCGGGGAGATCGTCGTCACGGAGCACGCCTTCTACGACTTCGAGTCCAAGTACCTCGACGGCGACCACGTGCGCCTGCGCTGCCCCGCGGACCTGTCGGAGGAGACCTCGGACCGGGTGCGCCGGCTCGCGGCTGAGGCGTTCGACGCGCTCGGCTGCGAGGGCCTGGCGCGCGTCGACTTCTTCGTCGACGGCACGACGGTGACCATCAACGAGGTCAACACGATGCCCGGGTTCACCCCGTTCTCCATGTACCCGCTCATGTGGGAGCGCACGGGCGTGGCCTACCCCGACCTCGTCGACGAGCTCGTCCAGCTGGCCCTGGCCCGGCCCACCGGCCTGCGCTGAGCGCCGGCGGGCCGGTCGTGCCGGCGGCGGGCGCGCCTCGACCCGCCCTCAGTAGACGTCGGTGACGCCCACGCAGTGGTCCTGCGCCGGGGCGTGCTCGACGGCGCGCGCGAGCTCGACGAGCACCGCCGTCGGCTGGTCCCCGGCCCGTTCGACGGGCACGACCACCTCGATGGCGGGGACCCGGCCGTAGGTGACGAACGCCCACGAGCCCTGTCCCTGCTGCGCGTGCTCGGGCAGCGTGGGGTCGTCGCCCTCGAGGGCGATCCAGTCGACGGCGGAGCCGTCGGCCTCCACGGTGAGGCAGCGGTCCACGGTCGGGCCCGGGGGCTCGACGCCGCACCGCAGCGTGATCGGCGGGTCACCCCACGCGGCCGTGGCCTGGCTCGTGATGGAGCGCCGCTCACCGCCCCCGAGGACCTCGGGGAGGTCCTGCAGGACCTGCCCGCACACCGGGTCCGCGGCGTCCGGCGCCGCGGGGACGCTCACCGCCGGGGCGCACGCGGCCAGCAGCGCGACGGCGGCGCCGGCGCAGGCGAGTCCGCCTCTCCTCATGCCTCATTCCCTTCCCAGCCTGGTCTCCCGGCACGATATCCCGCCTCGTGCGGGCCTCCGGCCGACGGGCGTTACGGTGGCGCGGTGACACGCGCGACACGGGTGGCCGACCTCGGCGAGGCGGGGCTGCTCGCCGCCATCGGAGGGCTGCTGCCCCGGGGCCGGCACACGCTCGTGCCCACGGGCGACGACGCCGCCGTCGTCGCGGCGCCCGACGGGCGCTTCGTCGTCTCCACGGACGTGCTCGTCGAGGGCCACCACTTCCGCCAGGGCTGGGGCACCGCCGAGGACGTCGGCTGGCGCGCCGCCATGCAGAACCTCGCGGACATCGCCGCCATGGGGGCCGTGCCGGTGAGCATGGTCGTCGCGCTCGTCCTCCCGCCCGCCCAGCCGGTGGAGTGGGTGCTCGGCCTCGCCCGTGGGCTGGCCCAGGCGTGCGGGCCGCTGGGCGTCGGGGTCGACGGCGGCGACCTCAGCGCGGGGGAGGGCGTCGTCGTCGCCGTGACGGTGCACGGCCTCCTCGAGGGCCGTGCCCCCGTGCTGCGCTCCGGCGCGCGAGCCGGTGACGTCCTCGCGCACGCCGGCGTCCTCGGGCACGCCGCGGCGGGCTACGCCGTCCTCGCCGCCGGCGGCCGGGAGAGCGCCGCCGCGGGCGGGCCGGTCGACGACGAGCTCGTGCGGGACTTCCTGCGCCCCCGGCCCCCGCTCGACCTCGGTCCGGCGGCGGCGCGGGCCGGCGCCACGGCGATGATGGACGTCAGCGACGGGCTCCTGCGCGACGGCGCCCGCCTCGCGCGTGCGTCCGGCGTCGTCCTCGACCTCGACCCGCTCACGACGACGGTGCCCCACGCGCTCGACCGGCTCGGGCCGGCGGCCCGCCGCCTGGGCGTCGACCCGCAGGAGTGGCTGCTCACCGGTGGGGAGGACCACGGGCTGCTCGCCACCTTCCCGGCCGGGACGGCGCTGCCCGCCGGGTTCCGCCGGATCGGGCGGGTCACCGCGGGCGAGCCGGGCGTCCTGCTCGGCGGGGGCGTGCCCGACGTCGCGGGTCAGGGGTGGGACCACTTCGGCGGCTGACGGGCGCCGGGCCTCCGGCAGCCCCCCGGCCGGAGGGGTACGGCGGGAGGCCCGCGGTGTGACGGCGGCCCTGCCGGCATGCGAAAGGCCGCCACCGGAGAACCCGGGGGCGGCCTTTCACCGGGACAGGTCCCGGTGGATGTCGTCAGACGGCGCGCGCGACCTTGCCGGCCTTGAGGCACGAGGTGCAGACGTTGAGGCGCTTGGGGGCGCCGTCGACGCGCGTGCGGACCCGCTGGATGTTCGGGTTCCAGCGACGGGACGTCCGCACGTGCGAGTGCGAGACGCTCTTGCCGAAGCTGGGGTGCTTGCCGCAGACGTCGCAGGTGGCAGCCACGGTCGTTCTCCTGATCCTCTGGGGCGGGCCGCACGGATGTGCGGCCGCGGACGTTCTGGGCCCGGGGGACGGGCCGGCCCGTTACGGGCAACCTGGACAGGGTACCCGACATCCTCGGTGGTGCTCAAACGCCGCCAGGACGGCGATCGGGCGTGCGGCGGCGGCTCCCCGCGCCACCGTCGGTCAGTGGCTCCCCGCGCCGGCGGTCTCCTGCTCACGCCGGTGCGCCCGCTCGAGCGCTCGCTTGCGCAGCGCCACCGCCTCGGCCTCGATCTCCTCGGCGCGCCCGCGGTCGAGGGTGAGGTTCTCGTTGGTCTCCGGGTCGAAGACGTGCATCTGGTCCGGGTCGAACCACAGCTCGGCGCGGTCGCCCTCGCGCACGGTGCTCATCGAGTCGAGCGCGACGACCACCTGGGTGCGCATGCCCTCGCCGTCGAGGTCCCGGTCGAGCTCCTCGAGCTTGGCCGCCACGCGCTCGTCCGTGTCGAAGGGGACGTAGGCGTAGAGCACCTCGCCGAGCCACTCGGTCTGGTCGACGTCGACCTCGAGCGTGACGCCGCGCCCCTGGGCGGCTCGCGCGACCAGGCTGCCGGCCTCCTGGAAGGTGTCGGGGCGGATCCCCACGATGACGAGCTGGCGGTCGCCGATGGCGCGGCGGAGCCGGTCGTCGATCGGCACGTCGACGATGGGGGTGCGCAGGTGGTCGCCCTCGACGACGCCCGGGATGAAGTTCATCGGCGGGGAGCCGATGAAGCCGGCGACGAAGAGGTTGACCGGCTGCTCGTACAGGCCCCGGGGGCTGGCGAGCTGCTGGAGCTCGCCGCGGCGCAGCACGGCCACCCGGTCGCCGAGGGTCATCGCCTCGGTCTGGTCGTGGGTGACGTAGACGGTGGTCGTCGCCAGGCGCCGCTGGAGCCGGGCGATCTCCGTGCGCATCTGGCCGCGGAGCTTGGCGTCGAGGTTGGACAGCGGCTCGTCGAAGAGGAACGCCTCCGCGTCGCGGACGATGGCGCGGCCCATGGCCACGCGCTGGCGCTGCCCGCCGGAGAGGTTGGCCGGCTTGCGGTCGAGGTGCTCGTCGAGCTCGAGGAGGGCCGAGGCTCGCCGGACCTTCTCGTCGATCTCCGTCTCGCTGAACTGCCCCTTCTGCAGACGCAGCGGGAAGGCGATGTTCTCGTAGACGGTGAGGTGGGGGTAGAGCGCGTAGTTCTGGAACACCATGGCGAGGTTGCGGTCGCGCGGCGCCTTGTCGTTGACCACCTCGCCACCGATGCGCAGCTCGCCGTCGCTGATGTCCTCCAGGCCCACGATCATCCGCAGGACCGTCGACTTCCCGCAGCCGGACGGCCCGACGAGGATGATGAACTCCCCGTCGGCGATGTCGATGCTCACCCCTTTGACCGCGGTGAACCCGTCGGGGTAGGTCTTGACGACGTTGTCGAGGGTGATGGAGGCCATCGACTTCTCCTTCGTGTGGGTGTGCGGGCCTCAGCCCTTGACGGCGCCCTGGGTGAGGCCGGAGACGATGCGGCGCTGGAAGAGCAGCACGACGATGACGATGGGGACGGTGACGACGATCGCCGCCGCCGAGATGGCGCCGGTGGGCTCCTCGAACTGCGAGGCGCCGGTGAAGAACGCCAGGGCCGCCGGCACCGGCCGGGCGGCGCTCGTCGACGTCAGCGAGATGCCGTAGACGAAGTCGTTCCACGCGATGAAGAACGCGATGATCGCCGTGGTGAAGACGCCCGGCGCGGCCAGCGGGACGACGGTCTTGCGGAACGCCTGCCACGGCGTCGCGCCGTCCACCTGCGCCGCCTGCTCCAGCTCCCACGGGATCTGGCGGAAGAACGCCGCGAGCGTCCAGATGGAGATCGGCAGCGTGAGGGAGAGGTACGGGATGATGAGCCCGAGCCAGGTGTCGTACAGCCCGATGGAGCGCCACAGGTTGAACAGGGGCGTGACGATGGAGATCACCGGGAACATCGACACGGCCAGCGACGTGATGAGGATGAGGCGCTTGCCGCTGAAGTCGAGCCGCGCGATCGCGTAGGCGCAGAAGGTCGACAGCACGACCGCGACCAGCGTGGCGATGAGCGAGATCCCGATGGAGTTGCGCAGGGCCGGGAGGAAGAGTCCCTGCGCGCTGCCGCCCGGCGCGAGGATCGACTCGTAGTTCTCCAGGGTCCACTCCGGGGGCAGGAGCTGTGGCTCGAACAGCCCGGCCTGGGTCTTGAAGGACGTCATGAGGATGGAGAAGACCGGGAACAGCGACCATACGAAGACGACCACGGTGATGACCACCCACGCCAGCTTCTGCTTGCCCGTCAGCGCTCTCATCGCTCCTTGCCTCCCGCCAGGTCGACCTTGAACCCCTTGATGGCGATGAACGCGAGGATCCCGACGCAGGCGAACAGCAGCACCGAGATCGCGGAGCCGAGACCGATCTCCAGCCGGCCGATCGAGGTGCGGTAGGCGAGCAGCGAGAGGACCTCGGTGCCCTGGGCGCCGTTGGTCATGATGAAGATGTTGTCGAAGATGCGGAACGCGTCGAGCGCGCGGAAGAGGACGGCGACCATGATCGCGGCCTTCATGTTGGGCAGGATGACGCGGCGCAGCACCTGCCAGCTCGTCGCGCCGTCGACCTTCGCCGCCTCCTCGAGGTCCCCGGAGACCTGCGAGAGGCCGGAGAGGAGGAGGAGCGAGATGAACGGCGTGGTCTTCCACACCTCGGAGGCGATGATGACGAACAGCGCCGTGCCGCGCTGGGCGAACCAGTTGAGGTTCTCGTCGATGCCCGGGATCCAGTCCAGCCAGGCGTTCATGTACCCGCCGGCGTTGATGTCGAACATGTAGAACCACGCGAACGCGGAGACCACGGTGATGATGCCGTAGGGGACGAGGATCGCCGTGCGGACGATGCCGCGCAGGCGGGTGATCGCCCGGTGCATGGCGAGCGCGAGGAGGAAGCCGAGGACGAGCTCGATGAGGACCGTGACGACCGTGATGAACAGCGTCACGCCCAGGCTGTACCAGAACAGCCGGTCGGTGAGGACGACGCCGTAGTTCTGCAGGCCGACGAACTCGCGGTCGTCGGGCACCGTGAGTCGCAGCGAGAAGAGCGAGTCGTAGGCGGCCTGGAGGATGGGGTACAGGGTCACGGCGAGCATGAGGACGAACGCGGGGCCGGCGAGCATCCAGCCGAGCCGGTTCTCCGACCGGGCGCGGTCGGAGCGCCGCCCCTTCCGGCCCGGCGTCACGCTCCGGGTGCGGCCCTGCTGCTCCTGCTCGGTGGCGGTGGCCGCCGCCCCCGCGTCCGGTGCCTGGAAGCTCATATCAGGCTCTCCCCTCGCAGCACGGCGATGATGAAGCTGGCGGACTCGGCCGGGGTGGTGCCCGGGTCGACCGCGGAGACGGGGTGCCAGGTCTCCTGGATGCTCAGCGAGAGGTCGTTGTAGTACGGCGTCTGCGGGCGGGGGACCGCGAGCTCGAGGGAGTCGCGGATGGTGTCCGCCATGGGGAACTGCTCCTGCACCTCCGGCTCGTCGTAGGCCGCGACGGCCGAGGGCGGGTTCCCGTTGGTGACGAAGTACTGCGCCTGGTGCTCGGGGCGGATGATGCAGGCGATCGCGTCGTAGGCGAGGTCGGGGTACCTGCTGAAGGCGCCGACGCCGAGGTTGATGCCGCCGACGGGCGGGGCCGGCTCCTGGTCCTCGCTGACCCGCGGGTAGATCGTCCAGCCCATGTCCTCGACGACGGCGGGGTCGGCCGCCGACAGCGCCGGGTAGACGAACGGCCAGTTGACCATGAAGGAGCCCTCGTCCGAGGCGAAGACGTTCATCGAGGCGTTCTCGTCGGCGGTCGTCAGGCCGGCGCCGCCGAGCCCCGCCTCGCCGATCGCCGAGACGATCTCGGCCGCCGCCCGCGCGGCCGGGGAGTCCATCCCCAGCTCGACCTCGTCGGCCGGCGCCTCCGGGTTGACGATGACCTGGCCCCCGGCGGAGGCGATGAGGGCGTTGATCCACACGGTGAGCGCCTCGGCCTTGGTGCCCTGCACCCCGAGGAGCTTGCCCTCCTCCTCGGCCACCTCGATGATCTGCGCCCACGTCACCGGCTGGGACATGTCCAGGCCCGCGGCCTCGACGACGGACGTGCGGTACCACAGGAGCTGGGTGTTGGCCCAGAAGGGGACGGTGACGAGCTCGCCGTCCCAGGTGGCGCTGTCGACGGCGCCCTGGACGACGCCCTCGGTGTTCTGGAGGTCCTCGGGCACGGGCGCGAGGAACCCGGGCTCGGCCAGCTCGGGGATGAACGGCGGGTCGAGGCTGACGATGTCGATGGAGGCGTCCCCCGCCGCCAGGCGCCGCGCGAGCTGCTCCCGCTGCGACGAAGCGTCCCGGGGCAGCAGCGAGGTCTCGACCTGGTAGCGGCCGTCGGCCTCCTCGGTGCAGGTCCGCGCCAGCTCAGCCTGGCCGCCGTCGTCCGGGTTGATGTACCAGGTGAGCGTGGGCGTGTCCGTCTCGCTCCCGGCGCACGCGCCCAGCCCGGCGGCCAGGGCCACCGCCACGGCCATGCCGACACGTCGATGTCGTCCCACGTCGGACCCCCCTCCGCGTGCTCCTGTCGACCAGGGAACACCCGGTCGCGAGGGCGCGCCACCGGACACGGGCCGACTACCCTGCCAGGGGCGAACGAGAGGACGGTGGCACGTGAGCGAGGCGCTCGAGGGGATCGACGCCCCCGCCCTGCGGCGGTGGTTCGAGCACGCCCTGCGCTCGCTCGTCAGCGTCCGCGAGGAGGTGGACGTCCTCAACCTCTTCCCGGTGCCGGACTCCGACACCGGCACGAACATGGTCCTCACGCTCGCCGGGGCGGCCGCTGCGGCCCGCGACGCGGGTCCCGACGCCGGCCTCGGCGCGCTCGCCGCGGCGGCCGCGCGCGGGGCGCTGTACGGCGCCCGCGGGAACTCCGGGATCATCCTCAGCCAGGCGATCCGCGCCGTCGCCGAGGAGGTGCGGGGCCGGTCCCACCTCGACGCCGCCGGTCTCACCGACGTCCTCGGCGCCCTCGCCCGCGGCGCCCGGGCCGCCGTGGCGGACCCCGTCGAGGGGACGATCCTCACCACCGCGGACGCCGCCGCGGCCGCCGCCCGGGCCCTGCCGCCCGGCGCCCCGCTGGGGGACGTCGTCGCGACCGCCACGGCGGCGGCCCTCGCCACCCTCGGTCGGCCCCACGAGTCCGCGCCCACGCTCGACGGCGAGGGGGTCGACGCCGGTGCCGCGGCGTTCGTCGTCCTGCTCGCCTCCCTCGCCCTCGTCGTCGGCGGCGAGGACCCCGGCCCCGCGGCCCGCGCGCGGCTCGCCCGCGCCACCCTCGGCGCCCGCGCCGAGGCCGCGGCCGGCCGCGGCCCGCACCTGGGAGCGTCCAGGAACGGCCACCACGGCGTCGTCGGCGGCGGCGACCTCGAGGTGATGTACGTCCTCACGGCCGGCGCCGACGACGCCGCCGGCCTGCGCGAGCGTCTGCGGGCCGTGGGGACGTCCGTCGCCGTCGTCGGGGGCGAGAACGGGCCGGGGGAGGGGTTGTGGCACGTCCACGTCCACACCGACGACCCCCTGGGCGCCCTCGCCGTCCCCGGGACCATGGAGCAGATCTGCGTGCGCGCGCTCGCGGGCACGGTCGACGGCGCCGGAGTCGTCGCGTGCACCCGCGCGCCCGGGCTGGTCGAGCCGCTCGCCCGGGCGGGCGCGGCCGTCGTCCTCCACCCGGACGCGGCCGGGATCGCCCGCGCGGTGGTGGACACCGGCGCCCGGGAGGTCCTCGTCCTGCCCTGCGACGCCGAGTCCGCCGCCGTCGCCGCGGCCGCCGGGGCGGGTCAGGAGCGCGCCGCCCTCGCCCTCGCCCGCCCGCGCGTGCGGGTGGTGGCCACCCGCAACGAGCTCGACGTCCTCGCCGCGGTGGCCGAACGCGTCGTGGGGCAGGCGGCGGGGGAGCAGGCCGCGGGCCTGGAGGACCGGTGCGCGGCCGCCCGGACCCTCGCCGTCGACCTCGGCGACGCCGAGGCCGCGGTGTCGCGGCTCGTGCGCCCCGGGGACGACGTCGTCACCGTGGTCCTCGGCGCCGCGGCGCTCGCCGCCCCCGCGGTCGTCGAGCGGGTCCGCGCCGCGGTGGCGGCCGCGGCCCCCGACGCTGAGGTCGTCGTGCTCGACGGCGGGCAGGTGCGGCCCGACGTGCTGCTGGGGGCGCAGTGACCGCCCCGTCGGCCGCCGGCCTCACGCCCGGCTCCCACGGCCGGGACCGGCTCGCCGAGCCGCTGCGGGCCGTCGTCGGGACCAAGACCGCCACCGCCCTCGCCAAGCTGGGCCTGGAGACCGTCGGGGACCTCCTGCGCCACTACCCCCGCCGCTACGACGACCCCAGCCGCCTCACCGACCTCGCCGACCTGCCGGTCGGCGACCACGTCACCGTCTTCGCGCGGACCAAGAGCACGGGCATCCGGCCCATGCGCGGCAAGTCGGGGTTCATCCTCAGCGCCGTCATCACCGACGGGCACCGGGACCTCGACCTCACCTTCTTCGGCAAGAACCGGGGGATCCTCGCCCACCGGGAGCACATGCTCCGGCCCGGGCGCACCGGGCTGTTCACCGGCACGATCGGGGAGTTCCGCGGCAAGCGGCAGCTCACCCACCCGGACTACCTCTTCCCCGAGGATGCCGAGGAGCGCACCCGCGCCGCGGAGCGGGCGACGCTGCCCACCCCCATCTACCCGGCGAGCGGGGCGATCCCCTCCTGGGGCATCCGGGCCGCCGTCGAGACGGTGCTCGACACCCTGCGCGAGGAGGACGTGCCGGACCCGCTCCCCGAGGCGGTCCGCGCCGAGCGCGGGCTGCCCGGGCTGCTGGAGACCCTGCGCCTGGTCCACGCCCCCCGCACCGCCGAGGACTGGCAGGCGGGACAGGAGCGGCTGCGCTTCGAGGAGGCCTTCGTCCTCCAGGCGGCGCTCGCGCAGCGCCGTGCCGAGGCGCGCGCCCAGCCCGCGACCGCCCGCGCGCCGCGCCCCGGCGGCATCCTCGACGCCTTCGACGCGCGGCTGCCCTTCAGCCTCACCGCCGGGCAGCAGGAGGTCGGCGCGACGGTGGCCGCGGAGCTCGCGCGCACGTGGCCGATGCAGCGGATGCTCCAGGGCGAGGTGGGCTCCGGTAAGACGGTCGTCGCCCTGCGCGCCATGCTCCAGGTCGTCGACGCGGGCGGCCAGGCGGCCCTGCTCGCCCCCACCGAGGTGCTCGCCGCCCAGCACGCGCGGACCATCAGCGCGATGCTCGGCCCGCTGGCCGAGGCGGGGATGCTCGGCGGCGCCGACCGCGCGACCCGCGTCACCCTCGTCACCGGCTCGCTGTCGGCCCCGGCCCGGCGCGCGGCGCTCGCCCAGGCGGCCTCGGGGGAGGCGGGCATCGTCGTCGGCACCCACGCCCTGCTCTCGCAGGGGGTGCAGTTCGCCGACCTCGGTCTCGTCGTCGTCGACGAGCAGCACCGCTTCGGCGTCGAGCAGCGTGACGCCCTGCGGGCCAAGGCCATGCACGCGCCGCACCTGCTCGTCATGACGGCGACCCCCATCCCGCGCACGGTGGCCATGACGGTCTTCGGGGACCTGGAGATCTCCACGCTGCGCGAGGTCCCGGCCGGCCGGGCCGGCGTGCGCACCCACCTCGTGCCGCTCGGCAGGCCCGGGTGGCTGGAGCGGGCCTGGCAGCGGCTGCGGGAGCAGGTCGACGACGGCGCCCGCGGCTTCGTCCTGTGCCCGCGGATCACCGCGGCGGACGACGCCGTCGAGCCGGGCACCGACCTCACCGAGGACGTCCCGGACGAGGACGGCGCCGGGGACGCGGGCGGCGGTGCGCGCGGCGCGCGCGGCGACGGCACGGCCCGCGCGGCCGGCCCCCCGCCCCGCCCGCTGGCCGCCGTCGACGACATCGCCGCGCGGCTGCGCGCCATGCCGCTGCTCGCCGGCGTCCCGGTGGGTGAGCTCCACGGCCGCCTGCCCGCGGACGAGCGCGACGCGACGATGGCGGCGTTCGCCGGGGGTGCGGTGCCCGTCCTCGTGACGACCACGGTCATCGAGGTGGGCGTCGACGTGCCCGACGCCACGATCATGATCATCCTCGACGCCGACCGGTTCGGGCTCTCCCAGCTCCACCAGCTCCGCGGCCGGATCGGCCGGGGCACGCGGCCCGGGACGTGCCTGGCGGTGACGTCGGCGCCGCCCGGGTCCCCGGCGATGGAGCGGCTCGAGGCCTTCGCCGCGACGACGGACGGCTTCGAGCTCGCGCGGGTCGACCTCGCCCAGCGCCGCGAGGGCGACGTGCTCGGGGCCGCGCAGTCCGGCCGTGGCAGCTCGCTGCGCCTCCTGCGGGTGCTCGAGGACGCCGACATCATCGACGCCGCGCGGGGCGAGGCGCGGGCCCTCGTCGATGCCGACCCCACCCTGGCCGCCTACCCGGTGCTCGCCCGCACCATCGCCGAGCAGCTCGACCCCGAGCGGGCGGAGTTCCTCGACCGGACGTGAGGGGCGGGCCTGCCGTCGTCCCCCGCGTCGTGCCGCCCGCCGGAACGCCAGCCGGAACGCCGAACCCCGCCGGTACCCGGCCCGATAGCCTGCGCGCCATGCTCGTCAACGCCCGTGACCTGTCCGTCGGCTACGGGGCGGGGCCGGTGTGCGCGCCCGTCACCCTCACCGTCGCCCCCGGGGAGGCGATCGCGGTCATCGGGGCCAACGGCACCGGCAAGTCGACGCTGCTGCGCACCGTCGTCGGGCTCCAGGAGCCGCTGGCCGGGACCGTGGACCTGCTGGGCGCCCCCGCCGACCCGCGGACCGTGGAGTTCCGGGCCGCGGTGGCCAGCGTCCTCGGCGACGACGCGTTCTTCCCCGCCCTCACCGTCACCGAGCACCTCCGCCTCGTCGCCTACGGGCACGGCGTCGACGACGCCGACGGCGTCGTCGACGACCTCGTCGAGGAGTTCGGCCTCACCGACCGCGCGGACGCCCTGCCCTCCGCCCTCTCCTCCGGCCAGCGGCGGCGGGTCCTCCTGGCCGCCGCGTTCGCCCGCCCGCGCTCCCTCCTCGTCCTCGACGAGCCCGAGCAGCGGCTCGACTCCGGGATGCGCAACCGGCTCACCGACCGGCTCGTCGAGGAGCGCGAGGACGGGGGAGCGGTGCTCGTCGCCACCCACGACCCCGTCGTCGTGGCCGGCGCCGCGACCGCCGTCGTCCTCCTGCACGAGGACGGCATCCGCCACCTCGCCCCCGAGGCCGGGGCGGCCGCCATCGAGGCGCTGTGAGCGCCGACGCCCCCGTGCGGGTCCCGTCGGGGCGGGCGATGCGCCGGTGGACCCGGCGCTTCGAGCGGCACCGCAGCTCCACGTCGGTGAGCGACCTGCTCGGGGACGTCTACACCGTGATCCTCACCCTCGCGGTGACCGGCGCCATCGTCGCGGGGGTGGCCGCCCGGCTCGGCGCCGACGTCGCCGGCCGGGAGCCCGTGACGCAGGCCCACCTCGACGTCCGGTGGGTGAGCGTCCTCGCGGCCGTCGCCGCGCTCGCCGCGGTGGCCGGGCTCCTGGGCCGGCTCGGGCCGGTCTCGCTCGGGTCTGCCGAGTCGGGGTGGTGGCTGCCGCTGCCCGGTGACCGCCGCTCCCTCCTCACCCCGGCCGCCCTGCGCTGGCCCGGGTTCGCGGGCGCCACCGGGGCGCTCGGCGGGCTCCTCCTCGCCCTCGCCCTCGCGCCGTCGCCCACGGTGCTCCTCGTCGCGGTGACGGGGGTCCTCGGCGCCGGCGTCGGCGTGGCCCTGGGGGCCGTGCTGGGCCTGGCCCAGGCCCGGCGGCGCGGGCGACGCCTCATGATGCGGGCATCCGACACGCTCCTCGCGCTCGTCCCGGTGGGGGCCCTGGTGCTCGGCCTCGTGCCGACGGCGCCGCCGCGGCTCCTCGGGGCGCCCGTCGTCTCCGCGGCCGTCGTCGCCGTCCTCGCGGGCATGGCCGTCGTGGTGATGCTGCGCCGGCTCCCGGACCTGCGCGACGCCGAGCTGCGCGAGCGCGGGGCGGTGACCGGCCAGCTGCGCGGGGCCGCCCTGTCCATGGACACCCGCGAGCTCGGGCGCGCGCTCAGCCAGGAGGCCACCCCCGCGCAGCGCTCGCGGTCCGCGCGCCTGCGGTGGCTGCGCGGCGCGCGCCGGCGCCCGGGCCTCGCGCTCGTCACCGCCGACGCCCTCCTCCTGGCGCGGTCCACGCGGCACGTCGTCCAGCTCGCCGTGGGGGCGTGCCTGCCGCTCGCCGCGCTGCTCGTCGCCGCGCCGGCGCCGTCGGCCCTCCTCGCCGCGCTCCTCGTCGGGGCGTGGGTGGCGGCGCTCGGCACCGCCGAGGGGGCGCGCTGGGCGGAGATGGCCCCGGTGGTCGACGCGATCCTCCCGCTGTCCGCCCGCGCCGTGCGGTGGTGGCGCCTCGCCGTGCCGACGGCGACCATGGTCCTCTGGTCGCTGGCCGTGTTCGCCGCGGTGGCCTGGCGCTACGGCGACGCCGGACCCTGGCTCGCCCTGGCGGTGCTCAGCGCGCCCGTGTGGGCGGCCGGCGTCCACCGCTCCGCCTACCGCGCGGCGCCGGACTGGTCCGGCCCGCTCGTCATCACCCCGATGGGCGCGTTCCCGCCCGGGATGAGCTCGTTCGCCCTCAAGGGGCCCGACGTCGCCATCCTCGGCGCCGCCCCGGTCGCCGTCGCGCTGCTCGTCGGGACGGCCCCGCCGCTGCTCCTCGCCGTCCAGGCGGTCCTCACCGCCGTCGTCCTCGCGGTGGCGGCGCACGTCCCCAAGCCGCCGGCGCGCGCGGGTGAGACGGGCCCTCGTCCTGGGGCGGACGCGTAGCGCGAGCGCCGGACCGGCGCCGGGCGGGCACCCGCCGGACCGTGCCGACGGGTGCCCGCCCGGGGAGCGGGACCAGGAGCGCAGCGCCTGGTGGCGCGGGTCAGCGGGACGCCGTCTGCCTCCTCCGGGCGGCGAGCGCGCCGGCCGCGGCCAGCAGCAGTGCGGGCACGGCCGCGGCGGCGACGGGGACGCCGGTGCTCGGGAGAGTGCTCCCCGAGCCGCCCGTGCCGCCCGTGCCGCCCGCTCCCGGGCCCGGGGCGCCCGGCGCGGGGCTCCCGGGCGAGGTGGTCGAAGGCGTGCCCGGCGTGGTCGGGTCCGTGCCGGGGGCCGTCGGTTCGCCGCTCGGTGCACCCGTCGGGCCGGCCGTGGGGACGACCGTCGTCGGCTGCTCGCTGGGCTCCTCGCTCGGCTCCTCCGGAACGGTCGGACCGTCCGCGTCCGGCAGGGCGTCGAGGTAGTCGTAGATCGCGAGCCCGATGTCCTGCACGACGGGGTTCCCGATCCGCTGGGTCTCCTCGAAGCTGGGGGAGTCGGTGACCTCCGTGAGGACGACGACGGCCGACTCGTGGCCCGGGACGAGGAAGTAGCCCGTGTCGTGGGTGACGTTGCCGGTCTCCCCGGTCTTGTGGGCGATCGGCTTGTCACCCAGCACGGCGCCGAACTTCGTGTCGACCTCCTGCTGGCTCATCCAGGTGAGGATCTGGTCGCGGGAGGCGGTGGTGAGGAGGTCCCCCCGGTACATCTCCTCGAGCAGCGTGAGGGTGTCGGCGGCGTCGATGACGTTCGGCGGGGAGTCGATGAGGTCACCGGGGAACATCTGCCGGTTGAACCGCATGACCTCCAGACCGAGGTCGTCGAGGAGGGCCTGGGTGGTGGGGATGCCCGTGTAGTAGAGCAGCACGTTGGTCGCCGTGTTGTCGCTGACGACCACCATCCGTCGCGCCACCTCGCGCACCGTCGTGGTGAAGGGCATCTCCTCGTTCTGGAGCGTCCCGGAGCCGCCGACCACCATGTAGGGCGAGATGGTGATGGGGGCGTCGAGGTCGAGCAGGCCGCGTTCCGCCTGCCGCATCACGGTCGCCAGCAGGGACAGCTTGATGACGCTGGCGGGGTTGTAGGGCTCCGGGGAGCCGAGGAGGAGCCGCCCGTCCTCCGCGGTCAGGTCGCTGTAGCCCACGGCCACGCGGATGCCGTTCTCCGCCGCCTGGGCGATGTACGGCTCGACGATGGCGGTGAGGTCGGCCGTGGTGTCGCCGGTGATGCGCGCGAAGTCGTAGACCACCTGCGCGGTCTCCTGCACGAAGGCGTCGGCCTCGGCGCGCGGGATGCTGCCGAACGACGTGGTGGTGGTGAGCGCGATCTCGCGGCCCGGGAGGAGGATGATCCCCGCGTCGTGGGAGACGTCGGCGAGCTCGCCGGTCTTGTTCGCCAGGTGGGGGCGGGGGATGACGGCCCCGTACTTGGTGTCGACGAGCTGGCCGCGCATGAGGTCGACGATGTACTCGCTCGACGTGGGGCTGAGGATCTGCCCGTGCCAGATGAGCGCGATGAGCTCGGTGGTCTCGGCCGCGGTGATGTAGTTCTCCCCCAGGGGAGGGGACGCGGGGTGGATCATCTTGCGGCCGAGGTGCAGGTCCTCGAGGCCGAGGTCCCGGACGTGGTCGTTGACGGCGTCGAACCCGCCGGCGACGTCGATGAGGACGTTGGTCGCGGTGTTGTCGCTCACCTGCACCATGAGCTCGGCGAGCTCCCGCACGGTGATGTCCAGCGGGAACGTCCGGTCCCTCAGCGTCCCTGAGCCCCCGACGATGTTGGGGTCGCCGGCCGGGATCGTGACGACCTGGTCGAGCGAGAGCTCGCCGGCGTCGACGTCGGCCATGAGCGTGGCGAGCAGCGCGAGCTTGATGATGCTGGCCGCCTTGAGCCGCGCGTCCTCACCGGACTGGACCGTGGTCCCGTCGTCGCCTCCGGCGAGGTCGGTCACCGAGACGCTCAGGGTCACCCCCGCAGTGGCGGCCTCCTCGACCACCGCGTCCAGGTCGGCGCGCAGGGCCTCCCAGTCGCCGCCGGGGACCGCCGTCACCGGGGTCGCCGCGGCCGCGACCGTGACCGCACCCACGGCCACCGCCATGGCCGCTCTCGTGAACCGCCTCATTCGTCGACGCATGATGTCGTTCCTTTCGCCTGGGCCGGACCGCGCGGGAGTCGTCTCGCGAGTACTACCGGACGGGCGTTTCCGCGGCGTTTCTCCCTGTTGCCCCGACATGTCGCCGGCACGCACGCGTGCGCCGGGCCCGGCGCGAGCTGCCAGGATGCGTCGATAGGCTCGGCGGATGACACGGATCGTCGCCGGCACCGCCGGCGGGCGTGCGTTGCGCGTCCCCCGGACGGGCACCCGGCCCACGAGCGAGCGCGTGCGCGAGGCCCTCTTCTCCCGGCTCGAGCATGCCGGGGCCGTCGACGGCGCCCGCGTCCTCGACCTCTTCGCCGGGTCCGGCGCGCTCGGCCTCGAGGCCGCGAGCCGCGGGGCGCGCTCGGTCGTCCTCGTCGAGGTGGCCCGGGCGGCCGCGGAGCTCTGCCGGCGCAACGCGCGGGAGGTGGGGCTGGCGGCGGTGACCGAGGTGGTGCCGGCGAAGGTGGCGACGTACCTCGCCGGGGAGCCCGGCGAGCCGTTCGACCTCGTCCTCCTCGACCCGCCCTACGACCTTGCGCCCGAGGAGGTCGCCGCGGCGCTCGACCGCCTGGCCCAGGGGTGGCTGGCGCCCGGGGCGACGGTCGTCCTCGAGGCCGCCCGCCGCGCCCCGGCCACCACCTGGCCGGAGCCGCTGGAGGACGACGGCGAGCGCCGGTACGGCGACACGACACTGCGCTTCGCCTCCGTGCCCCTGGACGCCGGGGCGCCTACCGTGAAGGACATGCCCGTCCCGCCCGGTGGTCCCCGATGAGCCTGGCCGTCTGCCCCGGCTCGTTCGACCCGGTGACGCTGGGCCACGTCGACATCGTCCGCCGTGCGCGGTCGATGTTCGACGAGGTGGTCCTCGGCGTCGCCCGGAACTCCGCCAAGAGCCCCCTGTTCGACCTCGAGCAGCGCCTCGCCCTCGCCCGCGAGGCCGTCGCCGGCCTCGACGTGCGCGTCGAGCCGGTGCCCGGCCTGCTCGCCGACTTCTGCCGCCAGGTGGGCGCGACCGCCATCGTCAAGGGCCTGCGGGGCGCCGCGGACGTCGACGCCGAGGTCCCCATGGCCCTGATGAACCGCCACCTGTCCGGCGTGGAGACCGTGTTCGTCGTCGGTGACGGCGCGCTCGCCCACGTCGCGTCGTCGCTCGTCAAGGACGTCGCCCGGCACGGTGGCCGCGTCGACGACCTCGTCCCGCCCGGCGTTGCCGCCGCCCTTGCCACCGCCTTCCCCGCCCGCCCCACCACAGGAGCCACCTCATGACGACGCCTAGCACGTCCACCAAGGACGGAACCTCTCTCATCGCAATCCTCGACGAGCTCAGCGAGATGCTCAGCCAGGCCCGCGCCATGCCCATGTCCGCGTCCGTGCTCGTCAACCGCGCCGAGGCGCTCGACCTGCTCGACGCGGCCCGCTCGGTCGTGCCCGACGAGATCTCCGCCGCCGACGACGTCCTCCACGGCGCCGACGCCGTGCTCAGCCAGGCGCGCGAGCAGGCGGCGGACATCGTCGCGCGGGCCCGCGCCGAGGCGGAGCGGCTGGTCGCCTCCGACGCCGTCGTCGCGGCCGCCGAGCAGCGCGCGGCGCAGCTCGTCGCCGAGGCCGAGGCGCGCGCCGCCGAGCTCGCCCGCAAGGGTGACGAGTACTGCGACCGCCAGCTCGCCCAGTTCGAGATCGACCTCGGGGCGATCGCCACGCAGGTCCGCGCCGGGCGCGACCGGCTCGCCAGCCGCGGGGTCGGCCCCCGCGCCCAGGACCGCACCCAGGACCGCACCCAGGACCGGGCCTAGGACCGGGCCCAGGACTGAGCCAGGGCCGGCCCGGGTCCGTTCGCGGTCCCGGGCCCGGCCGCTGCGCCACCACCCGCCCGCGGCGCCGGGGCGCCCCGGGTTACCATCGTGCGGCCGGCCGTGGACGGCTCCGGCCCTCCTCCCGCGCCGGCCTCGCCGCACTACGTTCGGAGCCACACCGTGGACGCTCGTTCACCCCTCGTGATCAACACGCACGACCTCAGCCGCCGGCCCGGGTCGATGATCCCGCTCGCGCGGACCGTCCCGGCCGCCGAGGACTTCGGCACCGAGGTCATCGGCGTGCCCGTGGGGTCCGACGTCGACCTCGACCTCCGCCTCGAGTCCGTCATGGACGGCGTCCTCGTCTCCGGCGAGGTGCGCACGCGCGCCGCCGGGCAGTGCGTGCGGTGCCTGGGCGAGGTGGACGAGCCGCTCACGGTCCACCTCAGCGAGCTCTACCTCTACCCGGGCAAGCGGGACGCCGCGCGCGAGGCGGGGGACGAGGACGCCGAGGAGCTGCCCGAGCTCGAGGGCGACCTCCTCGACCTCGAGCCGGCGCTGCGCGACGCCGTCGTCCTCGCCCTGCCGTTCCAGCCGCTGTGCACCCCGGACTGCCCGGGCCTGTGCCCGGTGTGCGGGGAGCGCATGGCCGACCTGCCCGAGGGGCACGGCCACGACGACGTCGACCCGCGCTGGTCGGCCCTCGCCGGCCTCCTCGACGACGAGAAGGCACCCGGCGCGGGACGCGAGGCCTGATGGCGCGGCGCGCCCCCGTCCAGGAGGCCCGCGACGACGTCGACGTCCTCCTCGAGCGGCTAGGCCTGACGATCGACCCCGAGCTCCTCGTCCTCGCCCTCACGCACCGTTCCTTCGCCCACGAGGCGGGCGGCATCCCGACGAACGAGCGCCTGGAGTTCCTCGGCGACTCCGTGCTCGGGATCATCGTCACCGAGCACCTCTACCGCGCCCACCCGGACACTCCGGAGGGCGACCTCGCCAAGATGCGGGCGGCGACGGTGAGCCAGCGCGCCCTCGCGCAGGTGGCGCGGGAGCTGGGCCTGGGCGACTTCGTCCTCCTCGGCCGGGGCGAGCTCGTCACCGGGGGGCGGGACAAGGACTCCATCCTCTCCGACACGGTGGAGGCTCTCATCGGTGCCGCCTACCTGTGCCACGGGCTCGAGCCCACCCGGGGAATGGTCGAGCGGCTCGTCGCCGACCTCCTCGGGCACGCCGCCGCCCTGGGCGCCGGGCTGGACTGGAAGACGAGCCTGCAGGAGCTCGCCGCCGCCCACGAGCAGCCCGGCCCGACGTACGCCGTGGTGGGCTCCGGGCCGGACCACGCCCGCAGCTTCGTCGCCACCGTCACCCTCGGCGCGCAGCCGTACGGCACCGGCGCGGGGACGTCGAAGAAGATCGCCGAGCAGCGGGCCGCCAAGGACGCCTACGAGCGGCTCCTCGCCGAGCAGCCCGCGGCCGGGGCCTCGGGCGTGGCCGGCACCGCGGACCGTGCCTGAGCTTCCCGAGGTCGAGACCGTCCGGGCGGGGCTCGCGGCGCACGTCGTCGGCCGGACGGTCGCCGGCGCGGAGGTCCGGCACCCGCGGGCCGTCCGTCACCACGTCGGCGGGGGCGCCGACCTCGCGGCCCGCCTGGCGGGGCGCACCATCACCGCCGCCGTCCGCCGCGGCAAGTACCTGTGGCTCGACCTTGACGGCGCCGGGGACGCCCTCCTCGCCCACCTGGGGATGAGCGGCCAGCTCCTCGTCACCCGCCCCGACGGCGCTGCCCCCGCCGAGGCGGTGGGCCCCGTGCCGACGATGGTCCGCCCGGTGAGCGGGGGCGACGCCCACCTGCGCGTCCGGGTGGACTTCACCGACGGAGCCCGCCTGTCCTTCGTCGACCAGCGCACGTTCGGGCACGTGCTCCTCACCGACCTCGTCCCCACCCCCGACGGCGGGCCGGGCGGGCACGGCTCCGCGGTGCCGGCCCTGCCCGCGCCGGTCGCCCACATCGCCCGCGACCTCCTCGACCCCGGCCTCGACCGGGCGGCGGCGTCGCGGCGGCTGCGCACCCGCCGGACCGAGGTCAAGCGGGCCCTCCTCGACCAGACGCTCGTCTCCGGGGTGGGCAACATCTACGCCGACGAGGCGCTGTGGCGGGCCGCCCTGCACCCGCGCCGCCCCACCGACCGCCTGCGACCGGCGACGGTGCGCGAGCTGTTCGACGCCGCGGAGGCGGTGATGCGCGACGCCCTCGCCGCCGGCGGCACCTCCTTCGACGCCCTCTACGTCGACGTCGAGGGGGCGAGCGGATACTTCGCCCGCTCCCTGGACGCCTACGGCCGGGCCGGCCTGCCGTGCCGGCGGTGCGGCGCCCTCATGGTGCGCGAGCACTTCATGAACCGGTCCTCGACGCTGTGCCCGCGCTGCCAGCGGCCCCCGCGCGGCTCCGGCCCCTGAGCGCCCCTCCGGCGCCTGAGCCCCCCCTCCGGCGCCTGAGCGCCCGGACGCACCGCCGTCGCGAACCGCCGGAGCGCGCTCCGCCGGGGGGTCGCGGCCGCGCCTCGGTAGGCTCAGGGCGTGCCTACCGACCAGCCCGTGCCTGCCGCCCCGCGCGACGTCCGCGTGATGATCGTCGACGACCACGAGATCGTCCGCCGCGGGATCGCCGAGATCGTCGATCGCGCGGACGGCCTCACCGTCGTCGCGGAGGCGGGGTCGGTCGCCGAGACGCTACGGCGCGCCCCGCTGGTGCGCCCCGAGGTCGTGCTCATCGACCTCCAGCTGCCCGACGGCACGGGCATCGACATCATCCAGGCGCTGCGCGAGTCCCTGCCCCAGGCCCGCCCGGTGGTCCTCACCTCCTTCGATGACGACGACGCGCTGGCCGCCGCGCTCCAGGCCGGGGCGAAGGCCTACCTCCTCAAGACGGTGCGCGGCGCCGAGATCGCCGACGTCATCAAGGCAGTGGCGGCCGGGCGGACCCTGCTCGACGACCGGACCGTCATGCGTCGGCGTGCCGACCACGAGGACCCGACCGCGGACCTCACGCCGTCCGAGCGCAAGGTCCTCGAGCTCATCGGCGACGGGATGTCGAACCGGGAGATCGGCGAGCGGCTCGGGGTGGCCGAGAAGACCGTGAAGAACCACATCACGTCGCTGCTGAGCAAGATGGGCCTGCAGCGGCGCACCCAGGTGGCCGCGTGGGTCGCCGGCCAGCGCGCGAGCGGCTGGCGCACCAGCTGACCACGCGGGCCGGCGGGGCCCCACGGGCCTGAGCCCCGCGCGGCCTGGGCCCCGTGTGCGGTCGCCGGCCGCCGGCCGGCGCCGCGGCTAGGTGAGCGGCACCTGCCAGGAGAGCAGCGTGCCGCGGCCGCTCTCCGTCGTGCCCAGCGAGAAGGTGCCGCCGTGCCGCCGGGCGCGCACGGCGAGGTTGTCCAGCCCGGAGCGGCGGGTGGAGGCCGGGTTGACGCCCGCGCCGTCGTCCTCCACCTCGACGGCGACGTGGCCCGTCGGACCGGAGCCGTGGACCGTGACCCGGACCTGGACCGAGGACGCGCGCGCGTGCCGGGCGGCGTTGGCCAGGCCCTCCCGCACGACGGCGACGACGTCGTCGGAGATGTCCGGGTCCACCCGGTCGGCGATGGTGCCGACGAGGCGGGCCTCGCGCTCGTCGTCGCTCACCACCTCGCCGTCGACGTCGATGACGAGCGACGGCGCGAAGCTCAGGCCCGTGCGCGCGAGGGAGGCCTCCCGGCGCAGCCGCTCGACGAGGACGACGGCGGTGTCCGGCTCGCGCAGGGAGTGCACGATGCTCCGGATCTGCCGGACGCTGTCGTCGACGCTGGTGAGGGAGTCCTCGAGCGTGGTGGCCACCCAGGCGAGCTCGGGGCCGCTCTTGGCGACCGCGGCGCGCGCCGCCTCGAGCTGCATCCCGGTGGCGAAGAGCTGCTGGATGGCGAGGTCGTGGAGGTCCCGCGAGATGCGCTGGCGCTCGTCGAGCAGGGCCGCGACGTCCTGGGCGTGCCGGGCGCCGGCGAGCTCGAGGGCGAGCGCGGCCTGCGAGGCGACCGACTCCGCCATGGCCAGCTCGGAGCCGGTGAACTCGGGCTCGCCCTGGAGGCGCAGGAGGATGAGGACGCCGATGCCGGTGCCCTGGGCGAGCATCGGGGCGTAGAGGGCGGGCCCGTACCGGCCGAGCTGCGGCACCCGCATGGAGCGGGCGCGCGAGAGGGAGTCGACGATCATCCCCGTGCCGTTGGCGAGGACCGTCATCGCCCGGCCCTCCGGCGGGAAGACTGCGCCGACGACGTCCGACGCCCCGACGCCGTCGGCGATCTCGCACGCCCACGTGTCCCCGACCGAGGGCAGGATGATGAGCGCCGCGTCCGCGCGGGCCACCTCGCGGATCTTGGCGGCGATCATCGCCAGCGCCTCCTCCTCCTCGGTGCCCTCGAGGAGGGTGGTGGTGATGTCCTGGCTCACGGCCACCCAGCGCTCGCGGTCGCGCGCGGCGGTGTAGAGCCGCGCGTTCTCCACCGCGACCGCCGCCGCGGCGGCGAGCTGGATCATCGCGGCGGCGTCCGCCTCGGTGAACCCGGTCGGCTTGTCCGCGAGGTAGAGCCGGCCGTACACCTGCTCGCGGATGCGGACCGGGACGCCGAGGAACGTCTGCATGCGGGGGTGGTGCTCCGGCCAGCCGCCGAAGTGCGGGCTGGCGGCGATGTCGTCGATGAGGAGGTAGCCGTCCGCGGGGATCGCCCCGAGCACGCCCCGGCCGCGGGGCGTGTGCCCGAGCAGCCGCGCGGTCTCGGCGTCGACGCCGTGGTGGACGAAGGTCGCGGTCTCGCCGCGGTTGTCGAGGACGCCCAGGGCGGCGTAGCGGGCCCCGGTGAGCTGGGCCGCGCTCTCGACGAAGCCCTCGAGCACGCCTTCGAGGTCGAGCCGGGCGGTGAGGTCGAGCGCCGCTCCGAAGAGCGGGGCGGCGCGGTCGACCGCCTCCGCGACGGTGACCCCGTCAGACGTGCCGTGCGTCCCCATCGCCACCCTCCTTCATGAGCCGGTGGCCCTTCGCGGCCACGGCTCGTGTGGTGCCAGCACGGTAGCCGGTGGGCCCGCGGGGCACCCGTCCGAAGGCTGCCGCACCGGTGCCCCGACCGGCGGGTCGCGGGGCAGGTGGGGTGTGCTGTGCGATACTGGCCGGGATCGGCGGGCAGGTCCACACCCCGTCCTCCGGTCCGACGACGTACAGGTCGCGCTGGTCCGCCCCGCTCCCTCGCGCCGCCTCACCATCCGGGTGAGTGCGCTGCAGCAGAAGCGGGCGCCGCGCTCGCACGGCCGGCTGCTTGCCGGTGCACGAGGACCGATACGGCGTCGCCGCCAGTCCCCGCGGCCTGGCGAGACCCATGACTTCCGTCGCCGGCCACGGCCGACGACGACCAACCGCCCACGGGCGCCGGTGGTGTGGACGGTGCCGGTGGGGCAGGGATGTACCCATGAGCGAGAACGACAGCACCACCACCCCCGCGGCCGAGGCGGCACCGCCGCGTCGGGCCCCCCGGCGCCGGGCGACGAGCCCGACGGCGGCGCCCACCACGACGAGCCCGACGGCGGCGCCCGCCACGACGAGCCCCGCCGCGGCCGACGCCGCCGCCAGCACCACTGACGCACCGGCGACGGCGGCACCCGCCAGGGCGCGCCGCCCGCGCGCCACCGCCGCCGCGTCCGCGCCTGCCGTCACCCCGGAGGGCGAGGCGCCCGAGGCCGCGCCCAAGGCGCGCCGCCGCAGCACCAAGGCCGCTGCCGCTCCCGCGAGCACTTCGGACCAGCCGGCCCCCGAGGCGGCCGCCCCCGAGGCTGCTGCGCCCGAGGCTGTTGCCGAGGCCGCGCCCAAGGCGCGTCGCCGCAGCACCAAGGCCGCCGCCGCTCCCGTGACCACCTCCGACGCGCCGGCCCCCGAGGCCGCTGCGCCCGAGGCTGCTGCCGAGGCTGCACCCAAGGCGCGTCGCCGCAGCACCAAGGCCGCTGCCGCGCCCGCGACCACCTCCGCCGACGCGGCGCCGGAGGCCGCTGCGGCCGAGACCGCTGCGCCCGAGGCTGCTGCCGAGGCGGCCCCCAAGGCGCGTCGCCGGAGCACCAAGGCCGCTGCCGCGCCCGCGACCACCTCCGACGCGCCGGCCCCCGAGTCCGCTGCGCCCGAGGCGGCTGCCGAGGCGGCCCCCGCCAAGCGCCCGGCCCGGACGCGCAAGCCCCGCACGACGGCGGACACCGCCGCCCCCGCTGCCACGACGGAGGCCGTGCCCGCCGAGGCTGCGCTCGGCGAAGCCGTGCCCGCCGACGCCACCCCGGCCGAGTCGGCCGCGCGGACCGAGCCCGCCGCGCCGACCCGCCGCCGTCGGTCCAAGGCCGCGGCCACCACCGAGCGGTCCGCCACGCAGGACGCCCCCGCGCGCTCGCCGGAGCAGACCCTCGACGTGCTCAAGGAGCTCGGGCTCCCGGCCGCTCAGGCTCCGGCCGCGCAGGCGCCGGCTGCCCCGGCCGAGCAGGAGAAGCCCGCACGGTCCCGCCGCGGCCGCGGCAGGGCGACCACGCCTGCCGCCGCGGAGCAGAACGCCCCCCAGGCCGCCCCCGCGGCCGAGACGCCCGAGCCCAGCGGGGACGATGGCCCCCGCCTCGCCGCCACCGCCCTGCTCTTCCAGGCCCCCGACCTCACCAAGGCCCGTGGCCGCCGTCGACCCGCACGCGCGGAGGTCCCCGCCGAGGTCCCCGCCGAGGAGGAGACGGTCGAGGAGCTGGCCGAGGACGAGGCGCTCACCGAGGCGACGGCCGAGGAGGAGACCACCGAGGTCGCCGCCGAGCCCGAGACCGACACCGAGGACGCCGACGAGGACTCCGACGAGGAGGCGACCGGCCAGCGCCGTCGCCGCCGTCGGGGTGGACGTGGGCGCCGCAACCGCACGGGCCAGCGCGAGGGCGGGACCGACGAGGGGTCCGACGACGCCGAGGACTCCGCCGAGGCCGAGACCCCCGCCGTGGATGAGACCTCTCGCGAGGAGCCCCGTGCCGACCAGACGGACGAGGGGGACGACGAGTCCGAGGGTGGCACCCGTCGCCGTCGGCGTCGTCGCAGCGGCGGCCGTGGGGGCGAGGGCGAGAGCTCACCCGCCCGCGAGGGCCGCACCGCCCGCGACGAGGTCACCGCACTCAAGGGCTCGACGCGCCTCGAGGCCAAGCGCCAGCGCCGCCGCGACGGCCGCGACGCCGGTCGCCGCCGCACGACGATCACCGAGTCCGAGTTCCTCGCCCGCCGTGAGGCGGTCGACCGCTCGATGGTCGTCCGCGAGAAGTCCGGGCGCACCCAGATCGCCGTCCTCGAGGACGGCGTGCTCGTCGAGCACTACGTCGCCCAGAAGACGCAGAGCTCGATGGTCGGGAACGTCTACCTCGGCCGCGTCCAGAACGTCCTGCCGAGCATGGAGGCCGCGTTCGTCGACATCGGCAAGGGCCGCAACGCGGTCCTCTACGCCGGTGAGGTCAACTGGGACGCCGCCGGCATGGAGGGTCAGCCGCGCCGCATCGAGCACGTGCTGTCCTCCGGCGACGCCGTCCTCGTCCAGGTGACGAAGGACCCCATCGGTCACAAGGGGGCGCGCCTCACCGCGCAGATCACCCTGGCCGGGCGCTACCTCGTGCTCGTGCCGAGCGGCGCCATGACCGGCATCTCGCGCAAGCTCCCCGAGAACGAGCGGGCGCGCCTCAAGAAGCTCCTCAAGGAGATCGTCCCGGCCGGCTCCGGCGTCATCGTCCGGACCGCGGCCGAGGGGGCCACCGAGGAGCAGCTGCGCGCCGACGTCGAGCGCCTCACCGCCCAGTGGGCGGACATCGAGGCCAAGCAGAAGACCGCCAAGACCGCCCCCGTCCTGCTCCGCGGCGAGCCCGAGCTGGCCGTGCGCGTCGTGCGCGACGTCTTCAACGAGGACTTCACCTCGCTCACCGTCTCCGGTGACGAGGCATGGGAGACCATCTCCACGTACGTGCGTTCGCTCGCGCCGGACCTCGCGGAGCGGATGCACCACTGGACCTCGAGCAAGGACGTCTTCGCCGCGCACCGGGTCGACGAGCAGCTCGCCAAGGGGATGGACCGCAAGGTCTGGCTGCCCTCCGGCGGCTCGCTCGTCATCGACCGCACCGAGGCGATGACCGTCGTCGACGTCAACACGGGCAAGTTCACCGGTACCGGTGGCACGCTCGAGGAGACGGTGACGCGGAACAACCTCGAGGCCGCCGAGGAGATCGTCCGTCAGCTCCGGCTGCGCGACATCGGCGGCATCATCGTCATCGACTTCATCGACATGGTCCTCGAGTCCAACCGTGAGCTCGTCCTGCGCCGCCTCATCGAGTGCCTGGGACGGGATCGCACCCGCCACCAGGTGGCCGAGGTGACGTCGCTGGGCCTGGTCCAGATGACCCGCAAGCGCGTCGGCCAGGGTCTCGTCGAGGCCTTCAGCGAGACGTGCGAGCACTGCAACGGTCGGGGCTTCATCGTCCACGCCGACCCGGTGGAGCGGGCCCCCGAGGAGGACAACGGCGGTGGCCGTCGTCGTGGCGGCAAGCGCGACGAGGAGGCCGCGGTGGTCGTGCCGGCCGCCGTCGCTGCTCCCGCCGAGCCGGCCCTGAGCCAGGACCCCGCTGCCGTCGCCGCGCGCGAGGCCGTCCGGGCGACCCTTGCGACGATTGCCGCCGCAGCCGCCCAGGCCCACGGGGAGCGCGAGGACGAGGGTGCGACGGCGGACACCGGCGACGCTACGGCGCCCGCCCAGGAGCCGACGGCGACCGCCCCGGCAGACCCGAGCGAGCCCGCCGCGACTGAGCCGGTCGCGGCCGCGACGACCGAGGCCGCGACCACCGAGGCCGACGTGGCCCCGGTCGAGACCGGCTCGGCCGAGACCGCCCCGGTCGCGGCCCCGGTCGAGGCGATCGCCGAGGTGCCCGCCACCGGTGGGCGCAAGCGCCGTCCTCGCCGGGCCTCCTCCTCCGGGAGGGCGCCGGCCACGGAGGCCTCCGGCGGCATGATCACGGCGCCGGCTGAGGCACCCGTAGTCGCACCCGCCGCGTCCGCGTCCACGTCTGCTCCGGCTCCGGTGGCGTCCACGGATGCTCCGGCTCCGCTGGCGTCCGCCCCGGCGGCTGCTCCGGTCGTTGCGGTGGACGTCGCGCGCGCCGACGTCAGCCCGGTCGAGCCCCGCACGTCGGTGTCCGGCGACGGCGAGGCCGCCCAGGCACCGGCGGCTCCCGCCGAGGAGCCGCGCCGTCGTGGCGGTCGCCGTCCGCGTCGGGCGACGTCGGGCGGGCCCGTCACGGCCTGACGGTCCCGCAGCTCGTCCTGCGCCGTGCGGGTGGCTCGCCACCCGCACGGCGCAGCCGTGTCTCCTGACACCGGCGCGTCGATCATTAGACGAAAGGCGCTTCCACCGGCGGTGTGAGCGCCGTTACGTTCTTACCTGCGCCGTCGTACCCCGCGACGCCCCGTACGGACGGAGATCGTCATGGCAGGTCCCGCACGCCTGGTCCAGGGCGCGGTCGCGTTGGTCGCCGCCGGCGCCCTCGCGCTCGCCGCCGTTCCCGCCGTCGCGGCGCCGAGCCGGCCCGGGCCGCCGCCCGTGGAGGTGCGCGTCGCCTCGTACAACATCGCGGCCGGCCGTGGGGCCGACGGGACCTTCGACATCGAGCGGACCGCCCGCGCCATCGCCGAGCTCGACGCGGACGTCATCGCGCTCCAGGAGGTCGACCGGCACTGGGGAGAGCGGAGCCTCAACCTCGACCTTGCCACCGAGCTCGCCGACGCCCTCGGCATGCGCGTCGGCTTCGCGCCGATCTACTCCAACGACCCGCCCGTCGCCGGGGCGCCACGGGCGGAGTACGGCGTCGCGGTCCTGTCCGAGTACCCCATCGTCGACTTCACCAACCACGAGATCACCCGGCTGTCGACGCAGTCGGCGGAGCCCGTCCCGGCGCCCATGCCGGGGTTCGCCGAGGCGGTGATCCAGGCCAAGGGCGCCCGCGTCCACGTCTACTCGACGCACCTCGACTACCGGGCCGACCCCACGGTGCGCGAGCTCCAGGTGGCCGACACCCTGGAGATCCTCGCCGACGACGGGCCGGGTGCCTCCCAGATCCTCCTCGGCGACTTCAACGCGCTGCCCGAGGCGCCGGAGCTCGCCCCGCTGTGGGAGCACCTCACCGACGCGTGGGACGTGGCGGGGGAGGGCGACGGGTACACCTTCCCGGCCGTGGCGCCGGACCGGCGCATCGACTACGTCACGGTCTCGGAGCGCATCCGCGTCGTCGACGCGTTCGTCCCGGCCGCGGGCCTGCCGGCGACCGGGTCCGACCACCGGCCCGTCGTCGCCGACCTCGAGGTGCCCCGGGGCGCCCAGAAGTAGTCGGCTCGGGACGGCTCACCCGGGGGGCGCACCCGGGAGGGCGCGGTCCGCGATCGAGCGCCGCGCGTCGCGGACGGCCGTGTGGATCTGGTGGACGAAGCACTCCATGCCCGGAGCCAAGCCGTGGTGGGTCACCCACTCGGCGAGCTGGGCGACGACACGGACCTGCACCCGGGCATCCGCCTGCGCCGGCAGCAGCCACGCGTCCTCGAGGAACCCCGGCAGCGCCGCGATGAGCGCCTCCGGCGGGGCAACCCGGGCGACGGCGGCCACGGGGTCGATCTCCCGCTCCGCCTCGACGAGGATCCGCTCGTCGGGGACGAGGGCGCGCTCGGCCTCGGTGTCGAGGAAGACGTCGAGGTGGCGTCGCACGGCGATGATCCGGGCGCGCGTGGCGGGGTGGTCGCTCATTGCCGCGTCGGCGAAGAACGCCTCCAGGGCCTGCGCCATCGACACCGGCACGGTCGTGTCGTCCATGAGCCGATGCTGGCACCGACCACTGACATCGGTCCGTCCGCCGCGCGCCGTACCGGCGCCGTCGTGGACCCGCGCCGCGTCTCGTGCCACGGTGTCCCCATGAGCAATGAGCTGGAGCTGCAGGAGCTGACGGCAGGGGAGGCCCAGGAGCGCGAGGGGCTGGCCGACTGGCGCGTCCTTCGCGGGCGGCTGCACGCGACGTTCCGCACGGGCTCGATGGTGCGCGGCGCGGAGCTGGTCGAGCGGGTGGTCGCCGCGGCCGAGGCCCTCGACCACCACCCCGACATCGACCTGCGCTACTTCCGGGTCCACCTGGTCCTCGTCACGCACCGCAACGGCTCGCTCACCGAGGCCGATGTGGCGCTGGCCCGGCACATCTCCGCGATCGCGGCCGAGCTCGGCATCCCCGCCGCCCCCGCCGAGCCGCTCGAGGTCGACATTGCCATCGACGCCCTCGACATCCCGGCGGTGCTGCCGTTCTGGCAGGCGGTGCTCGGGTACCGGCCGGTGAGTGAGGTCGGGCCCGGTGGCGAGCCCGACGCCCTCGAGCACCGTTCGGCGCTCGGGCCGTACGTGTGGTTCCAGCAGATGGACGCCCCTCGGCCGCAGCGGAACCGCATCCACCTCGACGTCGAGGTCCCGCACGACCAGGCCGAGGCCCGCGTCGCCGCCGCCCTCGCCGCGGGAGGCCGCCTGCTCACCGATCGGTGGGCGCCGTCGTACTGGGTCCTCGCCGACCCCGAGGGCAACGAGGCATGCATCTGCACGTGGCAGGGCCGTGACACGGCAGCTCAGTCCCCCGACTGACGATCGCGCGCCCTGAGGAGGCGCCCTGTGGTGAGGAACCGGCCTCAGACCAGGACGGCGAGGAACCCCTGGTCGACGTACCAGCGGACCGGGCGGGCGAGCACGACCATCGCACCCCCGCCGGGCTGGCCGAACCACGGCGCCGCGACGCCCTCCCGGACGTCGGCGGGCAGTGGCACGCGGACCTCGTAGCGGGAGTACGGCGCCCCGATGTCGCTCGGCGGCTGGGACCGGGCGGGGAAGGGGGTGCCCAGCGCGTAGAGGTGGTGCCCGGTCTCGGGCCCCACGCAGTCGAGCACGTCGCCCACCACGAGGCCGTGCGGGCCCGGGCTCCCGTCGCGGCGCTCGGTCCGCTCCCGGATGGCGTCTGCCGTGGCACGACCGCGGTCGATGAGGGCGGCCGGGCTCGACGCCGTCGCCTCGGCCCCGTCACCGCGCTCCTCGACCGCACTCGGCCCGTCGCCGCCGTCGATCGGCTCGCCGACCGGTGTGGCGGCCAGCCGGACGGCAAGGGAGACGGCGTCGTCGAACGTCCACAGCGCCTCGTACGCGGCGAAGCGCCCCCGGCCCACGCCCCCCACGAGGAACTGGGCGCCGTGCGGGACGATCACCCACGGACCCTCCGGCGGTCGGGGCACGTCGGGCGTGGGCTCCGGCGCGAGCACCACGCTGCCCGGCGGGAGCCCGGCGGCCCGGAGAGCCGCCTCGAGGGTACGTGCGTGCGTCATTCGTCCTCCGTCGTCGGGGCGTCGAAGCGGGCCAGAGCGCGCCGCGCCTTCTCCTGCATGCGCCGTCGTGACTCGTTCGCCTCGTCCTCGGTACGGGACCACACGGACCGGCGGGCGAGCAGGCGAGGGGCGAGGTAGTCCACCGCCTCGGCCTCGGACGCGAAATCGAGCGGGAAGTGCTCCTGCCCGCGCTCCCAGGTGCTCACCCGGACCCCGGTCTCGGTGGTGCGCAGGAGCAGCACCCCGTCGATGCGCGGCAACGAGCGGTCCTCCGCGCGGCCGACGTCGTCCGGGTCGAGACCGGCCTCGGCCAGGCGTGCCCGGAGGTCCTCGACGGTGCTCACTCGATCTTCCTCAGGTAGCCATGCTCGATGTACCAGTCGATGGTCTCGTCGAACTTGTACTGGAGCCCGCCACCGGGCTGCTCGAACCAGGGGGCGATGGGGCCCTCGGTGACGGTGTCCGGGAGCGGGCGCAGCACCTCGTAACGGTGGTAGTCGGCTCCGACACTGCTGGGCGGCAGCGCCCGCTCGGCGTAAGGCGTGCCCTCGGGGGAGGCGTAGGACCCTCCGGGCCGGCCCAGCCGGTCGAGGACGTCGCCCGGCTCGATGGTGTTGGGCCGCGGAGGGGCGGCGAAGCCCTCGTCCGCGGGGTAGCGCCACGAGCCCGACGCGCCGTCCGCAGGGTCCCAGTAGCGGTCGTAGAACTCCTGACGGTCGAGCGGTCCGTAGCGCTGGAGGCCGTCGGGGTAGAGGTCGGCGTCCGGCCCGGTACGCGGGACGTCCTTGCCGTCGGTCCAGCCGGGCAGGTCGTCCAGGGGGACGTGGCCGCCCACGTCGTCGAACCGGCCCAGGCCACCGGCGTCGTCGAGCCGCCCGAGGTCGCCGACGTCGTCGAGCCGGTTCCCCGTCGTCGAGAGGTCGCCGAGGGCGTCGACGACGTCGGCCGTGCCCTTGACCCCGCGGGTCGCGACGGCGCCGGCCCCAGCTGTCACGACGGCCGCCACGGCATCGGGCACGAGGTGCCCGAGCGCGCGGGCCGGGTCGTCCGCCCAGGTGTCCCAGTCGAGCACGGCCTTGCCGAGGGTCTTGCCGAACTCCGCGGGGTCCTCGCGCAGCGCCGTGACCATGTCCCCGACCTGCTCGACCCCCATCCGGTAGCGCGCGGCCATCTCCTCGGGGGTGAGGCGCCCGGTCGCGAGGGCCATCGAGTCCTGCAGGAGGCTGATCGGCGAGCCGGGCAGGGTGAGCAGGTCCCACGTCGCCTCACCCGCGCCCTGGAGGAACCCGCCGATGGCGGCGAGGCCGCTCTCCCACCAGCGCCGCTCCTCGGGGGCGGCCGCGCAACCGGCGCGGACCTCGGTGGCGCACACCTGCCCGGCGGCGTCCAGATCGGCCCGCGCGGAGGCGAGCTCCGCCAGCGCCCCGTCCCGGACCGCCCCGCCGGGGTCGGTGAACGGCAGGATCGTCAGGGTCACGTGCTCGCCCTGGGCGGCCGCCTGGGCGACCTCACGCCGGGCCTGGCTCACGTCAGCGTCGTACGCCGCGCGTGCCTGCCCGGTCACCTGCTCGCCGCGCTCGTACTCCCCGCGGGCCCACTGGGCCCGCAGCTGCGCGCTCTCCAGGGCGTCCGCGTAGGACAGGAGGGCCTGCGCGGCGGTGAGGAAGCCCGTGCCGGCGTCGCGCCACCGGTCGGGCTCGGTGTCCAGGGCGTCCCGGAACCGCTCGGCGGCCCGCCCGCTCCACCCGCCCGTGCTCACCTTGGCGAGCGCGTCCGCGGTCGAGGTGAACACCCCGGCCTTCTCCCGCGCCAGGGTGGCGCGTGCCCGGATACGTCCGGGGTCGCCGTCGATGACGAAGCTGGGCACGCTCACCGGCCCCCGACGCGCACACCGCGCACACGTGCTGCCACCGCGGTCATCGCCTCGTGGCCGGACCGGTCGAGGTCGGCGTAGTTCATTGCCACCTTCCCCATGCGGCCGGCGAGCTCCTCGATGTCCTTGACGAGGTTGTTCATCCCGCGCTCCCACCGTCCGGTGAACTCGTCGACCGCCGACGCCACGGCGTCGCTGCCGAGGTCACCCTTGGCGGGCATGAGGTCGTTGACGTCGTCGTCCTTGAAGAGCTGGACGGTCTCGGCCGCCCCCTGGGCGGCGCGCGCGAGCGTGGGTAGGTCGACGGCGAAGTCGTACGAGGGCATCAGTCGTTCCTCCGCGTCCACAGCCAGGGGTCGATAACCCGCGCAGGTTATCCGACGTCCGGCGGGCGGGACGCCGGCGCCCGCGACGGGGCCCCGGCTCGTCGGCGGACGGGCGCTGGCAGCGAAGTCGATCTACGCTCGAACGATGAGGATCGTCATTGCTGGAGGCCACGGAAAGATCGCGCAGCACCTGGAGCGCCTGCTCGCTGCGCGCGGGGACGACGCCGTCGCGCTGATCCGGAACCCGGACCACGCCGACGAGCTCGCACGGCTCGGCGCGACGCCGGTGACGTTCGACCTGGAGTCGGGCACCTCCGAGGACCTCGTCGGGATCCTCGCGGGGGCCGACGCCGTCGTGTTCGCCGCGGGGGCGGGCGCCGGCAGCGGCGCCGCCCGCAAGCGCACGGTCGACCGGGACGGCGCCATCCTCCTCGCCGACGCAGCGGAGAAGGCCGGCGTGCGGCGCTACGTCATCGTCTCGGCGATCAACGCGGAGCGGGGCGGGGCCGGCATCGAGGACGAGGTCATGGCCGCCTACATGGAGGCGAAGAAGGAGGCGGACGACGACCTCGCCGCCCGCGACCTCGACTGGACGATCGTGCGTCCTGGAGCCCTCACGGACGCACCCGGCACCGGCCGCGTGCGCCTGGCCCACAAGACCGGGTCGGGGGAGGTCCCGCGCGAGGACGTCGCCCGGGTGCTCCTCGCGATGCTCGACGAGCCGGGCACGGCGCGGGTGACCGCCGAGCTCGTCTCCGGGGACACCGCCATCGGTGACGCGGTGGCCGCGCTCGTCCACTGACCACCGGCCGCGGTGATGTGCGGGACACCACAGGCGTCCCGGCACCCGCGGAGCCCTGCGGCATTTGCCCGTGGGACGCCCGCAGCGTAACCTTGAGCGTCGGTGCGTCCCGTGGACGCGCCATCCCGTGCGCCTGACGCGCGCCCCGCGGAACGCCGCAGGGCCGGCTGCGACAGGCCCCGTTACGACAGAGATGAGCAGCAACGTGGTTTACGCGATCGTCAAGGCCGGCGGCCGACAGGAGAAGGTGTCCGTCGGCGACGTCGTCGTCATGGACCAGGTCCGCGGCGCGGTCGGGGACTCGGTCGAGCTCCGCCCCCTCATGCTCGTCGACGGCGAGAAGGTGACGACGGGCGCGGACGACCTCGCCAAGGTCACCGTCACCGCCGAGATCGTGCGCCCCGAGAAGGGGAAGAAGATCACGATCATGAAGTTCAAGAACAAGACCGGCTACCGCAAGCGCCAGGGCCACCGCCAGAAGCTGACCCGCATCAAGGTCACCGGCATCACCAACTGATCTCGCGGCCCGCACCGGGCCCGGTTCCTCACCCGTTCCCTTTACGACGAAAGCAGGTTCGAGATGGCACACAAGAAGGGCGCCAGCTCATCCCGGAACGGCCGCGACTCCAACGCCCAGCGCCTCGGCGTCAAGCGCTTCGGTGGTCAGGTCGTCAAGGCCGGCGAGATCATCGTCCGTCAGCGCGGCACGCACTTCCACCCCGGTGAGAACGTCGGACGCGGCAAGGACGACACCCTGTTCGCCCTCGCGGCCGGCGCCGTCGAGTTCGGTACGCGCCGCGGGCGCAAGACGGTGAACATCGTCTCTGCCGAGGTCTGAGCACCACCCACGACGCACAGCGGGGGCGGCCGGCGCACAGCCGGCCGCCCCCGTTTCGCACGTCCGGCACCAGGCCGGGCAAAATGAGGGCGGCACCAGCCGCCCGGAGGAGGAACGATCATGGCGACGTTTGTCGATCGCGTGGTCCTGCACGCCTCCGGTGGTAACGGCGGCAACGGCGTCGCGTCCATCCGGCGCGAGAAGTTCAAGCCGCTGGCCGGTCCCGACGGCGCCAACGGCGGCCGGGGCGGCGACGTCGTCCTCGTCGTCGACCCCCAGACGACGACGCTGCTCGACTTCCACCACTCGCCCCACCGCCGCGCGCCCTCGGGCACGCAGGGCATGGGCGACATGCGCATGGGCAAGAACGGGCAGGACCTCGTCCTTCCCGTGCCCGACGGCACCGTCGTCAAGACCCCGGACGGCCAGGTGATCGCGGACCTCGTCGGTGCCGGGACGCGCTTCGTCGCGGCCGCGGGAGGACGCGGCGGGCTCGGCAACGCGGCCCTGGCGTCCCCCAAGCGCAAGGCCCCGGGATTCGCGCTGCTCGGTGAGCCCGGCGAGGTCGTCGACCTGGTCCTCGAGCTCAAGACCGTGGCCGACGTCGCGCTCGTCGGCTTCCCCAGCGCGGGCAAGTCGAGCCTCATCGCGGCGATGTCCGCGGCCCGGCCGAAGATCGCCGACTACCCCTTCACCACCCTCGCGCCCAACCTCGGCGTCGTCCAGGCCGGCGAGGAGCGTTTCACCGTGGCCGACGTCCCGGGGCTCATCCCCGGCGCGAGCCAGGGCAAGGGCCTGGGCCTGGAGTTCCTCCGCCACATCGAGCGCTGCGCCCTCATCGTGCACGTCCTCGACTGCGCCACGCTGGAGCCCGGGCGCGACCCCATCAGCGACCTCGACCTCATCGAGGCCGAGCTCGCCGCCTACGCCGGCGACCTCGAGATCGACGGGGGACGCGTGCCGCTCATGGAGCGCACCCGCGTCGTCGTCCTCAACAAGGTCGACGTCCCGGAGGCGCGGGACCTCGCCGAGATGGTCCGCGGCGACCTCGAGGCGCGCGGTCTGCCGGTCTTCGAGATCTCGGCCGCCTCGCACGAGGGGCTGCGCCCGCTGACCTTCGCCCTCGCCCGCCTCGTGCGCGAGGCCCGCGAGGCGGCGCCCGTTACCGGCGTCGCGCGCATCGTCCTGCGGCCGGACGCGGTCGACGAGGCGGGGTTCACCGTCACCCCGCGCCGCCGCCACGACGGCGTCTTCTACCAGGTGCGCGGCGCCAAGCCCGAGCGCTGGGTCCGCCAGACCGACTTCACCAACGACGAGGCGGTCGGCTACCTCGCCGACCGGCTCGCCCGCCTGGGTGTCGAGGACCAGCTGTTCAAGGCCGGTGCGGTCGCCGGGGACGAGGTCGTCATCGGACCGGAGGAGGGCGGCGTGGTCTTCGACTGGGAGCCCACGATGTCCACCGGTGCCGAGCTCCTCGGGCCCCGCGGAGTCGACCTGCGCCTCGAGAACGACGCCCGGCCCACGCGCTCCGACAAGCGACGCGAGTACAAGGAGCGGATGGACGCCAAGGCGGACGCCCGCTCCGAGCTGTGGACCGAGCGCGAGGCCCGGCACTGGACCGACCCGGCGGACGCCGACCCGCAGCCGTAGGGGTCTCAGGCGAGGTCGGCCCGCAGGAGCAGGCCGACCCCGCCGTCGAACCGGGTGCTGTGGAACGCCGCCGCCCGCGCGACCGCTAGCCGTCCGCGCGGGCTACCGGCTGGCGGAGGATCGTGCGGCGGCGCTCCGGGGGAGTGCGCCGGGCGTCGCTGAGGTAGATCTCGTGGTGCTTGCCCGTCATCCGCAGCCCGTGCCCGGGGATGAACCGGTGGTGCATCTCCTCGAGCACCGGCGCCTCGTCGTCGTAGGACCCGACGTGCAGCGTCTGCACGCTGAGCCCCTCGTCGAACCGCTCGAGGCGCAGGGCGTCGAGGGCTGGGGCGCCGCCCTTACGGGTGACCGTCGTACGGGCGGTGTCGAGGTGATCGGGCGTGATCCAGTCGGGGACCATGATGAGCATCGTCCAGGACCAGCGGGACTTGTCGCGGGCGGTGGTGAACGCGGCCATGTCCGCCGACCACCACACCCCCTCGAGCGGCATCACCGCGTAGTCGCGGCCCAGCTCGCCCTTGCTGAGGAACTTCAGCGCGTACGCGACGGGGTAGATCGTGGTGAGCGCGTCCTGGTACGCCGTCGACGTGTTGGGGTCGCCGTGCCCGTCGATCATGAGGAACTGCAGGGCCGGGACCTCGACGACCGCGAACTCACCGCGCCGGGCGGTGTAGGTCGCGATCTCCTTCTTGTGGTCGGTCTTCACGGGTGCTCCTCACCGATCCTCTCTCGGCCCGAGTCTTGTCGAGGCTCGGCCGCGGGGGAAGGGCGCGGGGGTCAGACACGCCGGTCCTCGCGGCCCGATCGCTGGAACGGCGGCCACGGCCGCGGCCACCGTGCGGGAGGATGGGGCCGTGAACCCGTCGCTGCCCGGCCGCTCCGCGCTCGCGGACGCCCCTCGCGTCGTCGTGAAGATCGGGTCCTCCTCGCTCACCGGCGCCGACGGCCGCCTCGACCTCGACCGGCTCCGCGCCCTCGTCGACGTCCTCGCTGCCCGGCGCGCCCGCGGCCAGCAGGTCGTCCTCGTCTCCTCCGGTGCCATCGCCGCCGGCATCGCCCCGCTGGGCCTGCCGAGCCGGCCGCGGGACCTCGCCACGGCGCAGGCCACCGCCTCGGTGGGCCAGGGCCTCCTCGTCGCCCGGTACACGCAGGCCTTCGCCGCCCACGACCAGCGCGTCGGCCAGGTGCTTCTCACCGCGGAGGACCTCATCCGCCGCCAGCACTACCGCAACGCGCAGCGGGCGCTCGAGCGCCTGCTCACGCTCGGCGTCGTGCCCATCGTCAACGAGAACGACACCGTCGCCACCGACGAGATCCGGTTCGGTGACAACGACCGGCTCGCCGCCCTGGTGGCGCACCTCGTGCGCGCCGACGCCCTCGTCCTCCTCACCGACGTCGACGGCCTCTACGACGGCCCGCCGTCGCGACCGGGCACCGCGCTCATCTCCGAGGTCCACGGCCCGGACGACCTCGCGGGCATCGAGGTCACCGGTCGCGGCACCACCATCGGGACCGGGGGCATGGTGACGAAGCTCGACGCCGCAGCCATCGCCACCGGCGCCGGCGTCCCGGTGGTCCTCACCGCCGCCGAGAACGCCGACCGCGCCCTCGCCGGCGAGGCTGTGGGCACGTGGTTCGCCGTGACCGGGCGCCGCACGAGCACCCGGCGGCTGTGGCTCGCCCACGCCGCGCGGACGAGCGGCCGGGTCGTCCTCGACGACGGCGCCGTCACGGCCATCACCGTGGGCAAGCGCTCCCTGCTGGCGGCCGGGATCACCGCCGTCGAGGGCGACTTCGAGCCGGGCGACCCCATCGAGCTGGCCGCGCCCGACGGCGCCGTCGTCGCCCGTGGCCTTGTCGCCTACAGCGCCGCCGAGGTGGCCACCATGCTCGGGAAGACGACCGACGAGCTGCGCGACGGGCACGGCTGGACCGCCCCGCGCGCCGTCGTCCACCGCGACGACCTCGTCGTGGTCAAGCGCGCCTGACCCGCCCGCGCGTCCGGCGTCATGCGAGCGTGACGTCGACCCCGCTCGCCCGCAGGCGGTCGACGACCTCCGGGTCGGCGCCGTCGTCGGTGATGAGGGCGTCGAGAGCCGACGTCTCGCAGATCTTGGCGAACGCCGTGATGCCCAGCTTGGTGTGGTCGGCGACGGCGACGACCCGGCGGGCGTTGGCGACCAGCGCCGCGTTCACCGCCGCCCTGCCCTCGTGGTGCGCGAACGCCCCCGCCTCGGGGTCGAGGGCGTTGACCCCGAGGAAGAGCGTGCCGATGGAGATCTCGTCGAGGATCCCGCGGGCCAGGGGACCGGTGAGCTCGTAGGTCAGCGGCCGCATCACGCCCCCGGTGAGCACGACCCGCACGTGCCGCCGCACCGCGAGCTCGTTGGCGATGTTGACGGCGTTGGTGACGACGACGACCTCGCCGCGGGGATCATCCCGCTGCAGCTCGGGGCGCATGACCAGCTCGCGCGCCACCTCCGTCGTCGTGGTGCCGCCGTTGAGGCCGACGACGTCGCCGGGCGCCACCATGGCCGCGGCGGCGCGGGCGATCCGCTGCTTCTCGACGGCCTGGCGTGCTGTCCGGTAGCGCAGCGGGAGGTCGGAGGAGGTCGGGCTCGGCGAGGCGCCACCGCGGGTGCGCGTGATGAGCTGCTGCCGGGCCAGGTGGTCGAGGTCGCGGCGTGCGGTGGCCGCGGACACGCCCAGGCGGCGGACGATCTCGTCGACGTGGAGGTTCTCCCGCTCGACGACGAGCTCGAGCACCGCCGTGAGGCGTTCGTGGCGGTTCATGGTCGAGTCCTCCTGCCCCCCTGGGCCGACGTCTTCCGCTCCCAGTGTGACGACGGCCGGGCCCCGGGCGCACCCGCAGAGCGCCGTCGGCGACGGCGTGCGCGGCCTGCGCGCCGGTGCCACCCTGGGGCCATGACGCGCTTCGGGTACACCCTCATGACCGAGCAGAGCGGGCCGAAGGAGCTCGTGCGCTACGCCGCCGAGGCGGAGCGCCGGGGCTTCGACTTCGAGGTGTGCAGCGACCACTACTTCCCGTGGCTCGACTCCATGGGCCACGCCCCCTACGCGTGGACGGTGCTGGGCGCCGTCGCGCAGGCGACCGAGCGGGTCGAGCTCATGACCTACGTGACCTGCCCGACGATGCGCTACCACCCCGCCGTCGTCGCGCAGAAGGCCGCGACGATGGCCGTGCTCTCCGACGAGCGGTTCATCCTCGGGCTCGGGGCGGGGGAGAACCTCAACGAGCACGTCGTCGGCGAGCGGTGGCCGGCGGTCGGCGAGCGCCACGACATGCTCGAGGAGGCGCTCGTCATCATCCGCGCGCTCCTCGCCGGGGAGAACCTCACCCACGAGGGCGACCACTTCCGCGTCGACTCCGCGAAGGTCTGGGACCTGCCGGACAAGCCGGTCGAGCTCGCGGTGGCCGTCTCGGGGCGGCAGTCGGTGTCCCGGTTCTCCGGCCTCGCCGACCACCTCGTCTCCACGGACCCCGACCCCGACCTCGTCGCGCAGTGGTCCGCCGAGCGCGAGAAGGAGGTTCACGGCGGCTCACGGATCATCGGGCAGATCCCCGTGTGCTGGGACCCCGATGCCGACGCCGCCGTCGCCCGCGCCCACGAGCTCTTCCGCTGGTCCGCGCTGGGCTGGGGCGTCAACGCCGACCTGCCGACCACGCGAGGCTTCGAGGAGGCCACCTCCTTCGTCCGCCCGGAGGACGTCGCCGAGTCCATCCCGTGCGGGCCCGACCTCGACGCCATCGTCGAGGCCGTCGCGCCCTACTGGGAGGCCGGGTTCACCGACATCGCGCTCGTCCAGATAGGGGGCTCCGCCCAGGAGGAGTTCCTCGCCACGGCGGCCGAGCCGCTGCTCGAGAAGCTCCGCGCGGCCGCGCCGTAAAGGATCGCTGGCGTTGTCGAGCCGCCGGTGCGCTCCTGCCGCTCGCCCGTGATGATCGTGCCGGATCGCCGGCGACGGAGCGGGGCTCATCGGTTCCGCAGAGAGGTCCCTCAGCCCGACGGCGGGACCACGCACACGCCGTCGACGCACCATCCGGCCTCACCGTCGGCGCCGCCCAGCGGGGTGAGCGCCGTCAGCGGGACCAGCGGCGGGGCGGGCGGGAGGGCGGGACCGTCCGTGAGGGACGGCGAAGCCGAGGTCGTCGTGGTGGTGACGACGTCGGCGGCGGGCAGGTCGCCCCGCGCGGCGTTCCCGGTGCTCACGAGGCCACGCCCGCGCGCTCGGCCCGGACCTGCTCCAGGGCCGCGGTGAAGACCTCGGGGTTCTGCGCGCCGGAGATCCCGTAACGACCGTCGATGACGAAGAACGGGACGCCGGTGATGCCGTAGGCACGGGCCTGCGCGATGTCGGCCTGGACGGCGTCGGCGTGCTCGTGCGTCTCGAGGGCGCGCAGCACGTCGTCGCGGTCGAGCCCGACCTCGGCCGCGAGATCGGCGACCTCCTCGGCGCGACCGAGGTGGCGGCCCTCCTCGAAGTACGCGGCGAGGAGCCGCTCGACGAGCTCGAGCTGGCGGCCGTGGGCCTTGGCGTGGTGGAGCGCCTCGTGGGCGACGAGCGTCTTGGTCTGGCGCACCGCCGCGAAGTCGTAGCTGAGGCCGACGGACCGCGCGATCTCCGTGACCTGGCCGAGCATCGCCTCGACCTGGTCAGCCGGGATGCCCTTGTGCTCGCTGAGGAAGTCCACGGCGCTGCCCTCGAAGTCGAGGGGGGTGTCGGGGCTGAGCTCGAAGCTGCGGTAGGTGACGACGACGTCGTCGGCGTCGGGCAGGGCGGCCAGCCCCGCCTCGAACTTCCGCTTGCCGATGTAGCACCACGGGCAGGCGATGTCGGACCAGATGTCGACGGTGAGGGGAGTGCTCATGCCAGGGCCAACCCCGTGGCCGAGCGTGGCATTCCAGGCCGCGGACGGGCGCACGGCGGGGGCCGCGGGGGACCCCCGGGGTCCGTGCGCTACGCCGGCTTCTTCTCGCGGGTCTTCGCCGGCCGCTTGGGCGCCGCCGTCGTCTTCGCGGTGGACGACTTCGCCGCGGTCGTCTTGGCGGTGGACGACTTCGCCGCCGCCGACTTGGTCGTGGAGGACTTGCTCGCGGCGGCCTTGCTGGTGGACGAGGACCGGCTCGAGGAGGACGCGCGGGACGCGCGCTTGGGCTTCGCCTCGCCGTCCCCGGAGTCCGCGTCATCCCCGGAGTCCGCGTCGTCGTCAGCCGCGGAGGACGACGCCCCTCCGCCCGATGCGGCCTCCTTTTCCTCGACCGCGCCCCCGGCGCGCTTCTTCTTCGATGCCTCGACGGAGCGGCGCAGCGCCTCCATGAGGTCGAGGACCTCGCCGCCCTCGTCGTCGTCCTTGGTCCCGAACGTCTTCTCCGTGTCGAGCGCGTCGCCCTCCGCGAGCTTCGCCTCGATGAGCTTGGTGAGCTCCTCCTGGTACTCGTCGCTGAACCCGGAGGGGTCGAAGTCCGCGGAGAAGCTGTCGACCAGCGCGGCGCTCATCTTCAGCTCCTTCTCGCTGATCCGCGCCGACTGCTCGAGCTCGGGGAAGTCCGCCGCGCGGACCTCGTCGTCCCACAGCAGCCCCTGGAGCACGAGGACGTCGCCGCGCACCCGCAGCGCGCCGAGCCGCGACTTCTGCCGCAGCGTGAAGCTGACGATGGCGGTGCGGTCGGTCTCCTCGAGGGTCTGGCGCAGGAGCTGGTACGACTTCGTCGACTTGGAGTCGGGGCCGACGAAGTAGCTCTTCTCCATCATGATCGGGTCGATCTGCTCGCTCGGGACGAACTCCATGACGTCGATCTCGCGGTTCTTCTCCACCGGCAGCGAGGCGAGCTCCTCGTCGGAGAGGACGACCGTCTGCTCGCCGTCGTCGTACGCCTTGGCGATGTCACCCCACTGGACCACCTCGTCGCAGATCTCGCAGCGCCGCTGGTAGCGGATCCGGCCGCCGTCGGCCCCGTGGACCTGGTGGAGGCGCACGTCGTGGCTCTCCGTGGCGGAGTACAGCTTGATCGGGACGTTGACGAGCCCGAACGTGATGGCTCCGGTCCAGATGGCACGCATGATCGGTCCCTTTCCTCGCAGGCCAGTCAACCGGCGACGACGACGCCCCGCCACCCGGCCGCACCGCCACGGATCGGGGCAGCGTACCGCCGCGGCGGCGTCGTGCCGAGGGCCCCGCCAGGGCGTGGTGGGGTGCGGACGGCGGGGCCGCGCGTGAGGATGGCGGCCATGGCGAGGAATGATCAGCCCGAGACGGTCGTCGTCGAGGGCCGGAGGCTGCGGCTGACCAACCTCACCAAGGTCCTCTACCCGGTGACCGGGACGACGAAGGCGGAGATCATCGCCTACTACGCGGAGATCGCCCCGGCGATGCTGCCGCACTGCGCCGGGCGGCCCGCCACCCGCAAGCGTTGGCCCAACGGGGTGGGGACCGACGCGGAGCCGGGCCAGATGTTCTTCCAGAAGAACCTCGACGACGGCACCCCGGACTGGGTGGTGCGCGCCCCCATCGACCACAGCTCGCGCACCTACGACTACCCCCTCGTCGACGACACCGCGACGCTCGTGTGGCTCGCCCAGGTGGCCGCCCTGGAGATCCACGTGCCGCAGTGGCGGTTCGGCTCGGACGGCACCCGCCGCAACCCGGACCGCCTCGTCCTCGACCTCGACCCCGGCCCGGGCGCGGGGCTGCCGGAGTGCGCGGAGGTGGCCGGGCACGCCCGCGCCATCCTCACCGGGATGGGCCTGGACCCCGTGCCGGTGACCAGCGGCTCCAAGGGCATCCACCTCTACGCCCCGCTCGACGGCGCCCACACGTCCGACCAGATCAGCGACCTCGCCCACGAGCTGGCCCGCGCGCTCGAGGCGGACCACCCGGACCTCGTCGTCTCGGACATGAAGAAGTCGCTGCGCGAGGGCAAGGTGCTCGTCGACTGGTCGCAGAACAACGGGTCGAAGACGACCATCGCCCCGTACTCGCTGCGCGGGCGCGAGCGGCCCACCGTCGCCGTCCCACGGACCTGGGAGGAGATCGCCGACGACGGCCTGCGGCACCTCGAGATGGCCGAGGTCCTCGACCGGGTCCGGGAGCTCGGCGACCCGATGGCCGACCTCGCCCGCGCCGCCGACCGGGCGGGCGGCGGGCCGACCCGCGACCGGCTCGAGATCTACCGCGCCAAGCGCGACGCGTCCCGCACGCCTGAGCCGGTGCCGGACCGGGTGGCGGACGCCGGGGAGCCGATCTTCGTCATCCAGGAGCACCACGCCAGCCGGTTGCACTGGGACCTGCGCCTGGCCCACGACGGCGTCCTCGTCAGCTGGGCACTGCCCAAGGGCGTACCGGTGGACCCCGCCAAGAACCACCTCGCGGTGCAGACCGAGGACCACCCCATGGAGTACGCCACCTTCTCCGGGACCATCCCGGCGGGGGAGTACGGCGCGGGCGAGATGAGCATCTGGGACACCGGCACCTACGACCTCGAGAAGTGGCGGGAGGGCAAGGAGGTCATCGTCACCCTCCACGGCGGGCCCGACGGTGGCCTCGCCGGCGGCCCGGGGCGGTCCACCCGCGTCGCGCTCATCCGCACCGGCGGGCGCCGCGAGGAGGAGGCCAACCACTGGCTCATCCACCTCATGCGGCCCGCGGGAGAGACGTCCTCCGGCGGCGGGGACGGCGATCACCCGGGGGAGTGGCGCGCCCGCGGCGGTGGGGTGAGCCGGGAGAGACCGGCGCGGGGCAAGCCAGTGCCCGAGAAGCGGGGCCGCGAGCAGCCCGCGCCCGAGAAGAAGTCGGCACCCGAGAATCCCGCGCCTGAGGAGCCAACGCCCGAGAGCCCCACGCCCGAGAGCCCCACGCCCGAGAAGCCCGCGCGGGCGACGCCGTCGGGCCGGTCCCGGGGGTCCTCGTCTCCCCGCGTCGCGGCCCCGGTCCCGATGCTCGCGACCCCGGGCGACGAGTCCGGCGTGCGGGTCGCCGAGGACTGGGCGCTGGAGATGAAGTGGGACGGCATCCGCGCCGTCGTCCTCGTCGACGGCGACGACGTCCGGCTCGTGTCCCGCAACGGCATCGACCTCACGGCGACGTACCCCGAGCTCGCCGGCGTCGCGGCGTGCGTCGACGCCGGGCACGCGGTGCTCGACGGGGAGATCGTCGCGCTCGACGAGCGTGGACGCCCCAGCTTCTCGGTCCTCCAGCAGCGGATGAACCTCAGCGCGCCGCGGGACGTCACGCGGGCGGCGGCGACCTGGCCGGTCCACCTCATGCTCTTCGACGTCCTCGAGGTCGACGACATGTCCTGGCGCGACCAGCCCTACGACGCCCGGCGCGAGGCCCTGGAGCTCCTCGTCGACGCCGACCGCGACGAGCACGTCGAGGTGCCCCCCGCGTTCGGCGGCGACGTCGAGGCGGCGATGGCCGCCTCGCGCGCCTGGCAGCTCGAGGGCGTGGTCGCCAAGCGCCGTGACTCCGTCTACCTCGAGGGCCGGCGGTCGCCCGCGTGGCTCAAGATCAAGCACAGCGAGGCCGAGGAGGTCGTCGTCGTCGGCTGGAAGCCGGGCCAGGGCTCGCGGGCCGGAAGGGTCGGATCCCTGCTCCTCGCGGTCCCCGACGACGACGGCGCGCTGACCTACGTCGGCAAGGTGGGCAGCGGCTTCACCGAGAAGGAGACGGCCGCATGGGTGAAGAAGCTGGCCCCGTTGGAGCGTGACTCGCCGGCGCTCGGTGACGTCCCACGGCCCGACGCGCGCGATGCCCGTTGGGTGGAGCCGGTGCTCGTCGCCGAGGTCGAGTTCTCCGAGCGCACCTCCACCGGGCGGCTGCGTCACCCCCGGTGGCGAGGCTGGCGCCCGGACAAGGACGCGGAGGATCTCTCGCCGAGCCGATGAAAGAGGCTTCCAAGGCCTTCCCCATGATGGGGAAAGATCTTTACGCTGTGTCCTGGCTCACGTCGGACACATCCCCCTGCCGCTAGCCCCGGCTCGCGCGCGGGGGGCCCAGGCTCGTCGCGTCGCCGTCCTCGCCTCGAGTCAAGGGAGAAGCTCCGATGACGACCTTCCGTCCAGCCCGTGCCGCGGCTGCGGCCGCCGGGGCCGCGCTGCTGCTCGCCATGGTCCCGGCGCCGGCCGTCCTGGCCGACGTCGCCGTCCCGGGCGCCGATGCCCAGGCCGGCGCCAGCACGCTCACGGTCCACTACTACAAGCCGGGCTCGCAGTACGAGAGCGGTATCGAGGCCGCCGCCCTCGGGGGCGCCGAAGGCACCCTCACCGACGTGGACGCCGACGGGTTCGGCACCACGATGACGTTCTCCTTCCCCGAGGAGGAGCCGGACGCCTACCTCGGGTTCACGGTGACCGAGGACAGCACGTTCCCCGACGACACCCGGTACGTGCGCGCGGTCGACGGCGCGGCGGAGGTCTGGGTCGTCGACGGCGACCCCCGCGCCTACGACGAGCCGACGCGGATCGACCCGGAGGTCGTCGTCAAGCGCGACGCGAAGGCGTACGTCGCCGTCGAGGACCTCACCGAGCTCCTCGACCTCACCTACACCTACGGCAGCAACGGCTACCTCTTCGACGGCGCGGCGCCCGGCACCCTCGACGTCCTCACCATCCACCGCGGCCGGGACTACTTCGAGATCGCCGTCGACCGCGACCGGATCGGGTCCAACGTCACCGGCAACATGCTCAACGAGTACACCGACCTGGTCTTCGACGACGTCGACGGCTTCCGGCAGGGCGGTCGGTACTACCTCTCCTTCGGTGCGATCGAGCGCCTCTTCCAGGTCCGTCCCCTCGTGCTCGACGGCGCGGAGTACCTCCTCGAGAAGCAGTTCGTCGCCCACGACGAGATCACCCCGGCCGACCCGGGTGACGTGGGCTTCGACCCCGCCCGGCTCGCCGAGCTCGACGACTACATCAACGCCCAGGTCGCCGACGGGTCCTCCGCCGTCGCCGTCGTCGTCACCAAGGACGGCAAGGTCGTCAAGGAGGACGCCTACGGGTACGCCCTGCGCTACTCCACGAGCGAGGTCGACGGCGTCACGCAGCCCGCCGAGCTGCTCCCGCAGTCCCAGTGGCAGCCGGCGGAGGTCGACACGCTCTTCGACCTCGCCTCGAACACCAAGATGTACGCCACGAACTACGCCCTCCAGCGGTTGGTGAGCGAGGGGCGGCTCGACCTCGACCGCACCCTCGTGTCCTTCCCCGGCTGGGAGGGCTTCACCGATGCCAACTCCGTCTACACGGGCAAGTGGACCGTCGGCGGGGAGGGCGGGATCCCGGAGCGGTACACGGGCAAGGAGACCATCACCGTCCGCGACATCCTCCACCACCACGCCGGGCTCATCCCGGACCCCGAGTACCCCAACCTCGGCTCCGCGGGGGAGCTGTGGTACCAGACCAGCGACCACACCGACCGGTCGGGGATCATCGAGAGGATCTCCCAGACGCCCCTGCGGTACGCCCCGCGCACGACCTTCGCCTACAGCGACGTCGACTACATGATCCTCGGTCTGCTCATCGAGCAGATCAGCGGCAAGCCGCTCGACGTGTACCTCGAGGAGGAGATCTACGGCCCCCTCGGGCTGGACGACACCCTCTTCACCCCGCTCGAGCACGGCGTCGCGCCGTCGCGGATCGCCGCCACCGAGCTCAACGGCAACACGCGTGACGGCAACGTCTCGTTCGGCGCCCACGCGGACGGCACCCCCGTGTACATCCGGGACTACACCCTCCAGGGGGAGGTCCACGACGAGAAGGCGTTCTACTCGATGGACGGGGTCTCCGGCCACGCGGGCCTGTTCTCCACCACCTCGGACATGGCGGTCCTCACCCAGCTCATGCTGGGTGGCGGCATCTACGGCGGGGAGCAGTACTTCACCCAGGAGGTCATCGACGAGTTCCTCACGCCGTACAGCCTCGACCCCGCCAACGTCGACGCCTCGACAGTCGCCCTGGGCTGGCGCGTGCACTCCAAGAGCGCGGCCGCGTACTACTACTTCAACTGGGGGCCCAGCCGCAGCACCTTCGGGCACCAGGGCTGGACCGGCACGCTCACGGTCATCGACCCGCTCCACGACCTCACCATCACCATCCTCACGAACATGCGGCACTCCCCGGTGATCAACCCGCCCAACGGGTTCGAGGGCGCGAACTTCCCCATCGCCGACCTGGCGCCGATCTCGGCCCACGTGTACCGCGCGCTCGAGGGCGAGTCCCAGCAGTACAACCCGCTCGTCGAGATCGGCGACGTCGAGGACGTCTCCGTGGAGCGGGGCACCCCGCTCGAGGCCGCCCTGGCGGCGCTGCCAGCCGCGACGACCGTGGTGGACACGGCCGGGGCCACCCACGCCGCCCCGCTGACGTGGGAGATCGCGGACTACGACGGCGCCACCCCCGGCGCCTACGCCGCGCGCGGCACCTTCGCCCTGCCCGCCGGTGTCACCCAGGCCGAGCCCCCGGTCGAGCTCGCCGTGGACGCGACCGTCACGGTCACGCTGCCGGAGCCCTCGATCGCCCTGTCCGCGGACGAGGTGGACCCGGGCGCGGACGTCGGCGTCTCGGGGGAGGGCTTCGCGCCGGGTGAGCGCGTCGAGATCCGGCTGGTCGACGGGTCGGATCCGACGGAGGAGCTCGGCGACGCCGTGCTCCTCGGGACCGCCGACGTCGCCGCCACGAGCGAGCTCGCGCAGACCGTGACGATCGACGCGGCGACGGTCCCCGGCGCGTACGTCGTCGTCGTCACCGGGCTGGACTCGGAGCGGACAGCGACGAGCGCGCTGACCGTGCGGCCCGGGACGCCGACCCAGGGACCGACCGAGCCGCCGACGGAGGATCCGACGGGGGAGCCGACGGGCGACCCGGGCGGTGCACCCGGCGGTGACCAGGGGCGGCCGCCAGCCCCCGGCGGCGGTGACCTGCCGCGGACGGGCGGTGCGCCGCCGGTGTGGCTGCCGGCCCTGGGGCTGCTGCTGGCCGGGGCGCTCACCCTGCTCGGCGCGCGACGCCGTGGCGAGGCGCGGTAGGCGGCGCAGCCGGGGGGCGGCTCGGGGCGGCGCGGCGTGCCGCCCCGAGCCGCCGTCCTCCCACCTCGTGATCATGCAGAGACGCCGGGCGTTTCTGCATGATCACGAGGGAGGGGGAGCGACGTGGGCCGGGGGAGTGACGGGCAGTGACCGCACCGGCGCGCCCGATGGGTGAACCCCGTCTTCCGGGCGTCACCGTACGGATCTACGCTGGCCCCATGACCGACACCCTGACGTCGCCTGCCGGCACGACCGACGTGCACGACGCCGTCACGCAGGTCGCGCGCGAGGCCAAGGCCGCCTCGCGCGCCCTGGCGACCGCCACCCGCGCGACGAAGGACGCCGCGCTCCACGCGATGGCCGACGCGCTGGTCGCCGAGAGCGCCCGGATCGTCCAGGCCAACGCCGACGACGTCGAGCGGGGGCGAGCGGGCGGCATGAAGGACTCGCTCGTGGACCGGCTCACCCTCACCGACGCGCGGATCGCGGCCATCGCCGACGCCCTGCGCGAGCTGGCCGCCCTGCCGGACCCGGTGGGCGAGGTGGTCCGCGGCTCCACGCTGCCCAACGGCCTCAAGCTCCGCCAGGTGCGGGTCCCCATGGGCGTCGTCGGGATGATCTACGAGGCGCGCCCGAACGTCACGGTCGACGCCGCGGGCCTCGCGCTCAAGTCCGGAAACGCCGTCATCCTGCGCGGGGGCTCGGCGGCGGCGTCGTCGAACGCCGTCATCGTCGAGGTCCTCGGCGAGGCGCTTACGTCCGTGGGGTTGCCGGCCGCACTCGTGCAGTCCATCGACGCCCACGGGCGCGCGGGCGCCGTCGCGCTCATGCGCGCTCGCGGGCTGGTGGACGTCCTCGTCCCCCGCGGCGGTGCCGACCTCATCCAGACCGTCGTGCGGGAGTCGCTGGTGCCGGTCATCGAGACCGGGGTGGGCAACTGCCACGTCTTCGTCGACGCCTCGGCCGAGGTGGAGCAGGCGATCCCCATCGTCCTCAACTCCAAGACCCAGCGCACGGGCGTGTGCAACGCCGCGGAGACGCTGCTCGTGCATGCCGACGCCGCACCTGCCTTCCTCCCGCCCGCCCTCGCCGCGCTCGCGGCGGCCGGCGTGCGGATCCACGGCTGCGAGGACACCGCCGGCTACGCCCCGGCGGGCGTCGAGGTCGTTCCGGCCACCGAGGAGGACTGGGCCACGGAGTACCTCAGCCTTGACCTCGCCGTGCGGGTCGTGCCGGACCTCGACGCCGCCCTCGCGCACATCGCGCGGTGGTCGAGCGGTCACACGGAGGCGATCTGCACCCGCGACGTGCGTTCCGCCGAGCGCTTCACCACCGAGATCGACTCGGCGGCCCTCATCGTCAACGCCTCCACCCGGTTCACCGACGGCGCGGAGTTCGGGCTGGGTGCGGAGATCGGCATCTCCACGCAGAAGCTCCACGCACGGGGCCCGATGGGTCTCGGCGAGCTGACGACGACGACGTGGATCGTCCACGGGGACGGCCAGATCCGCGAGTGAGCCGCCCGGGCGCCGTGCTCGGCGACCGTGCAAGACTGTGCCCTGGACATAGGACGAGAGGAAGTCGACACCGCCATGATGAGCTCGCTCGTGAGGTACGCGGCCGAAGAGGCCGAGCACCCGCTGCCGATGGACCCGATCCTCTACGGCGTCGTCGCCATGGCCGCGTTGCTGTTCCTCCTGCTCGCCACCTACGCGTTCCGCAGCGTCCACACGCGCCGCCGCTGAGCATGGGCGCGGCTCGGCGGATCGGCGTCATGGGTGGCACCTTTGACCCCATCCACCACGGCCACCTCGTCGCCGCCAGTGAGGTCGCCGACGTCTTCGACCTCGACGAGGTCGTCTTCGTCCCCGCCGGCGAGCAGCCGTTCAAGCGCGACCGCCAGGTCGCCGAGGCCGAGCACCGCTACCTCATGACGGTGATCGCCACGGCGTCGAACCCGCGCTTCACCGTCTCGCGCGTGGACATCGACCGTCCCGGGACGACCTACACGATCGACACGCTGCGTGACCTCCACGCGCTCCTGCCGGACGCCGAGCTCTTCTTCATCACCGGTGCCGACGTCCTTCCGCAGATCCTGCAGTGGAAGGACGCCGAGGAGCTGTGGGGGCTGGCGCACTTCGTCGGGGTGACCCGCCCCGGGCACCTGCTCGACGACGCGGGGCTGCCCGAGGCGGGTGTCTCGCTCCTCGAGGTCCCGGCGATGGCGATCTCCTCGAGCGACTGCCGGGAGCGGGTGCACTCGGGCATGCCCGTCTGGTACCTCGTGCCCGACGGCGTCGTCCAGTACATCGGTAAGCATCATCTGTACCGCACCGATCCCCCCGTCGCGGACGGGAGCGGGACCGCAGCGCACGTGGAGGGCGCACGATGAGCGAGGACGAGCCTCTGGTCGGTCCGCCCGGGCGGCGTCGTCGCCGGGACGCCGTGCGTTCCGAGGAGCCGACGGCGGCCCCCAGCGAGCCGGAGCGGCCGGAGTCCGAGAACCCCGCCGGAGCAGGGCCCAGCACGACGACGGAGCGCGCCGAGGCGGCGCACGTCACGACGAGCGCCCCCGCACCGGCAGACACGGCGGCCGCGGCGCCGGGGACGTCGCCTCGGCTGCCGAGCCGCAAGGAGCTGCGTCGCCGGGCGGCCGAGGAGGAGGTCGCGCGCCGCGAGGCGCCGGCCGAGACCGCGGCCGCCGACATCGAGGCCGAACGCCCGGAGCCCGGGCCGGAGCGACCGGGGCCGGAGCGACCCGAGCCCGCGCGACCCGAGCCCGAGTCGGAGCCCGCGCGGCCACATGCCTGGCGCCCCATCGTGCCGGCCCCGGCCGAGGGGCCGCCGGACGCCCCGGCCGAGCCCGCCGCCGACGACGCGGCCGTCTGGGCCGCGCACCTCGAGCCCGCCTCGCTGCCCGGCCGGCCGGCCCGCCCCGAGTCGCCGACGACCGGCAGCCCCGCCCGGCGCTCGGTCGAGGAGCGGCGGTTGACGACGCCCACCGGCGACGGTTCCGTCGATGTCGCCTCGCCGCTGGAGAGCACCGAGGTCCGGCGCAGCCGCCGCTCGATGCGGGACAGGCTCCGCGAGGCGCCGTCGGAGCCGCCGACCGACGAGCGGGAGCGCACCGGTCGTCGTCCGGTCGTCCGTGCGCCGGCCGTCGCCCAGGGGGTCCGCGGGCTGGACGAGACGGGGCAGCTCACCGGTGTCCAGCCGGTCGTCCGGGACGAGGTCCAGCGCGAGCACGCCCGCTCGGCGCCCGAACGCCATGGCGCCCCGCCGGCGCTCCGGCGTTCGGCGCCGTCCGTGGAGAGCACCGGGAGCATCGACCCCACGTCGTGGAACGCCGCCACCATGGCGCCGGAGGCCGACGAGGACCCCGAGCACGACGACGACGCGCCGTTGCGGCCCACGTGGGTCTCCGTCAGCGCCGTCGGCCCCACGGGCGAGCCGGCGGACCAGTGGACGGCGCCCCTGCGCCCCGGGCCCACGCGGGCGTCCCGCCGACAGGTCACCGCCGAGGACCTGGAAGGTCGCGGCCCCGAGGTGCCCGTACGCCGGCCGACGGCGTCGGCGTTCGCCGCGGACCTGGCCGACGCTCCCGCCCCGAGCGTCGTGGCCACCGCTGCACCCGAGCTCGCGGCGACGCCCGAGCCCGTCGCTGGCGGGGGCGACGTCGCCGAGACCAGCCGCCGGCCCGGTGCAGGGGCGACCGTGCTCAAGATCGCGGCGCTCGCCCTGGCCGCCGCCGTCATCGCGGCGCTCGTGTGGATCCTCGCCTCCGGCGCCATCGACGCCGCCGCCGGTGCAGCCGCGGCCGCCGGCGGCGCCGTAGGATCGACGTTCACCGTTATCGACCATCATGAGGAGTCACGTGCCCGCTGACGAGAAGTCCCGCCAGCTCGCGGTCGCCGCCGCGCGCGCCGCCGCCGACAAGAAGGCGGACGAGATCATCGCCCTCGACGTGAGCGAGCGGCTCGTGCTCACGGACGTCTTCGTCGTCGCCTCCGGCTCCAACGAGCGCCAGGTCAAGGCGATCGTCGACGGCATCGAGGAGGCGCTGCACAAGGAGGGGTCCAAGGCCGTCCGCAAGGAGGGCATGGAGCAGGGGCGCTGGGTCCTCATGGACTTCGGCGACATCATCGTGCACGTCCAGCACACCGAGGACCGTGAGTTCTACGCCCTCGAGCGGCTGTGGAAGGACTGCCCCGTCGTCGAGCTCCCCTCGGACCTGTACGAGGCTGCCGACACCGAGGCATGAGCGCCCGGCTGGTCGTCCTGTGGCGTCACGGGCAGACGCGGTACAACGCCGCCATGCGCCTGCAGGGTCAGGTGGACATCGAGCTCAACGAGGTCGGCGTCGAGCAGGCCGAGCGCGCGGCCGCAGGGATCGCGGCGCTCGGGCCGACGCGCATCGTCTCCTCCGACCTGCAGCGAGCGGCGCGCACCGCGCAGGCGCTCGGCGACCGCACCGGGCGCGACGTCGAGCTCGACCCCCGGCTGCGCGAGCGATCGTTCGGGCAGTGGGAGGGCCTGACGGCCGAGGAGATCCAAGCCGGCTGGCCCGAGGCGCACCAGGCGTGGCGCCGCGGGCAGGAGCCTGCCGACATCGGCGCCGAGTCCCGGGGGGACGTCGCCGCGCGCGTGTCCTCCGCCGTCCGCGAGACGGCGGACGGCATGGACGACGGCGTGCTCGTCGTCGTCGCGCACGGCGCCGCCCTCACCCTCGGCCTCACGGCGCTTCTCGACCTCGACCCCACCGAGTGGTTCGGCCTGGCCGGACTCGACAACTGCCGCTGGAGCGTCCTCACCGGCAACCCGGGACGTCGCCCCGAGTGGCGCCTCACTGGCCACAACCTCGGGGTGGCGGGGACCTGAGCGGTCCGGGCCGCCCGTCACCGATGGGGACGGTGGGTGCCCGGGGGAGTGTGGCGCGCACCACTGCTCGGCGATTGGTCAGGGACCGGCTCTCTCCTCTAGACTCAACGAGGCACAAGGGGCTATGGCGCAGTTGGTAGCGCGCTTCCATGGCATGGAAGAGGTCGGGGGTTCGAATCCCCCTAGCTCCACACAAGGTGAAGATCGAACAGGCCCCGCTCACGGCGGGGCTTTTTCGTACCCGGACCGGACCGGACCGGACGGACCGGACGGGACGCTGCGGCGGCCGGGCCTGGTGTGCCGTCGGCCTCGCGCTCCGCCGGCGAGGCGAGGCAGGCGCTGACCCGTTGGCACCTCATCACGTGCCTCCGAGGCTCAGGCCCGGATGCGGTATCGCAGATGCACGACGCCGTTTCCGAATCGGTGCTCATCGAGGAGCTCCAGCTCGGCGCGAGTGCCACTCGGCAGCCCTGGCTTGCCTCCACCGAGGATCCAGGGCCAGACGAACAGCTGGCACTCATCCACCAGCCCGGCGGCGAAGGCCTGCGCCGCCAGGTGTGCGCCGCCCACGGTGAGATCGCTGGTGGCCGCGGCCTTCATGTCGCGTACCGAAGCTGGATCGAAGCGTCCTTCGAGCCGGGTCCTGGTGGTGGGCGCCGCGGCCAGGGTGGTGGAGTAGACCACCTTGTCCGCCGCTTGCCAGGCGCTCGCGAAGTCGGCGGTCAGGCTGGACTGCGCGGCGAGGGCGGCGTCGGTTTCCCACGGGGCCATCGACTGGTACAGGCGCCGCCCGTAGAGCAACGTGCCGACGGAACGGATGAGACCGCTCTGGGCCGCAAATACCGCGTCGTTGTGCGGGTACAGGTTGAAGGCGCCGCGGCTGTCCTCGATGTACCCATCCAGCGACGTGTTCGTCACGTAGATCAGCTTGGCCATGTCACTGCACCTCGACGCGTGACGGCGGGGTTCGGGTGTCGATCAGCGCGGCGTCCAGCGTCGTCAACGCTTCGAGCCACCCCTGCTCGGCGTTGCCCGTCACCTGCTGGGGCAGCCACTGGTGGATCGTCAGTCGCGTGCGCCCGGGGGCCTCGTCGTGGAACTCGACACGCACTCGTGTCTCGAACGCCTCGACGCCGTCAGGGAGCCGGCCGGTGACGTGCATGAGGCCGTCGAGGAGCTCGCCGTCGGTGACGTCCGTGAGGTCGACGTGGACGTGGACCCGTACGCCGGGATTGGCTGCGGAGACCTCCGTCCATCGCTGGTGGCCGCCCGGGCGCACGTCGAACTCGATCTCCGTGCGGGGTAGCGAGTGGCCGATGGGACCCCACCAGGCCACGAAGTGGTCCGGATCGGTGAAGGCTCGATAGACGAGCCCGCGCGGCGCATCGAGCACGCGCGAGATGTCGATCTGCGGGACTTCTGTGTGCATCAGGGCTCCTTGTGGTCTGAGGCCGTCTCCGTGGGCGGCCGGGGGTCGCGGTCCGTCGGGTTCCTTGGGCGTTCTGCGGCTTGCACAGCGGCGAGGTGGGCGTCGAGGCGGGTGAGGGACGAGTCCCAGAACTCCCGGTAGCGCTCGATCCAGTCGGCGGCCTCGCGCAGCGGGGCGGCTTCGAGGTGGCTCGCGCGCCACTTGCCTGAGCGCGTCCGCGAGATGAGCGTGGCGCGCTCGAGCACCTTCAGATGTCGCGACACCGCCGGCATCGATATGGGGAGGGACGCGGTGAGCTCGGTCACCGTGGCATCGCGCTCGGCCAGATCGGCGAGGATCGCCCGCCGAGTGGGGTCCGCGAGTGCCGAGAAGACGGCGCTGAGGTGGTCCGTGCCGGCCATGCGCCACCTCCTACATTTAACGAACACGTTAAATGTAGGAAGCCGGGCGATGTCCGTCAAGAGATGTGCCGCGCCCCGCTCGTCACGAGTCGGCCTCACAGGGCCCGGGTGATCGTGTCGGCGGGGCGCCCGGCCATCGCCCGGCGGGCCGCGGCAGCGGTGATGGGCAGGGTGATGAGGGCGACGGCGACTCCGCTCCCGAAGAGAACGGTCGCGGGCAGCGGCGCGAGCAGGTCGGCTCCGACGGCGACAGCGGTGGGCAGCACGGCGGCGCACGCCACGACGAGACCCACGGCCAGTCCGGTGGCGGCGGCGAGGGCGGTCTCGGCGAGCAGGAGCCGCCGGACCTGGCGCCTGGTGGCTCCGGCAAGGCGGAGCAGGGCCAGCTCGCGCCGCCTCCCCAGCGTGGAGACCGCGACGGTGTTGACGACGGCGATCATGGCGTAGGCCAGGACGACGAGGAGCATGAGGGTGTTGATGAGGGCGTTGACGTTGAGCCCCTGCTGCAGCGTGGCGTCGAGCGCGTCACGGTCCCCGACGACGATGCCGGGGGAGCCGGCGACGGCGTCGTCGAGCGCGCTCATGAGCGCGGCAGGGGAGGTCCCGGATGCCGGCGCGACCAGCACCGTCGTCGGCGCGCGGGCGGTGGTGTGCTCGGCAAGCAGGTCCGCGGGCAGGAGGAGGTGCTCGTACCCGGGCAGGTCCTCGTAGGTGGCCACGACGCGCAGGTCGGCCCGTGCCCCGTCGCCGAACCGGACGCCCACGGTGTCGCCCACGCGGACGCCGAGGTCCTCGGCGGCGCGGTGCGGCAGCGCGAGCGACGGCCCGTCGAGCGCGGCGAGGTCACCGGTGACGACCTCGTTCCCAATGACCGCGTGAGCCTGGGCGCCGTCGAGCCCGCGCAACGACCAGGGCCGGTCGCGGTGGGAGCCGTCGTAGGGCTGCTCGATCCACCCGCCAGAGGTCACGAACCGGCTCGCCGCGGCGACCTCGGGAAGGGCGGCGACCTCGGCGGCCTGCTCGGGGGTGATTCCCCCGGCCGCACGGATGACGGCGCGGGCGGTGATGGTCTCGACCTGCGCCTCGGCGGCGGCCGTGGTGAGCAGGGCCTGGGAGAGGAGGTTGCCGGCCCCGACGCCGACCACGAGCGCCGCCGCCCCGGTAATGGTCGAGAGCGCGACGAGGCGCGAGCGCACGTTGGCGTGGGCCAGCCCGCCGAGGCCCCGGCGACCGCCCGCGACGGGGTGCAGGAGCGCGAGTCCCAGGCGCAGGTGCACCGGGGCGAGCAGCGCGGCCGAGATCGCACCGACCAGGGCCGCCGGGCCGGCGGTCGCCGACACCAGGCTCGGGGGCATGAGGCACGTGATGACGGCGAGGGCGATGGCGCCGAGGGCGAACAGCCCGCCCAGGAGGCGTCGCGTCACCCCGACGCGGCCGGCCGGAAGGTCCGCCTCGCGCAGGGCGTCGATCGCCCGTGAGCGGCGCGCCGGGCGGGCGGCGAGGCGGGCCGCCCACCAGATCACGAGGCTCGTGGCGGCCACCGCGATGGCGAAGGGGACGAGCCCCACGCGCAGCTGGAGGCCGTCGGGGACGAGACCGCTGCGACGCATCACGGCGAACAACGCGTGCGCGAGCGGGATGCCGACCGTGAGACCGGCCAGGGCGCCGAGGACACCGGCGATCGTCGCCTCACCGACGAGCAGGGCGCGCGCCTGGCGCCCGGTGGCGCCGGTCGCGCGGAGCAGGCTGATCTCGCGGCTGCGCTGGCGCACGGACAGGGCGACGATCCCGGACGCGACGGTGGCGAGCACGGTGAGCACGATCCCGCCGAAGACCGCGCCGATGACGATGGTCGGCACGCGGGAGGCCGAGACGGCGGGGTCCTCCGCGGCGCCGCGCGCGTCACCGCCGAGCACGCGCACGTCGCCGATCTCGGACTCCAGGGCCCGGCGCACCGAGGCCTCGTCCGCACCGGGGGCCAGGACCACCCCGAGCGCGTCGATGCCGTCGCCCGGGCCCCCGGCGTCGTCGGTGAGGAAGACCGTCGCGGCATCGGCCGGGCCGCCGATCACGCCCGCGACGTGCACCGTGGACGTCCTGCCGGCGATCGTCAGGGCGACGCTGTCGCCGTCGGTGACGGCGAGCGTGCCGGCGGCCGCGGCGGTGAGGACGACCTCGCCGGCACGAGGAGTGGCGCCCTGGGGGACCGTCAGGCCGCTCACTGCCACGGAGGCCCAGCTCTGGGCGGTGAGGGTGGAGGCCCGCGCGGAGCTCTGGGCGACGCTGTCGTAGAACCGGATCGGGACCGCCTCAGCGACCCCGCGGATCCGCGCCGCCTCGTCGACGACGGCCTCGGGAAGACGGTGACGTTCGGGGAAGGGCCGGTGATCGGTGGTCTCGCCGCCGGCCCGGTCGAGCATCGTGTAGCTCGGGTCGCCGATGACGGCGAGGTCGGCGCCGCCGACGCGTTCCGGCGGGGCGGACAGCCGGATACCGGTCTCGAACATCGCCCCGGACAGCACGAGGAGCGCCGAGCCAAGGCCCGCGGCGACGATGATGGCCGTGAGGGCTGCGGCTCGATGGCGCAGGCCCGTGAGGATCAGGGTGAGCACTGCCCTCACCGTCCTCGGTCGCGGGAGGGGAGCCGGGACACCTGGGTGGCGACCTCATCCGCCGACGGCGCCGTCATCCGCTCGACGATGCGGCCGTCGACCAGGAAGATCACGGTGTCGGCGTACGAGGCGGCGACGGGGTCGTGCGTGGTCATCATGATCGTCTGCCGGTCCTGGGCTGCGGCGGTGCGCAACAGCTCGAGGACGCTCGCCGCGGTGCGGGTGTCGAGGGCCCCGGTGGGTTCGTCCGCGAAGAGGACTGCCGCCCCCGTGGCGAGCGCGCGGGCGATCGCCACGCGCTGCTGCTGCCCTCCCGAGAGCTCGCTCGGCCGGTGGTCGCGGCGGTCGGCGAGCCCGACCCGCGCGAGCGCGCCGTCGGTGGTGCGGCGGTCGCGCCCGCGTCCGGCGAGGAGGCCCGGCAGCTCGACGTTCTGCGCCGCCGTGAGGGTGGGGATGAGGTTGAACGCCTGGAACACGAAGGCGACCCGGTCACGGCGTAGCCGGGTCAGCGCGTCCTCGGGCATGCCGGCCAGATCCTCGCCGACCAGCACCGCCCGGCCCGTGGTCGGGGCGTCGAGGCCTGCCGCACAGTGCAGGAGCGTGCTCTTGCCCGACCCGGACGGGCCCATCACCGCGGTGAACGACCCCTCCTGCAGCTCGAGGCTGACCCCGTCCAGGGCCGTGACCGCGCCGGGTCCGACGCCATACGTCTTCGTCACGTGCTCCAGCGCCACCGGGGGCACCCCGGCAGGCCGTGCCGCGTCCACCACTGTGTCCGTCACGACCGCTCCTCACTGTTCATGGTCTAAACAGTGAGGAACGTACACAGATATCGGACCGCGCAACAGGCATTTCCTGCGGGCGCCGCGCGGCAGTGCGCTGGTGGTGCGCTGGGCGCCGGTGCGGTCAGCCGGGGGTGCCGTCGACAGTGAGCTGCCGGAGGCCGGAGAGGATGCTCCTCAGGCCGAACTCGAAGTCCTCGTCGGCCCGGGCTCCGGGTTCGCGGTACAGGCCGCTGGAGATCAGGGAGGAGACCCGCGGGAGTCGCGCCGTGAATCGTTCGGCGCCGACGAGGTCCACCAGGGTTTCGGGGTCCGTCGCGCTGCCGTCCGGTCGGAAGAGGTCACGGACCATCGCGGCGCGGGTACGCACGTACCCGTCGAGCAGAGCGGCGGCCTGGAGCGCCTGGCGGTCGCCGAGGCCGCTGGGCTCCAGGCGGTCGAGCAGGTCCTCGAGCCAGGCCAGCGAGTGGGGGGCGAACGGGACGCGCACCCGCATGTCGCTCAACCAGGGGTGGTGCGCGTAGCGGTCGCGTAGGGCGCGGCACCACGCGGCGGCCGCCTCCACCCAGTCCGCCCCCGCGGCGATGTCGCCAGGGGCGCCCAGGGCGTGGTCGTGGACGATGACATCGAGGTCGTCCCGGGAGTCCACGTACCGGTAGAGCGCGTTCGGTGTCACGCCGAGCCGGTCGGCGATGCGCCCCAGCGACAGGGCCTGCGCGCCTTCGGCGTCGGCCAGGGCGATCGCCGACGCGGCGATGTCCGGGACGCTCAGCGTCGCTTTCGGTCCCGGGCGGCCGGCGCGGGCCTCATGCCCCCAGGTGTGGCGCAGGCCCCGCGGCAACGCCGCGCTCGCGCCTCCATGCTCCACGGGCCGAGGCTACCGCCTGTGGCAGTGCTCTACCGGTACTCCCCGGCCTCAGGGGCCGGCCGGCTCCATGCGGACCTCCGGCGGGGCCTGCCCGGGCAGGCGGGTGACGAAGTCGAGGACGCCCACCCACGAGGGCCGCAGGGCGATCCGCGCCATGCGCACGCCCGGGTGGTCGACGGCCGCGACGTTAACGTCCCCCTGCTCGGGGCCGGCGTAGCGGCGGTGCGCGAGCCGGTACTCCTCGGCGATGCCCTCGACGTCGGTGACGACGGCGCGCCCGCGCAGGAGGAGGACTTCGGGCGGGGTGGTGGCGGCGTCGATCGTCACCGCGATGTCCGGCCGGGCGCGGATCGCGGCGATCTTCCGGGCGCCGGCGAACGTGCACAGGACGAGCTCCGTCCCGGTCCAGTGGAAGAGCATGGGGAACACCCGGGGCGTGCCGTCACCGACGACGTAGGCCACCCGGGCGAGCTCGGTGGAGCGGAGCAGCGCCTGGGCGACGGGGGAGTGCAGCAGCCCGACGTCGCCCTGGGGGAGCGTCATGGGCTCGCGCTCCGGCCGGGCGGTTCCGGACGGCGCGCTCATGGCGTCGGTCCCTGAGGGTGGCCGAGGGCCGCGGCTGGCCTCACGGTGACGCCCTCGGCTGGCGTCCGGCGTCCTGCGTCGGGCTCGGTCATGGTTCGGCGTCCTTCGGTGAGTCGTCGGGAGTCTCCTGGGTGTTGCTGACGTGCTCGGCGAGCCGTCGACGCCACGCACGATGAGCACGTCCTCGTTCGTTCGACCGCTGAGGCGACTAGGCCAGCGCGCTGCGGCTGTCGTGTCAAGAGGTCGACGCACCGCGATCCCGGCACGTCTCTTCTCGATGGTCCTCATCGCCACCGGCGGCGCAGGGCGCGAGACCTCGCGGCGCCCGCCGCTGATGGACGTGCGGACGTGACCGGTCTCATCCGATGCGGCGCCCGGCGGCGACGGCGCACGACGTAGAATTTCCGGAGCACAGGGTTCTCGGCGCTCGGGGTGGGTGGAGCGCACCTCAGCCCTACCCGGAGAACCCGTGCCCGTCCTCAGCTCCTACCGAAGTCTCTTCGCCCTCACCGGCGGCCGCTACGTCCTCATCGCCTTCCTCGCGCGCCTCCCGCTCGCGATGGCCCAGATGGGCACCCTGCTCCTCGTCGCCGGCGCCTCCGGCAGCTACGGGGCGGGTGGGGCCGCCGCCGGCGCCCTGGCAGTGACGAACGCGATCGCCTCCCCGCTGGCCGGCGGCCTCACCGACCGGATCGGGCAACGGTCGGTCCTGCTCGTCCAGTCCCTCGGCGGGACCATCGGACTCGCCGCGCTCGTCCTCCTGTCGAGGACGGACGTCAGCTGGCCGGTCCTCGCCGTCGTCGCCGGCGTCACCGGCGTCTTCCTCCCGCAGGTGGGCACCCTGGCGCGGGTGCGCTGGCGCGCCCTCGCCGGGCCCGACCGGTGGAAGCTCGTCTCCACGGCGTTCTCCTACGAGGGCGCGGCCGACGAGGCGTCGTTCGTCCTCGGTCCCGCGCTCGTGGGGGCGGCCGCCGCCCTCGTCTCGCCCGCCGGTGCGCTCGTCGCCGCGGCGGTCCTGCTCGCCCTCTTCGGCACCGCGTTCGCGGTTCACCCCACGGCTGACCACGTGCCCGGCACCCGGGTCCGCCTCGCCTCGCCCACGCGCCTGCTCACCCCGGTCCTCGTCGGCCTGGCCCTCGGCCAGCTGGCGATGGGCGTCACCTTCGGCTCTGTCCAGACCGGCTCGACGGCGCTCGCCACCGGCGTCGGCGAACCCGGGCTCGCCGGGCTGCTCCACGCCATCCTCGGGATCGGCAGCGTGGTCGCGGGCCTCGCGGTCGCCGCGCTCCCTGCACGGTTCGACCTCGCCCACCGCCTGCCGGTCTTCGGCGCCGCCTTCACCGTCCTGGCGCTGCCCCTGCTCGCGGTCAGCTCGCTCGGCACCCTCATCCCCGTGCTGCTCTTCCTCGGGCTCGCGATCGCGCCCTACATGATCACCATCTTCTCGGCGTGCGAGCAGATCACCGACTCCCGCCGGCTCGGCGTGGCGATGATGGTGCTCGCCGCGGCGACCAACCTCGGCTACGCGCTCGGGTCGTCGACGGCCGGGCGCCTCGCCGACACGTACGGCTACACCGGGGCGTACGCGGTGACGGTGACGGCGGCCGCGAGCGCTCTGGTCCTCGCGCTCGCGCTCCGCCCCGCCCTCCAGCGGCGTGAGCGCCGGATCCCCGGGATCTCGGGCGACGTCGACTGACGGTGCGCGACCCACGCGGGCCGCGCACCGTCGAGCCGCCGCCGTCTCAGGCCTGGGCTCCCCGCCGGGCGACGCGCTGTGCGGCGAGGGCCAGGAGGAGTAGCGCTCCCGCGGCCCCGAGGAGGCCACTGACTGCGACGCCGGTCGTGGGCAGCCCGCCGCCGGGTCCCGCGTCTCCGGGGTCGGTGGGTCCGACCGTCGCGGGGTCGGTGGGCTCCACGGTCGGCTCGCCGGGCCCGGTCGGCTGCTCCGTCGGCGGATCGATGGGTCCTGCGGTGGGTCCGCCGGGGTCGGTGGGTCCCGGCGTCGGCTCGCCCGGCACGGTGGGGAGCAGTGCCGCGGCGGACGTGCGATGCACGCCGCCGCCGTCGGTGCCGGCGTAGACCCACGCGCCATCCGGTGATGCGGTCAGTGACCGCACCGACATCGCGGTGAGGCCGCCCGATGCCGGGGTCCAGCGGGCGCCGCCGTCAGTCGAGACGAACACCCCGGCCCCGTTGGCGGCCAGCCCGGACGCGTTCCATCGCGCTGTACCCGCCACGAGGAGCTCGGTCGCGCCCGCCGGGCCGCCCGGCACCGTGACGGGGAGGATGCTCACCACGTTGGCGTTCCCGTCGAGCTCCGCGGGGGCGAAGGACGCGCCGCCGTCGGTGCTCACCCGAATGCCCGGCTGCTCGCCGATCACTACGCGGGCAGGGTCGTCCGGGTCGACCCAGACGGACTGGGTGGGGGCGGCGGTGAGACGGGTGAGCGTGGCACCGAGGTCGTCGGAGCGGTACAGCCCGTCCGAGGTCGCCAGCCACAGCCGCTCCGGGGCGCCGGGGTCGAAGGCGATCTCGGAGATCCGCGAGCCGTGGGCGTAGGTGCGCCAGTGGGCGAAGCCGTCCTGCGAGACCATGAGCCCCGCCTCACCGAGCGCGGCGTAGGAGACCACCACGGTGCCCTCGGCGTGCGGTGACAGTGCCAGGGACAGCGGGGTCATCGAGCCGCGCGGTCCGACCTGGACCAGGTCGCCGTCGGAGGCCCCGGCGGGACCGGTGAGGATCCGGGCCGCCCCGGAGGCGTTGGTCCCCACGGCCCACACGTCCCGCGCGCCGCGGGGCGACTGCGCCACCTGGGTGAGCATTCGCCCGACCCCGCCTTCATGACCCAGCGAGCCCCAGTCCTGGCCGTCCGGCCCGACGTCGGCAACGGCGCGGGCGCGCAGCCCCTCGCGGTCGACGACCTGCAGCATCGGTTCGCCCTCGGTGTCGGGACCCACGTGGACGTCGAGGACGTCGGTCCCGGAGACGCCCGTCCGCGTCCAGCCCTCGCCGTCCGTGGTGTAGTAGCCGGCGTTCTCCATGGACAGGATGAGGCTGTCGGCGGGTGTGCCCGGCCAGCGGTCGAAGTCGGTGACGAGCGGTCCGAGGACCGGGAAGGCCCGGGCCTCCCACGTGAGGCCGCCGTCGGTGCTCGTGCTGAACGAGGTGTATCCGGCGACGTGGATCCTGCCGTCGAGGAATGCCATGGCCGTCGCCCACGAGTGGCCGCTGTCACCGGCGAGGGACCACGTCGCGCCACCGTCGGCGGAGGTCATGACCACGCCGTCGCTGCGGACGACGACGCCGGCCGCTCCGTCGGCGGCCAGGTGCTGCGGGCGGGTGTCGAAGTCGCTGGAGGCGTAGGCCAGCTCCACCGTGGCGCCACCCGTGGCCGCGTCGGCCACGCGCCAGACCCCGGCGTACGTGGCGACGAGGAGGTCGTCGCCGGCGAACGTGGCACCGACGACGACCGAGTCCCACAGGGACGGCACGTGCCGCCACGTCTGCCCGCCGTCGCGGCTGAGGTGCAGCCCGTTGTCGACGACGGCGGCCAGCGCGTCGGCGTGGCCCACCAGCCGGCGGACCGCCACGTCGGGGAAGGGCAGGACCGTCCACGTGGCGCCGGCGTCCGCGGTGTGCACGATCCGGCCGGTGTAGGCCGGGTCGACCACGATGTCCCCGTCGCGGCCGTTGAGCGCGACGTAGAAGCCCCCGGGGGTGGCCGGGTCCGCGAGGGGGAAGGCGCGGCCGTCGGCCACCGGCATGCTCCGCACGCGCTGCCAGGTGACGCCGTGGTCCGTCGTGACGAACGGGTGGGCGCCGATGGTGTCGGTGGCGAGGCCGGTGCCCGGCGCAGTGGGGGAGACGGCGAGGGTGGCGGCCGCACCGGAGATGCCCACCTGCTCCCACGCGCCCGGCTCGTCCGCGTCGTCCGAGCGCACGACGCCCTCACCCGTGAGGGTGCGGCCGCTGACGGCGGCCCGAGCGGACAGGCGGTAGGTGCCGACCTCGTCCAGGTGCACGGTGCCGCGGTACCAGCCCGGCTTGTCGCCGACGGCGGCGAGCGTGGTCGTCGCCGTCTCGCCCGACGGGGCACTCGCCACGAGCGTCGGCACCGCCTCGGGGGCCGCTGGCGTGCGGACGAACACCTCGGTGTGACCGACGGCGTGCGTGGGCGAGGCCTGCACCGTCAACGGGCGGACGTAGCTGGCGAACGGGACCCGCACCGTCGTGCCGTCGGAGACGGTGCCGACGAGCACGCCGGAGGTCTCGGCGTCCACGAGCGCCGTCCGCGGCGTGAGGGTGAGCTCGACCGACGCGTCACGCCCGGCGGGGACGGTGAGGGTCTGGGGCGAGACCGCCACCTCGCCCGTGCTCGGTGCGGATGCGTGGGCGGTGAGGTCGATGGTGACGTCCGACGCGCTCGCGTTGTGCAGCACCACGGTCGCGGTCCGCGTGGGGTCCTCGCCCATGTCGGCCAGGCCCAGGGAGACGGCGTCGGGCGTCGCGGTGACGTGCTGGTCGACGGCGGCGGCCACGTCGAGCGCGCCGGCTCCCTGCGCCGACGGCGAAGCGTCGGCGTCGGCGGAGGCCAGGGGGCGGGCCGAGCCGATGAGGGCGCTGCGCCGCTGCGTGGCGGAGAGCTCCGGGCGGGCCTGCGTGAGGAGCGCGGCCGCCCCCGCGACGTGCGGCGCGGCCATCGAGGTGCCCGACATCCGGTACTGGTTGCCCTCGACGCCGAGGGAGGCCGGGATCGGGGCGAGGATCTCCTCGCCGGGGGCGACGATCTCAGGCTTGAGGGTCATGGCGTCGCTCGGGCCGCGGGAGCTGAAGCCCGCAATGGCGTCCGTGCGGTCGAGCGACCCGATCGTCGCCGTGGCGGTCCCGGCCAGGACCTCGTCCTTGAAGGTCTGGTACTGCGCCGAGGTGATCGACATCATCACCAGGGACTCGCGCCGCAGGTCGTCCCCGCCGTCCGCCAGCACGCCGATGGGTCCCGGGAGGCCGGCGCCGCCGCCGACCGGGTCGGTGGGGCTCGGGGTGTAGAGCAGGGCGCCGACCGCCCCGTGCTCCTCGGCGAGCGCGGCCTGCTCGAGGTGCCCGGGGAGGACCTCTCCGAGGTTGCGGACCACGTAGCTGCTCATCACGACGATGGCACCCCGCACGTCACCGGCGGCCGCGAAGTCCTCGGCGGTGCCGTTACCGACGTCGACCAGGCGCGCGGTGCGGCCCCCGGCCGGCGGGTTGGCCGAGAGCGGGAACCGGGCGACGTCCAGCGGGCGGACCCCGTCCCCGTCCCCGTCCAGCGTGAGTGTGGGATCCGCGATGCCCGTCGTCGACGCGCCGACGGCGATGACGCCGGGCGCGGCGGCCGGCGTGGCGACGGTCTGCGTCCCCGGGCCGGCGTTGCCGACCGCCGCCACGACGACGACGCCCTGGTCGACGGCGGCCGTGGCGGCGCGGCCCACGGGGTCCGTGCCGTCCCCGAGGCCGCCCAGGCTGAGGTTGACGATGTCTGCCGGCGCGACCCCCGAGGGGTCGACGGCGGCGTCGAGCGCCAGCAGGATGGCGCTGAGCGTGCCGCCACCGTCCGCGTCCAGCGCCTTCCAGGCGGTCAGGGTCACGTCGGGGGCCATGCCGGTGAGGTGGGTGCCACCCGCGCCCACGATCCCCGCCACGTGCGTGCCATGGAGGTTGTCGTCCATCGGATCGGCGTCGTCGTTGACGAAGTCGTACCCCGCCGCGACGCGGTGACCGGGACCGAAGCCGCCGCCCAGGTCGGCCAGCGTGTAGTCGACGCCGGTGTCGATGACGGCGACGGTGACGCCGGCACCCCGCACGGGCAGGCCGGCCGCGTCGGCGCCCTCCCACACGTCGGGAGCCCCCGTTGCCGGCACGTGGGGTTCCCCGAGGGCGCGGACCGGGCTGTCCACCGTCACCCGCTCGACGCCCGGGGCGCGCCGCAGCGCGGCGAGGTCGGCCGTCTCGACCGTGGCCACGACGGCGTCGAGGAGGCCCGTGACGGACTGCGGGTCTTCGAGCGCGATCCCCGACCGCTCGAGCGCGGTGACGGTCTCCTCCTGCGCCAGCGCCACCTCCTCGACGGCGGTCCGGTACGCGGCGACCACGCTTCCGGCGGTGGACGCCTCGCCGGACCGGGCGGCCGCCAACCGAGCGGTCCCGACGAGCTCCGCGGCGCTCGGCCCGGTCAGCTCGACGATCACCCGGGAGGTGTCGGCCGGGACGGGCTGTGCCGACGCCCCTGGCGGGACGGGCAGGAGCGGGGCAGCGAGGAGGGCGCAGGCGAGCAGGATGACCCCGCGTCGGCGGGGGATATGAGCATGGTCGGTGTCTAGCGGGTCGGTTCGTCGCCCGGCAAGGGGTCTGGTGGCCGGTTCCGGTCAGTGGCCGTGACCGGTCGCAAGTTGTAACCCAACCGTCACGAGGCGTCTCGGATGGCGGGACTCAGATCCAGCCCCGGCGGGCGGCCTGCACGCCCGCCTGGAAGCGGTTCGCCGCGCCCAGGCGGGCGAGCAGCGCGGAGCTCCGACGGCGCAGGGTGCGCTCGGACAGCCCGAGCTCGCGGGCGATCGTCTCGTCCTTGGCCCCCGAGGCGAGCAACCCGAGCAGGGCCCGGTCCTCCCTGCTCAGACCGCGGCCGGGAACTTCGGCGCCGTCGAGCGAGTCCGCCCGGGGAATCTCGAACGACTCGGCCCACACCGCCTCGAAGGCCCGGCAGACGAGATCGACGATCGGGGGTCCTCGACGACGAGGGCCGTGGGGCGGCGCAGGTCGAGGGTCGTGCTCACGAGCGCGATGCGGCGGTCGGCGACGGCGAGCTTGGTGGGCAGACGGTGGGCGATGCGGGCCTGCTCGCCCAGCGTGGCGGCGTGGCGGAGATCGGCCCAGGCTCCGGGCCGCTCGAGGGACTCGGCGGCGTAGACGACGCGCCACGTGACCCCGCGGGCGAGCACGAGCGGCTCCACCGGGTTCTCGGCGGCGAGGAGGTAGGGCGGGCGGTCGAACTGGAGGAACTCCTCGGTGACCTCGTGCTCGAGCCGGGTGTACCAGGTGCCGATGAGGGCCGGGTCGTCGAGCACGTGGACGCGCCCACCCGTCGCGCCGCTGCGCGCGCTGTCCTCGAAGAGGTCAGCGAGGTCCGGGATGGTCGACCGCACCCGGTCGAGCCGTGCGGCAGTGCGGTCGGTGAGCGCGCGAAGCGCGACACGGGGGTCGACAGCCGCGTACCGGTCCTCCTCCGAGACGCGGTTCACCAGGCCGGCGGCCCGCAGCTCGTCGAGCACCGCCGAGGCGTCCACCCCGCCGAGCGGCACGTCGCCCGCGACCTCGGCGGCTCCCACCGTGCCGCGCGCGAGCACGTACCGGTAGACGAGGCGGGCGTCCTCGCCGAGGCCGACGACGTCGAAGCTGGTCTCCTCGGAGCGGGGCACGCTGGCGACCGTACCGGCCGGGAGGGCGCCGCGGTGCCGCGGGCCGCGCGGCCCGGTCACCCGGGCGCCGGCGTCCGCGATCAGGACGGCCTGCTCGCGATGCCGTCGAGCCAGAGGACGTCGGACTCGTCGCGGTGCGTGCCCGTCGAGCCCACGTGGGCGGCGTCGATCTGCGGGCCCTTCGTGATGACGTGGACCATGGCCATGCCATGGCCGCGCCCGAGGCCGTAGTCGGTCTTCAGCCAGTCGAGGATGACGCCCGCCTTGACCGCCGGGTCGTCGAACCCCCGTTCCTGGGCGAGCTCGAGCAGCTGGCGCGGGGTGAGGCCCGTCGCGCGCTCCACCGCGTCGAGGTACGCCTGGAAGGACATGGTGGACCTCCTGAACCGGTCGATCGCGACGGCCCGCCCCGGTCGGCGCTCGCAGGGAGTGCGTCGTCCCGCGGCACGGTACCTGCCGGCCCCGCGCGTGTCAGTAGCCGTCGCGCGCACACTCCGCCCGCGCTCGGCCGACGCTGGTGTCCCGGGTGAGCCGTAGGCTCACGTGCTTGTGAGCAGGGCACGGGCATGAGCCGGATCGGGGAGCGGATCCTTCCGCAGCGGCTGGGGACGAGCTTCCGGTGGCTCATCGGCTCGTCCTGGGTGAGCAACATCGGCGACGGCATCGCCCTCGCCGCGGGTCCCCTGCTCGTCCAGTCCCAGACCGACTCCGCCTTCCTTGTCGCCCTCGCGGCGCTCGTCCAGCGCCTGCCGTGGCTCCTGCTCGGCCTGTGGGCGGGCGCCGTGGCCGACCGGGTCGACCGCCGCCTCCTCGTCATGGGGGCCAACCTTGCCCGGGCCGTCGTCGTCGTCGTCCTGTGCACGTTCATCGCCACGGGGCAGGCGAGCATCACGGTGGTGCTCGTCTCGCTGTTCTGCCTCGGGGTCGCGGAGGTCTTCGTCGACACGACGACGAGCACCCTGCTGCCGATGCTGGTCCAGCGCCGGGACCTCGGCACGGGCAACGCCCGGGTCCAGGCCGGGTTCCTCGTGGGCAACCAGCTCATCGGGCCGCCGGTGGGTGCCTTCCTCTTCGCCGCGGGCATGGTGCGGCCGTTCGCCGTCCAGGCGGTGGCCATCCTGCTCGCGGTGGGGTTGGTCTCGCGCATCGCGACGACGCCCGGACCGGTGCGCGCGAGCCGCACCCACGTGCGCCAGGACATCGCCGAGGGGGTGCGCTGGATCCTCGGGAACCCCCCGGTGCGCACCCTCGCCCTCGTCATCCTCGCCTTCAACGTCACGTGGGCCGCGCCGGGCGCGATCCTCGTGAAGTACGCGCTCGACCACCTCGAGATGGGCGAGGTGGGCTTCGGCCTGCTCACCACCGCTTCCGCGGTGGGCGGGATGATCTCGGTGGCGGTCTACGGGTGGCTCGAGCGGCACGTCAGCCTCGCCACGCTCATGCGCGTGTGCCTCAGCCTCGAGGTGCTCATGCACCTCGGCCTCGCGCTCACGACGACGGGCGGGGTCGCGATCGCCATCATGGGCGTGTTCGGCATGTACGCGTTCGTGTGGAGCACCGTCTCCAGCACGGTGCGCCAGCGCGCGGTGCCCACCGAGCTCCAGGGGCGGGTCTCGGCCGCCTACATGGTGTGCGTGTTCGGCGGGGTCGCCGTGGGTCAGCTCCTCGGCGGGCTCATCGCCGAGGCGTGGGGGCTCACCGCCCCGTTCTGGTTCGCCTTCGTCGGCGCGGGCATCACCCTCGCCCTCGTGTGGCGCCGCCTGTCGCACGTGGCGCACGCCGGTGAGATCGGGCCGGACGCCGCAGCGACCGGTCCGGACCCCGCCTGACGGCGCCTAGACCGCAGCGGGGCGGCAGACCTCGATCCAGTCGGCGGGCTCGAGCGGCGGGGCCTGCGCCTCGGCGCGCCGCCCGGCGAGCTCCTCGCAGAGCGTGATCGCGTCGACGAGCAGCTCCCGCAGCCGCGTCGCGGGGTCCGCCACGCACGCCGAGGCGATGCCGAGGGTCGCGCACTCGAGGACGGCGGCCCCGGGGTGCCGGCTGCCCGAGACGCCGGTGCGGGCGATGAAGGCCCGCGCCCACTGCTCGACGAGCGGCACCTGCTCGAACGCCTCCCGGCTGCGTGCCGTGAGCGTCCCCTCGGGACGGCCCTCGTAGACCGCGAGGAGCCGTTCACAGGTGAGGATCCCGACGGCGAGCGCGCGCTGGTGCGACTCGGCCGCCACCGGCAGCGCCCGCGACGCGGCGAGCAGCGTGAGCTCGTGGTCCCACCGCGGGTCGGTGCTGCGCAGCCCGATGACCGACGGGATGAGCGGCGCCAGCTGGGGCCGGTCGGTGTCGTCGGTGAGGTCGTTGACCAGGCGGGCCAGGTGGGCCAGCAGCGGGTGCGTGCACGGCGGGCTGTCGCTCCACCGCTCACCCGCCAGGAAGGAGGCGAGCTCCATGAAGCACGCCCCCTTGCGAGGGTTGCGGTGCTTGCCCCGCGCCAGCATGGGCAGCATCTCGAACTCGTCGGTCTGCGTCTTCACGACCTCACCCCACATCGGTGTGAACTCCCCGTAGGCACGAGTGTGAGCCGAGTCACGGGCATCCCGCAAGGGGAGGGGGACGCCTCGCCGCGCGCGGGCGACGGGTGTTCACTCGGAGGATGAGCGCACCGCACGACACGGCCCGGGCGACGCCCCGGACGGCCGACCTCCTCCGCACCGTCCCGACCGGGCTGCTCGTCGACGGGACCTGGCGCCCCGCCTCGGGCGGTGACACGTTCCCGGTGACCGACCCGGCCACCGGTGAGCTGCTCGCCGACGTCGCCGACGCGACCCCCGACGACGCCCTCGCCGCGCTGGACGCCGCGCACCGCGCGCAGCGGGACTGGGCGCGGGCCGCGCCGCGGGCCCGCTCCGAGATCCTCATGACGGCGTTCCGAGCCGTCGTCGAGCGGGCGGACGACTTCGCCACCCTCATGACGTTGGAGATGGGCAAGCCGTTCGCCGAGGCGAAGGGGGAGGTGACCTACGGCGCCGAGTTCCTGCGCTGGTTCGCCGAGGAGGCCGTGCGCGTCACGGGCCGGTACAACACCGCGACCGACGCGGGCTCGCGGATCCTCGTCCTCACCCGCCCGGTCGGCCCGACGCTGCTCGTCACCCCGTGGAACTTCCCGCTCGCCATGGCCACCCGCAAGATCGGGCCCGCGCTCGCGGCGGGGTGCACCGTCGTCCTCAAGCCCGCGCAGCTCACCCCGCTCACCGCGCTGCTCCTCGCGGAGGTCCTCCAGGACGCCGGTCTGCCGCCGGGCGTCCTCAACGTCCTCCCCACCTCGCGGGCGAGCGACGCGACGGGGCCGCTCCTCGCCGACCCGCGGCTGCGCAAGCTCTCCTTCACCGGGTCGACGCCGGTGGGCCGCACTCTGCTCGCGGCGGCGTCCGAGCACGTCCTGCGCACCTCGATGGAGCTCGGCGGGAACGCGCCGTTCCTCGTCTTCGCCGACGCCGACGTCCCGGCCGCCGTCGACGGCGCGATGTCCGCGAAGTTCCGCAACATCGGTGAGGCGTGCACGGCCGGGAACCGCTTCCTCGTCCACGCCGACGTCGCCGAGGAGTTCACCGAGTGCCTCGTCGAGCGCGTGCGCGCCCTGCGGATGGGCCCCGGCCTCGAGCCGGACGTCCAGGTCGGCCCCCTCATCGAGGCCAAGGCCGGGACAAGGTCGCCGGCCTCGTTGAGGACGCCGTCGCGCACGGCGCCCACCTGCTCGTCGGCGGCGAGGTGCCCGACGGCGGGGCTGGTTCTACCCCGCGACCGTCCTCACCGGTGCCGGCGAGGAGGCGCGGATCCACCGGGAGGAGATCTTCGGCCCGGTCGTCTCCATCACGACGTTCACCGACGAGGCCGAGGCCGTCGCGCGGGCCAACGACACCGAGTACGGCCTCGTCGCCTACGCCTACACCCGCGACCTCGACCGCGGCCTGCGCCTCGCGGAGGAGCTGGAGTTCGGGATGCTCGGCCTCAACTCCGGCGTCGTCTCCAACCCCGCCGCACCCTTCGGTGGCGTGAAGGAGTCCGGGGTCGGGCGCGAGGGCGGCCTCGAGGGGATCAAGGAGTACCTGGAGACCACCTACGTCGGCATCGCCGACCCGTACCGCGGGGCGTCCTAGCCCCTCAGCCGGTGCGGTCCTCCCCGATGGCCGCGCGAGCGGGCGACCCGTCCGCGCCGGGCGGTGACGTCGCGGGGGCGGCCTCCGCGGCCGTCGTCCCGGGTGCCGCGCTCGCCGTCGTCTCCTCCACCGGCGGCGCGGAGGCCCGGTAGGTCTGCGACAGCGCGCGGTAGACCGGCGTGCGGAAGGCGATGAGGGCGGCGGCCACCATGACGAGGCTGCTGATGACGAAGATCAAGGCGATGCCCCGGCTCTCGCCGTCGCCGAGGAACGGGCGCAGGCCTCGCGCCCGGCCTCGGTACGGGCGTACGGGATGACGACCAGCTCGGCGACGGGGGCGATGGCGAACGCCGTGATGGGGGCGGCCGCGGTCTCGAACGCCATGGCGAAGCCGAAGACCCGTCCCTGCCGCTCGAGCGGGACGACCCGCTGGATCACCGTCTGCTCGGCCGCCTCGACCGCCGGCACGAGGGCGAAGAAGAGGAAGAGACCGGACACGAGCAGGATCCCGGACTCGCGGACGGTGAAGCCGGCTCCGACGACGCCCATGCCGGCGACGACGAGCAGCATCGTGCGCATAGGGTCCGCGCCCAGGCCGAACCGTGCGATGAGCGCGCCGCCGATGATGAAGCCGGTCGACGCGAAGGCGAACACCAGGCCCCATCCCTCCACGCTGAAGATCTCGAGCCCGTAGGCGTCCATCAGCGCGATCTGCACCCCGGTGATGAGGTTGTTGAACGTCGAGAAGATGATGAGGGCGAAGAGCCCGGAGGCCGCGCGGATGACGCGGATGGAGCCCCGCAGGTCGATGGAGGCGAGGGCGTTCTCGGCGGGCGCGGCGACGGCGCGGTCCTCCGGGAACCGGATCGTCAGCAGGTGGAGGAACGTCGCGGCGGTGAGACCGAGGGCGATGAGGAGCGTCGCGCCCATCCCCAGGAGGCCGACGGACAGGCCGCTGAACACGCTCGTCACGATGAACCCGATGCCCTGGACCGTCCCGACGAGGCCGTTGGCCTTCGCCCGCCGGTCGTCCGGCACGAGCATCGTCACCGTGGTCGACAGGGCGATGTTCCGCATGTGCTCGATGACGGCACCGGCGAGGATGACGACGCCGAAGGTCCAGAACCACGGGGCGCCGAGGTCGGTGATCGTGGCCTCGGGCAGCAGGAGGAACATCGCCGTGGCGACCGAGAAGGCGAGGAACGTCAGCGTCGTCGACAGGCGCATGACGACGAGCTTGCGGTGGTGGTCGACGACCGTGCCGAAGAAGATGCTGCTGAACGACACGAACAGCATGTAGGCGCCGCCGACGAGGCCGGTAGCGAGCACGGAGCGGGTCTCCAGGTACGCCCAGAACGTGAGCGCCCACCACAGGTAGCTCGTCGTCACGTTCGCCACCGCGGTGTTGACGAGGACGTGTCCGAACGTGCGCATGGCGGTCGAGGGCGGTGGGGTGGGCGGGGCAATCCCGGCGCCTGGTGCGGTCACGGCGCGGTCCTCTCATGGGTGGCGAGCAGTACCCCCGTGTAGACCGGCCCCGGCCCGAGAACTCACCGGGGCCTTGCCGGACGGGGCGTCCGTGCGCCAGCGTGGTCGCGTGACGTCTCTGACGCCGACGGCGGGCACGTTGCGGGGGCGCGGGTCGCCGGGGCCGCGCCGATGACGGGCGCCCTGTCGCCCCGGCTGGCGCGCGTCGTGGACGCCCTGCCGCTCCGGCCGGGCCTGCGGGTGCTGGAGGTCGGGGGAGCGCCGGGCGCGGCGGCGCGCGAGGTCGCCCGCCGGCTCGGGCCCGACGGGCACGTCCTCGTCCTCGACCGCTCGGCCGCGGGGATTGCGCGCACCCGCGCGACCTGCGCGCGGGAGATCGAGGCCGGGGTGGTGTCGACGATGTGCGCACCGGTCGAGGCGTTCGCGCTCGTCCCGGGGACGGCGCTGTTCGACCTCGCCTTCGGGTGCCGGGTGGGCGCCCTCGACGGACGCCACCCCCACCTGTACCCACCGGCACTGGCAGCGATCGGGAGAGCCGTCATCCCCGGCGGCACGCTGTACATCGACACCGGGTCACCGCTGACCGCCGTCGCGCTCAGCTGACGGCCGGCGGGGTCCCGGCAGCGGATCTGCCCGTGTGTGATCCGCTGCCGGGACGTCTCAGGTGCCGCTCACCGCGCGGCGTCGCACCGCGAACGCGGTGAGCGCCCCGGCGAGGAGCAGGACCGCCGCCCACGGCGCGGCCGAGCCCCCGACGCCGGTGTCCGGCAGCGCGCCTCCGGGCCGCGTCGGGCTGTCCGTCGGGTCGGTCCCACCGGTCGGCCCGTCGCTCGGGTCGGCTCCGTCGCCCGGGTCACCGGTCGGGTCCACCCCACCGGTCGGCTCGTCCGTCGTGGGCGGGTCGGTCGGGTCGGTGGGCGGGTCCGTGGGGTCAGTCGGCGGGTCGGTGGGGTCAGTCGGCGGGTCGGTCGGGTCGGTGGGCGGGTCGGTGGGGTCAGTCGGCGGGTCGGTGGGGTCGGTCGGCGGGTCGGTCGGGTCGGTGGGCGGGTCGGTCGGGTCCTCGCCCGGCACCAGCGACACGTCCGTCACCTCACCGGCGACGATGGTGGCGACCACCGGCGCCGTGCCCGTGTCCTCCACGGTCTCCACCCGGTAGCGCCCGGGCGCGAGGTCGAGCACCCCGAACCAGCCCGAGCCGTCGGTACGGGCCGCGACCGGCTCCCCGGCCGTTCCCTCCACGGGGACGAGCACGACGTCGACCTGGTCGGCGACGTCGCCCGAGGCGAGCTCGACGCGGCCGGACACCGTGCCGGTCGTCGGCTGGGTCTTCCACGTCATCTCCGGCACGACGGCGTCCTCGGCGAAGACGTCCGCGCGCAGCGCGATGGCGAGGGCGTCGCGCTCGGCGTCCTTGACCGCGCCCGACGGCGAGGCGTTGGCCGTGAGCGAGGGGTTGGCGTAGGAGTACCCGCTCCAGCCGTCGAGCCCGAGCTCGACGATCTGCTGGGCCTGGGCCACGGAGTCCTCGACCTCGTTGAGGTAGAGGGCCGGGCCGGAGACCGCGTGCCGGTCGCCCCGGTACTCCACGAGCGCGGCGTTCCACTCGGCGAACATCTGCGCCTGGTCGGGCATCCAGTTCCGCTTGTAGTTCATCGCCGTGATGGTGTCGATGATCCCCTCGTCGAACCATCCCCTCCAGTCCTGCAGAACCTCTGCGTAGGGGCGGGTGCCCTCCCAGCCCTCCTCGTAGCTCGGCGGGCCGAAGGAGTAGGTGATCCCGTTGATGCTCAGGCGGTCCTGCGGGTCCACCTCGTACATCGAGACGTAGATCTTGCGGACGAGGTTCGAGACCTGGTCGCGGCGCCAGTCACTGAACTCGGGGTCGTCGGGCGCGGGACGGTCGGTGCGGCCCGTCGCGGCGGCGAACCGGGAGAGCGAGAGTTCGGAGTAGCCCCAGTCGTTCTGGGTCTGCGTAGCGTTGAAGTCGGGGTAGCGGATGTAGTCGAGGTTGACGCCGTCGACGTCGTAGTTCTCGGTGATCGAGGCGATCCCGTCGACCATGTAGTCGACCGCGTCGGGGTGAGCGGGGTCGATGTAGGTGTTGTTCCCCGCCCGGTCGTCACCGTTGACCTTGACGTTGAGCCAGCTGTCCGCCCCCTCGGCGTCGGGGCCGTGCTGGTTGTACGCGTGCTCGGGGTCCGTCGGCGCCGTCGCGGAGTTCCACAGCGTCGTCGCGTTGACCCAGGCGTGGACCTCGATCCCGGCGGCGTGCGCCTGGTCGATGACCTCCTCCAGCGGGTCGTACGGGGCGGCGTCGATGCCCGCCTGCGTGCGCGGGAAGGCCGAGTCGTTGCAGAAGCAGTCGAACCGGCGGCCCACCTGGACGACGAGCGCGTTGGCGCCGATGTTCTGCGCCTCGCTGACGAGCTCGCTCACCTGGGCGGGGGAGTAGATGCCCTCGTTGAAGGCGTCCACCCAGTAGGCACGGAACTGCTCGACGGGCGCGGTGTCGACGGGCGTGAGGCCGTTCTCGGCCACCCGGTACCAGCCGTCGGCGGTGATGGTGGCGGCGTCGGAGGTGAGCCAGTCGTCGAAGAGCCGCTCCGCGCCGGCGGTGACCGTGATGCGGTCGAGGTAGACGCCGCGCCCGGCGGTGTTGGCGTCCGTGACGTAGCGCAGGCGGACGGTCACCTCGCCCGAGAGGTCGCCGAGGGCGAAGTCGGCGTCCCACCAGCGCCACTCGCCGTCGCCCGCGACGGTGCCGTCGCTCTCGCGGACCACCGTGCCCGCCGTGAGGGTGCCGTCCAGCGGCACCCAGGTCTCGCCGTCGTCGTCGGAGGCCTCGACGTGGAGGAGGTCCGTGGGCTCGGTGTGGTACCAGAGGTCGAGCTCGAGGTCGGCGCCGTCCGGGGCGGTGACGTCGAAGGTGAGGGTGTTCGTCAGCTCGTCCCCGATGCCGGAGTACCACGCCTCGTCGCGGCCGAAGCCGGTCACCGGGGTGGCGAGGCCGGCGGCGCGGGCGACGGCGCGGCGGGCCGGGTTGATGCTGCCCCAGGCGCGGCTCGGGTGGACCCGGTTGGTCATGAGGACGGCGATGGTCTCGGTCCGCGGGTCGATGACGAGCGAGGTGCCCGTGTAGCCGGTGTGCCCGGCGCTGTCCGCGCTGGTGAGGACGTCGTGGTAGAACCCACGCCTCGAGCTCCGGCCCGAGCCCGCGGTGGTCGGCGCCGAGCTGGCCGGTGTAGTCCTGCATCATCTCCTCGACGGTCGCCGCCTCGAGGATGCGGGCGCCGTCGTACACCCCGCCGTTGAGGAGCATCTGGCCGAAGACGGCGACGTCGTCGGCGGTGGAGAACACCCCGGCGTGCCCGGCGACGCCGTCGAGCGCCCAGGCGTTCTCGTCGTGGACCTCGCCGTGGACCAGGCCCCGGTCGGGCGTCGCCTGGTACTCGGTCGCGGCGATCCGCCCGAGCAGCTCGGCGGGCGGGTTGTACATGGTGTCCGTCATGCCCAGGGGGCCGGTGATGTGCTCGGCGACGTAGGCGTCGAGGGTGAGCCCGGAGACCTCCTCGACGATCTTGCCGAGGGTGATGAGGCCGAGGTCGCTGTAGACGTAGCGGGTGCCCGGCGGGGTGGCGAGCGCGACGTCGTAGACCCGCTGCAGGCTCGCCTCGGCGTCGGGGGCGCTGTAGAGGTTGACCCACGCCGGCAGGCCGGCGGTGTGGGTGAGGAGCTGGGTGAGCGTCACCTCCTCCTTGCCGTTGGCCCCGAACGCGGGCAGGTAGGAGGCCGCCGTGTCGTCGAGGGCGATCTCGCCGTCCTCGACGAGCTGCATGACCGAGACGGCGGTGAAGAGCTTGGACAGCGACGCGATGTCGAAGATCGTGTCGGGGGCCATGGGCACCCACTCCTCCGCCGGGAGCTCGGTCGTCGCGTCCGCCCAGCGCAGGGCGTGGCCCGTGCTCGTGCGGTCGACGACGACGCCCTGGGCGGCGACGAGGGAGACGGCGCCCGGGTAGAGCGGGTTCGGCTCCGTGTCGAGGCCGGCCTCCAGGGCGGGCTCGATGGCGTCGAGGAACTCCTGGGTGAGGCCCACCTCGGCGGCGGTGCCGTCGCGCAGCGTCCGCTGCGGGGCGTCGCTACGGTCCCAGCCGAGCGAGACATCGCCGACGGCGGTGGGGGCCGCGGTGTCGGCCGACGCGGGCAGGATCGCCGCGGTCACCGTGACCGCGAGGATGCTGCCGAGGGCTAGCGCTCGTCTCATGTCGTTCCTCCCGTGGGGCCGGCTGCACCGCCGACCGGACAGGGGCACTGTGCCGACCGCCTCACGCGGCGGTCAAGAGTTTTCTGTTAGCCATTGGTCTCTGAAACTCGGTTACGGCCGGTCGCGAGCGGCGCCGCGTCAGCCGCCGATGATCACCGTGGGCATCCCGGGGCCGGGCGCGATGGGCGTGCCGTGCAGGGTCAGGTCCCCGAGCCGGGCGGCGGGGAAGCTTCCGATGAGGACGGTGAGGCTGCCCATGGCGATGCCGTTCGGCGCGGGGGAGACGCACACGATGCCGCCCGGGATCTTGTTGGCCACCGCCGCGGGCGCGCCCCCGATGAGGACCGTCGGCACGGTCGCCGCCGGGGTGATCGGCCCGCCCACGTGGGGCTTCGGGCCGTCGAAGAGCGGGCACAGGGTGGTGTCACCGGCGCGCAGGGCCGGCCCCATGGGCATCAGGCGCTCACGACTCCGGCTGCGGTGGCCGCGCCAGCGTGCCGCCGTAGTAGACGGCGGTGTCGCAGGTGGTCGGCGGCGGGTTCTGGGCGGGCGGGACGCCGACCTCGTCGCAGCGCACGGTCATCGTCAGCTCGGCGCCGGACCCCGCGACGATCGGGGACTGGAAGTGGTAGTCCACGTCGCGGAAGTTCTCCAGCGCGAGGTCGAAGAGCGTCTGCCCGTCGAGCTCGACCTGGACCCGCCCGAAGTCGCCCTGCGGGTTGCTCACGACGAAGTCGTTGAGCCGCACCGTCGCCCCCTCCTCGACGGTGAAGGTCCGCGTGGTCGTCGTCGCCGGCGGCGTCTGCGCCTGCAGGCGGTCGGAGAGCGGCACGGCGATCTCCTGGAGCACCGGTGCCCCGACGAGCTCGTTGGCCTCGACGGCGGCCTCCCCGGCCTGGGACGCGGCGCCCTGGGCGCTCTGGGCGGCCACCACCGCCTCCTCCGCCTCAGCCGCCGCCTCGTCCGCCTGCGCCGCCGCCTCGTCCGCGCGCTCGTTCGCCTGGGCGACGGGTTCCTCCACGGCCTCCTGCGCGGTGGAGACGATGGTGGGGCGCAGGACGAGGAACCACAGCGCCGCCAGGAGGAGCAGCAGGGCGAGAGCGGCGAGCAGCGCCTTGGGCAGCCAGCGGGGGACCAGGGCCTCCTGGAGGTGGGTGCCGTCGAGGGTGACCGAGGAGGTCTCCTCCGTGCGGGCGGTGACGGTGAAGGGGTGCGTGATCGACGGGCCGCGCCACAGCGACGAGACCGGCTTGACCCGCACGTCCGCGAAGGCCGCCTGACCCGGCTCGACCGTCACCCGCTCGGGCCGGGGGCTCACCGTGAGCAGGTGCCCGTCGTCGGCCCCGTAGAGGTCGACCGTGATGGCGACGTTGCCGCGGTTGTCGACGGCGAGCTGGTGGCGGGCGCCGCGCCGCCCCCGGGACGCGCGGGGGATGAGCTCCGCCGTCGTGTCGAGGAAGGGCAGGACCTCGACGACCCCCTCGGGGACGACGGCCTGCTCGGGGTGCTCGGTGGGGACGATCCGCACCCCGAAGCTCAGCTCGCCGGCCGGGGCCGACGCGTTGCGCGGCGGGTGGAACGCCACCGTCGCCGTGGTCTCGGCGCCGGGGTAGAGACCGGTGATCTCCGCCGGCTCGATCGTCGCCCAGGCGCTGGGCACGCCGAGGACCTCCAGCCGGTAGCCCTCGACGATGTCGGAGTCGTTGCGGATCTGCAGGGGGATGGTCTCGACCGAGCCGGCCGCCATCTGCACGGTGGGGGTCTCGAGCTTCGCCGTCGTGCTCATGCCGGGACCGTATGCCGCACCGGTCGGCTGCCGGGGGCACGGCGGGGCCGCTCTGTGGGGCACGTCCGGTGCCCGTTGAGCCACCGTTGACTGCACGAAGAGTGCACCCGAGCAGACTCTCCGCACCGAGGGGGGCCGCCGGTCGCAGGCAACGGACGCCGCCACCGGCGCCGGCGACAGGCGCCGCACCACCCCGGCGAGAGGGGCGTGTCATGGAACGGGTGTCGGTATGGGTCAGTGCGCGCGACCCGATCTCGGAAGCCGGGGTGGTCAGCCAGCTGCGACCACGTCCGGAGATCCGGGTGGTGAGCTCCGACGAGATCGACGCCGCGCTCGTCGCCGTCGTGGTGGCCGATGCCGTCGATGACGAGACCCTGCGGATGCTCCACGTCGTGCAGCGGCGCGGGTTCACGCGCACGGTGCTCGTGGTGGGCCACCTCGGTGACGACGAGCTCATCGCCGCCGTCGAGGCGGGTGTCGTCGGGATCGTGCGGCGCGGAGAGGCGACGCCGGAGCGCCTCGTCCAGGTCATCGGCGGCGCCGCCGCGGGCGACGGCGCCGTCCCCCCGGACCTCCTCGGGCGCCTGCTGGACCAGGTGGGCCGGCTCCAGCGCCAGGTCCTCGGTCCGCGGGGCCTCACCTTCACCGGCCTCGCCGCGCGGGAGATCCAGGTCCTGCGGCTCATCGCCGAGGGGTACGACACCGGCGAGGTCGCCCGCCAGCTGGCCTACTCCGAGCGCACGGTGAAGAACGTCCTGCACGACGTCACCAGCCGCCTGCAGCTGCGCAACCGCTCCCACGCCGTGGCGTACGCGCTGCGGGAGGGCCTGATCTGAGCGCGCTGCCCCATCGTGCGCGCCCGGCTGCCCGAAGTGCTGTCCCCGCCTGGGTGACGGTGCACCGCCGGGCGCGGTCACCGTGGGTGTGTCACGCCGGACGAGGGGAAGGTACGTGAGACGAGGACGCACGGCCAGGACGGTGCTGGCCGCGGGCACCGCCCTGGCGGTGGCCCTGCCCGCGCTCGCCGTCAGCGGCCTGCTCGGCGACGCCCCGACCGCGCTGCCCGCCGTCCTCCTCGCCCCCGAGCCGGGCGAGCCGCGCCTGGCGTTCACCGAGCAGGAGACGTACGACGAGGCGCCGTACTCCGACCCCGCCGACGTCGCCGACGCAGTGGCCGAGGACGGCGCCGAGTGGCGGACGCTGGCTGCGACGCGCCAGCTCGTGCCCAACCCCTACCCCGAGCTGCCCGACCCCGACCCGGTCGTGCTCGACGACGCCGACCCGTCGTACTCCCCGGACGGCACGCAAGTCGTCTTCAGCGCGGACCGGGGGCAGGCGACGCAGGACGCCGGCCGCGAGCTGGTGGTCTCCGACGCCTCCACCCCCACGACCTACGACCGGGACTTCACCGGCGCCCTCGCCGACCCCTTGGAGTACGTCCGCGCCCCGGGTGATGTCGACGACGAGCCGGCGTGGTCCCCGGCCGGGGACCAGATCGCCTTCGTCCGCACGAACTACTCCACCAGCGTCGTGGTCCCTCCCCAGATCCACCTCCTCGACCTCGCCACCGGCGCAGTGCGCTCCGCGCTCGCCGATCCTCCTGTCGGCGACATCTACTACACCGCCTCGTCCCCGTCGTGGTCGCCGGACGGCGCCCGCATCGTCTTCGTCGACGGCCTCGACGGCGACTGGGGCACCCTGACCGTCCTCGACGTCGAGACCGGCACCGACCACGTCCTCGCGCCCGAGGGCGGAGAGTTCTGCTTCCCCGACAGCGGGGGCTGCGTCGACGAGTTCACCGGCTCGACCCCCGCGTGGTCGCCGGACGGCAGCCGCGTCGTCTACGACCGGTACGGCGAGCTCTGGCTGCTCACCCTGGACGGTGCCCCGCCGGCCGGCCCCGATGCCCCCCAGCTCGTCACGGACGTCGAGCTGCTCCTGGGCATCCAGGGCGAGGACCCCGACGCGGTCAGCTTCTCCGCCGACCCGGCGTGGTCCCCCGACGGCGAGGAGATCGCCTTCTCGGGCTACCCGAGCAGCGATTGGTACAACACCGGGATCTACGCCATCGCCGTCGACGGAGGCGCGGTGCGCGAGATCGTCCGCAAGGACGTCTCGGAGGACGACGGGCGGCGCGAGCTCACCGACCCGGTCTACCAGCCCTGGGCCGACCTGTCCGTGGAGCTCGAGGTGGTCCCCACGGGGATCGAGCAGGGCGGCGCGACGACGCTCACCGCGACGGTGTCGAACGCGGGGCCCGCGCCCGCGCGCGGCGTCGCCGTCGAGATCGAGCTGCCCGCCGGCCTCACGACGGCCGGTGCGCTCCCGGCGACCTGCACGCGGGCCGGTCAGGTCCTCACGTGCACGGTGCCGGTGCCGCCGGGCCGCGAGGTCCCCGTCCCGGGCGAGGACGACCCGGCCGTCCTGCTGCCCGGCGCGGACGACCCGACGACGCCGGCGCCGGAGGACGAGGTGGTCCTCACCTTCACCCTGGTCGGGGCCGACGTCGGCACGCACCCCGTGTGGGGCCGCGTCACCGCGCCGACGCCCGACCCCGAGACCGGGGACAACGTCGATGTCGTGCGCGTGTCCGTCGATCCCGCGCCCACGCCGACGACGCCCGAGCCGACCACGGAGCCGCCCACCGACCCGCCCACCGAGCCACCGACGACGCCGCCCCCCACCGAGCCGCCCACCACCCCGCCTCCCACCACCCCGCCTCCCACGGACCCGCCGACGACGCCGCCACCGGCGCCCGTCCTCGAGCCCGACGTCCAGGTGGACCTCGAGGTCGCCACCGACCGGGCGTGGGTGGGCGGGGAGCCGGTGCCGGCGACGATCACGGTGACCAACGTCGGGCCGGGCGACGCCGAGGACGTCACGCTGACGACCACGTACCCCGACGTCGTCGTCCCCGCGGCCGCCGGCCCCGCGGAGGCCGGGCCGGGCGCGGCGGAGGCCGAGCCGGACCTCGGCTGCCTCGCGGCCGACGGCTCCTGCGCCCTGGGCGCGCTCGCGCCGGGGGCGAGCCGGGAGCTCACGCTCACCCTCGGGCCAGTGCAGGCCGGCTCGGGCGACATCACGGTCGGCGTCGGCGTCGGCGCCGTCCCGTCGCCTGCCCCCGGTGACTCGACGTCCCCGCCCGACGACCCGACGCTCCCGCCCGGTGACCCGACGTCTCCGCCCGACGAGCCGACGTCCCCGCCCGGTGACTCGACGTCCCCGCCCGACGACCCGACGTCCCCGCCCGACGGCCCGACGTCCCCGCCCGGTGACCCGGCGCCGGCCCCGGACGACCCGGCGCCCGCTCCCGACGACGCCCCGGTGAGCGACACCGACACCGCCCCCATGGAGGTGCTGCAGCCGCGCCTGCGGCTCCTGCCCCCGATCGCCGTGCCGGGGGAGGCGACGCTCGCCTACGGGGTCGACTTCCCACCCGGTGCCGAGATCGACCTCGCGTGGGACCCGGGGATCACGAGCTGGCGCGGGCCGTTCGTCGTCCGCCCCGACGGGACCCTGCGGGTCCCCGTCCTCATCGTGCCCAAGGACCAGCTGGGCAACCGCGATCTCACGGCGACGAGCGTCGCCGGCCCGACCTTCGGCGAGGTGACGGCGCCCTCCATGCTCGTCGTCCCCCGGACCTACTCCCCGCCCAGCTTCCTCGGCCGGGGGTGAGCGGTGATCCCGGAGATCGACGACGCCCTGCGCACCATCGTCCGCGAGGAGGCGCTGCAGGGGTCCGACGTCGAGGTGGTCTTCGACGCCCCGACGACGGACTGGGCCGCCCGGCGGAACTCGCCCACCGTCAACATGTACCTCTACGACCTGCGCGAGGACCCGCGCTGGCGCGAGCGCGGGTTTGTCGTCGAGCGGGGGGACGACGGGGCGGTCACCGCACGGCGTCCACCGAACCGGCGCTTCAAGCTCTCCTACCTCGTCACCGCGTGGACGCAGCGCCCCGAGGACGAGCACCGCCTCCTCGACACCCTCCTGCGCTGCTTCCTGCGGTACGAGGTCCTGCCCTCGCTCGTCGGCGACGGGTTGGCCCTGGACGGGACCCGCGCCACGGTGAGCGTGGGGTTGCCGCCGCCCGAGGACCGCGGGTTCGCCGACGTGTGGTCCGCCCTCGGTGGCCAGCTCAAGCCGTCCCTCGACCTCGTCGTCAATGCCCCGGTGCAGACCGGGGTGCTGCTCGCCGCCGGTCCGCCGGTCCAGGAGGGGCCGGTCATCGAGATCGGCGACCGGGACGGGGGCGCCGTCGAGCGGCGCCAGCGGCGTCCGGACCGCGACGAGGACGACGCGGGCGAGGGGGAGGCCGCCGCGCCCCCACCGCCGCCACCTGAGCCGGCGGCCGCGGGAAGCGGCCGCAAGCCGCGAGCCCGGAAGCCGCGGTGAGCACCGACGTCCGCGCCGGGGACGGTGCGACGCGTGCGGAGGGCGCGGCGGGGAGCCCCGGCAGCCCGGGGAGCGCAGGGGATGCAGCGAGCGTCGCCCACCTCCTCGACCGGGCTCGGATCGTCGAGGAACGCGTCCGCGCCCTCGTGGCGGAGCGACGCCGCGTCGACCCCCAGCCGGACGATCCGTTCCGCGGCCTCTACCTCAGCGACGAGGCCGTCGACCGCCTGCTCGCCCACCGCGCCTCGCCGGCCCCGCCGGTCGGGGGTGCGGCGCTCGCCGCGGCCGAGGAACGCGCCGACGCCGCCGAGGCGGCCGGCGCCCGGCTGCGGCTGCGCGCGCTCGCGCGTGCGTTCGGCCTCGACGCCCTCGACGTCGAGCTCCTCCTCGTCGCCCTCGCCTGCGACCTCGACGCGCGGTTCGAGCAGCTCTTCGGCTACCTCAACGACGACGTCACGAGGCGCCGCCCGTCCGTGGCGGTCGCCCTGGCGCTGTGCGGCCTGCCGCTCGCCTCGGCGCCCGCCCGCGCGCGGGTCCTCCACGGCCCGCTCGTCACCGGTGGCCTCGTCACCGTCGAGGACGGCGACCGGTCGCTGCCGGGGCGGTCGCTGCGGGCGCCCGACCGCGTGGTCGGCCACCTCCTCGGGGACGACGCCCCGGACCCCGCCCTCGCCGGTGTCCTCGCCGACGATGTCCCCGACCTGCCCTGGGGGGACGCCGAGCCGCTGGCCCGGGCCCTCGCGGCCGGCGCCCGCCTGGTCTACCTGCGCCAGCCGGCCACCGGCTCGGGCCGGGTCCTCGCGGTCGAGGCGCTGGGGCGCACCGGCCGTCACGCGCTCGTCGTGGACCTCGCCCGCCTCGCGGCCGAGCCGGCGCCGGCCGGCCTGGCGCGCCTCGCCGTCCGGGAGGCCCGGCTCACCGGTGCGGGGCTGGTGGCCGTCGGGGCCGACGTGCTCCGCGAGGCCCGCGACCGGCCCGCGCTCCTCGCGCCGCTGCTCACGGAGGACCTGCCCGTCCTCGTCGTCGGTGAGTGCACGTGGGACCCGGCGTGGTCGGCGCGCCCTCCGCTCCTCGCCGACGTCCCCGCCAGCACCGCGGCGGAGCGTGGCCGGCTGTGGGCGCACGCCCTCGCGGGCGCCGGGCTGCCCGCGGACGTCGACGAGGCCGCCGCCACCGCGCAGTTCCGGCTCCGCCCGGAGCAGGTCGCCCGCGCCGCCGAGGCGGCCCGCGCCCAGGCTCGGCTCAACCCCGACGGCCGGGTGCGGGCGGCAGAGGTGCGCGCCGGGGCGCGGGCCGAGAACGGCACCGCGCTGGAGCGCCTCGCCCACCGGGTCGACCCCGCCGTCGGCTGGGCGGACCTCGTGCTGCCGCCCGCGGTCCGCACCGCGCTCCACGAGGTCGCTCTGCGGGCCCGGCACCGCGAGCGGGTCCTCGGCGACTGGCGCATGCGCCCGGGTGGCGGGCGCGGGCACGGCGTCGCGGCGCTGTTCGCCGGCGACTCGGGCACCGGCAAGACCATGTCGGCGGAGGTGGTCGCCGCGGACCTGGGTCTCGAGCTGTACGTCGTCGACCTCGCCACCGTCGTCGACAAGTACGTGGGGGAGACGGAGAAGAACCTCGAGCGGATCTTCAGCGCCGCTGCCGGCGTCAACGCCGTCCTCCTCTTCGACGAGGCCGACGCCGTCTTCGGCAAGCGGTCGGAGGTCAAGGACGCCCACGACCGCTACGCGAACATCGAGAGCGCCTACCTCCTCCAGCGGATGGAGTCCTTCGACGGCCTGGCGATCCTCGCCACCAACCTCCGGGCCAACATCGACGAGGCGTTCACCCGCCGCCTCGACGTCGTCGTCGACTTCCCGCTGCCGGACCCGGGCCACCGGCGCGCGCTGTGGGACCGCTGCCTGGGCCCAGAGCTGCCTCGCGGCGACGACCTCGACCTCGACTTCTGCGCGCGGGCGTTCGAGATGGCGGGCGGGGCGATCCGCTCGGCGGCGGTCACGGCCGCGTACCTCGCCGCGGCGGACGGCGGTGCGGTCCTCATGCGCCACCTCGTCGTCGCCGTCCAGCGCGAGTACCGCAAGCTCGGCCGGCTCACCCTGGAGAGCGAGTTCGGGGCGTACTGGCCGCTGCTGGTCCCGGCGCCGGGCGTCGCCCGATAGGGCAGCCGAGGCCGCCTCCTCGGACCGCTCCGGCGCCCCTGGGCGGCCGCCGGGTGCGTGGGCATCCTGGCCCGGTCCGACGGCGGGAGGCTGCCATGCACGACCACGACCATGACCACCGCGACGGCGCCCGGGCCCCAGGCCCGGCCGCGGCGCGCCCGGCGCCCGCTGCCGACGCGCTGCTCGGGCGGGCGGCGGCGCTGGGTCGCCCCGACGTCCTGGGCGCCGACGGCCTCCTGCAGCTTCAGCGGGCCGCGGGCAACGGTGCCGTCAGCGACCTCGTCGAGGAGGAACGCTCCCCGGTGCTGGACGTCGTCGGCTCCGGACGCGGCTCGGCCCTGCCCGCGGAGGTGCGTGCGGAGATGGAGACGCGCCTCGGCCACGACTTCTCCGACGTGCGGGTGCACGACGACGCCGCCGCACACGCCTCCGCCCAGGCCGTCGACGCGCACGCCTACACCGTGGGCCGCGACGTCGTCTTCGGGCAGGGCGGCTTCGACCCCGCCTCGGACGCCGGCCGCCGGGTGCTCGCGCACGAGCTCACCCACGTCGTCCAGCAGCGCAGCGGTCCGGTGGACGGCAGCCCGGCGGGTGGCGGCGTGCGCGTGAGTGACCCCGCCGACCGGTTCGAACGGGAGGCCGCGGACACCGCGGAACGCGCCATGGCCGCCCCGGCCGTCCAGCGGGTGAGCGAGGACGGCGAGGAGCTCGAGGACGAGGTCTAGGGGCGCCCTCGGCCGCGTGCCCGAAGGTGCAGCGCGGCCTTCCCCGGTTGTCGGCCGCAGGGACCTCTCGGCCGCCGGGCCCAGCGGCAAGTCTGTCGATACGTGCTTTCGGCCCAGGAGGGAAACCATGCCGACCTATCTGTCACCGGGTGTGTACGTCGAGGAGGTCGAGGCGGGGTCTCGGCCGATCGAAGGCGTAGGCACCGCCGTCGCGGCCTTCGTGGGGCTCGCGGAGAAGGGGCCGGTCAACGCCCCCACGCTCGTGTCGAACTGGACCCAGTTCTCCGAGACCTTCGGGGACTTCGTCCCCGGCTCCTACCTCGCGCACTCGGTCTACGGCTACTTCCTCAACGGTGGGGGCAACTGCTACATCGTCCGCATCGGCGCCGACGGGGAGAACGGCCACGCCAGCGCGAACGGCAACGGGCGGCGGGCGATCGCCGGCAAGCCCGAGGCCCGGCTGGGCGGGTACCGCATCGTCGCCAAGTCGGCGGACGCCAAGCCGATCACCGTCGAGGTTGCGGACCCCGACGGCGACAAGCCCGCCGACGACCGCTTCAAGCTCGTCATCAACGTCGACGACAAGCCGGTGGAGACCTTCGACGGCGTGACGACGAAGAAGGGCGCGGACAACGTCGCCACCAAGGTGAGCACCCAGTCCAAGCTCGTGACGATCGAGGAGGTCGTCGCCGGCAGCGCACTCATGAAGCCGGACAAGGGCAAGGTGGGCCTCGTCGCCCCCGAGCCGGAGCCGGAGCTTCCGAGCACGGATCGCCTGGGCGCCCAGGACTACGTCGGCGACGCCGCCGACCGGACCGGGTTCAGCGGCCTCGAGGCCATCGACGACATCACCATGGTCGCCGTCCCCGACCTCATCGCCGCGTACGAGCAGGGGGCGGTCGACCTCGAGACGGTTCAGGCCGTCCAGGTCGCGATGATCGCGCACTGCGAGCTCATGGGGGACCGCATGGCGATCCTCGATGCCCCGCCGGGACTGTCCGCGCAGCAGGTCAAGGAGTGGCGGGTCGACGGCGCCGGGTACGACTCGAAGTTCGCCGCGCTGTACTGGCCCTACGTCAAGGTCTTCGACCCCTCCTCGGGCACCAACCGGTTCGTCCCGCCGTCGGGCCACATGGCCGGGGTGTGGGCGCGCAACGACGACACCCGCGGCGTGCACAAGGCACCGGCGAACGAGGTGGTCCGCGGGGCCATCTCGCTGCAGACGAACATCACCAAGGCCGAGCACGACCTGCTCAACCCCGCGGGGATCAACTGCATCCGCAGCTTCCCGGGCCGCGGGATCCGCGTGTGGGGCGCCCGGACGCTCTCGAGTGACCCGGCGTGGCGCTACCTCAACGTCCGCCGGCTCTTCAACTACCTCGAGGAGTCCATCCTCGTGGGCACCCAGTGGGTGGTCTTCGAGCCCAACGACGACGCGCTGTGGGCCCGGGTCCGCCGGACCATCTCGGCGTTCCTCGTCAACGAGTGGCGCAAGGGCGCGCTCTTCGGGCTCACCCCGGACGAGGCGTACTACGTCAAGTGCGACCGCGAGACGAACCCCTCCGAGGCGATCGACGCCGGCCAGGTGACCTGCCTCATCGGCGTCGCCCCGGTGAAGCCGGCGGAGTTCGTCGTGTTCCAGCTCGCCCAGTTCTCCGGCGGGACGAGCCTGGTCAACGAGTAAGTCCCGCACCGAGCCCGCACAGAGCCCGTACAGACCCGAAGGAGGGTGAACGATGCCACTCGCCGACCCCATGGACATGGCCACCGCATACGCGTTCAGCGTGGCGATCGACGGCGTCCGAGTCCCGCACGTCATGGAGGTCAGCGGCCTCAAGGCCGAGGTCGACAAGGTGACCTACCAGCAGCAGACACAGGACGGGAAGTACGTCTCCCGGCAGATGATGGGCCGGCAGAAGCCGGGGGAGTTCAAGGTCAAGCGCGGCCTCACCGACTCCAAGACGATCACCGACTGGCTCAAGGCCGTCATGCAGGGCGACCTCAAGGGGGCGCGGAAGACCGCCGAGGTGGTCATCTACACCTCCGACTCCCAGCCCATCAAGCGGATGAACTTCCGCAACGTGTGGATCAAGGACGTCGAGATGGGGGGCTCCCTCAAGGCAGGCTCCACCGAGCCGCTCGCGGAGACGTTCACCGTCTGCTGGGACGAGATGGAGTTCGTCTGATGCGACGAGCGATGGGGGGCGCCGCGCTCGAGCCGCAGGCCGACCGGGAGGCACCGGGGGAGGCGCCGGGTGCCGAGCCACGGCGCGGCGAGGCGCTGCGCACGGAGTTCGACTTCGAGCTCCCACGCGGCTACCTCGATGCCGACGGCGTGCTCCACACGCGCGGCAGCATGCGGCTCGCCACCGCGCGGGACGAGCTCCTGCCCCTGTACGACGCGCGCGTCCAGGAGAACGCGGCGTTCACCACGGTGGTGCTCCTCGCGCGGGTCATCACCGCGCTGGGGACGCTGCCGTCGGTGACGGCGAGCGTCGTGGAGAACATGTTCGCCTCCGACGTCGCGTTCCTCCAGGACCTCTACCGCCGGATCAACGCCGAGGGGCACACGCGGGCGGCGGTGACGTGCCCGCAGTGTGCCCACCGGTTCACCCTCGACCTCTCCGGTGGCCGCCTGGGGGAATCGTGACGTACGCGCCCGACCGCATCTACGAGGAGGTCGCGTACGTCGCCTACCACTTCCACTGGCCGCTCGACGACATCCTCGACCTCGAGCACCCGCAGCGGCTGCGCTATGTCCGCGAGATCGCCGCCATCAACACGCGCCTGTCCGAGGAGGGGTGAGCGGTGCGGTGGCCCTGGCAGCGCGACGACGCGTCGCCGCCGTCGGCTGAGCGGGTTGCGGCGCCGCGTGCTGAGCCGGCGGCGGCGCCGCCGCGTGCGGAGCCGGCCGCCTCACCCACCGGGTGGGCGTTCCTGCCGCCCCTCCAGCGGGTGTCGGCCGGCCCGAGCCCGATGGTGCGGGAGGCCACGCCCGCGCCCTGGGCGTCCTGGCGCAACCCCTCCCTCACGACGTCGATGAGCCACGTCGTCACGCCCATGACGTTCTCCGGGGTGGTCGACGGCGACGGTCGCGGCCTGGGGTCGTCGTCGGCGTGGGCCGGTGCGGAGGTGACGTCGGCCCTCCAGCGCAGCACCCTCACGGGCGCGACGCCCGCCACCGGGGCGATGACCGCCGCGGGCGGGGTGGCCGGGCTGCCGCTCACGCACCACCACCCCGTCGTGCCCGAGGGCCTCGTCCTCAACCGGCCGCCGGACCTTCACCGGCCGCCGGACCTTCACCGGCCGCCGGACCGGGCGGTGCCCGCCCTCGAGGGACCGCCTGCCGAGCTCGCCGTGCCCGACGGCGGTCCGGGCGGGCCGCCTGCCGAGGTCGCGGTGCCGGGCGGTCCGGGCGGGTTCGGGCCCGGCGCGCCGCACGCCCCCACCGCTCGTGACGAGGGTCCGAGTGGCGGCGTCGCTGCGCCGGTGGCCGCCGGGGCGGCCGGGGACCTGCCGGCGGCGTCCGGCTGGGACGCTCCGTCCGCGTCGGGGAGCTGGTCCGACGGGACCGCGACCTATGTGCCGATCCAGCGGACGACGGTGCCTGCGGCGGGGACAGTGCCTTCCGGTGCGCCGTCGGGCAGCGGTCCGGCCCCGGCTGGCGGGTCGGCTGCGGGGGCTGCTGCGTCCGCGGCGGGCGACGCCGCCTGGGCGCTCGGTTCGGTGGGGCACCGGCACCGGCGCCTGGGCCTCGGCGCCCCGTTGCCGTCGGTCGCGCGTTCCGCTCGGGCTGACGACGTGCGGGGCGGGGGCGCGGCAGTGCCTGGTCCGGCACCGCAGGGCGTGACGCGGGCAGCGCCGGTCGCTCCCTCGCCGGGAACCGCCGTGCGGCCGCCGCTGGGGACGTCCATCAAGGGCAGTGCGGTACCGGAGGGCGGCGGCGCCCCGGCGGGCGGCGGCGATGCGGCGCGGCCCCGGGCCAGCGGGCCGGCTGCCGAGGGGCCGGCCGTCCAGCGCACCGCGGGCCCGGCCCGCGCCGCTCCCACGTCCGACGCACGGGTCGCGCCAGCAGTTGCCGCGACCAGCAGTGCCCAGGTCGCGTCAGCAGTTGCCGCGACCAGCAGTGCCCAGGTCGTGCCCGGAGTTGCCGCTCGCAGCAACGGCGAGCGGGTCGTGCCCGGGGTTGCCGCTGCCAGCATCGGCGAGCGGGTCGTGCCCGGAGCCGCCGCTCCCTCCGCCAATGGTCCGGCCATCCAGCGCGCCCCCAGCCCTACCGCCTCGCCGGCCGACCTGCCGGGCCGGAGCGCGCGCCCGGCCGATGCCGGCCAGGTCGGAGTAGGTGCCACCCCGGCGCCTGACACGGCTCCTCCGGTGCCACCCGGCCCCGCCGCGGCGGCACCAGCCATCGCTCCGGCGGTGAAAGTTGAGCCCGCGGCGGCACCGCAGCTGGTTCCGCCGGTGACGCCCGACCTCGCGGCGGCACCGGGCATGGTTCCGGCGGTGAAAGTTGAGCCCGCGGCGGCACCGGTAGTGGCAGCAGCGGAGCGCGGTGACCACCCAGGCGCGGCCGTGCCGGTGCTGGCGCACCGCCCCGCGGGGGGAGGTCTCCCCGCCGGTGACGCCGGCCGGTCCGGCGACGCGGGGGGAGCCACGTCAGCCGCGCTCCCGTGGCGGATGCCGGGAGCTCCCGCGGTCGTCGCCCCGCGAGAGACAGGCGACGGTGGGCGCGCGTCCGTGTCCAGCGGGCCGACCGTGGCCCGTGCGGCGCGCGGAACCACCGCGCCCATCGGGGCGACCCCCTCGCGTCCGGTCCTGAGCGCCCTCCCCGAGGGTCCGCGCGCCGCCGCCACGCCGCCGCGGGGGACCGCCGCGGCAGTGCCGCCGCCGGCCGACGCCCCGGCGCCCCCGCGTGCGGCACTCGCGCTGCCGCCGCGTGCCGATGAGCGCGTGCCGATGCCGGCGGCCGACGTCGGCGCCGCGCGCGCCGTCGAGGGGACCGCGCCCCCGGCGGCTGCGGCACCCGAGTCCGTCGGCGTTCTCGGTCTGGCTCCCGCCGCGGCCGTCCCCCGTGAGCCGGTGCCCGAGCTCTCAGTCCCGACCGCGGCGCCCGAGCTCTCAGTCCCGACGGCGCCGGCCGAGCGCTCAGCCGCGCCCGCGCCGACCGGGGTGTCCTCCGCGCCCGCGCCGGCCATCGCTCCGGCCGGGGGTGCGCGGAGGGGCGCCGCACCTGCGTCCGGGCCGGGGGAGCTCACGGTCGCCCGCGTGGCGCGCACGGGAGGGACGACGTCCGGCGCCGCGCAGCGCGAGCCAGCGTCGCTGCCTGCGGGCGTCCCGGTGCAGCGCGTCCCCACCGCCTCGGTGGCAGGTGCCGTGCTGGGGGCCGTGACAGCGCCGCCCCGTGAGGAGCGTGCGGTGGGCCCTGCGCCGTCGGGCGTCGGTCGCGCCCTGAGCGAGGGGACGGCGGCGGGCGCGCCGCGCGCCGTGCCACCCGCCGTGCCACCCGCCGAGCGCACCCTCGCGCGCGCGGCTCGCGGGACCACGGCCATCCCCGCCTCGCCGCCACGCGGCGGACCCGGCCCGGTGGACCGGGGTGTCGCCGCGGCGGGCGCGGCCGCCCCGCGCCCTCCCGCCGTCGACGCACGGCCCGTGCCGGCCCCGGAGCGGGGTGTGCTGCCCGCCGCGGACCTGGGAGTGCTGCCCGCCGCGGACCTGGGAGTGCTGCCCCCCGCGGATCTGGGAGTGCTGCCAGCCGCGGAGCCGCGCGCGCTGCCTGCCACGGAGCTGGGCGCCGCTCGTGGTCCGCTCGCCCAGGGCTACGCGGTCCAGCGCCACCTCGGCCCGCTCGGGACCGCCGGTCGGCACGAGACGGCTCGACCGGGCAGCGGCGTCCAGACCGCCGTGGCGGGGGACACGCGGACCGGTCCCGTCGCGCCCAGTCCGGCGGGCCGGCTCCCCTCGGCGGCCGCCGGCCTCGGCGCCCAGTCATCAGCGACCCGCCGGTCCACCGTCGCGCTGGCGGATCGAGGCACCGCGCCGGACGCCGCCGGACGGGCGCCGGGCACCCCCGTCGCCCTGGCGCCGGCCGCGCCGACCCTCCTCCCGCCGACCACACCCGCGCCCGCGCCCGCGCCCGCGACGGTCGGGACCGGCGTGGCCGCCGTGGCGCCGGCGACGGCGGAACCCGTCGTCGCCCGCTGGCGCGCGGGCGTGCTCCCGAGCCCCCGGCCCGCGCCCCGGCCGGGCGCGTGGGACCTCGCCGCACCCCTGCCTCTGACCCGCCCCTCCGATGCCCCGTCGATGCGGGGCCGCGGCGCGGACGCGGCCCCGCCCGACGACGCGCTCGCGGTCGACCCTTCCCCGGCCGAGGTCCCCGCCCCCGCGCCACCCGCCTCGGACCCCCCGGGCGCGCAGGCACCCGAGGCCGACGCGCCGGCCGGTGGTCCCGCGGACTTCACGGCCGAGCAGCTCGACGTGCTGGCCCGGCGCCTGCTCCCGGCCCTCACCCGACGCCTGCGGGCGGAGGTCCTCCTCGACCGCGAGCGCCGCGGCCGACGAACGGATGGGAGGTGGACCTGATGAGCGTGCTCCAGGAGATCGACACCGCGATGAGCGTGCGCTACGTCGTCACGCTCGACGGCGTGGACCTCGGCTCGTTCAGCAGCTGCGAGGGCCTCGGCGCGGAGGTGGTGATGGAGACCCGCGAGGAGGGCGGGCACAACACCGCCGTCTGGCAGCTGCCCACCCGGCTGAAGTACTCCAACATCAAGCTCACCCGGCCGCTGGGCAAGGACACCGAGAAGCTCGCCCGCTGGATCGCCAGCATGGCCAGCGGCTACGAGCGCCACACCGGGGTCATCCAGGCGATGAGCGCGAACGGGACCGTCATCGCCCAGTGGGGCCTGCTCGACGTCGTGCCGGTGCGCTGGACCGGTCCGGCGATGACCCCCGACAACCCCAAGGTCCTCACCGAGACCGTCGAGATCGCCCACCACGGGTTCATCTCACCCGGTGGAAAGGGCTGAGTGCCGCCATGACCCCCTCGCCCGTGGGATTCGAGGCCGCCGGCGCCGGCAAGGTCGCCGCCGCGTCGGGCAGCTCCCGTCCCAAGCTCGAGCACGCGTACCTCCAGCTCTACGAGCCCTCGGCGGACGGCTCGCTCGCCAAGCCGGGGCCGGCGCTGGACCGTATCGAGTTCCAGTTCAACCCCCGCGAGCTCACCCTCGCGAAGGCGGCGAGCTGGGCCCGCCAGACGGGGACCGGAAACCAGCGCAGCGGCCCGCCGCAGTACAACGGCCCCCAGCCCTCGACGCTCGCCCTGGAGATGTTCTTCGACGCCTCCAGCACCCAGGACGACAGCGTCGTCAAGCGCGTGGACCGGCTGTTCGCCTGCTGCGTGCCGACGTCGGCCTCCCACGACCAGAAGAAGGACTCCCCACCGTGGGTGCTCTTCCGCTGGGGCGGGCTCACCGGGTTCCTCGCCTACATCGGCAGCGTCCAGGCCAAGTACACGCTCTTCACCTCCAGTGGCGTCCCCATCCGCGCGGTGTGCACCGTCACGCTGTCGGAGCTGGCGGGGGAGGCCCCCCGGCAGAACCCCACGTCTGGCAGCCCGGTGCCACGCCGGGTCCACACGCTCGTCGAGGGCGACACCCTGGCGGGGATCGCCTACCGCGAGTACGGCGACCCGGCGCTGTGGCGCGCACTCGCGGACGCCAACGGCCTGGACAACCCGTTCCGGCTGCGGCCCGGCAGCACGGTGCTCGTGCCCGCACTCAGCGAGCTGGGCCCGGCCGGGGCCGCGGGCGCGCCACGCGCGGCGGAGGTGGCCCGTGCCCGGTGAGGAGTACGCCCACACGCCGGTGGTGACGGTCGCCGGCACACCGATGAACCCCGACGTCGCCGCGACGCTCGTCGCCGTGGAGGTGGACGAGAGCCGGCACCTGCCCGCCCTCGCGGTCCTGCGGTTCAGCGACCCGCACGACCGCGTCCTCACCGCCCTCGGGGCGAGGATGGGCGCGCCCATGACGGTGTCCGTGCAGTCGAGCGGGTCCGGCGGGCCCACGCCCCTCATCGACGCGGAGATCACCGCCATCGAGCGGGACATCGGCCCGGAGGGCGCCTTCACCGTCGTGCGCGGCCTCGACCGCACCCATCGCCTCCACGGCGCCTCGCGGGTACGGGCGTTCCCCGACATGACGGCGAGCGACATCGTCAGGGTCATCGCGGGCGAGGTCGGCATGGTCGGTGAGACGCAGGCCATCGGGCCGAAGTTCACCCACCTCGCCCAGGACGGCCTCACCGACTGGGACTTCCTCCACCGCCTGGCGGACACCGTGGGGGCCGTCATCAGCGTCCAGGGGAGGACCCTGCGGTTCGCCCGACCCGGCGACGCCGCCCGCGCACCCACCGGGGGCGCCCGGCAGAGCACGGCCGTCATCGAGGCGGGTGTCAACCTCCTGGCGCTGCGCGCGACCGTCACGGGCACCGGCCAGGTCCCGGGCGTCGAGGTGCGCGGCTGGGACGTCACGGCGAAGAAGGCCCTCGTCGCCACGGCCCCCACGGCGACGGCGGGCGCCGTGCTCGGCTCCACGACGCCGAAGACGCTCGCCGCCACGGTGGGCGGGCGCACCCACGTGGAGCCGGTGTCCGCGGTCGGGACGATGGACCACGTCGATGCCCGCACCGCCCCCCTCGCGGAACGGCGGGCGGCCGGCTTCGCCGAGCTCGACGGGGTGGTGCGCGGCAACCCCCACCTCCACGCGGGCACCGCGGTGACGCTGCGCGGCGCCGGCGCGTTCGTCGACGGCAAGTACCTCCTCAGCTCCGTGCACCACGAGCTCGACCCCGACCTCGGGTACCGCACGTCCTTCACCGTGGCCGGGGGCTCGGACCGCTCCACCTACGGGGTCCTCGGGGGCGGCCGGCAGCAGACGTCGGCCCGGATCCCCGGCGTGCTCACCGGCGTGGTGACCAACCTGAGGGACCCCGAGAATCTCGGGCGGGTCCGGATCACCTTCCCGGTCCTCGACAACCAGTACGAGAGCTGGTGGGCGCGCACGGTCCAGGCGGGGGCGGGCAAGGGCCGGGGCGCCGTCGTCCTGCCCGAGGTGGGGGACGAGGTCCTCGTCGCGTTCGGGCAGGGCGACTTCCAGGAGCCGTACGTCCTCGGCGGCCTCTACAACGGCAAGGACGCCCCCACGGCCGCCTGGTCCGAGCACGTCGGCCAGACGGACGGGGCCGTGATCCGCCGGGCCTGGGTCTCGCGCACCGGGCTCGTGGTGGAGATGCTCGAGAAGCCCGGCGAGGAGAAGCTCACGCTGCGCACGGCCGACGGCCAGCGGATCACGCTCGTGCAGAAGGCGGACAAGGCCATCGAGATCGTCTCCGGCGGACCGGTCACCGTCACCGCGAAGGCCGACGTGTCCGTCACCGCGGAGAAGAACGTCTCGGTGTCCACCAGCACCGGGGACGTCGCCGTGCGGGGGAAGAACGTCACGCTCGAGGCGACGTCCGCGCTCACCCTCAAGGGGATGAAGGTCGCGGTCGAGGGGAGCACGGCGGTGGAGGTCACCGGCGCCACGGTCAAGGTCAGCGCGAACGCGACGGCGGAGCTCGCCGCGAACGCCACGACGACGATCCGTGGCGCCCTGGTCCGGATCAACTGAGGAGGGACGGCATGGGTCAGGAGTTCATCGGCGCCGGCTGGGCCTTCCCGCTGCGCGCCGACCAGACCGGGCGCATCGCCCTGGTGACCCAGGAGCGCGAGATCGAGGAGAGCATCCGCCTCATCCTCGCCACCTCCCCCGGCGAGCGGCCGATGCGCCCGGAGTTCGGGTGCGCCGTCCACGACTACGTCTTCGCCCCGGCCGACGCCTCCACCGCGGGGGACATCGCCTACGCCGTCCGCGTCTCGCTCGAGCGGTGGGAGCCGCGCATCGACCTCCACGGCGTGACGGTCCGCTTCGACGCCGTCGACGAGGGCGTGCTCCTCATCGACGTCGCCTACAGCGTCCGGGGCACGAACGACCCCCGCAACCTCGTCTTCCCGTTCTACGTCATCCCCCAGCACGAAGGAGGTGGCTGAGGCGATGCTGCCCGCCCCGAACCTCGACGACCGCCGGTTCCAGGACCTCGTCGACGACGCCAAGCGCCGGGTCCAGAACACCTGCCCGGAGTGGAGCGACCACAACGTCTCCGACCCGGGCGTCACGCTCATCGAGACCTTCGCCTTCATGGTCGACCAGCTCTCCTACCGGCTCAACCGCGTCCCCGACCGGCTCTACATCACCTTCCTCGACCTCCTCGGCGTCCGGCTCCACCCGCCGACGGCGGCCGCGGCGCACCTCACCTACTGGCTCTCCGCCCCGCAGCCGGAGCCGGTGACCATCCCCGAGCTCGCGGAGGCGGCGACGGTGCGCACGGACACCGAGGAGGCGGTCGTGTTCGTCACCTCGCGCGCCCTCACCATCTCGCCGCGGTCACTCGTCCACGTGGTGACGCAGGCGGTCGACGGCGACCCGGTGGACCGCGCCGAGCCGCTGCGCACCGGTGACCGGTTCGCCTGCTTCACGTCCCCGCCCCTCCCGGGCGACGTCCTGCTCCTCGGGCTCGACGACGCCGCGCCGTCGTGCGTCGTCGTCCTGCGGATCGACAGCGACGTCCAGGGCGTGGGCGTCGACCCCCGGAACCCGCCGCTCGCCTGGGAGGCGTGGACCGGCACGGACTGGGCGCCCTGCGAGGTCGACAGCGACGGGACCGGCGGGCTCAACCGGGCCGGCGACCTCGTCCTCCACGTGCCGGCGACGCACTCCGCCTCCGTCATCGACCACCGCCGGGCGGGGTGGCTGCGCTGCCGGGTGATCGAGCCGGACGAGGGGTACCCGACCTACAGTGCGTCCCCGACGATCAGCGCGGCGAGCGCCTTCACCATCGGCGGCACCGTGCCCGCGACCCACTCCGAGACGGTCCTCGACGAGGTCGTGGGGCTGTCCGAGGGGGTGCCCGGGCAGGTCTTCGTGCTCCAGCGCGTGCCGGTCGTCGCCGGCGGCCCGCCGTTCGTCGTCGACGTCGCCGGGGGTGCGGGGTGGGAGCCGTGGACCGAGGTGGACTCGTTCGCCGGGTCCGGGCCGGAGGACCACGTCGTCCGGCTCGACCGGACCCGGGGGGAGATTCACTTCCCGCCGGCGGTGCGGCAGCCGGACGGCACCCTGCGCCACTACGGGGCGGTCCCGCCGAAGGGAGCGCCGCTGCGCGTGCCGGTGTACCGCACCGGCGGCGGGGTGGACGGCAACGTCGCCGCCGGGGCGGTCAGCGTCCTGCGGACGTCGGTGGCCACGGTGGACCGGGTCGAGAACCGCCGCCCGGCCCTCGGCGGGGTGGCGGGCGAGACCGTGGCCGAGGCGAGGGAGCGGGGACCGCTGGCCCTGCGCACCCGCGACCGGGCCATCACGGCGGAGGACTACGAGCAGCTCGCCCGCCGGGCTGCACCGGGGATCACCCGCGTGCGCTGCGTGCCCGCCAGCGCCCCCGAGGACGCCGGCGGGGTGCGCCTGCTCGTCGTGCCCGCGGCGGTGCCGGACGAGGACGCCCAGCTGCGTTTCGAGGACCTCATCCCGTCGCCGATCTCCCTCGCGGCGATCGCCGAGTACCTCGACGAGCGGCGGCCGGTCGGCGCTCGCGTCCTCGTGGAGCCGCCGTTCTACCAGGGGGTCACCGTCGTCGCCCGCCTCACCGCCCGCGCGCGGAGCGACGCCACGCTCCTCGAGCGCGAGGCCGTCCGGGCGCTCAACCGCTACTTCGACCCCCTCACCGGCGGGCCCGACGGTGAGGGGTGGCCGTTCGGCCGGCCCGTGCAGGCGGGCGAGGTCTTCGCCGTCCTCCAGGCGCTCACCGGGACGGAGATCGTCGAGGACGTGAAGATCTTCGGCGCCGACCCCATCACGGGCCGCCGCGGTGACCCGGTCCAGCGGATCGACCTCGACCCCCACGCGCTCGCCTTCTCGTTCCGGCACCAGGTACGCGTCAGCGGGAGCCGATGATGCGCGGGATCGTGCCAGGCCTGGCGAGCGCGGCACCCGTCGCGCAGCAGCTGCCCGCCGTCTACCAGGAGGACGACTTCCTCCAGCGTTTCGTCGTCGCCTTCGACGAGGCGCTCGCCCCGATCTTCGCCACTCTCGACGGCCTGGACGCCTACGTCGATCCCGCGCTCGCCCCGCCGGACTTCCTCCTCTGGCTCGCCGAGTGGGTGGGCATCGAGGTCGACGAGTCGTGGTCCGACGAGCGCCGCCGGGAGATCATCGCCGGTGCGGCGGCGCTGCACCGGCGCCGGGGCACCCTCGCCGGCGTGGCCGCCGCCGTGCGGCTCTCGATCGGCGGGCAGGTCGAGGTGACGGACACCGGCGGCAGCGTGTGGTCGGCGGCGACCGGGGGCGATCTGCCTGGCACCGCCCGGTCGCACCTCACCGTGCGCGTCGTGGTCCCGGACGCCGGCGCGGTCGACCGCCGGCGGGCCGAGGCGGTCGTGTCGGGGGTCAAGCCGGCCCACGTCCCACACACCCTGGAGATCGTGGAGGCTTCCCATGCAGACCTGTCCTGAGTGCGGCACGCCCAACGAGGCGGGCGAGCTCTTCTGCGGGAACTGCGGCAGCTACCTCGAGTGGGCGGACGGCGAGGCGCCGGCGCCCGCGGACGCGGCGGCGCCCGGCATGCCCGCGCCCACGGCGTCCGAGCCCGACGACGCCGTTGCGTCCGAGCCGGACGACGCCGCTGGGTCCGACGCCGACGCCGACGCCGACGCCGACGCCGACGCCGACGCCGACGCGTCCGGGTCCGACCCCACGGACGGCCTGGGCGCCGAGGTGCCCGCGGCCGGGTCCTCGCCCGCGCGGGGCGCGGCCGGCGCCGGTGCGGCGGGCGTCGCGGCGGGCGCTCTCGCCGCGGCGGCCGACCGGGCCACGGGCGGGCACGCGGCCCGCGTCACCGGGGCGGCCGGGGGCGCCAAGCGCTCGGGTGGCTCGCACCTCCTGCGGGACCTGGCCGGCCGGGCGGGCATCGACACCTCGGGCGTCACGTCCGCGCGTCAGGTGGCCGGAGCCGCGCGGGACGTCGCCGGTGCGCGCACGCCCCGCTCGGACGCGACACCGGAGAGCGCGACCACCGCCGCGACGGGGGCGGCTGCCACCACCGCGCCCGACGGCGGCGGTGGCGCCGTCACGACGCCCGCCGTCACCACCCCCGGCGTCACCACCCCGGGCGCGACCCGCCCGGCCCCCGGTCCCTCCCGCCCGGCCCCCGGTCCGTCCCGCCCCTCAGCCGGGGCCGGCCCGCGCAAGCCCGCCGCGGTCCGCCCGGGGGCACCCGCGCCGCGGCGACGCGTGCCACCCCCGGTGGCGGACGAACCCCCGCCCGCTCCCGGTGACCTCATCTGCGGCAGCTGCGCGGCCGGGAACGTGCCGACCCGGAAGTTCTGCCGGCGGTGCGGCGCCAGCCTCGCGGACGCGCCCGTCCAGGCCCAGCGGTCCTGGTGGCGGCGGATGCTCCGGCCCGACCGGAGGCCGGGCCCCGCTGCCGGGACCCGCCCGCGGTCCCGCCGCCGCCGGCGCTTCCCCACCGGGCTGGTCACCACGCTCGTGGTCCTCGCGCTGCTGGTCGGCGGTGGGTGGGTCTTCCGCGACCGGATCGCCGACGGCTACGCCGCGGCCCTCGACCGCATCTCGGGGGACACCGAGGTTGTCCCGCTCCACGAGGTGGGCTTCTCCAGCGAGGCCGAGGGGCGGCTCGCCACCCAGGCCCGCGACGGCGTCGTCGACCGGTCGTGGGCGCCGGCCCCGCTGGGGGAGGCGGCCGCGGGGGAGTGGGTGCAGTTTGCGTTCGACGAGCCGTTCCGCCTCGTCCACGTGCTCGTCACCTCCGGCAACTCCGACGACGAGGAGGTGCGGCGCACCGAGGGCCGCCCCGCGGACATCCGGCTCGAGATGCACACCACCGGTGGCACCGAACCGGTCGTCCGCAACGTCCGGCTCGAGGACACGGGCGGCGCGCAGACCGTCTCCGTGGGAGGGGTCGACGACGTCGAGGCCGTCCGCGTCACGATCCTCTCGGCGTACGGGGCGACGCCCGAGGTTCCCGTCGCACTGGCCGAGGTGGAGTTCCGCGGGCGGGCGTGAGGCCCGGGTCGGCGATCCCCAGGGCGGACAGGACCCGCCCGTAGGACCGGATCGCGCGCTGGGCGGCCGCCGGCTCCCCGGCCCGTCGCAGGGCGGCGATGAGCACCCGCCAGGCATCGTCGCGGTACTCGTCGATCTCCGTGCTGCGTTGGGCGGCCGCGACGGCGGCGGCCGTGTCGCCCCGCGCGAGCTCACGCTCGGCGAGCGTCGCCGCGGCCTCGGCGGCCCGGGACCGGAAGCGCTCACGGAAGCCGACGACCCACTCGGCGGGCCCCTCCTCAGGGAAGAGGTCCCCGCGGTAGGCCGCGACCGCCCGGTGCAGCGCCGCCGCCGCGGCGGGGGCGTCGCCTGCACGGTCGGCCCGCGCCGTGTCGGCGAGCGCCTGCTCGAAGTCGACGACGTCGCAGCGCGCGCCGGGCGGCAGGGTGAGGGTGTACGCCTCGCCGTCGCGGACGATGAGCCGGCTGTGCCGGCCGGGGACACCCGGCTCGAGCGCCTGGCGCAGGCTGGAGAGGCTCACCTGGAGGTTGTGCATCGCGGCGTCCGGGTGGAGGTCGCCCCACAGGGCGTCGGCGAGGATCTCCCGGTGGACGGGGCGCCCCGCGTGCACCGCGAGGAACTTCAGGGCGGCGCGCGCTCGCGGGCGGACCGCGGCGAGGGTGACGACGCGGGCGTCGACGACGAGGTGGAACCCCCCGAAGCAGGTGAGCTCCATCGTCGGGGCCCCCGGCGTCGGCGCCGTGGGGGAGGGCGGCCCGGTGTCCTCCTGCGACCACACCGTCGTGCTCGGCACCCAGGCCCACGGCCGGCAGCCCAGCCCGATGGCACCGGCCGTCGACCGGGCCAGCGTGAGGAGCTCGGTGCGGTTCCGTGGGCTCGTGGCGGCCAGCGCGGCGTACGCGAACGCGGAGGCACCGGGGACCCCCGCACCCCGTGCGGCAGCCTCCGCCGCCCGCGCCGTCGCCTCCGCGTCCGGGAGCCCGAGGATCGCTCCCTCCAGGGCGCCGATGGCGCGGGCCCACGCCTCCAGCACGCCGGCGTCGAGCTCTCGGGACCGGCAGACGAGCGCCTCGAGCGCGTCCGGCTCCGCCCGGCCGCTGCGCAGGGCGGCGAGCACGCCGGTGGCCTCAACGAGCGCGGCCGCCCACCGGTCCCCTCGCCGCTCGAGGTCGGCGACGACCGCCGCGACCTCCGCGCGCGCCCGGTGCCCCCCGATGGCCAGCGCGAGGCCGTGCGCGAGCCGGGCCAGCCACGTCATGCCCAGGTGATCGGCTTCCACCTGGACCCGGTCGAACGGCCCGGAGCCGTGCTCGGGGCCGCGGGCCAGGCCGCTGAGCGTCACCAGGACCAGCTCGGCGGCCAGTGCCGCCTGCGGTACCTCGGGGGACTCGGCCGCCGCCCGCGCGAGGACGCGGCGGCCGTTGAGCTGGTCGCCGGCGAGGACGAGGGCGAGGCCCTCGGTCATCACCGCCCGGGGATCGGGGGACTCGTGCGCCGCCCGCGCCGCGGCCAACGGGTCGTGGCGCGTGGCGGCCCGCAGCAGGTCACCCCACCGGGGCCGGGGCGGCGGAGGCCCGCCGCGCCAGGTGGCGACGGACCGGCGTACGTCCTGGCACAGCGCGCGCGCTGCGGGGTCGGTGAACTGCGCCTCCGCCTGGCGGGACGCCGCGTCCGCGGCGTCCAGCTGGCCGTCCGCGAGGAGCCGGCGGGCCTCCGCCAGGCGGCACCACGGGTCCGACTCGGTGAGCCAGGCGGGCAGCATCGCGGCCCAGCGGTTGTCCCCGCCGGCGCCCCCCACGCCGAGGATCCGGCCGCCGAACTCCCCGAGGAGGCGCTGGACGCCCTCCCAGTCCTCCGCCCGGCACCGGGCGCGCAGCGCCTCGGCGACGGCGCCTTCCTCCTCGAGCACCAGCGCCGCCCGCTGGTACCACGCACGGCTCCGGGCGGGGCCCAGCTCCTCGCGGAGCGCCGTCTCGAGGTGACGCCGCAGCACCTCGTGGTAGCTGAAGCTCTCCCCGCCGTCGGCGCTCGTCGTCAGCGCCTGGCGCCGCTCGAGCTCGTGGAGGGTCCGTTGCGCGTCGTCGGTGCCGAGCAGGGCGTCGCACCGGTCGGCGGTGAGGATGTCGAAGACGCACGTGCGCCGCAGGAAGTCCCGGGTCTCGCGGGGCAGGCCGGCGAGCACCTGGGCCGAGAGGTAGTCCTGCGCGTACCGGGACCGTCCGGCGAGGGCGTGGATCGCGCGTCGGCGCTCGGCGGGGTGTGCGCCGAGGGTCGACAGGTGGAACAGCTGGAGGGCTGCCGCCCACCCCTGGGTGTACCGGGCGAGGGCGGCGACGTCCCCCGGGGCGATCGGGGCGTGGTGGATGTGCCGGAAGAGCCGCTCGACCTCCCACGTGCGGAAGCGCAGGTCGTCCCCGGTGACGACGACCGGGGGCGGCAGCTCCGAGCGGGCGAGGTTGAAGGGCGGCATCTGTCGCGAGGCGACGAGGACCCTCAGCGCCGGCGGGGCGAGGACGAGGACCTGCTCGAGGTCGGCCTCGGCCGTCGTGCCGGCGATGGTGTGGAGGTCGTCGACGACGAGCAGGAGGGCATCGCGCCGGGTCTCGAGGCGTAGCACCAGCTCGCTGACGTCCGCCGGCGGCTCGTCCACCGGCCCGTCGAGCCACGGGGCCACGGCCTGCCATAGCCACTGGACGAGCCGGCCTGGCACGGCGGCTCCCGCCTGCAGCCGGCACCACGCGGCGGGGATGTCGAGAGTGGCGGCCCACTGCGCGGCGAGCGTCGTCTTGCCCGTGCCGGGCGCGCCCACGAGGAGCCCGATCCGCCTCGTCCGCACGGGGTCCAGTGCCGCGCGCAACCGCGGCCGGTCCAGCCCCGCGACGGTGGGGACGGCGACGACGGCGCGCGGGAGCGTGGCATCTCCCCGTACGAGGGGTGGGTCCGCGTCCATGGCTGCCCCCTTAGCGCCACGAAGGGCTCAAATCCTAGCCAAGCGGTGGCGATCGGAACGAGCCTTCCGGGTCGCGGTACGCGCCAGGGCCCCGGTGAGGCCGCAGGCGGTCCGCGAGAGCGCCGACGTCGAGGCCGACGTCGGGCACGCCGAGGCGCGCCGCGAGCTCGGCCACCGCCGGCTGGGCGAGGCGCGCCGCGTCCATGGCCGCCCGGTCGGCGAAGATCCTCGCCGCGGGCCCGTCGGTGACCACCCGGCCACGGGCCATGACGACCACCCGCTCGACGTTCGCGGCGACGAAATCCATGTCGTGGGTGATCGTCACGACGGCCTTGCCGCCCTCGCGCATCCGGTCGAGCAGCGTGGCGATCCGCTCGAGCCCGGCGAGGTCCTGACCGGCCGTGGGCTCGTCGAAGACCATCACCGGGCAGTCCAGGGCGACGACGGACGCGATGGTGACGAACTTGCGCACGGACAGCGGCAGGTCGTGCGGGTTCTCGTCGAGCGCCTCGCCCAGGCCGGCGAGGTCGGCGGCCGCCTGGACGCGCGCTTGCGTCTCGTCGGCGCCCAGGCGCAGGCGCCGCAGCCCGTAGCCGATCTCCTTGGCGACGCTGGGCTGGAAGATCTGGTCGTCAGGGTTCTGGAACACGTAGCCGACGCTCCGCGCGACCTGTGCCGCCGTGCGGCGCCGGGTGTCCTCGCCGGCGATGCGCACCGTCCCGGAGCTTGGGCGCAGCAGCGCGTTCATGCACTTCACGGTCGTCGTCTTGCCCGCGCCGTTCTGGCCGATGATGGCGACGGACTCCCCGGCCCCCACGGCGAGGCTCACCCCGTCGACGGCGCGGACGCCCCCGGGGTAGACGTAGGAGACGTCGTCGAGCTCGACGAGGGCCATGCTCACTGCCCCGCCCGGGTCGGCCCGAGCGCCGCAGCCAGCGCGGGGATGGTCAGCGGCGCCCCGGGGACGTCGACCCCCCGCTGACGCAGCTCGCCGGTGAGCCGGACCGCCTCGGGTACGCGCACGCCGTGCGCGGCGGTGGCGGGGTCGGGGAAGATCTCGGCCGGCGTGCCGGTGGCGACCACCCGACCGGCGTCGAGGACGACGACGAGATCGGCGTGCTCGGCGACGTGCTCCATGGCGTGCTCCACGAGGACGATGGTGCGGCCCGCGTCGCGGGCCTGGGTGATGAGCGTGAACACCTCGTCCGTCGACTGCGGGTCCAGCTGGCTGGTGGGCTCGTCGATGACGAGCAGCGGCTGGTTCATGACGAGCACCGACGCCAGCGCCACGCGCTGCTGCTGCCCGCCGGAGAGCTGGAACGGGTGTCGGTCCCGCAGCTCCGTGAGGCGGGCGCGCTCGAGCATCTCCTCCACGCGCTCGCGGATCTCCAGGGGTGGTACCCCCAGGTTGCCGAGCCCGAACGCCAGCTCGTCGAAGACGGTGGAGGTGATGCCGCTCATCTGGGTGAACGGGTTGGCGAAGACGTACCCGACGGTGCGGGCGAGGTCGTCGCCGTCGGTCTCGGCGAGGTCCGTGCCGAGCACGCGCACGGACCCGGTGAGCTCGCCCTTGTAGAAGTTCGGCACGAAGCCCCGCAGCGCGTGGCACAGAGTCGTCTTGCCGGCGCCGTTCGCCCCGACGACGGCGCACATCGTCCCCGTCGGCACCCGCAGCGAGACGTCCCGCAGGCTCGGCTCCTCGGCGGTGGGGTAGGTGTAGGTGAGGCCCGTGACCTCGACGGCGTCGGCGCTCACCAGGCAATCCTCACGACGAGGGCGCCGACGAGCGCGGCGGCCAGTGCCCAGCGGAGCGCACGGTCGAGGCCGGAGTCGGTGACGGCGTACAGGGAGGTGCGCGGGCCGCGGACGGTGAACGCGCGCGACTCGAGCGCGAGGGCCTTCTCCTCCACGCCGAGGATGGAGCTGAGGATGAGCGGGATGAGGGTGGGCAGGAAGGCGCGGGCCCGGACGAACCAGTTGGCGTCGGTCTCCACCCCGCGCGCCCGCTGTGCGTCGAGGATCGCGGCCTGCTGGCGGCTCATGACGGGGATGAGGTGGAGCGCGGCGACGACGACGTACACCGCCTGGGGCGGGACCCGACGGCGCTCGAGCTCGAGCCGGACGCGGTGGCCGTCGAGGACCTGGACGAGGAGCACCAGCGGCGTGCCGACCCCCATGATCCGGCCGGCGAAGGAGAGCCCGCGCTCGAACCCCTCGCGGGTACCGGTGAGGATGCCCCAGCGGAAGACCTCGGTGGGGCCGGAGATGAAGAGGAGCTGCATCGCCACGATGACGGCGGAGAGCAGGAGGACGGTGCCGGCCCACCCCCGCAGGAACGGCCCGAGGCGGCCGGCGACGGCGGCGAGCAGTGCACAGAGGCCGACGGCGACGGCCACCGACGTGAGCGGCCACAGCTGGGAGACGACGGCGAGGACGAGGGCGGCGACCGCCCACGTCGTCGGGTTGAGGTCCCGCACCGCGTTGCCGGAGCGGACGAGCGTGACACCCGGGGCGGGGCTCGGTACCGCGGGCGCGGACGGGCCCACGGTCAGGCCGGGGTGGCCGTGGGCCGGCGCGTGGCCTTCTTCCGCGCGGCGAGGAAGACCTCGCCCTGCGGGAAGCGCAGGAGCGCCCGGTTGGAGAGGGAGCGGACGACGACGTAGGCGATGCCCACCGAGAGGAACTTGTCGATGAGCTCGGCCGGCACGTGGGAGGCGACGACGGCGGCGAACAGCGGGAGGTCGGAGTAGTCGTTGATCGCGCCGGTGAGGATCGAGACGCCGGACGTGGTGAACCCGCCGTAGAGGAAGTAGCTGATGAGCACCGACACGGCGACCGAGAGGACCGTGACGATGAGCGCGCTCACCGCCGCGCGGGGGACCGAGGTGAACATCCCGCGGCGGGCGAGCATGCCGACGAGGAAGCCCATGGCACCGGCGAGGATCGCCCACGGCGCCATGGTGGGGTCGGCGAGGGCGAGGATGAGGACGCTCAGGGCACCGGTGACCAGCCCGATCCACGGGCCAGCGAGCATGGCGACGATGAACGTGCCGATCGAGTCGAGGAAGACCCACAGCTGCAGGCTCTTGGCCAGCTGCCCACCGACGACGTTGACGGCGATCGCCACGGGGACGAGCAGGATCGCCATGAGCGTGAAGTCCCGCTTGATCGAGGCCGAGAGGGGCATGTCGTTCTCCTTGGTCGCGCCGGTGCGCACGCTCGGCTCGTCGAGCCGGTCGCAAGCCTCCCGTACGGGTGGGTCGCGCGGCAAGCATGCTCGCCGCGGCGCGGCGCGCAGGGGGCGTCCGCCGTCTCCCTCGGAGGGGCGAGCGGGGCGGGCGTCAGCAGTGGGCGGCAGCCACCGCGAGCGCGAGCGCGCGCTGGAAGCGGGTCTCCCGGTCCTGGGCGCTCATGTCCTGGGAGGAGTCCAGGAGGTGGTCGGAGACCGTGAGGACGGCGAGCGCCTGGCGGCCGAACTCAGCGGCCGCGCCGTAGAGCGCCGCCGCCTCCATCTCGACGCCGAGGACGCCGTAGGCGCCGAGCCGGGCCGTCTGGTCGGGCACCGAGAGGTAGAAGTGGTCGCGCGAGATGATCGTGCCCACGTGGACGGGCGAGCCGTGCTCGTCAGCCTCCGCGGCCCGCACCGCCGCGGCGACCAGCTCGTAGGATGCGACGGCGGAGAAGTTCACCCCCGGGATGCGCAGCTGGTTCATGCTCGAGTCCGTGTGCGCGCCGAGCGCCACGAGGACGTCGCCGACGCGCACGCCGGGTGCGATGCCCCCGGCGGTGCCCACCCGGATGATCCGCTCGACGCCGTACTCCCGGAACAGCTCGGTGGCGTAGATCGTCGCGGACGGCTGCCCCATGCCGGAGCCCATGACGCTGAGCGGCTTGCCGTCCACCGTCCCGGTGAAGCCGAGCATCCCGCGCACGTCCGTGACCAGCCGGGCGTCCGGCATGAGCAGCTCGGCGATCCGCTGAGCGCGGCGGGGGTCGCCCGGCATGAGGACGGCGGGCGCGAAGTCTCCCGGGGCGGCGGCGATGTGGGGCGTGGGCATGACGTCTCCGAAGGGCGACCGGGGGGTGGGGGGCCATGCTCCCACGGTGTCGCCGCCGGACGCGCAGTATCCCGGGCAGCGGCCCGCCGATAGGCTCCCCGGCAGCACCCCCCGAGAGAGATGAGGATCACCATGAGCGACCAGCCCACCAACCGTCCCGCCGGCCCTCCGGTCCCGCCGCCGCCCGGTGGCGGCCAGCCCACGCCGCCCGCGCCGGGCCACCCCGGCTACCCGGCCGGCGCCGCGGGCGCCCCGGCCGGGTACGGCCAGCCGCAGCCGGGCCAGCCGCAGCCGGGTCAGCCGCAGCCGGGTCAGCCGCAGCCGGGCCAGGCCTACGGCTACCCCGCCCAGCAGCAGCCGGGTTACCCGCCCTACGCCCAGCCCGGTCCGGCGAAGCCGTCGACCATGGCGCCCCTGACGGACATGCGGTTCACGGCGCGGATCAACCCCGGGCTCGCGAAGATCGTCTACATCGTCATCATCATCGTCGCGGTGGCCTACGCGATCCTCGGGATCCTCGCGGGCCTCGCCGCGTTCACCAACGCCGACGACCCGTTCATCGGGGGCGGGCAGTGGATCTTCTCCGGCCTCCTCCTTCTCCTCGGTGGACCCCTCGTCGGGTTCCTCACGTGGGCCTTCGGCCGTTTCGCGCTCGAGTTCTTCCTCGACCACGCCGACGTGGCCCGACGCTCCTCGTCGCAGCGCTGACGCGCACCGCCCGGGCGGCCGAGGGGCCGGCCGACCCGGGCGGTGACCCTGGTCACAACGGCGCCCCTGCGGCCCAGGTGCCGGGGGGCCCGGATGTGCACCCGCGTTGGGGCGCCTGTAAATTCGCCGGGTGAGTCACGCCGGGAACGCAGCCTTCAGGTACCGCAACGCCGCTTTGCTGTCGGTGACCCACATCGAGGCACCCGTGCGGGTGAGCTCGGCGGAGTTCGAGGAGCGTCTCGCCCCGACCCGCAAGCGGCTGCGCCTGCCGGACAACCTCCTCGAGCGGGTCTCCGGCGTCGTCGAGCGGCGCTGGTGGGAGCCGGGCACCCGGTTCGACGACCCCGCCATCGAGGCGGGCGCCAAGGCGCTGGCCGAGGCGGGCGTCGACCCGGCCGACGTCGGTCTGCTCATCAACACCTCCGTCACGCGGACCAACCTCGAGCCGTCCGTCGCCGTGCGCATCCACCACGGCCTCGGCCTGCCGTCGTCCGCGGTGAACTTCGACATCGCCAACGCCTGCCTCGGCTTCGTCAACGGCATGATGATCGCGTCGATGATGATCGACGCCGGGCAGATCGACTACGCCGTCATCGTCAACAGCGAGGACTCCCGCGCCACCCAGGAGCTGACCCTCGAGCGGCTCAGCGGCCCCGACGTCACCCGGGCCGACTACCACCGCGAGTTCGCCTCGCTCACCCTGGGCAGCGGGGCCGCCGCCGCCGTCATCGGTCGCGCGGACGTGCACTCCGGCGGTCACCGGATCGTCGGCGGCGTCTCGCGCGCCGGCACGGAGCACCACGAGCTGTGCGTGGGCAGCCTCGACGGCATGTTCACCGACACCAAGGGCCTGCTCACCGGTGGGCTCGCGCTCGTCGTCGCCGCCTGGGGCGAGGCACACAACGGCACCGGGTTCCGCTGGCAGGAGATGGACCGGTACGTCACCCACCAGATCTCCACGCCGTACACCAAGGCGATCATCGACGCGATCGACCTCGACGCCGACCGGGTGCCGATCACCTTCGCCCACTGGGGCAACGTGGGCCCGGCCTCCCTGCCGATGACCCTGGCGACGCAGGCCGACGGCCTCACCAGCGGGGACCGGATCCTGTGCATGGGGGTGGGGTCGGGCCTCAACACGGCGATGCTCGAGCTGACCTGGTGACCGGCCGCGACGCCCTCGCGGCCGACGCGCGCGACGTCTCGGCTCCCGGCGGCCCCGCGCAGGGCGACGCCGCGGGGCTGCCGGGCGTCCGGCCGGGCTGGAGCCGCTACGTCACCGTCCACGACGACGGCGGCGACGGTGACGTGCGCTGGCACGTGCTCGACAACGCGGGCGACCTCGCCGGGCGGGACGTGCGCGGCACGCTGCTCGCCGTCCACGGCAACCCGACGTGGTCCTACCTGTGGCGCGACCTCCTCGCCGCCGGCGCCGCGCACGGCTGGCGCGTCGTCGCCGTCGACCACCTCGGCATGGGCCTGTCCCAGCGGGACGGGCGGGTGCGCCGCCTGGCGGACCGCGTCCGCGAGCTCGGGGCGCTCACCGACACCCTCGGCCTCACGGGTCCGGTCGTCACCGTGGGCCACGACTGGGGCGGGGTCATCTCCCTGGGGTGGGCCCTGGAGCACCGGGACCGGCTCGCCGGCGTCGTCCTCACCAACACGGCCGTCCACCACGACGACGCCACGGAGATCCCCGGCCTGCTGCGCCTGGCGGGGCACCCCGCCGTGCACGGCTGGGCGACGTCGGGCACCGACACGTTCCTGCGCACCACCCTCGCCCTGCCGCGTCCGGCCCTGCCCGACGACATCCGCGAGGCCTACCGCCGGCCCTACCGCACGCGCCACGACCGGCACGCCATCGCCGACTTCGTCGCGGACATCCCCGCCGGTCCGCACCACCCGAGCCGCGCCACCCTCGACGCGATCGCCGAGGGTGTCACCACCCTGGACGTCCCGGCGCTCATCATGTGGGGCCCGCGCGACCCGGTCTTCCAGGGCCGCTACCTGCGCGACCTCCTGCGCCGGTTGCCGCAGGCGGACGTCCACCGCTTCGAGCGCGCCGGGCACCTGCTCCACGAGGAGGCCGACGTCGCGGGAACGGTCGTCGCCTGGCTCGACGCGCGCGGCATCGCCGCCGGGACCGGCGGCGCGACGCACGCGGCGGCGGTCGACGGCGCCGGAGAGACGTCCGACGGCGCCGCAGAGGCGCCCGACGGCGGGCCGACCCCGGCGGTGAGCGACCCGGCGGCCGCCGAGCGCCTCCCGCTGGCCGGCGTCCTCGAGGCGCAGCGGCACCGTAGCGGCCCCGCCGTCGTCGCCCTGCGCGACGGGCGGGTGGAGGAGCTCGGCTGGGCCGACCTCGCGACCCGGGTCGAGCGGCTGGCGGTCGGCCTCCTCGACGCCGGCGTCCGGCCCGGGCAGCGTGTGAGCCTCCTCGTCACGCCCGGCGTCGACCTCACGACCGCGCTCTTCGCGTGCCTGCGCATCGGCGCCGTCGTCGTCGTCGCGGACCAGGGCCTGGGCCTGGCCGGGATGAGCCGCGCCGTGCGCGGGGCGGACCCCAGCCACCTCATCGGTATCGACCGCGCGCTCGTCGCAGCCCGCGCGATGGGCTGGCCCGGCCGGCGGATCGCGGTCTCCGACCTGCCCGAGCCCCGCCGCCGGGCCCTGGGTGTCGGGCCGAGCCTGGCCGAGCTCATCGGTCGCGGCGCGCACCTGCTCGCCTCGGGCACCACGCTGCCGCCGGAGCCCGGGCCCGACGCCGAGGCCGCTGTCCTCTTCACCTCCGGGTCCACCGGCCCCGCGAAGGGCGTGCTCTACACGCACGGCCGGCTCGCGGCGATGAGGGACGCCCTCGGCGCGACCTACGGCATCGGCCCCAGCTCGGCGCTCGTCGCCGGGTTCGCCCCGTTCGCGCTCCTCGCCACGGCCGCCGGGGCCGTCTCGGTCACCCCGGACATGGACGTCACCGCCCCGGCGACCCTCACGGCCGCGGCCCTGGCCGACGCCGTCGCGGCGATCGACGCCGAGGCCGTGTTCGCCTCGCCGTCGGCGCTGCGCAACGTCCTCGCCACGGCGCCCGGCCTCACCGCCGACCAGCGCACCGCGCTCGGCGGCGTGGAGCTCTTCCTCTCCGCGGGCGCCCCGATCCCGCCGGAGCTCCTCGCCCGGGTCGCGGAGATCATGCCCGGGGCGAGCGCGCACACGCCGTACGGGATGACCGAGGTGCTGCCGCTCACCGACGTCGACCTCGACGAGATCCGCGCCGCGGCACGCGACGCCGAGGACGGGGTCCGCGGCGCCGGCAACGGCACCTGCGTGGGCACGCCCGTGCAGGGGGCGCGGCTGCGCATCATCCCGCTCGACGCCCTCGGTGCCCCGACCGGCGAGCCGACCGAGGAGCCGGGCGTGACGGGCGAGGTGCTCGCCACCGCCCCGCACCTCAAGGAGCGCTACGACCGGCTGTGGGCCACCCAGGCGGCCAGCGCCGACCCGCCGGGCTGGCACCGGACCGGCGACGTCGGCCACCTCGACGCGCGCGGGCGGCTGTGGATCGAGGGGCGCCTCGCGCACGTCATCGCCACCGCCGACGGCGTGCTCACACCCGTCGCCGTCGAGCACCGCGTGGAGCAGGTGCACGGGGTGCGCCGCGCCGCCGTCGTCGGCGTGGGTCCCGCCGGGACGCAGCAGGTCGTCGTCGTGCTCGAGACCGACCCCGCCGTGGACCCGTCCTCGGGCCGCCGGCCGGCGCTCGCCACGCCCGGGCTCACCCGCGCCGTGCGCCGCGCCGCCGGGGTGCCCGTGGCCGCGGTCCTGCGAGTCGCCGAGCTGCCCACCGACATCCGGCACAACTCCAAGATCGAGCGCGGCCGGCTCGCGGCCTGGGCGGAGGGCGTCCTCGCCGGCGGGCGGATGAGCGCGCCGTGAGCGGGTCCGCCGGCCGCCACCGCGCGACCCCCTCGCCGCCGTCGGACCATGCAGAAACGCCGGGCGCGCGCGTGCTCGTCACGGGGGCGAGCGGCATGCTCGGCGGCGCCGTCGCCGCGCGGCTCGTCGAGCGCGGCTACGCGGTCACCACGTTCCAGCGCCGGCCCTCGGGCGTCGCCGGCGCGGTCGACGTCGCGGGCTCGCTCGAGGACCCGGCCGCGGTCGCCGCCGCTACCGAGGGGCAGGACGCCGTCGTCCACCTCGCCGCGAAGGTGTCGGTGAGCGGCGACCTCGCCGATTACGAGCGGATCAACGTCCGGGGCACGCAGACCCTGCTCGAGGCGGCCCGGCACGCCGGCGTCACCCGGTTCGTCCAGGTGTCCTCCCCGTCCGTCGCCCACACGGGCGCGTCGATCGTGGGGGAGGGTGCCGGTCCCGCCGAGCCGGCGCTCGCCCGCGGGCACTACGCCCGCACCAAGGCGGCGGCCGAGCTGCTCGCGCTCGGGGCGGACGCGCCGGGCTTCGCCGTCGTCGCCGTCCGCCCGCACCTCGTGTGGGGGCCGGGCGACACCCAGCTCGTCGAGCGGATCGTCGCCCGGGCACGCGCCGGGCGCCTGCCCCTGCTCGACTCCGGGGCGGCGCTCATCGACACCGTCTACGTCGACAACGCCGCGGACGCCATCGTCGCCGCGCTCGAGCGCGCCGAGGTCGCACACGGCCAGGCGCTCGTCGTCACCAACGGCGAGCCGCGGCCGGTCGGGGACGTCCTCGCCGGGATCTGCCGGGCCGCGGGGGTCCGGCCGCCCGCGTGGTCGGTGCCCGCGCCGCTGGCGCGCGCGGCGGGCGCCGTCGTCGAGGCCGTGTGGGCGGTGCGCCCGGGGGAGGACGAGCCGCCCATGACGCGCTTCCTCGCCGAGCAGCTCTCCACCGCGCACTGGTTCGACCAGCGCCGCACGCGCGAGGTCCTCGACTGGACGCCGCGCGTGAGCCTCGACGAGGGCTTCGCGCGCCTCGCCGAGCACTACGGCCGCAGGCGCGCCGGCCTACCCGGCGCGCCTGCCTGACGCAGGCCCCCGCCAGCGCGCCTCGCCCCTGCTGAGTTCGCTACTTCGCGCCGAGTTCGCCTATGCATGCCGAGTTCGCCGGTTAGAACTGGCGAACTCGGCATGAATCATCGAACTCGAGCCGCGGGCCGGCGCCGAGTTCGCTACTTCGCGCCGAGTTCGCCTATCCGTGCCGAGCTCGCTGGTTCGGACGCGCTGCGCCGGCCGACCGGCGCCGGCACCGGCGCCGGCGCCAGTCCCGCCCGCCCCATCTGCGCCGCGCTCAGAACTCCTCGTGGACGTCGGGGTCGCCCCCGGTCCGCCCGCGCTCCAGGCCGCTGAGGGCCGCCATGTCCTCCTCGGCCAGCGCGAACCCGAAGACGTCGAGGTTGATGCGCTGACGCTCGGCGCTGCCGGACTTCGGCAGGGGCACGACGCCGAGCTGGACCTGCCAGCGCAGGACCGCCTGCGCCGGGCTCACGCCGTGCCGGGCGGCGACGTCCACCACGACGGGGTGGTCGAGGAGGTCCGTCTTGCGGCCCAGCGGCCGCCAGCCCTCGATGAGGATGCCCCGCGCGGCGTGGTCCGCCCTTGCCGCCGCCTGCGAGAAGTACGGGTGGAGCTCGATCTGGTTGACCGCCGGCACGACGCCGGTCTCGCGCTGGAGCCGGTCGAGGTGCTCGGCGGTGAAGTTGGAGACGCCGATGGAGCGCACGAGCCCCTCCTCGCGGAGCCGGACGAGCGCGCGCCAGGAGTCGACGTAGCGGTCCAACCGCGGCAGCGGCCAGTGGATGAGGTAGAGGTCGACGTAGTCCAGGTCGAGCGCGGTCCGGGACCGCTCGAACGCCGCCAGCGCCTCCTCGTAGCCCTGGTCGGCGCCGCGCAGCTTGGTCGTCACCACGACCTCCTCGCGCGGGACGGCGGCGTCGGCGATGCCCTGCCCGACGGCGCGCTCGTTGCCGTAGCTCGCGGCGGTGTCGACGAGGCGGTAGCCCAGCTCCAGGCCACCACGGACCGCGCTCCGCGCGTCGTCGTCCTTGAGGGAGGAGGTGCCCAGGCCGATCGCGGGGAGGGTGCGGCCGTCGTTGAGGTGGCGGATCGGCGTCATAAGGCCATTGTGCCGCGCCGCTATCCTGACGCCGGACGACCGCTGTCCACCCCCCGAACCCTGACCCCTGGAGCCCGCCGTGCCGCTCGTCGCCTTCGACCTCGACGACACGCTCACCCCGAGCAAGTCCCCGATCGAGCCGCCGATGGCGCAGGCCCTGGCCGCCCTCCTCGACGTCGCGCCCGTGTGCATCATCTCCGGGGGCCAGCTCGAGCAGTTCACCGTGCAGGTGACCGACCGCCTCGACCTCGACGCCGAGCGCCTCGCCCGCCTGCACCTCATGCCCACCTGCGGGACGCGCTACTACCGCCACGACGGCACCGGGTGGGTGGCCGTCTACGCCCACGACCTGTCCGACGCCGAGCGGACCGCCGCCGCGGCGGCCGTCGAGGAGCACGCCCGGCGCCTGGGCCTGTGGGCGGAGCGCCCGTGGGGGCCGGTCATCGAGGACCGCGGCTCGCAGATCACCTTCTCCGCGCTCGGCCAGCAGGCGCCGCTCGACGCCAAGCGGGCCTGGGACCCGACCGGGGAGAAGAAGGAGGCGCTGCGCGCCGCCGTCGCCGCGGACCTCCCGGAGCTCGAGGTGCGCTCGGGCGGGTCGACGTCGGTGGACATCACGCGCAAGGGCGTGGACAAGGCCTACGGGATGCGCCGGCTGGCGGAGCACACCGGCATCGCGCTCGAGGACATGGTCTTCGTGGGCGACCGGCTCGACGAGGGCGGCAACGACTACCCGGTCAAGGCGCTCGGCGTGCCGTGCGTGGCCGTGAGCGGCTGGGAGGAGACCGTCGACGTCGTCGGGCGGCTCGTCGAGGAGCTCGCGGCCCCCCGCCTCTCGTGAGCACGCGGCGCGCGGCGGCTCCCCTCCCCGCATGACCCGCGCCGTGTCCGGGCCGGGCCGGACGGGCCGAGCCCGTCGGCACCCCGCCCGCCTCAGCGCGCGGCGCGGAGGAGCCGCAGCTGGCCGATCTCGGCAGTGTTCTTCATGAGCTCGGCGTTCACCCACGCGATCATGTGGCCGACGCTGTAGTCGGGGTCGTCCGCGACGGGGTAGGAGGCCGCGGCGTCGAGGTCGTCCTCGCCGAGGCCGTCGAGGACGCGCAGCCACTGGGTACGCAGGTCCCGCAGCCACGGCACGACGGCGTCCGCACCCGGCCACCGGACGCTCTCCCGCTCCCGCGGGGGCCGCCCCTGGGCGTGGTCGAGCGCGACGCCCCACCACCACCCGATGTGCCACGTGAGCCACGCGATGGTGGGCACGGGCACCGGGTCGGGCTCGGTGTCCGACCAGTCCGGCGTGGGGTCCCCGTCGGCGTCCGGCCGTACGGTCCACACGAGGGCGGCCGGCTCGAAGCCGACGTCGTCGCGGTCCAGGCGCTCGAGGTGGTACTCGAGCAGGGACCAGGTGAGGTCGAGCTGCCAGCGCAGCAGGTCGAGGCGGGTCGGCGTCACGGAGCTCCTCGGGCGATGAGGTGGGGCGCGCCTGGGCGTGCGGGCGGGACGGGTCACTGTGGCAAACCGCGGCGCGGGGGCGGTAGCACTTTTCCGTCGACGACGACGCGGGCGGCGCGGACGGCGCCCGCTCCGGCGGCGCCCCGCTCAGGAGGGCGTCGCCCCGGTGGGCGGCCGCGGGGCGGAGCCGCGCTGGGGGATCGTGTCGAGGAGGGCCCGGACGTCGGCCAGCCGCGGCACGCCGGTCCGCCGGGCGACCAGCCCGCCGTCGGCGTCGAGCACGAGGATCGTCGGCGTGGAGGTGACGCCCAGGCGCTCGGCGACGTCCTCGTGGCCGGTGACGTCGACGTCGAGGTGGACGACGCCGTCGGCCTGCTCGGCGACGCGGCCCAGGACGGCGCGGGCCGCGCGGCACGGCGCGCAGAACGCCGTCGAGATCTGGACGAGCGTGGCCCGCGAGCCGAGCCGGGCACCGGGGACGCCGAGGTCGCTCGGGTCCAGCCGGGTCACCGGACGCGGACCCGCCGCGGGCTCGCTCCGGCCCGAGTCCTGCCTCGGCCGCCCGGCGTACCGGTCGGCGGGCAGCGCGCTCACGCCGGGCCCTCGCTCCTGTCCGACTCGTCGACGAGGAGCGCGAGGCCGGGGGAGTGCTCGACGAGCCACGGGCTCAGGGCCCACGGGGCCACCTCGATCGCCCGGCGCAGGTCCGACGGTGCCACCCAGGTGTAGTCCATGACCTCCGCGGGGTTCGGCGCGAGCTCGCTGCCGGCCCGGGCCGTGAAGACCGGGCAGATTTCGTTCTCGACGACGCCGGAGGCGTCGACGGCCCGGTAGCGGAAGTCGGGCAGCACCATCCGGATGTCGGTGAGCTCGAGCCCGAGCTCCTCGTGGGCGCGGCGGGCGATGGCCGACTCGAACGACTCCCCGGGCGCGGGGTGGCCGCACAGGGAGTTCGTCCACACGCCCGGCCAGGTCTTCTTCGACAGGGCCCGGCGGGTGACGAGGACCTGCCCCCGCGCGTCGCGGATGTGGCACGAGAACGCGAGGTGCAGCGGGGTGGCCTCGGTGTGCACCTCGGCCTTGTCCGCCACACCCACGGGCGTGCCGTCCTCGGCGAGCAGGATCACCCGCTCGACGGTGCCGTACTCGGACGTCGGAACGGCGGGCGTCGTCACGCCGGTGGGCGCGGAACCGAGCGGCAGGGCGTTCATCCGGCCGAGTGTAGGCCGGAGAAGGGGCAGCCGGCGCGGCGGCGGTCGCGGTGCCGCTGGCGACCGCCGCCGCCGGTCGCTAGCGGCGCTGAGCCAGGACCGCGGTGTTCTGCGCGGTCTGCACCGTGGCCACGGTGAGCTCGAGGCTGACGCGGACCAGGAGGACGTAGAACAGCGCCACGATCGACCCGAACACCAAGAACACCACGCCGAGGAGCGGGGTTCTCATGAAGCCGCCGACGACGAGCACCAGCCACGCGAGACCGATGGCGACGATCGCCACCGCGTAGATGATCTTGACGAACGACGGGGTGACGAAGTGGCGGAAGGAGAAGTCGAACAGCGCGCCGAAGAACCCCTTGTCCGAGCCCCCACGCCCGTCGCCGGTGCCGGGGGTGTTCCACGGTGCCGGGCCGGGACCGCGCGGAGGGACCTGCCCGGGGGCGGGGGGCTGCGGCTGGTAGGGGCTCGGCGGTTGCGGCGCGCCCTGCGGCTGGCCGTACCCGCGCCAGCGCTCGGTGTTGCCGGCGTCGCCACTGGGCGGTGTCTGGCTCATCAGGGGGCTCCAATCTCAGAACGTCGACGGGTGTCACCCGCAGGTTAGGGGCGCCCCCGCGCGTCCGGGTCGGAAACGGTGTCCCGATCTGCCGCGCGGATGCGGACGGCGCGGGCGCCGGCGGGGGCGCCCCGGCGAGCGTCCGGGACGGTGCCGGGGCCCGGGTCGTACCCTGGCAGGCAGGCACCGGCCCCGCCGGTGGGCCTTGACCCCGATCTGAAGGAGTGTCGCTGTGCGTTCTCGGACGGCCCCGTCCCTCGCTCTCGCGGCAGCGGTCGCCCTCGCGATCGCGGGCTGCAGCCCGAGCATCGGCGGGGGCGAGGCGGACGAGGAACCGACCCCCGTGCAGGGTGAGGTCAGCGCCCCGGCCGAGCCGACGGCGGTCATCGCCGCGACGGCCGGTCCGGCCCTCGCCGTCGGGGCCAGCCAGGCCCTGTTCGCGTCCGCGCCCCTGGCGGTGGTGGCCGACGGTGACGACCCGGCGGCGCAGCTGCGCGGCGCCTCGGCTGCGGTGGCGCTCGGCGTGCCGCTCCTCCTCGACGGGGACGACGCCGCCCTGACCGCCGAGCTCGAGCGGCTCGGCACCGAGGACGTGCTCGCGGTCGGGGCCGTCGAGCTCCCCGGCGGTGACGGCGAATCGGCCGCCGAGGACGGCACGGCCGACGGCGCGCCCGCCGTCGTGCCCGCCCCCGCCGACGACGAGGCGCTCGCCGAGCTGCTCGGCGGGTCGGCCGGCGAGCCGGTCGCCGTGGAGGAGGGCTCGGAGGCGGCCGCCGTCGGTGCCCTGGAGCGGGGCGAGTTCCGCGCCCTCGTGCCCGTCGGCGCGGCGGCCCAGCCGGAGCCCACCAGCACCGACGACGACGACGACGCCGAGCTGCCGCCGAGCACGCCGGCCGAGCCCGTCACCGACGTCGTCGTCATGTCGACCGGGGCGGCCGCCGACGTCGCCGCGGTCGCCACCGCCCGAGCGGCCGGCGCGGACGTCCTCGTCGTCCCCGGCGGTGACCCCCGGGCGAGCAGCGAGAGCGTCCAGGCCCTGGCGGAGCGCGCCCCGGCGCACGTCCTCGCCCTGGGTGACGCCTTCGGTGACGCCGACACCCTCGGGTGGCGCGCGGCGACGGCGGCCACCGGCGTCGAGCTGCCCGGCGGCGGTCAGCTCGTCTTCCCCGGGAAGCGGTACGTCGCGCTCTACGGCACGCCTAGCACGACCGCGCTCGGCGTCCTGGGTGAGCAGGACGTGCCGGCCACGATCGAGCGGGCCGCCGAGCACGCGGCGCCGTACCAGGCGCTGACGGAGGACACCGTGGTGCCCGCGCTGGAGATCATCGCCACCGTCGCCTCGGCGGGTGCGGGCGGTGACGGCAACTACTCCAACGAGCTGGCCGTGGAGAGCCTGCGTCCGCTCGTCGACGCCGCCGGCGAGGCCGGCCAGTACGTCGTCCTCGACCTCCAGCCCGGTCGCGCGAGCTTCCTCGAGCAGGCGCAGCTGTACTCCGAGCTTCTCGCGCTGCCGCACGTCGGCCTGGCGCTCGACCCGGAGTGGAACCTCGGACCCGACGAGACGCACATGGTGCAGATCGGCTCGGTGACCTCCGCGGAGATCAACGAGGTGGTCGACTGGCTCGCCGACTTCACCCGCGAGAATGCCCTGCCCCAGAAGCTGCTCGTCCTCCACCAGTTCCAGGTGCGGATGATCCAGCACATCGGCGAGGTCGACCTCTCCCGCACGGAGCTCGCCGTCCTCATCCACGCCGACGGCCAGGGCGGCCAGGGCGCGAAGCAGGACACGTGGGCGACCCTGCGGGCCAGCGCGCCGGGCGTCGAGTGGTGGGGCTGGAAGAACTTCTACGACGAGGACCTGCCCATGCTCAGCCCCGAGGAGACGATGCGGGTCCAGCCGATGCCGCACTTCGTCAGCTACCAGTAGCGGCGCGGCTCGGGGCCCCGCCCGCACGGGCGGCGCCCCGGTGCGGCGCGCATGACGGCGCAGCGGCCCGCTTCGGGGGGCGGGTGCCTCCCCGCTCAGCCGAGACGCAGCGGGGTGTGCGCCTCGTCGACGCGCTCGTCCGGGCGGACGCGGCCCGGCGGGGTGCCGTCCCCGAACGGGCGCCCGCCGAGCGCCTCGCGCCCGTGCGGGCTCACCCATCCGGACAGGTCGGGGCCGGCGGGAACGATCCCTGTGGGGTTGATGTCCCGGTGGACCACGTAGTAGTGCGCCTTGATCTGCGCGAAGTCGACGGTGTCGCCGAACCCGGGCGTCTGGAACAGGTCACGCGCGTAGCCCCACAGCGCGGGCATCTCGCGCAGGGTGCTCCGGTTGCACTTGAAGTGCCCGTGGTAGACCGGGTCGAAGCGCACCAGGGTGGTGAACAGGCGCACGTCCGCCTCGGTGATGGTCTCGCCCACGAGGTAGCGCCGGTCGATGAGGCGCTCCTCGAGCCAGTCGAGCGCGGACCACAGCCGCTCGTACGCGCGGTCGTACGCCGCCTGCGACCCGGCGAAGCCGCACCGGTAGACGCCGTTGTTGACCTCGGTGAACACCCGCCGGTTGACGGCGTCGATCTCCTCGCGGTGCTCCTCCGGGTACAGGTCCGGGGCGCCGGGGCGGTGGTAGGCGCGCCACTCGGTCGAGAGGTCGAGGGTGATCTGCGCGTAGTCGTTGGTTACCACCTGCCCCGTGGGCACGTCGACGATCGCCGGCACGGTGATGCCCCGCGGGTAGTCGGGGAAGCGCGCGAAGTACGCGTCCTGGAGCCGCTCGATCCCGAGCACGGGGTCGCGGCCGCCCGGGTCGAGGTCGAACGTCCAGGACCGCTCGTCGTGCGTGGGACCGGGGAAGCCGATCGACAGGGCATCCTCCAGCCCGAGCAGCCGGCGCACGATGATGGTGCGGTTGGCCCACGGGCAGGCGCGCGCCGCGATGAGGCGGTAGCGCCCCGCCTGGACGGGGTACCCGTCCCGCCCGTCGGCGGTGATGCGCGTGGTGATGTAGTTCGTGTCGCGGGTGAACTTCTTGCCCGCGGAGGTGTAGACCCCGCCCGTGGCGTGCTCGGGCTGCTCGGGCTGCTCGGCCCGCTCGGTGTCGTCGCTCGTGCTCACCTGTCCACGGTAGACCTCACGCCACGGGCGGCCCTCTCCGGCGACGCCCGCCCGACGCCGGACCCTCCCGGGTTCCGCGCCGGAGCCGCACCGGGATGCCCTAGGTTCGCGTGAGGTGGTCCGCCGGGACGACCGGGGAGGGATCCGCCGTGGGCTCGTACCAGTTCTTCGTCACCCCGGAGCACGACGGCAGGGGCGCGCCGACGGGCAGTCGCCAGGGGCTCTGGCGGCACGACCTCACGACCGGCCGGACGGCGTGCCTCACGGTCGGCGGCTGGGCCGAGCGCGCCCCGGAGGGGGACCGCGAGCCGGTGACCGCCGACGAGGCGGCGCGGCTCATCGACGTGCTGCAGGCCCGGTGGGCCCGGCCGACCCGCGGCGCGTTCCGCGTTCCGCCGACCCGGCTCGACGCGCCCCCGATCGAGGCCGCTCCTCGGGCGTCGTCCTGGGCGCCGGAGGAGGACCCGACGGGCACGTACCGGTACTTCGTGCGGCAGCAGCGGGACGGCGACGGGGCCCCCGTCGGCTACACCCAGGAGCTCTTCCGGCGGGAGGCGAGGACCGGTGCCCTCCACTGGCTCGGCGCCTCCGGGTGGAGCCCGGCCCAGCCCAGCGGCGACCTCGAGCCCCTCACCTACGGCGAGGCGCTGGACATGCTCGAGGACGTGCGCAGCATGCGGACGGTCGCCCCGCTGCCCTCCACCGCCCTCGACGCGCCGGTGCGTGCCCCCGAAGGGGCCGGCCGCGGGGCCCGGGGCCGCCGCCGGTGGTGGCACCGCAGGTGAGCGCGCTCCGGCGGCCGGGCAGCACCGCCTGATCGCACCGGTACCCTCGGCCGGCCCTCCGGCCGGGGGTGCGGCTCAGGCCCGGCCGGGCCGCGGCCGGACGCCGTCGGCGACGGAGTACACCTCGGTCCCCGAGATGAACACCTGCTCGGCCCGGGAGAAGACGTCGAGCGGGTCGCCCGACCACACGACGACGTCGCCGTCGAGCCCCTCCCGCAGGGCGCCGACGCGCTCGCCCAGGCCGAGGAACGACGCCGGGTTGACCGTGAGGGCCTGAAGGGCGACGTCACGGTCGAGCCCGTCCTTGACGGCGAGCGACGCCTGGTGGACGAGGAAGTTGATCGGTACGACCGGGTGGTCGGTGGTGATCGCCACCCGCACCCCGGCCTCGGCGAGGCGCACGAGGTTGACGATCGCGCGGTCGCGGAGCTCGACCTTGGACCGGGTGGTGAACATCGGCCCGAAGATCACCGGGATGTCCTTCTCGGCGAGCAGGTCGGCGAGCTTGGCGCCCTCGGTGCCGTGGTTGATGACCAGGCGGTAGCCGAACTCCTCGGCCAGGCGGATCGCGGTGGCGATGTCGTCGTGGCGGTGGGTGTGCTGGTCCCAGACGAGCTCGCCGTCGAGCACCCGGGCGAGGGTCTCCAGGCCGAGGTCCCGCTCGAAGGGCTTGCCCTCGCTCAGGGCCTGGGTGCGCCGCGCGGCGTAGTTCTGCGCGGCCACGAACGCGGCGCGGATGACGTGGGCGACGCCGAGCCGGGTGGAGGGCGCCTGCTTCTTGTCCCCGTACACCCGCTTGGGGTTCTCACCCAGGGCGGACTTCACGGACACCGCCTCGGCGATCACCTGCTCGTCGACGGTGCGCCCGCCCCAGGTCTTGATGGCGACCGTCTGACCGCCGATGGGGTTCCCCGAGCCCGGCTTGACGACGGCGGAGGTCACGCCCCCCTCGAGGGCGTCGCGGAAGCCGACGTCGTCGATGTTGATGCCGTCGATCGCCCGCAGCGCCGCCCCGTTGGGGTCGGTCATCTCGTTGGTGTCGTTGCCGGCCCAGCCCTCGCCCTCCTCGTGGACGCCCATGTGGGCGTGCGCCTCGACGAAGCCCGGGAGGACCCACTTCCCGGCGGCGTCCACCCGGCGGGCGTCGTCGGGGATCTCCACGTCGGCCCCGACCGCGGCGATGACGCCGTCGACGACGAGGACGGTGCCGCCGTCGATCGGCTCACCGGCGACCGGGACGACGTAGCCCCCGGTGATCGCGACGGTGCCGCCGGGACGGCGCTGGACGGTGCTGGGCGTGGCAGTGGTCATGTCCCAGTCGTACCACTGGGTGTGCCTGGCGCGCCGCTCGAGGCTAGTGCTGGCACGCTGAGCACGTCGGCGCATGGGCGTCGAGAACGTGGGAGGGGACCGGAATGACCGAGCAGGAGCCCGCGGGCCGCACGGCACGCTTCGGGCGCTCGCGCCGCAGCGAGGGCACGACGACGGCGACGACACCGGGCAAGCGCGGTGAGCAGGGCGCGCAGAGCCGGGTCTCCTGGGTCGGGTTGGCCGTCGCCGCGGTGCTGGCGGCCTGGCAGATCATCTACTCGATCACGCTGCAGACGACGGCCGAGGCGAACCGGGACGTCTACACCTCCGTCTCGCTCTTCGTGAGCCTCATCCTCGCCGTCGGCGCCGCCGTCCTCGGCACGGTGGCGCTGAGCCAGCGCCACCTCCCGCGCTGGCCCGCCGTCGCCGCGGTGGCGATCGGCGTGTACGTCTTCCTCGTCTGTGTCGCCTCGTGGATCGGCGGCCTCATGGCGTCGCCGGTCTGACCGACCGGTCCGGGGCGGCACGGTCTGACCGTGTCGCCGGCCTGACCGACCGGTCCGGGGCGGCCCGCTACGGGATCGGCCAGGTGTGGACCGGCTCGTTGGCCTGCATCCCCTGGGTGTACTCGGCGAGCATGGTGCGCAGTGCCTCGGGGCGCCGCATGCCGCGACCCTCGAGCGCGCGCACGGTGGCCGCCTGCCACGACGCCCCGTTGCGCCCGAGCCGGGCCCGCGCCTCGAGGATGTCGAGGTAGCGGTCCGCGATCGGCGCGGGGATGCCCAGGCGCTCCAGCCCCCGCGCGGCCATCGGCAGCAGGCGGCGGAGGATGAGCTCGTCCGCCGGCACCTCGCCGACCTTGGGCCAGTACAGGCGCGCGTCGATGCCGTCCCGGGCGCCGGCCTCGAAGTTCTCCCGCGCGGCGTCGAACGACATGCGGGTCCAGATCGGCCGCTCGTCCTGGGCCAGCTCGGAGACGACACCGAAGAAGAAGGCCGCGTTCGCCATGGTGTCGACCACGGTCGGCCCGGCGGGCAGGACCCGGTTCTCCACGCGCAGGTGCGGGGAGCCGTCCTGGACGTCGTAGATCGGCCGGTTCCAGCGGTAGATGGTGCCGTTGTGCAGGCGCAGCTCGGCCAGGCTCGGGGTCCCGCCGGCGGCGAACACCTCGGCCGGGTCCTCGTCACTGGTCTGCGGCAGGAGCGTGGGGAAGTAGCGGACGTTCTCCTCGAAGAGGTCGAAGATCGACGTCACCCAGCGGTCACCGAAGTGGACGAGCGGGCGCACCCCCTGGTTGCGGAGTTCCGGCGGGCGGATGTCGGTGGACTGGAGGAAGACCTCGGTGCGGGTCTCCGCGAGGAGCTGGTGCCCGAAGAGGAAGGGCGAGTTGGCGCCGAGCGCCAGCTGGGGGCCGGCGATGGCCTCGGCGGCGTTCCAGTAGTGGGCGAACATGGCGGGGCTCACCTGGAGGTGCAGCTGCGTGGACGTGCACGCCGCCTCGGCGGCGATGGAGTCCATCGTCATCTGCAGGGGCTCGGGGCCGCCGATGTCGAGGACGATGTCCTCCCGGCGCGAGCCCATGACGGCGTCGTCGAGGGCCCGGTACCGCGCGCTGTCGGTGAGCCAGGCGCGGCCCTCGGCCGGCGGCCACAACGTGGGCAGGATGCCGATCATGACGATGTCGGCGCCGGCCTCGCGGGCACGGTCCCGGGCGCGGTTGAGGTTCTCCCGCAGGGACTCCTCGAAGTGGACGAGGGACGCGCCGTCCATCTGCCGCGGCTCGACGTTGAGCTCGATGGTGAACAGGCCCAGCTCGGTCTGGTAGAGCGGGTCGTCGATGCGCTGGAGGATCTCGGCGTTGCCGAAGTGGGGGCGCAGGTCGGCGTCGACGAGGTTGAGCTCGATCTCCAGCCCGGTGCGCCACTCGTGCTCGTCGAAGGAGCCGGCCTCGAGCATCGCCTCGAGCGTGTCGAGGCACCGGCGGACGGCCTGCCGGTAGCGCGTGTGGTCGGCACGGGTGAACTCCCGCGACCGGATCTCCTCACCCATCGCACCTCCTGCGTCACGGTCCAGCGGCGAATGACTGAGGGAACCACATCTCGCTGCGCCGGTCAGCCGATCACGTGCCGCGTGGCGACGCGCCCGGGGCGCCACAATAGGTCCGATGAGCCCAGAGCCCGACGCCGCCCCGCCCGGCCCCGACGCGCCCGGTTCCCACGCGGCCGGCTCGCACGCGCCCGACCCGGTCGGCTCTGACGCGCCCGACGCCGCCGGCACCGGGCGCGAGCGGCAGCCTTTGCTGCCGTGGTGGCACGAGCTGACGCCCACGACGCGCAAGGCCGTGCGGGCCGGCGTGGTCCTGCTCGTCACCCTGGTCATCGCCGCGGGCTACGGCGTGCTCACCGCCTCCACCCGGTCCTCGCTGGGGCCTCACGAGGCGGACTACTCGGTGACGCTCAGCGGTGACGTCGCCATCGACCTCGGCCCGCTCGGGTCGGTGATCCTGGAGTCGCCGGTGCGGCCGCTGGGGGTCGACGTCGTCGTCCACGAGATCCCCGCCGAGCTCACGGCCGTGGCCGCCAACCCCGTCACCGGGCTCGCCGGCGACCTCGCGGCGTACGTCCAGTTCTTCTCCGCCCCGGATGCGGCGATCTCGAGTGCCGTCGACGGCCTGGTCGGGGATGCCCTGGGCCGCACAGTGATCGCGTGGTCGGCCCTGCTCCTGCTCATCGCGGCGGCGCGGTTCGCCTCGCGCGGCCTGTTGCGCACGGAGGTCGCCCAGGCGCTGAGGCGGCCGGGCGTCGCGGCCCTTGTCGTCGTCCTCGTCGTGGGCCTGGGGATGGCCACCGCCGTCGACCTCGCCGGGGACGAGCGGGCACCCGGTCAGCGGGTGGAGGCGTTCGCGGACACGCCCCTCGAGGAGGTGCGGATCACCGGCCGCCTCGGCTCGCTCGTCGACACCTACGGCAGCTACGTCGTCGAGGCGTACCGCGAGAACGAGGAGTTCTACGCCCAGGTGCAGGACAACCTCGCGGCCGCGTACGAGGACGATCCCGCGCCCCGCGCGCCCGACCCCTCGGCGACACCGCTGGCCGTGGCCACCGGCGACGCCACCCCGTCCGCGACGGCCGGCCCGGAGACGCCGTCGGAGACGCCAGCGGGCTCGCCGTCTGCGACCGAGGGCGCGTCCGGGACGCCGTCTGCGACCGTGGGCGCGTCCGGGACGCCGGCGGGGTCGCCGTCGGGGACGCCGACGGAAGGGGCCTCCGAGACCCCGTCCGAGCCGGAGGTCGAGCCCGAGCCCGTGACCTTCGTCGTCGTCTCCGACCTGCACTGCAACGTGGGGATGGCGCCGGTCGTCGGCGCGCTCGTCGACCTCGCGGGCGCCGACGCCCTGCTCGACGCCGGCGACACCGTGATGAGCGGGACGAGCGTGGAGTCCTACTGCGTCAACGCCTTCGCCCAGGCGTTGCCGGACGGCGTGCAGGCGGTCGTCGCCCCGGGCAACCACGACAGCGTCCAGACCGCCGAGCAGTTCCGCGACGCCGGGTACACCGTCCTCGACGGGCGAGTCGTCGACGTCGCGGGCGTCCGGATCCTCGGGGACACCGACCCCACCCTCACGGCCGTCGGTTCGGGCACGCAGCCCGAGCGTGAGGAGACCGTGCCGGAGATGGGGCTGCGCCTGGCGGCGACGGCCTGCGAGGCCGCCGACGACGGCGACACCATCGACCTCCTGCTCGTCCACAACCCCCGCGCGGCCATGCCGGCGCTCGAGGAGGGCTGCGCCCCGCTCGCGCTGTCGGGCCACTGGCACCGGCGCGAGGGGCCCGAGCCGTACGGGCGCGGCGTGCGGTACGTGTCGTCGAGCTCGGCGGGGGCGGTGAGCGGTGGGGCGACCATCGGTCCGCTCAACGGCGAGGCGGCGCTCACCGTCCTGCGGGTGGACGCGGTGACCGGGCGGGCGATGGACTACCGCCTCGTCACCGTCGCGCCCGACGCCTCGGTCAGCCTCGGGCCGTGGACGGCTCTCCCGGAGGCCGAGGCCGAGGTCGAGGCCGAGGCCGCCGACGGCGGCAGCGGTGATGGTGGCAGCGGTGACGGCGGCGGTGGTAGCGGTGCCGAGAGCCCGGCGGCCACGCCGTCCGAAGGCTGAACCTTCAACCACAACGGTCCCGGGGCGCGCATACTGTGCGGGTTCGGCACGAGAGGGGAGACGACGTGAGCGTCAAGCACGAGCAGTCCCGCGCCCAGCACGACGGCGGGGCGCCTCGCTCCGGGCCGAGCCGGTCGCAGGGTGAGATCGTCGATCTTGACGACGACCTCGACGACGACCTCGACGACGACCTCGCAGATCTCGACCCGGCCCGCCCGAGCGAGCACCAGCTCGCCGGGGGCGCCCCGCGCGGGCTGGCCTGGCTGCTCACCATCGGCGGTGCGATCGGGGTATGGGCCTCGGTGATGCTCGTCCTCTCCGAGCGCGCGATCCTCGCCGACCCGAACGCGAGCCTCGCCTGCAACCTCAACCCGCTCATCGGCTGTGGGGAGTTCATCACCAGCTGGCAGGCCGCGGCGCTGGGCGTGCCCAACGCCCTCCTGGGCACGATCGCCTTCACCTTCCTCACGGCGACCGGCGTCGTGCTGCTCGCCGGCGCCCGACTGCCGCGCTGGTACTGGGTCGCGCTCATGGCCGGCACCGTCGCCGCGGCCGGGGCGATCACCTGGTTCCAGTACCAGAGCATGGCCTCGCTCGGCGGACTGTGCCCCTACTGCATGGTGGTCTGGGCGGTGACCATCCCCGTCGTCGTCAACGTCCTGGCCCGGGGCGTCCAGGCGGGGCACGTCCCCGCGCCCGAGGGGCTGCGCCGCTTCCTCGTGCAGGAGCGGTGGCTCATCGTCACGGCCTGGTATCTCGTGCTGGTCGCGACCATCGTCGTCGTCTTCTGGGACAAGTGGTCGCTCGTCTTCTGACGGCCCGTTCTCTCGCCCGCTCGTTCCCACCACACCCGAGCGCGGCGGTACCGGTGCCGGGCGCTGCCGGACGTGCATGACCGCCCGGCCACGCCTACGGTTTCGGTGTGCCGAACTTTTCTCTTCGGGCGGCCGGCGCTGTGGCCGCCCTCGCCGTCGTCGCCCTGGGCGGGTGCACCGCGCCGGCCGCCGATGCCGCGCCCGAGCCCGAGGACCCGCGTCCGCTCGTGCTCACCACGTTCACGGTGCTCGCCGACATGGCGGGCGTCGTCGGCGGGGACGCCGTCCGCGTGGAGTCGATCACGCGGCCGGGCGTGGAGGTGCACGGCTACGAGCCCACGCCCGAGGACCTGCGGCGCGCCCAGGGGGCGGCGCTGGTCCTCGACAACGGGCTGGGCCTCGAGGCGTGGGCGGACGACCTCATCGAGCGCACCGGGGCTCCCCGGGTCGTGCTCACCGAGGGCATCGAGCCCATCGCCATCGGCAGCGGGGCGTCGGAGGGCGAGGCCAACCCCCACGCGTGGATGTCGCCGCGGGCGGGCCAGGAGTACGTACGCGCCATCGCGGACGCGCTCGCCGAGCTCGTGCCCCATGAGGCGGAGGGCGTGCGCGCCCGCGCCGCGGACTACAGCGCCGAGCTCGGTGCCGTCCACGACCGCCTCGTCACGGAGGTCGCGCGCCTGCCCGAGTCCGCCCGCGTGCTCGTCACCTGCGAGGGCGCGTTCGCCTACCTCGCCCGCGACGCCGGGCTGCGGGAGGCCTACCTCTGGCCGGTCAACAGCGACGGCGAGACGTCGGCCCGGCAGGTCGCGCGCACCATCGTCACCGTCCGGGAGAACGACGTGCCCGCCGTTTTCTGCGAGTCCACCGTCGACGACCGGATGCAGCGCCAGGTCGCCGACGAGTCCGGCGCCGTCGTCGGCGGCACCCTCTACGTCGACTCCCTCTCCGAGCCCGACGGTCCGGTCCCGACCTACCTCGACCTCCTCCGGCACGACGTCGACACCATCGTCGCCGGGCTCTCGGGAGCGAGCGCATGAGCGCCGCCGGCCCCGTCCTCGAGGTGGAGGACCTCGTCGTGCGCTACGGCGACGTCGTCGCCCTCGACGGCGCCACCCTGCGCCTCGACGCCGGGCGGATCTGCGGGCTCGTCGGCGTCAACGGCTCCGGCAAGTCGACGTTGCTCAAGGCCATCATGGGCACGGTCCGCGCCGGCTCGGGGCGCGTGCGCCTGCTCGGCGCCACGCCCGAGCAGGCGCGCCGGCGGGCGGCCGTGGCGTGGGTCCCGCAGAGCGAGGACGTCGACTGGGCGTTCCCGGTGAGCGTCCGCGACGTCGTCATGACGGGACGCTACGGGCACCTCGGCCTCGCGCGGCGGCCGCGCCGCGCCGACCACGACGCTGTCGACCGCGCGCTCGCCGCCCTGCGCCTCGAGGGCCTCGCCGGCCGCCAGATCGGGGAGCTGTCCGGCGGGCAGCGCAAGCGCGTCTTCGTCGCCCGGGCCCTCGCCCAGGAGGCCCGCCTCCTGCTCCTCGACGAGCCCTTCGCCGGGGTGGACGCCGCCAGCCAGGCGACGATCACCCGCCTGCTCCGCGACCTCGCGGCGCAGGGGACGACCGCGCTCGTCGCGACCCACGACCTCGCCGGCCTGCGCACCCTGTGCGACGAGGCCGTCCTGCTCTACCGCCGCGTGCTGGCGCACGCCGCACCGGAGGAGGTGCTGCGCCCCGAGATGCTCGCCCTCGCCTTCGGCGACGACGCCGCCACCGAGGCCGTCCCGCCCGCGCACGCAGCCTCGGACGCCGCCCCCGCACCCGTCCCCGCACCCGCCGCGCCGGCCGCCGCGCCCGCCGCGCCCGTCCCCGCGCCCGCCGAGGAGGCCTCATGAGCGCCGCGCTGGCCTGGATCACCGAGCCGCTCGCCTTCGAGTTTATGCAGCGGGCGCTCGCCGTCACACTGGTCGCCGCCGTCGCGTGCGCCGTCCTGTCCTGCTGGCTCGTCCTCATCGGCTGGTCGCTCATGGGGGACGCGGTCTCCCACGCCGTCCTGCCCGGGGTGGTCCTCGCCTACGTCGTCGGCCTGCCCTTCGCCGTCGGGGCGCTCGTCTTCGGGGTGGGCGCCGTCGCCCTCATCGGGACGGTCCGCGAGTCCACGCGGGTCAAGGCCGACGCCGCCATCGGCGTCGTGTTCACCACGCTCTTCGCGCTGGGGCTCGTGCTCGTCTCGGTGGTGCCGAGCCAGATCGACCTCAACCACATCCTCTTCGGCAACGTCCTCGGGGTGACCGACGCCGAGCTGTGGCAGGTCCTCGTCCTCGGCGTCCTCGCCGTCGTGATCGCGCTCGTCAAGCGGCGGGACCTCACGCTGCACGCCTTCGACCCCACCCACGCCCACGCCGTCGGGCTCAACCCGCGGCGGCTGTCCGCGCTGCTCCTCGGCCTGCTCGCGGTGACCAGCGTGGTGGGCCTGCAGGCCGTGGGCGTGGTCCTCGTCGTCGCGATGCTCATCATCCCCGGGGCCACGGCGACGCTGCTCACGCGGCGGTTCAGCCGCATGCTCGTCATCGCGCCGGTGACCGCGGCGGTCTGCGCGGTGGTGGGGATCTACGCGAGCTACTACCTCGACACCTCGGTCGGCGGGACGGTCGTCCTCGCGCAGGGCCTGGCGTTCACCGCCGCCTACGTCGTGACGATCCTCGCCCGGCGGCGCCGCACCGCGACCCGACCCGTGCGAGAGGCGGTGGCCGCGTGAGCGTCCCCAGCTCGAACGTCGCCCAGGACTACCTCAAGACGGTCTACACCGTGGGCGAGTGGGGTGACGCGCGGGTGACCGTCTCCGCCCTCGCGACGCGGATGGCGGTGTCCGCCTCGACGGCGTCCGAGACAGTGCGCCGGCTCGCCGAGGAGGGGCTCGTCCACCACGAGCGGTACGGCGGCATCACGCTCACCGAGGAGGGACGCCACGCGGCGCTGGCGATGGTCCGCCGGCACCGGCTGCTCGAGACGTGGCTCGTCGAGCAGCTCGGGTACGCCTGGGACGAGGTGCACGACGAGGCGGAGGTGCTCGAGCACGCGGTGTCCGACCTCCTGGTCGAACGCCTGGACGCCCTCCTCGGCCACCCGTTGCGCGACCCCCACGGCGACCCCATCCCGCGGGCCGACGGGACGGTCGAGGCGCCGGCCGGGGTGCCGCTGCACGACGTCGCGGAGGGGGAGGGCGGGCCGGTGGTGCGCCTGTCCGACGCCGAGCCGCAGGTGCTCCGGCTCCTCGCGGACGCCGGTCTCGTGCTCGACGTCCCGGTCCGGGTGGTGGAGCGGCGCGCCTTCGCGGGCACCACCGTCCTCTCCGTCGGGGGCCCGACGGCGGGGGACGGGCGGACGACGGTTGCCGGGCGGACGGCGGAGGCCGGGCGGACGGCGGAGGCCGGGCGGACGACGGTTGCCGGGCGGACCGTCGAGCTCGGCGACCCCGTCGTAGCGGCGGTCTGGGTCGGTCGCTGACCGGCCCGGCCCGTCAGTCGAGCTCGGCGGATCCCAGCTCGGCCGGGATGGTGGTGCCCAGGCCCGCGTCCCGCAGCGCGGCGCGCAGCCGCTCGGCCGCCGCGTCGAGGGCCTCGCCGGAGACGTCGGAGCGGGCGTTGGCGAAGCTCAGGGACGCCTCGTCCCAGGCCGGCAGGACGTGCAGGTGGAGGTGGGGCACCTCGAAGCCGGCGACGATGACCGCGGCCCGCGGTGCGTCCCACGCCCGCTGCTGAGCGCGGCCGATCCGCTTCGCCACGACGGAGAGGTGGCTCAGCAGCTCGTCGGGGGCGTCGGTGTACTGCTTGATCTCCTGGCGGGGGACCACCAGCACGTGCCCGTCGGTGATGGGAGCGATGGTGAGGAAGGCGACGCAGACGTCGTCGGCCCATACGAACCGGCCGGGGATGTCGCCGGCGATGATCTTCGTGAAGACGGTGCTCATGCCCTCATCTTCCCCGGGGCGCGTCCCCGGCGCGATCGGCCGCCGGCGACCGGGCGCGGTTGCGCCGTCAACGGGTGAGGTCGCAGCGGTATAGGCACCGATTTCTCACCCATAGCTGCGGCATGGGGGGGTGCGGGCGCGAGAGAGTGCGGCTGAGCGGGGTGCGGGCGCGAGAGAGTGCGGCTGAGCGGGGCTGCGCCCCGCGCGAGGTTCGCCCGACGGCGGCGCGGCCCAGGCCGGTGCGCGCGAGACGCCGTAGGTTGGCCACCGGAGCTTCGGCGCCACCGCCCCCGCCCACCGGCGCTTCGGCGCCACCGCGCCCCGGTGCTTCGGCGCCACCGCCCCCGCCCACCGCCCCCCCCGGACCGAGGAGGACCATGGCCGACGACGAGCCGGCTGACGGGCGTCCGTCCGGGACGCGCGCCGCGGCCGAGGCGTGGGAGGAGCTGTTCCGCGCTCAGGTCGCGCTCATGCGGCGCTTCGAGCACGACGGCGACTTCGAGCCGCTGGCGACGCGCGAGTACGACGTCCTCTTCCAGCTGAGCCTCGCGCCGGCCGGCGCCCTGCGGATGCGGGAGCTCAACGAGCGGATCCTCCTGAGCCAGCCCAGCCTGAGCCGGATGGTGGACCGGTTGGCCGGGCGCGGGCTCGTCCGCCGGGCGGCGGCGCCCGGGGACGGCCGCGGCGTGGTGGTCGAGCTGACCGCGGAGGGCGCCGAGCTGCAGCACCAGATCGGGCGGCGGCACGTCCGCTCGATCCGGTGCTACGTCGGCGGCGCGCTCGACGAGGCCGAGCTCGCCGAGCTGGCCCGGCTCACCCGCAAGCTGCGCGACGCCCAGCCCGGCCTCTGAACCCCCGCCCCGCGGGCACCCCGCGCCGCCGATGAGTTCTCACCGGCCCGCGGGTCAGTTGCTTTCGACAGCACGAAGGCCGGCACGAGAGGACGAGGCGATGAGAGAACTGGTGGTGAGCACGTTCGTCACCCTCGACGGCGTCATGCAGGCGCCCGGCGGACCCGGCGAGGACGACTCCGGAGGGTTCACCAAGGGCGGGTGGGCCGTGCCGTTCTGGGACGACGCGATCGACGCGTTCATGGACGAGTTCATGGCCGGGCCGTTCGACCTCGTCCTCGGGCGCACGACGTACGAGATCTTCTCGTCGTACTGGCCGAGCGCGACGGAGCCCGGCGCGGAGCAGCTCAACGCGGCGACGAAGTACGTCGCCTCCCGGGGCCGACCCGCCCTGGGGTGGCAGAAGGCGGTGCTCATGGAGGGCGACGTCGGCGAGTACGTCGCCGGCCTCAAGCAGGAGGACGGCCCCGAGCTCCAGGTCCACGGCAGCGCCGACCTGCTGCAGACCCTCATCCCCGCCGGGCTCGTCGACCGCTTCCGGGTGCTCACCTTCCCCCTCGTGGTGGGACCGGGGAAGCGGCTGTTCGGCCCCGGCACGGTGCCCGCGGCGTTCCGGCTGGTGAGCAACGCCGCCACCGGCACCGGCGTCACCCTCACCGTCTACGAACCGGCCGGCGACCCCACCACGGGGTCGTTCCCGCTCGAGTGAGGCACCCCGCCGCTCAGATGCTGTGCCGCATGGTCCGCACGCCCACCGTCAGGCCGAGGGCGGCGAGGAGCGCAGCCGCGACGGCGCCCTGCCACACGGCCGGGTCACCGAAGGCGCCGTTGAAGAGGGCCCGCTCGGCGTCGACCATGTAGGTCAGCGGGTTGACGGCGGAGAGCACCTCCATCCACCGGGGAGCCGTGTCGAGGGGCAGGAGCATCCCGGACAGGATCATCAGCGGGAAGATGAGGCCCTGCTGGACGGTCCAGAACATCCAGTCGCGCTCGCGGGCGGCGATGGCGAGGGCGTAGCTCAGGGCCCCGAGCCCCAGCCCGAACACCCCGAGGATGAGCAGCCCGACGACCATGCCGGGCAGGTCGGGCCGGAAGCCGAGCAGCGAGGCGACGCCGGTGATGACGACCGCCTGGACGACGAGCGGCACCATCTCCTTGAGCGCCCGGCCCACCATGAGCGCGGAGCGGGCGACGGGCGCCACGAGCATGCGCTCGTGCGAGCCGCCCTGGATCTCGAAGAGCAGGTTGGACCCGGTCATCGCCGTCCCGAACAGGGCGATCATGACGATGATGCCGGGGACGAACCACTGCAGTGAGTCTGCCAGCGGGAGGCCGGTCATGCCGCTGAGCAGCGGGCCGAAGAACGCGAGGAACACCAGCGGTTGCATGAGGGAGAAGACGAGGCTGAAGGGGTCCCGCAGGACCGGGCGCAGCTCGCGGACGAACACGTTGGCGGTGTCCTGGAGGACGCCGGAGGGGCGGGCCGTGGCGCCGAGGGCGGTGGTCATGAGCGGGCTCCGGACGTCTGGGAAGTGGTCGGGGAGGTGGTCGGGGAGGCGGGCGGCCCGGCAGCGGCACCATCGACGACCTCCTCGCCCGGCGCGGGGACGTCGTGGCGGTCCTCGCGCAGGCTGCGGCCGGTGAGGGTGAGGAAGACGTCGTCGAGCGTGGGACGGTCGAGCTCGACCGCGACGACGTCGGACCCGCCCTCCCGCAGCGCGGCGAGGAGCCCGGGCAGGACGCGGTCGCCGTGGTTGACGGCGGCGACGAGCCGGGTCCCCTCCGGCACGGGCGTCGTCACGACGGCGGCGTCGGCAGTCCCGGAGTCCTCGGCGGCGCGCCGGAGCACCTGGACGGCGCCGGTCGCGTCGCCGGTCACGGTGAGCGTGAGCCGGTCCCCGGCGAGCTCGGCCTTGAGGCGGGGCGCGGTGTCGTCGGCGATGATGCGGCCGTGGTCGACGACCATGACGCGCTCGGCGAACTGGTCCGCCTCGTCGAGGTAGTGGGTGGTGAGCACGAGCGTCATCTCGTACCGCTCGCGCAGCGCGAGGATGTGCTCCCACAGGTGGGCGCGGGACTGCGGGTCCAGGCCGGTCGAGGGCTCGTCGAGGAAGAGCAGGCGTGGGGTCGGGATGAGCCCCAGGGCGATGTCCACCCGGCGCCGCTGGCCGCCGGAGAGCTTCATCGTCGGCCGCTTGGCGACCTCACCGAGGTCGAGGACGTCGATGAGCTCGTCGACCCGCCGGCGCCGCTCGACGCGGCCGAGGCCGTAGAGGGCGCCCTGGCTGAGGAGCTCGTCGCGCACCCGGTAGTACTGGCCGGCCCCGTTCTTCTGGCCGATGTAGCCGATGCTCGCGCGGACCTGCGCCGGCTGCTCGGCGACGTCGTACCCGCACACGCGCGCGGTGCCGCCGGTGGGTTCAAGAAGTGTGGTGAGCATCCGTAGCGACGTCGACTTGCCGGCGCCGTTGGGTCCGAGGAACGCGGTGAGCGTCCCGGGCTCGATGTCCATCGTGAGGTCGTCGACGGCGACGACGGTGGTCTTCCCCGGTCCGGAGAAGTGCTTGCTCAGCCCGCGGGCGCTGATGATGGAAGTCATAGCGGGGACGCTAGGAGCCAATGCGGCCAGATCCTGTCCGGGGTGCGGCGTAGATTTTCGGACATGTCGGATCCGACGGCGCGTGCCCTGCGCCTGCTCTCCCTGCTGCAGACGCACCGGTTCTGGACGGGCGCCGAGCTGGCCCAGCGTCTGGGGGTCAGCGAGCGCACGCTGCGCCGCGACGTCGACCGCTTGCGCGAGCTGGACTACCGGGTCATCGCCCAGCCGGGCGCGGCGGGCGGGTACCAGCTGGAGAGCGGGAGCAACCTGCCGCCGCTCCTCCTCGACGACGACGAGGCCGTCGCCATCGCCGTCGGGCTGCGGACCGCCGCCGTGCAGGGGGTGGGCGACGGCGAGCAGACCTCGCTCAGCGCGCTGGCCAAGCTCGAGCAGCTCCTGCCGCGCAACCTCCGTCGCCGGGTGGCGGCCCTCCAGGAGCACACCATCCCCTCGGTGCGCCCCGACGCCCGCATCGCCGCGGCGGTGCTCGCGCAGCTGGCGCTCACCTGCCGGGACCACGAGCGCCTGCGGTTCCGGTACACCGACGCCGTCGGGACGGCCTCGGCCCGCCACGTGGAGCCGCACTCGCTCGTCCCGCACGACCGGCGGTGGTACTTCGTCGCGTGGGACGTCGACCGCGCCGACTGGCGCACGTTCCGGATCGACCGGATGGGGGAGCTGCAGGCGACGGGCGCCCGTTTCACGCCCCGGGAGCTCCCCGCCGTCGACGCCGCGGAGTTCGTCCGGGTCGCGCACCACAGCGTGCGGCACCGCTACGAGGCGGTGGTGCACCTGCGGGCCTCCCTCGACCAGGTGCGGGACTACTTCGGCCCGTGGTCGAGCGGCGCGCGGGATGCGGGCGACGGCACCGTGGACTGGCCGATCGGCGGCACGCTCGTCCCCGAGCTCCTCTCGGGGCTGCTGTGGATCCCTCCGGACATCCCCTGGACGATCACGTGCGCGCCGGAGGTCGCCGAGGCCCTGCGCGTCTTCGGGGTCCGGGTCGCCGAGGCGGTGTAGCGGCCGCGGTCCGGTCCGGCGACGTCGGCGCGTCCCACGCGCTCAGCCCGCGAGGAGCCCCCGGATGTCGTCGGCGCTCAGCGGCGAGGACATGAGGGCGTCGCCGTCGTCCATGACCCGGTCGAAGAGGTCCTGCTTGCGGGCCTTGAGCTCCATGACCTTCTCCTCGATCGTGCCCGCGGCCACGAGCCGGTAGACCATGACGGTCTTGTCCTGCCCGATGCGGTGGGCCCGGTCGACGGCCTGGGTCTCCACGGCCGGGTTCCACCACGGGTCGAGGACGAAGCAGTAGTCCGCCTCGGTGAGGTTGAGGCCGAAGCCGCCGGCCTTAAGGCTGATGAGGAAGACCGGGGCGCTGCCGGTCTTGAACTCCTCGATCCGCCGGGCGCGGTGCCGGGTGGTGCCGTCGAGGTAGCAGTAGTCCACGCCCATGGCGTCGAGGCGGTCACGGACGGTCTTGAGGAACGTCGTGAACTGGCTGAACACGAGGGCGCGGTGGCCCCCGCTGATGACCTCCTCGAGGTTCTCCATGAAGGCGTCCGCCTTGCTCGAGCTCACGCCCGCGTACTTGTCGTCGATGAGGGTGGGGTCGAGGCTCAGCTGCCGCAGCAGGGTGAGCGAGCGGAAGATGGTGAACCGGTTCTTGTCCATGTCGTCGATGAGGCCGAGGATCTTGCGCCGCTCGCGCTGGAGGTGGGTCTCGTAGATCCGGCGGTGCCGGGGGTTGAGCGTCACCGTGAGCACCTGCTCCTGCTTGGGCGGCAGCTCGGTGGCGACCTGCTCCTTGGTCCGGCGCCGGATGAACGGGCCGATCCGCCGGCGCAGCGTGCGCAGCAGCTCGGCGTCGCCCCCGCGTTCGATGGGGATGCGGTAAGTCTGCGCGAAGCGGTGCGGGTCGGGGAACATCCCCGGCGCCACGATGGAGAGCAGGGACCACAGGTCCATGAGGCTGTTCTCGAGCGGGGTGCCCGTGATGGCGAGCTTGAACGGCGCGGCCAGGGTGCGGGCGCACTGGTAGGTCTTCGCCTGGTGGTTCTTGACGAACTGGGCCTCGTCGAGGACCAGGCCACTCCAGGTGAGGGCCGCGTAGGCGTCGAAGTCGATGCGGAACAGCGCGTAGGAGGTGATGACGACGTCGGCGGCGGCGACGTGCTCCGCGAGCGGGACGCCGCTCTTGCCCTGCGTCTCGGCCACCGTCGCGACGTGCAGGCCGGGCGCGAACCGGGCGGCCTCGCTCGCCCAGCCGCCGACGACGCTGGTGGGGGCGACGACGAGCACCGGCGCGTCGAGCCGGCCCGCCTCGTGGGTGCGGCAGATCGCCGCGAGGGTCTGCAGCGTCTTCCCCAGGCCCATGTCGTCGGCGAGGATCCCGCCCAGGCCGGCGTCCATGAGGTGGCTCAGCCACCGGTACCCGTCCACCTGGTAGGGGCGCAGGTCCGCGTGCAGCGTCGACGGCACGGCGACCTCCTCGGCGCCGTCCGCGCCGAGGAGCCGCTCCACCCGGTCCTGCCAGCGCCAGCTCTGCTCCTCGACGATGCCGAGCTCGCTGAACTGCTCCCACAACCCGACGTGGAAGGTACTCATCCGCAGGCCCTCGGCGTCGGCGTCGGTGAGCTCGCGGGCCTCCTCGATGAGCCGGCGCAGCTGGTCGAGCTCGGGCCGGTCGATGGTGAAGTACGTGCCCGACTGCAGCACCAGGTGGCGCTCCCCGCGGGCGAGGGCGACGAAGAGCGCCCGGAACGGGATGCGCTCCCCGTCGAGCTCCACCTGGACCCCGAGGTCGAACCAGTCGGCGTCGTCGGTGTCGATCGCCGAGACCTTGATGACGGGCACGGAGTCGGAGTACCGGTACTCCGGCGGGGAGCCGACGACGTCGACGACCAGGCCCGGCAGCTCGCGCAGGGCGGGGACCACCTCCTCGGTGAAGACGGCGGCGTCGAAGCCCCGCAGCTCGGTGCGGGGCTCGAGCCGGCCGACCGGTGAGCGCAGGCGGGCGTCCCACGGCGCGGGCAGGGTGAGCCCGGCGAGCAGGCGTGCCTCCGCCCGGGCGTCGCGCAGGTCCTGGGCGGTCGGCTCGGTGCCGATGCCGACGTCGCGGGCGGCGTCGTCGTCGTAGCGGAACGCCCACGCCACGGTGAGGCCGTGGTCCGCGGTGTAGGTCAGCCGGACGACCAGCCGCGGGGGCGCCACCTGCGGCAGGTCCACCGACCCGTCGGGGGAGCCGACGGCGATGACGCGGCGGAGCCGGGGGTAGTACTCGCGGACGAACCGTTCGACGTCGTCGGCGGGGATCGACAGCGGTCCGCGGCCGATGAGCCGGGCGACGTCCTCGCCCACCCGCTCGGCGAGCGGCGCCAGCAGGAGCCCCGCCTCGCCGGCGGCGGAGAGCGGGTGGAGCCCGTCGGGCGGTTCGACGACGACGCCGTGGGCCGGCGTGCCCAGCAGGCTCACCCGCCCGGGGTGCTCGCCCAGCACGGGGGCCAGCGTCGCCGGGCCGTCGGGGTCGGTACGAGTGAGGCCGAGGCTGAGGTGGACGGGCCCGGGGGCCAGCCGGACGGGGCCGGGCAGCCCCTTGTCCGCCACGAGCGGGACACCGGCGTCGACGACGTCGTGCAGCAGCGGCCACAGCTCGGGACCGAACTCGTCGAGGAGGACGGCGTCCCCGTAGTAGTAGCCCGAGCTGCGCGCCCGGTGGGTGTGGGCCAGGGCGTTGAGGGCCGAGCGCTGCCGGTCGGGGTAGCGCCGGGCGTAGTCCGCCTCGAGCGTGCGCCAGGAGACGCCCTGCTTGACCCATCGCGCCTTCTTGCCGGGCAGGACCGGGCGGACCCGCAGCCGCAGCCCGGAGCCGCCCGTGCCCAGCGTCCCGCCGGGCACCACCTCGACGAGGAGCCCGAGGACGGCGTCCCCCTCCGCCGCCCGGTCGCGCCGGACGGCGTCGGCGAGGGCGCGCTCCCAGGCCGGCACGGGCGGGCCGGCGAAGAGGCCGGCCTCCTCGCGTGCGGCGATGAGCACAGCCGCGACGTGCTTGCAGTTGATCTGGACGGGGCACGTGCAGCGCCCGAACACCGACCGCCCCGCGGAGGCGCCGCCGACAAGGACGATGGCCTGGTAGGGGAGCGGGCGGCTGCCGGCGACGGTGCCGAGGATCGCGCCACGTCCGGCGTTGCCGTGGACGTTGGTCACCCGACCGGCGCGCACGTAGGCCGCACCGCGCTCGTACGTCTGGGCACCGAGCGCCGAGCGGATCTCGCCGTCGCCAGGAAGGTGTGCCCACTCGTCGGGCGGTGTCGGGTCCACGGTGCCCAGGCTAGGCGCGGGGGCTGACAGCGCGTGCCCACGCCCGGGCGCACCGTAGGGAAAGCGTCAGGATCGAATGCCGGGATGGTCTACCTTTCAGCGGTGCCCTCGATCGGTCCCCTGCTGTCGGGGCGCCCCCACCGCCTGCGGTCCCCGGTGACGCGCCCGGGGCAGGTGATCGTCCTCGCCTTCGCCGTGGCGCTGGCCGTCGGCACGGCGCTGCTCATGCTCCCCGTCTCCGTGACGGACCACCCGCCGGCCGACGTGCTGCCCGCGGCCACCAACGCGGCCGGCGGGGCGACGGCCCTCGACGCCCTGTTCACCGCCGCGTCGGCGGTCTTCGTCACCGGGCTCGTCGTCGTCGACACCGCGACCTACTGGAGCGGCTTCGGGCAGGTGGTCATCCTCGCGCTCATCCAGGTCGGCGGGCTCGGCATCATGACCTCCGCGTCGCTGCTCGTGGTGCTCCTCGCCCGCCGGCTGGGCCTGCGCTCCCGCATGGTGACCAGTGCCTCGCTCGGCGCCCTGAGCATGGCCGACCTGCGCCGGGTGCTCCTCGGGGTGGCGCGGATCGCGGTCGGCGTCGAGGCGGTGATCGCCGTCGTCCTCGTGCTGCGCTTCGTCCTCGGGTACGACTACCCCCTGGGTCGCGCGCTGTGGCACGGGGTGTTCCACGCGATCTCCGCGTTCAACAACGCGGGGTTCGCCCTGTACTCGGACAACCTCATGGGATTCGTCCTCGACCCGTGGGTGTGCCTGCCGCTCGCCGCGGCGTGCATCCTCGGCGGGCTCGGCTTCCCCGTCTTCCTCGAGCTCCGCCGGCACCTGCGGACGCCCCGGCGCTGGAGCATGAACACCAAGGTGGTCATCGCCGGCACGGTGACGCTCCTCGTCGTCAGCGTCGTGACGATCACGGCGCTGGAGTGGAACAACCCGGACACCCTCGGTCCGCTGCCCTGGACGGGCAAGCTCCTCGCCGGGTTCTTCGCGGCCGTCGTCACCCGCACGGCGGGCTTCAACTCCCTCGACGTCGCGGCGATGAACACCCAGACGTGGTTCGCCCAGGACGTCTTCATGTTCATCGGCGCGGGACCCGCCAGCACCGGCGGCGGCATCAAGATCACGACGTTCGCCGTGCTCCTCGCGATCATCGTCACCGAGGTCCGCGGCGGGACGGCGGTCAACATCTTCGACAAGCGGCTCGCGCGCTCCGTGCACCGCGAGGCGATCACGGTCGCGCTCCTCGCCGTCGCGCTCGTCATGGCGGGGACGTGGACGCTCCTCATCATGACCGAGTTCACCCTCGACCAGCTGCTCTTCGAGGTGATCTCCGCCTTCGCCACGGTCGGTCTGTCCACGGGCATCACCCACCAGCTGCCCGACGCCGGTCAGCTGCTCCTCGTCGTGATGATGTTCGCCGGCCGGGTCGGGCCCGTGACCCTGGCCTCGGCGCTGGCCCTGCGCTCGCGCCGGCTCATGTACGAACTACCCAAGGAGAGACCCGTCATTGGCTAACCACATGCCCCGCGGACGCGTCACGACGCTGCGGCCCAACGACTCGGTGGTCGTCGTCGGCCTGGGCCGGTTCGGCCAGTCGCTGGCCCTCGAGCTGGCGCGCGACGGCGTCGAGGTCCTCGGGATCGACTCCGACGAGGACATCGTCCAGGACCTCAACGGGCGCCTCACCCGGGTGGTCCGGGCCGACGCCACGCGCGAGGAGGTCCTCCACCAGCTCGGCGTGCGGGACTTCACCCACGCCGTCGTCGCCATCGGCTCCAGCGTCGAGGCCTCGATCCTCACGAGCTCGTGGCTGCTCCGCTTCGAGGTGCCGCACGTGTGGGCGAAGGCGATCACCGCGCCGCACGGGCAGATCCTCGCCCAGCTCGGTGTGCATCACGTGGTCTACCCGGAGGCGGACATGGGGCGGCGGGTGGCGCACCTGCTGCGCGGGTCCCTCGCCGACTACCAGGACGTCGGCGGCGGCTTCGCGATGGTGACCGCCACCGCGCCCGCGTCGATGGTGGGCAAGCCGCTCGACCAGGTGGGCTTCCGCAAGAAGCACAACCTCAACGTCGTCGCGGTCCGCCAGCCCGACGGCAGCTGGGGCCACGCGACCGGGGAGACCGTCCTCCGCGCCGACGACACCGTCATCGTCATGGGCCCGGCCCCGGTGGCGGAGCGCTTCATCGACATGCGGTAGCGGGCGGCTTCGGCGATCAGCCGCTCCCGCGGTTCGGCGGTCAGCCGCTCGCGGGGGCAGGGCCGGCGGGTGAGCCGTCCGGGGCCGGTAGAGCGTCGTTGCCGGCCGGTGCAGCGCCGCCCGCGGCCGGCACCGCACCGTCGTGCCCGCAGGGCTGGCGGCCGATCCAGGCGCGCAGGCACTCCTCACGGATCGACCACTCGTGCTCGGTGAGCCGCTCCCCGTGCAGCCGGCCGGTGCGCAGCGCGCGGTAGACGACCAGCAGATGGGTCCGCGCCAACCGCGCGGCCGTCCGCATCGTCAGCTCGCCCATGGGCGGGAGGGTAGCGCCGTTCGGCTACAGGCGTCCCATTTCTACCGCCGAATCTTACGGGGCAGAAAAAGGGATGACGGCGGCCGTGCGCGGCTGCCAGGGTGTCGTCCATGGCCTTCACCGACGTGCGCTGACCGCGACATCCCGCGTGCCGCGTCGGCACACCTCTCACCTCGCCGGGAGCATCACCCGGCGTGCTGCGCCATGCCCTCATGCCGGCGGATCCGCCGTCGGCGACGACGAAAGGAGAAGACCATGAACCCCATCATGCTGGGCGACTTCTCCGCCCGAAGCAGGGGAATGTCGGTGGCGGACTTCCTCTACCTCCAGCACCGGCCGACCGACCGGCTCCGCCGCGCGCGCCGCAGCACCCGCGTCCGGCGCCGGGCGCAGCGGCGGACCGGCCGCTGACCGGCTCACCGCCGGGACACGGCGGCGGGCCGGCTGCGCGGCGGCGACCAGGGCAGCCGCGGCGCGAGCAGCCCAGCGGCCCGCCGCGCAGCGCGGCCTGCGCGGGCCCGGCGCCGCACGGCCCGGCGCCGCACGGCCTGGCGCGCGGCGGCACGGCTCTGCCGGCTACCGCCCCGCGGCGTACCCCTGCATGCCGCGCGGGTTCGCTGCCGCGCTGAGCACGCCGGTCGCCGGGTCGACGCCCACGCAGGACAGCCGCCCGAGCGTCCAGTCCCCGGACCGGGTGACGCGGTGCCCGCGCCGCTCGAGATCGGCGATGACGTCCTCGCCCAGTCGGTTCTCGACGACGGCGCCCGCCGGCTCCCAGGTGCGCGGCCAGAACGACCCGGGCACCGACGTCGTGTGGAGCATCGGGGCGTCGATCGCCGCCTGCGGTGAGTAGCCGCCGACGAGGGTGCGCAGGAGGTACAGCAGCTGCCACTGGTCCTGCTGGTCCCCGCCCGGCGAGCCCAGCGCAAGGGTCGGGCGTCCCCCGGTGAGCACCAGGGTCGGGGTGAGCGTCGTGCGCGGCCGGAGGCCCGGCCGCAGCGTGGTCGGCGCGCCCTCCTCCAGCCAGCACATCTGCAGGCGCGTGCCGAGGCAGAAGCCGAGGGTGGGGATCGTGGGCGAGGACTGCAGCCACCCGCCCGACGGGGTCGCCGAGATGATGTTGCCCCACCGGTCGACGACGTCGATGTGGCAGGTGTCGCCGCGGGTCTCGCCCGTCGGGGCGACGGTGGGCTCGCCGAGGCCGGCGAGGCTCGACCCGCCTCCCGCCGGCGGGGTGTAGGAGGTGCGCAGCGGGGGCACGAACGGCTCCCGGCCGGCGACCCGGCCCGGGCGCAGCTCGGCCGAGGCGCGGTCGGTGATGAGCGTCCGGCGCTGGGCGGCGTAGTCGGGGGAGAGCAGGGCGTCGAGGGGCACGTCGTCGTCGCCGTAGTAGGCCTCGCGGTCCGCCAGGGCGAGCTTGAGCGCCTCGAGGACCGTGTGCGCGCCGAGCGCGGTGGACGGGTCGAGGCGGTCGTCGTCGAACCCGTCGAGGATCGCCAGGGTCTGCAGCAGCGCCGGTCCCTGCCCCCACGCGCCGGTCTTGGCGATGGTGTGCCCCCGGAACTCCAGCGTCGTCGCCGGCTCGTAGCCCGCCGAGAAGGCGGCGAAGTCGGCGACGTCGATGACCCCGGCGTGGTCGGTGCCGGCGGAGTGGCGGTGCGGGACCCGCGCGAACTCCACGGCCTCGCGGGCGATCGGCCCGCGCCACTCGGCGCGCGCGGCCTCGATGCGCCCCGCACGGTCCCCGGCCGCCGACCCCGCCTCGACGAGGCGCTCGAGGGTGCGCGCGTAGGCCTCGTTGGTCACCATCTCGCCGCCGCGCGGCGGGCGTCCGTGGGGCATCCACCGCTCGGCCGAGGACGGCCAGTGCTCGCGGAAGAGGGGCGCCACCGCGGCGATGGTCGCCCCGACGCGCTCGAGGAGCGGGTGACCGTCGCGGGCGTAGGCGATGGCGTAGCCGAGGACGTCGGCCAGCTCCCAGGTGCCGTGGTCTCGCAGGAGGACGAGCCAGGCGTCGACGGCGCCCGGGACGGCCGCCGCCAGGGCCCCCGACCCCGGGACAAGCTCGAGGCCCTCGGCGAGGAAGTGCTCCCGGGTGGCCCCGGCCGGCGCCGGTCCCTGGCCCATGAGCACGGTCGGCGTCCGGTCCTGCGCCGTGGCGAAGATCGCCGTCAGGTCGCCGCCGGGGCCGTTGAGGTGCGGCTCGACGACGTGGAGGACGAACGCGGCGGCGGCCGCGGCGTCGAAGGCGTTGCCCCCGCGCTCGAGGACGGACTGCGCGCACCCGGTGGCCAGCCAGTGGGTCGTCGCGCTCATCCCGAACGTGCCCTGGAGGGTCGGCCGCGTGGTGAACGCCGGCGGGGCGGTGTACGTCATGAGGCGGCGTGGGTGCGGACGGTGGCGGCGTACCAGCGGGCGCTGGCCTTGGGGGTGCGCTGCTGCGTGGCGTAGTCGACGTGGACGATGCCGAACCGCTTGGAGTACCCGTAGCCCCACTCGAAGTTGTCGAGCAGGGACCAGACGAAGTACCCGCGCACGGGCGCACCGGCGGCGATGGCGTCGCCGACGGCCGCGATGTGGTCGCGCAGGTAGGCGATCCGGTCGTCGTCGGCGACCTGGCCGTCGGGGCCGACGGCGTCGGGGAAGGCGGCCCCGTTCTCCGTCACCATGAGGTCCAGGCCGGGGTGCTCGCGGTGCATCCGCAGCAGCAGCTCGGTGAGACCCCGGGGGTCGATTGACCAGCCCATGTCCGTGTACGGGCCGGGCTGGGCGGGGAACTCGATGTCCTCGCACGCCGGCCAGGGGCTGGCGGCGCTGTCCCCGTGCCCGTCCGCCTCCTCGCGCTCGCCGACGCCGTCGTACGCGCGCACGAGGGTGGGGCTGTAGTAGTTGATCCCCAGGACGTCGAGCGGGGCGTGGATGAGGGCGAGGTCGCCGTCGCGGACGAACGACCAGTCGGTGACGGACGCGGTCGCCTCGAGGACGTCGTCGGGGTAGCTGCCGGTGAGCACCGGGTCGAGGAACACCCGGTTCTGCAGGCCGTCGATGCGCTGTGCGGCCGCGGCGTCGGCGGCGGAGTCGCTGGCGGGCCGGACCCAGGCGAGGTTGAGGGTGAGCCCGATGGCGGCGTCGGGCCGTACCGCCCGGATCGCGCTCGCGGCCAGGCCGTGCGCGAGGTTGAGGTGGTGGACGGCGGCGAGCGTGGCGGCCGGGTCCGTCCGCCCGGGGGCGTGCACCCCGCTGCCGTACCCGAGGTAGGCCGAGCACCACGGCTCGTTGAGCGTGATGAACGTGGTGATCCGGTCACCCAGGCGCTCGGCGACGACGGCGGCGTACTCGGCGAACCGTTCGGCCGTGCTGCGCGCCGTCCAGCCGCCGGCGTCCTCCAGGGCCTGCGGCAGGTCCCAGTGGTAGAGCGTGACGGCCGGCGTGATGCCCGCGGCGAGGAGCTCGTCGACGAGCCGGGAGTAGAAGTCCACGCCGGCCTCGTTCACCGGTCCCAGGGCGTCGGCCGTGACGTCCGGCGTGATGCGCGGCCAGGCGATCGAGAAGCGGTAGGTCTGGAGCGCGAGCTCCTTCATGAGCGCGACGTCCTCGGCGTACCGGTGGTAGTGGTCGTCCGCGACGTCCCCCGTGTCCCCGGCGAGGACCTTGCCCGGGGTGTGGCTGAAGGTGTCCCAGATCGACGGCGTCCGGCCGTCCTCGGCGACGGCGCCCTCGATCTGGTACGCCGCGGTCGCGGCGCCCCAGAGGAAGTCCGCGGGGAAGGGCGAGGAGGGCGCGTCGGGGGCAGTCGGCTGCGGTGTCATGAGGATCACGCTAGCGCCGCGCCCGGGCCTGCGGCGGCCCGACGTCCCAGGGCCGAGCCCGGCGGCCGACGTCCCAGGAACCTCCCAGCCACGTCCCAGCCTTGCCGAAGGGGAGCGTGGCTCACTGGTACCAGCACTCGTCCAGACCCGTCACCGGAGCGTTACCGTGCCGCCCCTCCCGCTGCTGCTCGCGGACCTTGTCGCCGTCCTCCTGCTCACCTTCGCGCTGTACCTGCCGCGGCACCGGCGGCACGACCTCGCCGTCGCCTACCTCGCGGTCAACGTCGGCGTCCTCGGCGTCGCCGCGGCGCTCTCCTCGAGCACCGTGGGGGCGGGGCTCGGCCTGGGCCTGTTCGGCGTGCTCTCGATCATCCGGCTACGCTCCAGCGAGCTCTCGCAGCGCGAGGTCGCCTACTACTTCTCCGCGCTCGCCCTCGGCCTGCTCGGCGGTCTCGAGGTCGGCACGCCCGAGGTGAGCGCGGGGTTCATGGCGCTCATCGTCGCCGTCATGTACGTCGGCGACCACCCGCGGCTCCTTCCGCGCCTGCGGCACGAGACCGTCCTGCTCGACCACGCCGTCCCCCGTGAGGACGAGCTCACCGCGCGCCTGGAGGAGCTCCTCGGCGCGCGGGTGCACGGCGTCAGCGTCCACAAGCTCGACCTGGTCAACGACACCACCCTCGTCGACGTGCGCTACACCCTCGACTCGGGGACCGGGCGCCGTCGCGGGGTCGTCGGGGAGCGCGCGGTCGCCGACGCGACCGCCGTCGGGGGGCGCGCCCGATGACCACGCCCGCGCCCGTCCCGGCCGCCCTCCCGCTCGCGCACCTGGCCGCCACGGACCTGGCGGCGCTCAACGAGCAGGCCTGCCTGCTCACCCGGGTGGACCGCAAGTACGTCCTCGACCACGCCGACGCCGTCGACGTCCTCACCGCCCTGCCCGCCGGCACGGAGGTGCTCGAGGTGGACGGGCGGCGCACGTTCGGCTACCGGTCGGTCTACTTCGACACCCGCGAGCTCACCAGCTACGCCGGCGCCGCCCACCGCCGTCGTAGGCGGTTCAAGGTCCGCACCCGCACCTACCTCGACAGCGGCGAGTGCTGGCTCGAGGTGAAGACCCGGGGCCCCCGCGGCGCCACCGTCAAGCGCCGGCTGCCCTACGACTCGCCCGAGACCCTCACCGAGATCGGGCGAGGCTTCGTCACCGACGTGCTCACCGAGGCCGAGATCCCTGCCTGGCCCGTCGCCGACCTGCGCCCGGTGCTCACCACCCGGTACCGCCGCGCCACCCTGCACGTGCCCGCCTCGGGGGCCCGCGCGACCGTCGACACCGACCTCGCGTGGACTACGGCCGACGGTCGCGGTCGCGACGCCCACGGCCTGGTGATCGTCGAGACCAAGTCCGGCGGCCTGCCCTGCGCGATCGACCGTCTGCTCTGGGAGCACGGCCACCGGCCCACCCGCGTGTCGAAGTACGCCACCGGCCTCGCGCTGCTCCACGACCTGCCCGCGAACCGGTGGCGCCGCGCCCTCGCGCGCCTCGACGCCGCCCCCGCCACCCCGTCCGCATGATCGGAGAACCACCGTGCACACTCCGCACCGTCCCGTTCTTGTGACCCTCCTCGTGGGGGGCCTCCTCGCCGGCTGCTCCGCGGCGGCCGGGACGCCCACCGACGAGGGCACGCCCCAGTCGAGCGCACCCCGCGCCGAGGAGTCCGCCCCGGCGCTCACCGTCGCCGACGCGCTCACCGCGAACCTGCCCACCCACGACGGCGCGGCCGACGCCGAGTGGGACGCGGCCACCGAGGTGCAGGTCGACCTCGCCGACGGCGCGTCCACCGCGTCCGGCGAGGGCGTGAGCATCGACGGCGACACCGTGACCATCGACCGCGCCGGCACCTACCGGCTGAGCGGCGCCCTCACCGACGGCGAGGTCGTCGTCGACGCCGCGGACGGCGGCGTCGTGCGCCTCGTGCTCGACGGCGTGGACGTCGCGAGCACGGCCTCCTCGCCGCTGGCCGTGGTGGAGGCGGGCACCGCCGTCATCGTCCTCGCCGACGGCTCGGAGAACCGTCTTGCCGACGCGGCCCGGACCGTGGAGGACGGCTCCGACGAGCCCGACGCCGGCCTCTACTCGGCCGCCGACCTCACCATCACGGGCACGGGTGCGCTGGAGGTGCAGGGCCGCACCAACGACGGCATCGCCACCAAGGACGGCCTGGTCGTCAACGGCGGGACCATCACCGTCGACGCCGTCGACGACGCGATCCGCGGTAAGGACTACCTCGTCGTCAACGACGGCGAGATCGTGGCCACCGCCGAGGGCGACGGCCTCAAGTCGGACAACGACGAGGACGCCGCGGCCGGCTACGTCGCTCTCCTCGGCGGCACCGTGAGCATCGAGGCCGGGGCCGACGGTGTCGACGCCGCCACCGATGTCATCGTCGGGGACGGCACCCTCGACGTGCGGTCGGGCGGGGGTTCCTCCGCGACCGTCGCCGAGGACGACTCGGCCAAGGGGCTCAAGGCCGGCGTCGCCGTCGTCGTCGGCGGCGGGACCGCCACCGTGGACTCGGCCGACGACGCCGTCCACTCCAACGGGGACGTCGCCGTCACGGGCGGCGAGCTCACCCTCGCCAGCGGCGACGACGGCGTGCACGCGGAGGGCAGCGTCACGGTCACCGACGGGACCGTGTCCGTGACCGACTCCTACGAGGGCATCGAGGCGCCGGCCATCTCCGTCACCGGCGGCGACGTCACCCTCGTCTCCAGCGACGACGGGGTCAACGCCGCCGGGGACGAGACGTCCTCGTACTCGCTCACCGTCACCGGGGGCACCGTGAGCATCGAGGCCGGGGGCGACGGCCTCGACTCCAACGGGACCGTCGACATGTCCGGCGGCACCGTCATGGTCTCCGGGCCGGCTGACCCGGGCAACGGCTCGATCGACGTCGTGGGCGAGTTCACCATCAGCGGCGGGACGCTCGTCGCGGCCGGCAGCGCCGGCATGGCGATGGCGCCGGGCACCGACTCGCCGCAGGCATCGGTGATGACGACGGTCCCGAGCCAGCGGGCGGGCACGGTGGTCCAGGTCGTCTCCTCCGACGGCGACGTCGTCGCCTCCTTCACGCCCCGGACGTCCTTCAGCTCGGTGGTGCTCTCCGCCCCCGGGCTCGTCGCCGGCGAGACGTACGAGGTCTACGTCGGCGGATCGGTGGCTGGGACGCAGACCGGCGGCGTCCACGACGACGGCGACCTCGCGGGGGCGAGCGTCGTCGCGACGGTGACGGCGGGGGAGTACGCCTCCGGCGGGATGGGCGGACCCGGCGGGGGTGAGCCCGGCGGCATGGGCGAGCCCGGCGGCGGCCGGGGCGCTGCCGGCTCCGGCGGGCGGGGCGGGCCGGCGTTCTGACGCCACCGCCCCTGGCGCGCCACCGACCCTGGCTCGCTGACGCCGGGGCCCGGGCCACTCAGGCCCGGGCCCCGGCGTCGGTGTCCCCTCATTCGGTGAGGGAGACGGTCGCCCCGCCGGAGAACATCGAGTCGTGGACCTCGATGCTCACGGGCGCGGCGTCCGTGGGGACGTCGAAGACGACCGTGCCGTCCACGGTGTTCCCCGGGTTGATCTCGTTGTAGAACGTGTCGTTGTCCTCGATGGCGAGCCCGGCGCTCGAGCTGGCCGAGTGCTCCCGGCCGGCGGCGTCGACGAGGATCTGGTCGTCGCCGGAGAAGTACTGCGCGGCGTCGCCGATGTTCGTCACCGTCATGTGGACGAGGACGAACTGCCCCTGCGCCTCTTCGCCGAAGAGGTCACCGCCGACGGCGGCCACGCCGGTCTCGATGCCCGTGACGACGAACTCGAACTTCCCGTCGCGGACGGCATCACCGATGCCGGGAACGGCGGGCTCGGCGGGCGCGTCCGGCTCGGCGGGCGGCTCCGCGGGCACGGCGGGCGGCGCCTCGGGCTCGGCGGGCGGCGCCTCGGGTTCGGCAGGGACGCCGGGCTCGTCGGGTCCAGCGGTGGCCGCGCCGGTGCGCTGGGAGGAGGGCGCGGGCGCGTCGTCCGCGCCGCCGCCACCCAGCGCGGCGACCGCGACGAGGAGGACGAGGAGCGCGAGGAGCCCGGTGAGGATCTTGTGCCGGGAGAACCAGCTCTTCTTCTCGGGCGTGGCCGGCGGGGTCGGCGGGAAGGGGCCGCCGGCGGCTGCCGGGTAGGGCGCCCCCGGGCCGCCGGCGGGCGAGCCGGGGGTGGCGTAGGCGGCAGGACCCTGCGGGTTGGGCTGGTGTGAGGGCTGGTGCTGCGGCGGCTGGGCGCCGGGGCCGGTGAAGCTCACGATGACCTCCGTTGTCGGGGGCTTCACCGAATCACCGGGGGGCCGGTGCCCACCTCGGCCGAACATGCAGACCTCGCTGGCCGATCGGGGGAGGCCGAGGGGGCAGTCGCCGGCCGATCAGCGGGTACCGGGTGTGGGTGCCACGCCCTAGCGTGTCGGCCATGGACGTGGCCTCGGTCGTAACGGAGCGTCGCGCGCCCTGGTGGCGCACGGCGCTCCTCGTCGCATGCTGCGCCTTCGCCTCCCTCACGAGCCTCGTCTTCTCCGAGCTGGGCCAGCGCGCGGAGGACGGCGGGTCGATGCTCCTCATCCTCGTCGGCTTTTTCGCCTGCCTGCTCGTCCCGCTCGCTCTCATCTGGCGTCACCGCGCGCCGTACACGGTGGCACTGACTGCGGTCGCCGCGGGAATCGTCCTGCCGCTCGGGGCCTCGACCGCCCTCGTCGCCCTCGCCTCGCTCGTCGGACGCCGCCGCGGCGCGGACGTGTGGTGGACGGCCGGCGCGGTGGCCGTGACGACAACGCTCGCGGCGGTCCGGGACGTCACCGCTCCCACGATGGCCGAGTCGTTGCTCAAGAGCATGCTCGGTCCGGTCGGTGCCCCGCCCGGCACGGTGGTCGAGCTCAACTGGTGGGTGGTCCCCGTCGTCGTCTCCCTCGGCATGGGCGCGGCGCTCGGGGTCGGGCTCGCCCTGCGCGCCCGGCGCGAGGCGCGCGAGTCGGCGCGCGAGGCGACCACGGTGCGGCGGACGAGCACCCGGCTGGGTGACGAGCTCGCCCGCCAGGTCGAGCGGGAGCGCATCGCCCGCGAGGTGCACGACGTCCTCGGCCACCGCCTCTCGCTGCTCAACCTGCATGCCGGCGCGCTCGAGGCCAACGCCCGGGGCGACGCCGACCTGGCCCGCAGCGCCGCCCTCGTCCGGGAGAGCGCCGGCCATTCGCTCGACGACCTGCGCTCGCTCCTCGCCGTGCTGCGCCATCCCATGGGCGACGAGCCGACGGACCCGGACCTCTCGCTCGTCGACCTGCAGGCCGTCATCGAGGAGACCGTCGAGACGGGCGTCCCGGTGAGCGCGACGGTCTACCTCGACCGTGCGTCCGAGGCGGAACCCGCCCTCGCGCGGGCGGTGTACCGGATCGTCCAGGAGATGCTCACCAACGCCCGCAAGCACGCACCGGAAGAGCAGATCCGGCTGTCCGTCGTCGGCGGTCCGGGCGACGGCGTGCGGATCGACGCCAGGAACCGGTACCTGGCGCCGTCGCCGGATCGCGCCGGTGCGGAGGGGGACGCTCGCCCGGGGCAGGGGCTCCAGGGGATCGCGGAGCGCGCGGAGCTGCTCGGCGGGCGCCTGGCCTATGGCCTGGACGACGGTGGACGTACGTTCCGTGTCACCGTCACCCTGCCCTGGGGCGCGCCGCTGCGCTGAGCGTGCGCGCCCGGCGGGCTGGCCGCGCACGGGCAGGGACGTGCCGGTGTCGGTGGGCCGTCCTACGATCCGAGGCATGCCGCTGCCGCACCGGGTGCTCGTCGTCGACGACGACGCGATGGTCCGCACTGGTGTGCGGCTCATCCTCGACAGCGTGGACGACATCGCCGTCGTGGCGGAAGCCGGTGACGGGGACCAGGCGGTGCCGGCGGTCCAGGCCCACGCACCCGACGTCGTCCTCATGGACCTGCGTATGCCGCGCATCGACGGCATCACGGCGACGCGGGCGGTCCGCGCCCTGCCCTCGCCACCGCACGTCATCGCGCTGACGACGTGGGACGTCGACGACGCGGTCCTGCGCAGCCTCGACGCCGGCGCGGCAGGGTTCCTCCTCAAGTCGGCCGGCCCCGATGACATCATCCGCGCGGTCCGGGCCGTCGTCGCCGGGGACGCGGTGCTGTCCCCGCGGAGCACGAGACAGCTCCTCGACCACCTCACGGCGGACGGCTCCGGCGCCGAGCGGCGCCGTGCGCAGGCGGCCATGGCCGCGCTGACGGAGCGGGAGCGGGACGTCGCCGTGGCCGTCGGCCACGGCCTGCTCAACGCCGAGGTCGCCCACCGGCTCTACGTGTCGGAGGCGACGGTGAAGTCCCACCTCTCGTCCGCGCAGGCGAAGCTCGGGGTCCGCAACCGTGTCGAGGTCGCCGTCCTCGCCGAGCGCGCCGGGCTGCTGCGCTAGGCCGAGCGCACCGGCCCGCTCACCAGCGCCCGAGGGCGCCCCGGCCGTCGCCGGCGGCCTGGCTGGGGCGCGCCGAGCGGGCCGCGCGCCATCGCCGAACGAGGATCACCAGGAGGACGACGACCACCACGACGACCACCGCGACGAGTGCGGGGAGGAGCACCGCCGCGAGGACGAGGCCGACGGCGGAGACGTCCCCCGCCGCGGAGGCCACCGGCGCGCCGATCCCCGCGGTGGAGGCGTTGACGACGGGCCGGGAGAGCGCCTTGGTCGTGTGCGTGGTGAGCGCGAGGAGCACCCCGAGGACGATGGGGACCCAGCGCCAGTCCTCCAGCAGGGTGGAGGGGTCGGTCACCGCCGTCGTCTCGGATACCGAGCCCGCGGCGAAGACGATCCCGCCCGACGCTGGACGCACCGCGGTCTGGAGGAGATCGTTGACCGAGTCGAGGGCCGGGACCTTGTCGGCCACCACCTCAATGACGAGGAGGACGCCGAGGATGACGAGCGCCGGGGTCGACTCGATCCACTGCCAGCCCTGCGGGAGGGCGAGCAGGTCGGTGTACCGCGACAGGAGCCCGAGGCCGAGCAGCGGGATGAAGGCGTTGAGGCCGGCTGCCAGCGCCAGCCCCGAGCCGGTGAGGAGTTCGAGCACCGGGGCAGGGTCCCACGGACGCCGACGGACCGCGCGGCTTTGCGCGGCGACTGACGTGAAGAACGACGAAGCCGCCGCACCCTTGCGGGTGCGGCGGCTGCGCGTCGTGGAGGGGAGTGTCAGGCCTTGCCGGTCTCGGTCTCGGTCTGGGCGTCGTCCTCCGGGCCGCCCCGGCCCGGGCGCTCGGTGCTGTCGTCGTCAGGGGCGGTCGTCGAGTCGTCCTCGGTCCGGTCCTTCTCGTCGGGGCCGAACCCGTCGTCGGCGCCGCCCGGTCCGAACCCGTCGTCGGTACCGTCCGGTCCGAAACCGTCGTCGGTACCGTCCGGCCCAGCCTCGGGCATGTCACCCTCCGGCATGCCGCCCTGGGGCATGTCGCCGCCACGCATGTCGCCGCCGCGCATCCCGCCGCCGCGCATGCCGCCGGACTCCTCACCCCGGGCACCCGGCCCGTGCTCGGCGAGCGCCTCGGCGAGCGTCTCGGCGACGGCGTCGGCCTCGTCCTCGGTGAGGGTTCCGTCCTCGACGAGCTCATCGAGCTCGGAGCGGATGCGGGTAGCCGCCTCCTCCCCGAACGACTCCTGCTCCGTCGTCGTGCCCTTCTCCTCGGTGGGCTCGGGCGACTCGGTCTCCGCGGAGGCAGGCAGCAGGGACGCCCCGGCGATGGCGAGGCCGGTGACGCCGACCGCACCGATAGCCACGAGTCGGTTCTTCTTGCGCATGGTCTCTCCGTTCATGTCTGCGTGCGGGATGTCCGCATGCCGCCACTATGTGCGGCTGACCTGGGGTGACGCTGTGACGAGACTGGGAGAACGCTCAGACTTCGGCCGCGGCGGGCCTGGCCGGCCGGTCGCGTGGCGGTCGCGTGCCGTCGGGTGCTGATCGCGTGCCGGTCCCGTGGGATAGTCGGTGGCCGACCGGAAGGAGCAGCGTCATGGGCGTCGTGGACAACGTCATCTACGTCGACGGATCGCGGGTGGCGGCGCCGGCGAACCTCGAGGAGACCTTCGAGCTGCTCCACGCCCACGGCGGGATGGCCTGGGTGGGGCTCTACCGGCCCAGCCCCGAGGAGATCGCGGCGGTGGCCGCCGAGTTCGCGCTGCACGACCTTGCGCAGGAGGACACCCGCAAGGCCCACCAGCGCCCCAAGCTCGAGCGGTACGGCGAGACGCTCTTCACGGTGCTGCGGCCGGCCCGCTACATCGAGAGCACCGAGAAGGTGGAGTTCGGCGAGCTGCACGTCTTCACCGGCCCCGGCTTCGTCGTCACCGTGCGCCACGCGGAGTCGCCGGACCTGGGCAAGGTGCGCCGCCGCCTCGAGGCGGAGCCCGACACCCTCACCCTCGGACCGGAGGCGGTGCTCTACGCGATCCTCGACGAGGTCGTCGACGGCTACGGGCCGGTCGCGGCGGGCCTGGAGAACGACATCGACGAGATCGAGGACCAGGTCTTCAGCTCCGACCCGAGCGTCTCCCGCCGCATCTACGAGCTCTCCCGCGAGGTCATGGCGTTCCAGCGGGCGACCCACCCGCTGGTGCGCATGCTCGACGACCTTGAGCGGGGCTTCGACCGGTACGACGTCGACGTCGAGCTCCAGCACCGCCTCCGCGACGTCCAGGACCACACCCTGCGGATCGTCGAGCGCGCCGACTCCTTCCGTGCGCTGCTCCAGAACGCGCTCACGCTCAACGCGACCCTCGTCGCTCAGGAGCAGAACGAGGAGATGCGGCGCGTCACCGAGGCGAGCTACGTCCAGAGCGAGGAGGTCAAGCGGATCTCGTCCTGGGCGGCCATCCTCTTCGCGCCCACCCTGGTGGGCACGGTCTACGGCATGAACTTCACCCACATGCCCGAGCTCGACTGGACCTACGGGTACCCGCTCGCTATCGGGGCGATGGTCGCCATGGGCGCGGTGCTGTACGTGATCTTCAAGCGCCACGACTGGCTCTAGCGGCGCCTCGCAGTGGTGGCGCCTCGAGGTAGCCGCTGCCGGCCGTAGCGGGGGCTGGCCCGAGGGCACCCCGGCGACGGCGGACAGCGCCTCCCGCACCGCCCCTCCGGGCGCTAGCCTCGGGCCACCCGACCCCGAGGAGCTGTCATGCGGCCGTGTCGCACCGTCCCCTTCGCCGCCGCGGGAGCCCTCGTGCTCACCGCCCTCGCCGCGCCCGCGCCCGGGGCCGTCCCCGACGACGGCCCCGAGCTCACGCTCCTCGCCACCACCGACGTCCACGGCCGCGCGCTCAACTGGGACTACTTCGCCGAGGCGCCGTACGACGCCCCGGAGGACGTCCTCGGGCTCGCCCTCCTGTCGAGCGTCGTCGCCGACGTGCGCGCGGAGAAGGGCGAGGAGTCCGTCGTCGTGCTCGACAACGGCGACGCGATCCAGGGCACCCCGCTGACGGAGCTGTACGGCCTCGCCGAGCCGATCACCGAGACCGGCGCCGAGCACCCCATGGCGACGGCGTTCAACCTCATGGGCTACGACGCCCAGGTGGTCGGCAACCACGAGTACGACTACGGGCTCGACGTGCTCGCGGCGTACGAGGAGGACCTGACCGCGCCGCTGCTCGGGGCGAACGTGCTCGACGCCGCGACCGGCGAGCCCTACCACGAGCCCTACACGCTCATCGAGCGGACCATCGACGGCGAGCAGGTCACGGTCGGCGTCGTCGGGCTGCTCACGCCCGCGCTGAGCTCGTTCGTGGTCGAGGAGATCGAGGGGCAGGTCGTCCTCGCGGACCCGGTCGCCGCGGCCCGCGAGTGGGTGCCGGTCGCCCGCGCGGCGGGGGCCGACGTCGTCGTCGTCCTCGCCCACACCGGGGAGGGCACCGTGCCCGACGCCGGGTACGACCCCTCGGCCGCCTACGAGGACGTCGCGGCGAACGTCGCGCGGATGGTGCCGGGGATCGACGTCGTCGTCGCCGGGCACTCTCACCAGGACGTGCCGGCGCGCGTCTACGAGAACGCCGACGGCGGACGGGTCCTGCTCACCCAGCCGTACTACTGGGCACGGTCGATGAGCGAGGTGACGCTCGAGCTCGTGCCCGACGGCGACGGCTGGGCCGTGGACTGGAGCGCGGGCAACGCACCGAGCGTCGAGCCGCACTACGGCCACGAGGTGGCGGCGGCGGACCCGGCGCTCATCGCGGCGCTGGAGCCGGCGCACCGCGCCGCCATCGAGTACGTGGCGCAGGCCTACGAGCCGGTCGCCGAGGCCACGGAGCTCATGCGGGCGCGGACCGCGCGGTACGAGGACACCCCCATCCTCGACTTCGTCACCCACGTCCAGGCCGAGGTGGTGCGCGACGCCCTGGCCGGGACGGCGTCGGCCGACCTGCCGATCCTCGCCCAGGCGTCGCCGCTCTCGCGCACGGCCGTGTTCCCGCAGGGCATGGTGACCACCGGCCACATCGCCGGGCTCTACCTCTACCCGAACACGCTCACCGCGGTGGAGCTCACCGGCGCACAGGTGCGCGACTACCTGGAGAACGCCGCCCGGTACTACGCGCAGGTCGAGGAGGGAGCGCCGTTCGACCCGGCCACGGGCACGAACGCCGAGGGCATCGGCGACTACAACTACGACGTGCTCTCCGGCGTCCACTACGCCATCGACGTCTCGCAGCCCGCGGGGCAGCGGGTCACGGCGTTCACGCACCCGGACGGCACGCCCGTGGCCGACGACGACCGCTTCGTCCTCGCCCTCAACAACTTCCGCCAGACCGGTGCCGGCGGGTACCCGCACGTCGCCGACGCGCCCGTGCTCTACACCGGGCAGGACGACATCCGGGACCTCCTCGCCGACTGGGCGCGGGCGCGCGGGGTCATCGACCCGGACGACTTCTTCGTGGAGAACTGGCGCGTGGTCACCGCGCCGGTGCCCGCACCGAGCCCCACCGACGAACCGGCGGTCCCGACCGACCCGACCGTGGCCCCGACGCCGGCTCCGTCGGCACCCGGCACGCCTCCGGCGACTGCGGCTCCCTCGCCGACCACCACGCCGGCCGGTGGAGGCGAGCTGCCGGCGACCGGGGCGCCGGGCGCGTCCGTCGCGCTGATGGCGGGGGCCGCGCTCCTCGCCGGAGCCGCCCTGGCCCTGGCCCGGCGCCGGGCCGCTTCCTAGGCGACCGCGCTCGTGGGTGGGCTGTGGCGGTGCCGAGGTCCGGCACCGCCACGGCCCTCCCGAGGAGCCGCTAGGGCGTCGGCGTCGCGATGGCGTGGCGTCGTGCCAGCACCCCGAGGGCAAGCAGCAGCCCGCCGACGACGGCGTAGGAGCCGCCCGCCGCGGCGCCCGTCGCGGGCAGCTGCCCGCCGGAGCCGGACCCGGAGCCGGCTCCCTCGGTGGGGGCGTCCGTCGGGGCACTCGGCTCACTGACCGGCGGTGTGCTGCCGTCGGTCGGCGGTTCCGGGGCGCCGGGCGGCGTCCCGTCCTCCCCGACGAGGAACGTCTCGGAGTGCTCGACCGGTGCCTCCACACCGTCGCGCACCTGCACGACGTCGACGTACTCACCATTCGCGAGCTGGCGCTGGTAGGTGAACGTGACGGTCGCCTCGCCGGTGCCCACGACGCCGAAGTTCGCCGTCGAGCCGGTGACCTGCAGGTGGAGGACGTCGGGGTTGTCGACGTCGACCCGGACCCGGTTGAGCGGGTTGTCGAGCGGCAGCCGCGCTCCGGCGGCGGTGGTCACCTCCCACGAGAAGTGCGGCTCGGTCATGCCGTCGCCCTCGCGCACGGTGAGCGTGTACGGCGCGACGCCCGAGGGGATCGGCTCGTCGGAGACGGACTGGTCGATGACGAGGACGGGAGCACCGGCGGCGTCGACGCCGTGGCCGTCGAGGTGCAGCCGCGAGGTGTAGAGCTTGCGCGGTCCCTCGGCCGGCCGGCCGTGGTGGACGTAGTACGCCTCCGTGCCGTCGGGGGAGTAGGTGACCGAGCCGTGCCCGGTGCCGGTCATCGGCAGGGTCGGGTCCTGGGCGAGGACCGGGTTGCCGGCGTGCTTCGTCCACGGCCCCAGTGGGCTCGGGGCCGTCGCGTATCCGACGCCGTAGTGCTCGTTCTCCCAGTTGTTCGCCGAGTAGAGGAGGTAGTAGACGGGCTCGAGGTCGCCGTCGCCGTCGGTGTCGACCTCGCGCCGGATCGTCGTCGACCCCTCCGCCCACCGGCGGTCCTTGCGGGCGCCGTCTGAGGTGGCGTAGTCGTCGACGTGCGCGTTCTCCCAGGCCTGCGGGTCCGAGCCGTAGTCGATCACCGGGACGTAGCCGTCCCGTCGCGCACCGGCCGGGGCGTCGGTGCGCGTGTTCGCGTCGACGTATGCCGGGGTGATCTCCGGCATCGTCGTGCCCGTCGGGTCCGCCCACCAGTCGCCGGTGAGCTCGACCGCGTAGATGTTCGACTCCTCGATGTACTTGCCGAGCTCGGCGTCCCACACCCAGTTCCGGTAGGCGTTGCGGGAGAAGTACAGGTAGATGCGGCCGTCCTCGTCGAAGAAGACGTCGGGGTCGATGAAGGGGATGTACGTGCCCAGGGGCGCGGTCTGCCCCTCCTCGAGGGTGGCCGGGGGGCGGCGCTGGTCGGCGTCCATGATGAGGTTGACGTCGCGGTACTCGGGGTCGTACGGGAAGTAGTCGATGGGGGCGTCGGTGATGGAGCGGAACGGTCCCTCGGGCGAGTCGGAGACCGCGACGCCGACCTTGCTCGGCTCCTCGAAGCCGGCGTGCCCGAAGTCCTCCTCGACGTTCTCGCGCTGCCGGGCGGAGTAGAAGAAGAAGTACAGGCCCGTCTCCGGGTTGTGGTGGACCGACGGCGCCCAGAACCAGTCCTGGCCCCATCGGTTGGCCTCGTCCGCCGGGATGGCGCCGCCGGGCAGGTGCTCCCACGTGGCGAGGTCCGCCGAGCGGTAGATCCCGAAGAGGTACTCGTTGCCCTCGGCGTCGGGCGTGGCGCCGTCGGTGCTGTAGGCGTAGTAGTACCCGCTCGCCTCGTCGAACAGGACGTGCGGGTCCGCCGCGTCGAAGGCGGCGTTGTTGTAGTAGGTGGCATTGGTGTCGCGGGCCGGCGGCGGCGCCGTCTCCGCGGCGGCGCCCTGCGCCCCGGCGAGGAGCGTGAGGCCGATCGCGACGGCGGCGGCCTGGTACCTGGTTCTGGTCTTCACGTGCGAATCCACTTCGTCGGGGAGGGCAGCGGTGCGGCCGCTGAGACGGGCGCGGCGCTTGATCAGGTTATGGCGTCCCGCGGGCGCGGGTCCGGTTTCGGCGGCGGGGATCGTTGCTCCGGGCTGCTCACTCTCCCTCCCTTGACACCGTGTGCGAACGCGTGCGACTGTGTCCGTCGCGCGGTGTTTACGTAAACATCAACTCGATGGCGAGGAGAGTCCCGGCGTGACCCACAGTGCTCCAGCGGCGATCCGTGAGGCCGCGCCCGCGCCTCCGCGGCGGCGTGCCCGGCGGTCGTGGACGGGGTGGGGGTTCCTCGCGCCCTTCATGGCGGTCTTCGCGCTCGTCTTTCTCGCGCCGATCGCGTACTCGATCTACCTCAGCCTGTTCCGCAACCAGCTCGTCGGCGGCAACGCTTTCGTCGGCATCGAGAACTACCAGCGGACGCTGGCGGACCCCGTCTTCTGGTCAGCGCTCTCCCGGGTGGCGATCTTCCTCGCGATCCAGGTGCCAATCATGCTCGGCATCTCGCTCTTCGTGGCGTTGGCCATCGACAGCGGGCGGCTCTACGGACGCAACGCGTTCCGCATCACCATCTTCATGCCCTACGCCGTGCCAGCCGTCGTCGCCGCCCTCATGTGGGGGTTCATGTACGGCACGCGGTTCGGGCTCATCGGGAACATCAACGAGGCGTTCGGCGTCTCGGTGCCGAACCCCCTCTCCCCGGACTTCGTGCTCGGCGCCATCGGCAACATCGTCACGTGGGAGTTCGTCGGCTACAACATGCTCATCTTCTACTCGGCGCTGCGGGTCATCCCGCGCACCCTGTACGAGGCCGCCGAGATCGACGGCGCGGGCCAGTGGCGGATCATCCAGGCGATCAAGCTGCCCGCCATCCGCGGTGCGCTCGTCATCGCGACGATCTTCTCCATCATCGGCAGCTTCCAGCTCTTCAACGAGCCGCAGATCCTCCAGAGCCTCGCCCCGAACGCGATCACGACGAACTTCACCCCGAACATGCTCGCCTACTCGCTGTCCTTCTCCGGGCAGCAGTACAACGCCTCGGCCACCGTCGCAATCATCATGGGCGTCATCACCATGGTCATCGCCTACGCCGTCCAGCTGCGCGGCATGCGCAAGGAGGTCTGAGCCATGGCCACCGCACTCCGGCCCGCCCGCCCGACGGCGGGGACGCCCCGCCGCACCGGGCGCGGGTACAGCGTCGACCGCCCCCGGCGCAGCCCGCTGCTCACCGTCCTCACCGGCATCGTCCTCATCTACAGCCTCGTGCCTCTGGTGTGGCTCTTCGTCAACTCGACGAAGACCCAGGAGAGCCTGTTCAACTCCTTCGGGCTGTGGTTCAGCGGCGAGTTCGCCCTGTGGGACAACATCGCCACCACGCTCACGTACGACGGCGGCGTCTTCGTCCGGTGGCTGGGGAACACGCTGCTGTACGTCGTCGTCGGCGCGGGCGGCGCCACGCTCCTGGCGATCCTCGGCGGGTACGCGCTGGCGAAGTTCACCTTCCCCGGCAAGCGCGCCGTCTTCGCCGTCGTCATCGGGGCGGTGGCGGTGCCGGGCACGGCCCTGGCGGTGCCGACCTTCCTCATGTTCAGCCAGATGGGCATCACCAACACCCCGTGGTCGGTGATCATCCCGTCGCTCATCTCCCCGTTCGGCCTCTACCTCATGTGGACGTTCGCCGCGGAGGCGATCCCCACCGAGCTCATGGAGGCCGCCCGGGTGGACGGCGCGAGCGAGTGGCGCACGTTCTGGCAGATCTCGCTGCCCCTCCTGGCCCCCGGGATCGTCACGGTCCTGCTCTTCACCATGGTCGCGACGTGGAACAACTACTTCCTGCCGCTCATCATGCTGCGCGACCCCGACTGGTACCCGCTCACCCTCGGCCTCAACGCCTGGAACGCGCAGGCCGCGACCGCCGGCGGTGAGGCGATCTTCCACCTCGTCATCACCGCCTCGCTGCTGACGATCCTCCCGCTCATCGCCGCGTTCCTCCTCCTCCAGCGCTACTGGCAGTCCGGCCTGGCGGCCGGGTCGGTCAAGGAGTAGCGGCCCCGCCGTGCGCCACGGCGCCCCTCGTTCCCACAGACACCCCCCGCTGAGCACCACACAACGAAGTGAGAGGACCACCATGACCATTCATCCCCGAGGCCGGATCGTCCGCGGTGCCGCGGTTGCCGGCACGCTCGCGCTCACGCTGACCGCGTGCGGCGGCGGCGAGGGCACCGACGACGGCGGCGGCGCGGGCGCCGGTGACGGCGGCACCGTCGACACGGCCGCCGTCCTCGAGGAGGGCGGCAGCCTCACCGTGTGGGCGTGGGAGCCCACGCTCGAGCAGGTCGTCGAGGACTTCGAGGCGGAGTACCCCAACGTCGACATCGAGCTCGCCAACGTCGGCACCGGCAACGACCAGTACACGGCCCTGCAGAACGCCATCGCCGCGGGCTCCGGCGTGCCCGACGTCGCCCAGATCGAGTACTTCGCGGTCCCGCAGTTCGCCATCGGCGAGGCACTCACCGACCTCACCCAGTTCGGCGCCGGCGAGCTCGAGGAGACGTTCTCCCCGGGCCCGTGGGGCTCGGTCCAGCAGGGCGAGGCCATCGTCGGGCTGCCCATGGACTCCGGCCCGATGGCCCTGTTCTACAACCAGGACGTCTTCGAGGCGGCCGGCGTCGAGGTCCCCACCACCTGGGACGAGTACCTCGAGGCGGCGCGCGCCATCCACGCCCACGACCCCAACGCCTACATCACCAACGACATCGGCGACGCCGGCTTCACGACGAGCATGATCTGGCAGGCCGGCGGCCAGCCCTACCAGGTGGACGGCACGGACGTCACCGTCGACTTCACCGACGAGGGCTCCGCGCGCTTCGCCGAGATGTGGCAGACCCTCATCGACGAGGACCTCCTCGCCCCCACGGTCGGGTGGAGCGACGAGTGGTACCAGGGGATGTCCAACGGCACCATCGCCTCCCTGACGATCGGCGCCTGGATGCCGGCCAACCTCGAGTCCGGCGTCCCCAGCGGCGCGGGCAGCTGGCGCGTGGCGGACATGCCGCAGTGGGAGGAGGGCGAGATGGCGACGTCGGAGAACGGCGGCAGCTCCCTCACCGTCCCCGAGGCGAGCGAGAAGAAGGAGCTCGCGTACGCCTTCATCGAGTACGCCAACGTCGGCGACGGCGTCCAGACGCGCCTCGACGGCGGGGCCTTCCCGGCCACGACGGCCGAGCTGGGGTCCGAGGAGTTCCTCAACGTGGAGTTCGACTACTTCGGCGGCCAGAAGGTCAACGAGGTGCTCTCCCGGTCGGCGGAGAACGTCGTCGAGGGCTGGCAGTACCTGCCCTTCCAGGTCTACGCCAACAGCGTCTTCAACGACACCGCCGGGCAGGCCTACGTCGGTGACACCACGCTCGCCGAGGGCCTCGCGGACTGGCAGGAGGCCACGGTGACCTACGGCTCCGACCAGGGCTTCACCATGGCCGAGTGAGGACCGGTGCCGGGCGGCCCCACGGGCCGCCCGGCACGCCTCCACCCCGGGGCCCGGCGCCCCGGCCCAGCGGCGCGCCGGAGCGTGCGCCCGCCCGACGCGAACGAGTGAGCCGATGCCCGTCTTCGAGATCGGCGCCGAGGACTTCCTCCTCGACGGCCGTCCCCACCAGATCCTCTCCGGCGCCCTGCACTACTTCCGGGTCCACCCCGACCAGTGGGCCGACCGCATCGCCAAGGCCCGCCTGCTGGGCCTCAACACCATCGAGACGTACGTGGCGTGGAACTTCCACGCGCCGACCGCGGATGCCTTCGACACGAGCGGCCGGCGCGACCTCGGCCGGTTCCTCGACCTGGTCGCCGACGCCGGGATGCACGCCATCGTCCGGCCCGGCCCGTACATCTGCGCCGAGTGGGACAACGGCGGTCTGCCCACCTGGCTGCTGCGCGAGCCCGGCGTGGGCGTGCGGACGTCGGAGCCGCGCTACCTCGCCGCCGTCCAGGGCTACTTCGACGCCCTGCTGCCCCTCGTCGTCGAGCGCCAGGTCGACCGTGGGGGACCGGTGCTCATGGTCCAGGTCGAGAACGAGTACGGCGCCTACGGCGACGACGCGGCCTACCTGCGCACCCTGGCGCAGATGCTGCGCGACGGCGGCGTCACGGTGCCGCTGTTCACCTGCGACCAGGCCGACGACGCCATGCTCGCCCGCGGCGGCCTGCCCGAGCTGCACCGCACCGCGACCTTCGGCTCCCGCAGCCCCGAGCGGCTCGCGACGCTGCGACGGCACCAGCCCTCCGGGCCCCTCATGTGCATGGAGTACTGGAACGGGTGGTTCGACGCGTGGGGCGAGGACCACCACGTCACCGACCCCGGCGCCACCGCCGGGGACCTCGCCGCCCTCCTGGCCTCCGGGGCGTCGGTCAACCTCTACATGCTCCACGGCGGCACCAACTTCGGCTTCACCAACGGCGCCAACCACAAGGGCGTCTACCGCCCGACCGTGACGTCGTACGACTACGACGCGCCGCTCGCCGAGGACGGCACGCCCACCGCGAAGTACGCGGCGCTCGCCGAGGTGCTCGCGGCCCACCACGGCACCCCCCGCGCCGCCGTCGGCGGGCGCGCACCCGCCCCGACGCCGCAGGTGCCCGTGCCCCGGGAGGTCCGCTCGCTGTGGCCGCTTGTCGACGCGGCCGACGGCTGGTCCACCCACGACGCCCCGCCCACCCACGACGACCTCGACGCCTTCACCGGCTTCGTCCTCTACCGCACCGAGGTCCAGGTGGGCGAGGCGGCCGTCCTCGACCTCTCCGACGTCCGCGACCGGGCGCAGGTCTTCGTCGACGGCCGCCCGGTGGGCGTCGTCGACCGCCGCGACGGCGACCGGGCCCTCACCCTGCCCGGGCCGGGCGCGGTGGTGCTCGACGTCCTCGTCGAGGACCTCGGCCGCGTGAACTACGGGCCGCGCATCGGCGAGCACAAGGGGCTCGTCGGGCCGGTCGTGCTCGACGGCACGCCCGTCACGGGCTGGCGCACTCTCCCGCTGCCCCTCGAGGACTGGGTGGCCGCCGCGGCGCAGCCTGGCTCTACCGCCGCTGGCTCGACCGCCGCGGCGTCCCCGCCGGCCGCGGCTGCGGTGGTGACCCCCCGCCCCGGCCCGTCGCTGACGACGTGGGACCTGCCCGGCATGGACGCCGCCGACCTCTTCCTCTCCACCGCCGGGTGGGGCAAGGGCGTGGTGTGGTTCAACGGCTGGAACCTCGGCCGCTTCTGGTCGGCCGGCCCCCAGCAGACCCTCTACGTACCGGCGCCGCTCGTGCGCCCGGACAACAACCGCGTCGTCGCCCTCGAGCTGGCCGCCGCCCCCGACGCGGCTCTCCGATTTGTCGACGGTCCCCGGTGGACCGCCGTCACGCAGTGATCCGACACCCCGACGAAAGGTCCCACCATGACGACGTCGTCATTCCTGAGACGGTCGGTCGCGGCCGTCGCGGCACCTGCCCTCGTGGCCGGTGCCGTGCTCGCCGCGTCCGTCGGTGCCGCCCCACCGAGCCAGGCCGCCACCCCGGCGAGCGACCTCACCATCACCCCCAACCCGTGGTACGCCTCCGACCCGTTCCAGGGCTGGGGCACGAGCCTGGTGTGGTTCGCCAACGCCACCGGCGACTACCCGGACGAGCTGCGCGACGAGCTGTACCAGCGCGTCTTCGGCGAGGAGGGCATGGACCTCAACATCGCCCGGTACAACATCGGCGGCGGCCACGCCTCCGACGTCGTCGACTACCTGCGCCCCGGCGGGGCGGTCGAGGGCTACTGGGCCGCGGACCTCACCGACGCGACCTACGGCGCGCCCACCACGTACGCGAACCGCGAGGCGATCCTCGACGCGTGGGACCCGGACAACCCGGCCCACTACGACTGGGACGCCGACGCCACGCAGCGCTGGTGGGTCGAGCAGCTCACCGAGGACGAGCAGATCACCCACTGGGAGACGTTCGCCAACTCCGCGCCGTACTTCATGACGGTGAGCGGGTACGTCTCCGGCGGCATCAGCGACGGGAACGCGGAGAACCTGCGCCCGGACGCCATCGACGACTTCACCGCTTACCTCACGACCGTCTCGGAGCACCTCGAGGACACCTACGGGATCGACGTCGCCACCATCGACCCGTTCAACGAGCCCAACACGAACTACTGGTCGACGACGCTGCGCGACGGCGTGCCCGTGGGCGGGCGGCAGGAGGGCATGCACGTCGGCCCTCAGCGCCAGGTGGCCGTGGTCCGCTCCCTGGCGGCACGCCTCGCCGACGACGCGACGACGACCGACGCCGTCATCTCGGCCATGGACGAGACGAACCCCGGGATCTTCGCGACGAACTGGGCGGCCTACCCCCAGGACGCGCGTGACGCCGTCGAGCAGATGAACGTCCACACCTACGGCACGGGCGGGCGGCTCGTCGTGCGCGACCTCGCCAAGTCCGCGGACAAGCCGCTGTGGATGAGCGAGGTCGAGGGCAGCTGGGTCGACGGCTTCGACCCGTCCGCGATCGAGAACGGCCTCGGCCTGGCCGAGCGCATCACCGCGGACCTGCGCGAGCTCGAGTCCAACGCGTGGGTGCTCTGGCAGCCCGTCGAGGACCTGTACAACATGGAGCCGACGGGGGAGGACCTCAACTGGGGCTCGGTCTTCCTCGACTTCGACTGCGAGTGGTACGACGAGGGCGGCACCCAGGTGTTCAAGTCCGCGCGCCGCGTCGCCGACGCCGGCGGGGACAGCACCCAGGTGGAGGAGTGCTCCACGGTCGTCGGGTCGAAGTTCAACGTCATGCGCAACTACACGAAGTTCCTTAACCCCGGCGACCAGATCATCGCGACGGACTCCCCGGCCACCACCGCCGCTGTCGACGGCACGGGACTCACGCTGGTGCACGCCAACCCCCGCACCGAGGACCAGACGGTCACGGTCGACCTCTCCGGCTTCGCCACCATCGAGGCCGGGGCGACCGCCACGGCCTACGTCACCACCGAGTCCCCGGAGGACGACCCGACGGCGAACGGCCTCGTGCCGAGCGAGCCCGTCGCGGTCGACGTCGACGCGGCCTCGCTCACCCTCACCCTGCCCGCGCAGTCGGTGAGCTCCATCGTCATCGACGGCGTCAGCGGCGTTGCCGAGGACGTCCTCGTGGACGGCGGGGACTACCAGTTCGCCGGAGTGCAGAGCGGCAAGGCGCTCACCGCCGCCGGGCCCGGTGCCACCATCACGACCCTGGGCACGACCGCCCAGGCGGTCCACGACCAGGTGTGGACCGTCCACGAGGTGCCCGGCGCCGAGCGTGTGGGGACCAAGCGCTACGTGCTCGAGACCGCCGACGGCGAGGTCCTCGGCGCGACGGCAGCGGGGACGGACCTGCGCGACATCAGCGTCGAGGCCGCCGCGGGCAACCCCCAGACCGTGTGGATCCTCAACACCACGAACGGGAGGACCTACTCCTGGGTCAACGAGGCGCTGAGCCTCTCCCTCGACGTCGCCGGCCAGTCCAGCGCCGACGGCACCGCCGTCGGGGTCTACGGCTCCAACGGGGGCGCGAACCAGGCGTGGACGATCCGCAGCACGGAGGCCACCGGGGCCCGGGAGGTCGCCGTGAGCACCCCCGTCGGCGTCGCCCCCACGCTGCCCGGCGTCGTCGTCCCCACCTACCCGTGGGGCGAGGGCGCCCCGACACCCGTCACGTGGGAGACGCTCCCGGGCTCCACCTGGGCCACCCCGGGTGAGGTCGTCGTGAGCGGGACCGCCGTCGACGTCTTCGGCAACGAGGTCGCCGCCACGGCACGGGTCGTCGTCGGGTCGTACACCCTCACCGACCCCGTCTCGCTCACGGTGCGCGAGGGGTCCTCCGCGGCGGCCGTCATCGCCGCCGCCCCGGAGACGGTCCCGGCCCGCGTCGGGGCCTCGGCGCTCACCTTCGACGTCCCCGTCGAGTGGGACTGGGACGGCCTCACCGACGCGGCGCTCGACGAGGTCGGCGTCATCACGGTCACCGGCACCGCGACGTCCAACGAGCCGGGGGCCGAGCCGCTCGCGGCGACGCTGTCCGTCATCGTCACCACCGGCGTCCCGACGAACATCGCGCCGCTGCCCACGACGACGGCCTCGGCCACGTACACGGAGGGCGGGTACAGCATCGAGGGCACCCGCAACGGCGTGACGAACGACAAGGCGTGGTCGAACTGGCGCTCGGGCACGAGGAATCCGAGCGACACCCTCACGTACGCGTTCGCCGCGCCGGAGGACCTCGACGAGGTGACGGTGCACTTCTACCGTGACGGCGCCGGCTCGTGGCCGGAGACCCTGCGGTTCGAGTACCGCACCGTCGCCGGCACGTGGACCGCGGTGCCCGGCTACGAGTCCCCGGTCGCGGTGGTCTCGCCCCCCGGTGGCACGGCGCCCGTCGTCACCGCGGACCTCGGCGGGATCGAGGACGCGACCGGCCTGCGCGTGGTCATGAACGCCCGGGCCAACGGGTACATGACCGTGGCGGAGGTGGAGATCGAGGCGCTCGTCGCGGGGGCCTCCACGGTGGCCGAGCTCGGCGCTCTGCGCCTCGACGGCGTGCCGCTCGAGGGCTTCTCCCCGGACGTCCTCGACTACGAGGTGAGCGTCGTCGGCTCGGTGTACCCGACCATCACGGCGCTGCCGGTGGACGAGGCCGCGACGGTCACCGTCGAACAGGCGGGCGACGGCGACGGCACCGCGACGATCGTCGTCACGGCCGCCGACGGCGTCACGACCCGGTCGTACACGGTCACCATGACGCTCGCGGCCGGCCCGGACGTCTCTGTCGTGGCGGACACACGGTGCGTCGTCGGCCGGGTCGTCCAGACGGTGCGGGTGGCGAACGAGTCCGCCGTCCCGGTGGAGGTCGAGGTCTCGGGTGCGTACGGGTCCCGGACCGTGACCGTGGCCGCGGAGCGGGCGACGTCGCTGACCTTCAGCACGCGCGCGGCCTCGGTGCCCGGCGGCGAGGTGACCGCGACGGCGACCGCGGACGGCCTCGGCGAGGCCGAGGTCACCGCCGCGTACGCGGCGCGCACCTGCGGGTGAGCGCCGACTGAGGACGGCCGGTGGCCCGGGGCGCACGCCCCGGGCCACCGGCCTGCCCTCGTGCCCGTGGCCGCCTCCCCCCCCCTCGTGATCGTGCAGAAACGCTGGCCGCAGGTCTACGCCACATCGCGCGCTACACATGTCGTCAAACTGGCCGCACCCCGCTGCCGAACGCCCTAGCCTGGCGCCGTGGGGAACCGGGGCATCTACGTCGAGACCACCATCGCGGCGCCGATGGAGCGGGTCTGGGCACTCACCCAGGCGCCCGACGAGCATGTGCGCTGGGACCTGCGCTTCACGCGCATCATCCCCACGACGCCGACGGCGAGCGGCGCCACCCGGTTCACGTACACCCGCCGCACGCCGCTGCGGACCGTCGCGGGCGACGGCGTGAGCATCGGCGAGACGACCCGCCCCGACGGCACGCGCACGTCCGCGCTGCGGTTCTCCACCGGCGACCGGCTCTCGCCCATCCGGTCCGGGCGCGGGTACTGGCGGTACGTGCCCGACGGCGGCGCCGTCCGGTTCGTCACCGGCTACGACTACGCCCCGGGCTGGGGCCCCGTCGTCGACCGGATCGCCCGCCCGGCGCTGGGGTGGGCGACGGCGTGGAGCTTCGACCGCCTGCGCATCTGGGCCGAGCGGGACGAGCCGCCCGAACGCTGGCCGCTGCGCAGCGTCGCCTGGTTCTGGCGGCCGGAGCGCCCCCGGGCGTCCCGCTGCCGGCGCGCCCCCGCGCACGGCCGGCGCCGGGACGACCACCTGCGGGATGCGCCGGCCACGCTCGCCACACTGCCGGCACCGGAGGGACCACCATGAGCTCGATCTTCGCCGAGGCGATGGGGCCCGACTTCGCCCGGCTGCACCCCATGCTGCAGCGCCGGTTCAGCGTGGGGCTCGACGCGGGGCAGGCGTGCGTGGGCCGCGGCGTGATGACCTCGATCCGCCGCGGGCCCTGGTGGACGGTGCCCTTCCTCCAGATCGGGCGCCTCCGGAACATCCTCATCCCCGACGTCGGGACCGATGTTCCGTTCCAGATCGAGAACTACCCGTACCGCGACCCGCTGGGCCGCGAGACGGTGACCTTCGTGCGCGAGTACGACCTCGGCCGCCACCGGCGTCGTTTCGACGCGACGATGGTGCTCGACGCCGGGCGGGTCATCGACTACCTCGGCACCCACCAGCACCTCGCCGTCGACCTCGACCTGCGCGTGGGGGACGACGGCGGCCTCGTCCTCACCACCGACGCGCAGCGCTTCTACGAGGGCCCGGTGGGGTTCTCGTTCCCCATGCTCTTCAGCGGCCGCGCGCTCCTGCGGGAGTGGTTCGACGACGACGCCGGCGTCTTCCGGGTGGACCTCGAGGTGAGCAACGAGCGCTTCGGGTTCCTCTTCGGCTACCGCGGCTGGTTCACCTGCGAGTGGGTGCCCGCCGACGACGCCCCCGACCGGCTCAAGCCGCGACGGCACGAGCGCCGCACCTGAGGGCCTCAGGCGCGCGGGGGAGCGGTGCTCTGCCGGACCTTGAGCTCGACGGGCACGAGGACGTGCGTGTCGGGTCGGGCGCCGCCCCGGATCTGCTCGAACAGCAGGCTGACGAGGCGCTCGCCGACGCGGTGGAAGTCCTGGGCGACGGAGGTCAGCGGGGGCCAGAAGTAGGCGGACTCCGGGATGTCGTCGAACCCGACGACGGAGACGTCGTCGGGCACGCGGAGCCCGTGCTCGTAGAGCGCGCGCATGAGGCCGAGCGCCATCTGGTCGTTGGCGCAGAAGACCGCGCTGACCCGGCCGGCGGCGACGTCGTCGGCCACCTGGTCGCCGACGGTGTACCCGGACCGGGCGGTCCAGTCGCCGCGGTAGGGCGCCGGGACGGGATGCCCGGCGGCCCGCAGCGTCGCGGCCCACGCCTCGAGCCGCTCGGTGCCGGGGCGGGAGCCGGCCGGGCCGGCGACGTGGCTGACGCTGGTGTGGCCGAGGCCGAGCAGGTGCTCGACCGCCTGGCGGGTGCCGGAGGCCTGGTCGGTCGCCACGGCCGGCAGGTGCCCGACGAAGCGGGAGTCGGAGACGACCACGGGGATGTGGGGCGGCAGGACCAGCGTGTCCGGGCCGACCGCCTCCGCGCGGATGATGACGAGGCCATCGATGGCCATGGCGGCCAGGCCGGCGACGGCGTCGGTGACGTCCTCGGTCGACGGGTTGCGGACCTCGACGAGGGTGACGCCGTAGCCCTCCTGACGCGCCGCCTCGACGACGGCCTCGACCGTGCGGCTCTCACCCGTGCGGGCGAGCTGGTGGGCGACGACGCCGATGGTGCGGAAGCTCCCGAACTTCAGCGCCCGCGCGGCGGAGTTGGGCACGTAACCGAGGGTGTCCATGGCGGCGAGGACGCGCTCGCGGGTCGCGGCGCGCACCCCCGCGTACCCCGTGGACACGCGCGAGACGGTCTGCGCGGAGACTCCGGCCAGGGCGGCGACGTCGACGATCGAGGCGGGGGAGCGCACACGGCCCGTCGCCGTCGGTGCCGATGAGGCCGTCGTGGTCGGGTCGACGCGCCGCTGCGCCGTGCCGAGGTCCTCCGTCACACCGGATCTCCGTGTCGCTGTACCGAATGGGTGCCGCCCCACCGAGCGGGGCGATGTTTACGTCACCATACCGGCGCCGGTGCCTGACGGAGGGATCTGCCCGACCGTCGTCCGGGACACGCCCGGGCGCGCGGCCCCAGGCCCGGTGTTACGTTCCGACGATGACCCACCAGGATGTGGCCGAGCGCGCTCCGACATCCGTCCCTCGGACCCTCGGCCGGTGGGGACTGGCCGCGGTGCTCATCACCGGCGGGGTCGGCCACCTCACCCGCCCCGACGAGTTCCTCGCGCAGGTGCCGCCGTTCTTCCCCGCGCGGGACAAGGTCGTCTACTACTCGACGTTCGTGGAGTTCGCCCTCGGCGCGGCGCTCGTGCTGGCGCGCCGGCACAAGGTGCGGGTCGGCTGGGTCGTTGCCGCGTTCTTCGTCCTCATCTTCCCGGGCAACATCTCCCAGTTCCTCACCCGCACCGACGCCTTCGGCCTCGACTCCGACGCCGCCCGCGGGATCCGGCTGCTCTTCCAGCCGCTGCTCGTCGTCTGGGCGCTGTGGTCGACCGGCGCGTGGGCCGCCCGTCGCCGGGCGCGCGGCGCCGCCACAGGGGCCAGCCGGCGCCGCTAGCGCCTACGCCTCGTCGTGCGAGGCGCGGAACATCCACGCCTGCTTCTCGAGGTCGGTCGCGGCCGCGACGAGCATGTCGTGGCTCAGCGGGTCTTCCGACTCCACCGCGGGGAGGTTGGCCCGAATGCGGTCGGCGGCGCCTTGGAGCCGCTCCTCGAACTGCCGGATCACCTTGTCGACGGCGAGCTTCCCGCCCGGCAGGCCCTCCACCTGCGACGTCGCGGCGACGGTGGAGGCGCGCCCGTCCGGGGTGCCGCCGATCGTCGCGAGGCGTTCGGCGATGTCGTCGGAGGCGAGGCGCACCTGGTCGATGACGTCGTCGAGCTGGAGGTGCACCGACCGGAAGTGGGTGCCGTGGATGTTCCAGTGGGCCTGCTTGCCGAGCAGGGACAGGTCGACGAGGTCGACGAGTGCTTCCTGCAGGCTGCGGGTGACGGCCTCGGGCGGCGTCGCTGCCATGGTGGTCTCCCTCCACGCCGCCGGGGCGGCGTCGCGCTGGTGCGGGCGAGGTCCACGGTAGGGGCCGGTGGCGGGCGTCGCCCGAGGAGCAGCTCGCACCCGGCGGGCGAGGGCCCCCGCCCGCCCCGGCGTCGGCCGCTGCGCTACCCTGGCACCCATGACGGCCCGGGTGCTCCTTATCTGGCCGCGCTGACTTCAGCGGACGCCACAGCGGCGTCGCAGCAGCGCGGCGAACCTCCCCTGCGGGGAGGTTTTCTTATGTCCGGAGCCACCCAGCACCCACGCGAGGACGAGCGATGACCAGCGACAGCATGACCCCCCAGGCCGCGACGACGCCGCGCGGCGGACCCGAGGAGCCCCGCTTCCGGTACACCGCGGCGCTCGCCGCCGAGATCGAGGAGCGCTGGCAGGAGCGCTGGGCCGAGCGCGGCACGTTCCACGCGCCCAACCCGGTGGGCGACCTCGCCCCGGCCGACGGCGCGGTCCCGGACGAGAAGTTCTACGTCCTCGACATGTTCCCCTACCCCTCGGGCAAGGGCCTGCACGTCGGGCACCCGCTGGGCTACATCGCCACTGACGTCGTCGGGCGCTACCAGCGGATGAAGGGCAAGAACGTCCTGCACGCCCTGGCCTACGACGCCTTCGGCCTGCCCGCGGAGCAGTACGCCGTCCAGACCGGCCAGCACCCGCGGATCACCACCGAGCAGAACATCACCAACATGCGTCGCCAGCTGCGGCGGCTGGGGCTGGCCCACGACGAGCGCCGCTCGTTCGCCACGACGGACCCGGGGTACGTCCGCTGGACCCAGTGGATCTTCCTGCAGATGTACCACGCGTTCTACGACCCCGAGGCGGAGCGCCCCGACGGCGGCCGCGGGCGTGCGCGTCCCATCGCCGAGCTGGAGGCCGAGCTGGCCGACGGCACGCGCGAGACGCCGTCGGGCACGCCGTGGGCGGACCTGTCCGCCGCCGAGCGCGCCGCGATCCTCGACGAGCACCGCCTGGCCTATGTCTCCGAGGCCCCCGTCAACTGGTGCCCGGGGCTGGGCACGGTGCTGGCGAACGAGGAGGTGACCGCGGACGGCCGCTCCGAGCGCGGCAACTACCCGGTCTTCAAGCGCAGTCTGCGCCAGTGGATGATGCGGATCACCGCGTACGCGGACCGCCTCGTCGACGACCTCGACCGGATCGACTGGCCCGAGAAGGTCAAGATCATGCAGCGCAACTGGATCGGCCGGTCCTCCGGCGCCCAGGTGCGGTTCGCCGTCGAGACCCGGGTGAGCGCCGGCGAGGCGACGGGCGGCACCGCCGACGTCGGCCTCGAGGTGTTCACCACGCGCCCCGACACGCTCTTCGGTGCCACCTTCATGGTGGTCGCGCCCGAGCACATGATCCTCGACGACGCCGTCCCCTCCGTGTGGCCCGAGGGCACCAAGGACGCGTGGACCGGCGGGTACGCCACGCCGGTCGAGGCGGTCGCGGCCTACCGCGCGCAGGCGGCGGCGAAGACCGACGCCGAGCGGCAGGAGGAGGGCCGGGCCAAGTCCGGCGTCTTCACCGGCATCCTCGCGACCAACCCGGTCAACGGCGCGGCGATCCCCGTGTTCGTCGCCGACTACGTCCTCATGGGCTACGGCACCGGCGCGATCATGGCGGTGCCCGGCGGCGACCAGCGCGACTACGAGTTCGCCACCGCCTTCGACCTGCCCGTGGTCTACACGGTCCAGCCGCCCGAGGGCTTCGAGGGCGCGGCCTACACCGGCGAGGGCGCCGTCATCGGCTCCGCCAACGAGGAGATCTCCCTCGACGGGATGAGCGTCGACGAGGCCAAGACGGCGATCATCGCCTGGCTCGAGACGAAGGGCCACGGCCATGGCACCACCACGTACCGGCTGCGGGACTGGCTGTTCTCCCGCCAGCGGTACTGGGGCGAGCCGTTCCCCATGGTCTACGACGCCGAGGGCCGCGTGCACGCGCTGCCCGAGGAGATGCTGCCCGTCGACCTGCCGGAGGTGCCGGACTACTCGCCGCGCACGTTCGACCCCGACGACGCGACCTCCTCCCCGGAGCCGCCGCTGGGCCGCGTCCCCGAGTGGGTCGAGGTGCGCCTCGACCTCGGCGACGGCGAGCAGACCTACTACCGCGACACCAACACCATGCCGAACTGGGCCGGGTCGTGCTGGTACGAGCTGCGCTACGTCGACCCGACCAACGACCGCGCCGTCGTCGACCCCGAGATCGAGCGGTACTGGATGGGTCCGCGTCCGGCGGAGAACGACGGCGCCGGCCACCCGAACACCGCGGGCGGGGCCGACCTGTACGTCGGCGGCGTCGAGCACGCCGTGCTCCACCTGCTCTACGCGCGGTTCTGGCACAAGGCCCTGTACGACCTGGGCCACGTCTCCAGCGTCGAGCCGTTCCACCGCCTGTTCAACCAGGGCTACATCCAGGCGTACGCCTTCGCTGACGCGCGCGGCCAGTACGTGCCCGCGGACGAGGTGGAGGAGGTGCCCGCCGCCGACGGCAGCGGCGAGGTCACGTACCGCTGGCAGGGCACCGAGGTCTTCCGCGAGTACGGGAAGATGGGCAAGTCGCTGAAGAACATCGTCACGCCGGACGACATGTACGACGCCTACGGCGCCGACACGTTCCGCGTGTACGAGATGAGCATGGGGCCGCTCGACGTGTCGCGGCCCTGGGACACCCGCGCCGTCGTCGGCGCGCAGCGGTTCCTCCAGCGGCTGTGGCGCAACGTCGTCGACGAGACGACGGGGGAGACGACGGTCTCCGACGCCCCCGCCGACGCCGAGACCCGCCGGATCGTCGCGCGGACCGTCGTCGAGGTGGAGACCGAGATGGCGGCGATGCGCGTCAACACGGCGATCGCGCGCCTCATCGTCCTCAACAACCACCTCACGGCGCTGCCCGAGGTGCCGCGCGAGGCCGTCGAGCCGCTCGTCCTCATGACGGCGCCGGTGGCCCCGCACATCGCGGAGGAGCTGTGGGGCCGGCTGGGCCACACCGGGTCGCTCTCCCACGAGCCGTTCCCGACGGCGGACGCCTCGCTCCTCGTCGAGGAGGAGGTCACCTGCGTGGTGCAGGTCGCGGGCAAGGTGCGCGACCGACTGCAGGTGCCGGTCTCGATCGGCGAGGACGAGCTGCGCGAGCGTGCGCTGGCCACCGCCGGCGTCCAGCGGGCGCTGGGCGAGCGGGGGGTGCGGACGGTCATCGTGCGCGCGCCGCGGCTCGTCAACATCGTGCCGGCCTAGCGGTCGGGGAGGGGCGCGGGCCGGTCCGGCTCGCGGTCGGGGGCGGGGCACGAGCCGGTCCGGCTCGCGCCCGCCCCGTGCGCTGTCGGGGGCGGCCACTAGGCTGGCCCGCACCGGCCGGTGACGAGGGAGGACCGAGCGTGACGCACGCAGACGTGACGATGGGCGGTATCCCGACCGTGGTGCTTGAGCACGACGGCGCGCGGCTCGAGGTCGCCGCCGTGGGCGCGACGGTGCTCAGCTGGTCGGTGCCCGGACCGGACGGCGGGCGGGTCGAGCTCGCCGAGAGCTACCGCTCCGCCGAGGAGCTCGAGGTCAACGAGTCGGCCGCGTTCGCCGTGATGGCGCCGTTCTCCAACCGGATCATGGGCGGCACGTACCGGTTCGACGGCGTCGACTACGACCTGCGCCCCGGCCTGCGCGAGGGCGAGGACGAGGTCATCCACGGGCTCGTGCGGCGGGCGCGGTGGGACGTCGAGGAGCCGGACCCGGCGTCGGACGGGGCGTCGGACGAGCCGTCGGACGGCGCGTCGGACGGGGCCGGCGCGGCCACGCTCACCCTCACGACGACGATCCGGGACCAGCCGGGCTATCCCTTCCCGGTCGACGTGCGCGTCACCTACACGCTCGGGGCCCGCACCCTCGGCTTCGACCTGGCGGCCACGAACGTCGGCGCCTCGGACGCGCCGGTGTCGCTGGGCTGGCACCCGTACTTCCGCCTGCCGGGGCACGACGTCGTCGACGGGCTCGAGCTCACCGTGCCCGGCCGGCTGCGGATCGTGGCACGCGAGAACTACCCGCTCGACGGGGACGCCGCCTACGCCGTCGTCCCGGACGGGGTGGCCGCGTGGCGCCCGATCGGCACCGAGGAGCTCGACGTCGCCTTTGTCCTCCCCGAGACCGACGACGTCCGGACGGTGGCGCGGTCGACGTCGAGCGGCGACGAGCTCGAGGTGCGCCAGGACGGGCGCGAGGCCCACGTCATGCACGTCTACACCGGCGACACCCTCTCGGAGCGGCAGCGTCAGTCGCTGGCCATGGAGCCGGTCGGCCTCATGACCAACGCGTTCAACCGCCCCGACTGCGCCGCTGCGCTGCCCCTGGCTCCGGGTGCGACGCGGCGCCTGCGGGCGAGCGTGGAGTACCGGCCCGGCGGGCGCGAAGGGCGCTAGCCACGGGCGAGGACCTCCTGGTCCCTCCGTCAGCCGCGCCCGTACTGCGCCACGAGCTCCGCACCCAGCCGGGCGAGGTGCGCCCGGACGGACTCGGGCTCGACAACCTCGACGGCGGCGCCCCACCCGGCGAGCTGCTCCGCGAGGGAAACGGGCAGGTGCGCCCGCAGTCGGACGGTGACGCGTCCGTCGTCGGCCGTGTCCAGCACCTCGCAGTTCCGGCCGAACTGGCGGCGCAGGACCGCGAGTACGCGCGGCGTGGTGCGCACGGTGGCGCTGACGAGGGACCGGCGCTGCTCCACCTCGTCGACCACGCGCCCCCACTCGCGCGTGAGCTCGAGGTCGGTCGGGCGGTCGGACGGTTCGTCGGTGATGGTGGCACCGATGATCCGGTCGACGCGGAACGTCCGCGGGCCGTCAGCCGTGCCCGCGACGAGGTACCAGGCGCCCGCCTTGTCGACGAGCCCCCACGCGTCGAGCACGCGCTCCGTGCGCCGGTGAGCGCGGTTCTCGTACTCGAGCACGACCTTGCGCCGTCGGACCACCGCGTCCTGCAGCACCTCGACGACGCCGGGACGTGCCTGGGCGTCGGTGCCCCACGGGGCGGCGTCGACGACGACGGTGTCCGCTGCCGCCCGCGCGTCCGCCCGGAACGTCTCCGGCAGGGCCTGCACCAGCTTCTGGAGCGCCGAGCGGAGGTCCGGGGCGAGCGCCGTCGCCGGGCCGGCGGCGAGGAACAGGGCCCGCGCCTCGGCCGAGGTGAGGCCGGTGAGGTCGGTGCGGGCGCCCCCGACGAGGGACCACCCGCCGCCGCGACCCGGCTGCGAGTAGACGGGGACCCCGGCGGTCGAGAGCGCCTCGAGGTCGCGTCGTGCGGTGGCCAGGGACACCTCGAGCTCGGCGGCCACCTCCGCGGCCGTCACCCGCCCGCGCGCCTGGATGAGGAGGAGGGTGGCGACGAGCCGATCCGCACGCATGGGGCGATGCTCCTCCAGAAAGTGCTCAGTGCGTGAGCACTTTGACCCCGCAGTATCGGAAGGACCGCGGCGGACGACGCCGCCCTGAGCGCTGAGGAGTCCCGATGTTTCGAGGGTTCGCCACTGTGAGCTTCTACGCCGACGACCTTGCCGCGGCGCGCGACTGGTATACCGAGCTGCTGGGCGTGGAGCCGTACTACGCCTTCCCGCCGCCGCCTGCCGAGCCGGCGTACCTCGAGTTCCGGGTCGGTGACGACGAGGACGAGCTCGGCATCATCGACCGGCGATACGCGCCCGGCCGTGCGTCCGGTGGTCCCGGCGGTGCGTCGGTGGCTCCGGGCGGTGGGCCGGTGGCTCCGGGCGGTGGGCCGGTGGCCCCGGGTGGCGCGGTCGTGTTCTGGCACGTCGACGACCTCGATGCCACCGTCGCGAAGCTGAGGGCGATGGGGGCGACGGAGTACGAGCCCGTCATCGCCCGAGAGGCCGGGTTCGTCACGGCGTCCTTCGTCGACCCGTTCGGCAACGTGCTCGGCGTGATGAACAACCCGCACTACCTCGAGGTTCAGGCAGCGCGACCGAGGGGGTGACGCAGGGGCGCGGCCGGAGGGGCGCGCGCCCGTGAAGGCGCCAACGGCCTCTTTCCGGTGCCCCTCGACCGCCCGGTGGTGAGGCGCCAACGGCCTCTTCCCGGTGCCCCTCGACCGCCCCGTGGTGAGGCGCCAACGGCCTCTTTCCGGTACCCCTCCACCGTCGCGCGCAGCACCTTGGACTCGGCGGATCGTGCCTGTGCACAGGCGGCATTCCGCGTCGGTTCGATGTCAGACCGCCTTCCTAGGCTGGGGTCATGGCCGAGACGCTCGCGGTGACCGGGACGGGGATCCAGCCGTGCCGCTGCGCGTGGTGGGAGGGTCCCTGCGCGGAGGAGATCGCCGTCGTCGCCGGCCTCGACGCCGCGGAGCTCGCACGTCTTAACGCCCTCGTCCTGGCGGAGCTGGACCCCGAGTGTCCTGAGCGGCGTCAGTCCGGGCCGGTGGTCCCCGAGGAGGACGACGACGGCGCGCCGCTGCGGCCGTTGAGCCCTGAGCTCCGGGCGGTGGTGCGCGAGAACCAGGACCGCGCCGACCTCGTCGAGACGCTGTCCGCGATGGCACCCGGCCCAGCGCTCGCCCGCTTCCTCGACCAGCTCGACCGCGCGGCCCTGAACGAGTACGAGCTCGTCGAGGTGGTCGCGGCGTACCGGCGGCTCGAGGCGTGGTCGGCGGCCGAGGTCGCCGCGACGGCGGCCGAACTGGCGGAGCGGCCGGCGCTCAACCCGCACTGGCCGGTCGACTCCCACGGTCGTCTCGTGAAGGAGTGCGTCGCCGGGGACGAGCTCGCCCCACGGCTGGGGATGTCGCGGTCGGCGGCCCGGCAGATCGTCACGTCCGGGCGGGCGTTCCGCCGGGCGTTGACGCAGACCGGCGAGGCGCTGAGGACCGGGGCGATCGACTCGCGCAAGGCGGACATCATCGTCACCACGCTCATCCGGCACCCCGGCCCGGTGGCCTGGGCCGTCGAGCAGGAGGTCCTGCCGGGTGCAGGCCTGCGAACCCACGCGCAGCTGGTGCGGGACCTGGCCAAGGCCCTGCTCACCGTGGATCCGGACGAGGCCGACGCCCGGCACATCGCCGCACGGCGTGAGCGCCGCGTCAACCACCCGAGGCCGCTGCCCGACGGGATGGCGTCGATCTACGCGGTCCTGCCCGCCGGGGACGCGGTGGGCCTCGACCTCGCGCTGGAAGCGGCGGCGCGTGCCGCGAAGAACGCCGGAGACACCCGCACTCTGGACCAGCTCCGCGCCGACACACTGTCGCTCATGGGCGCTGCCGCCCTCGAGCTCGGGTACGTCGGGCCACCCCCGCCAGACGCGGCGCCTCGCCGGCCCGTTCGCGAGCGGGACGACGCGCGGCGGCCCCCCGCTGCGCCTGACGGCGGCGCGGCCTGCCCCGGCCTGGCCGAGCCCGACGAGGCCCAGGCGGGCTTGCCCAGCCGGACTGGTCCTCCCGGCTCAGGTAGCCCCGAGCCGGGGGACGACACCGGCACAGGCGCCAGCGAGTCCCTGCCCCCACATCGCGGTGCGGCGTTGCCGCGGATGCGACTCGGGATGATCGGCGGCGGGCGGACACAGGTCCGCGTCACCGTTCCTCTTGCGGTCGCCCTTCCGCCACCGCCGGGGCCATCGCCTGCGGATGCAGGATGGGGAGCGGATGACTCGGGCGGCGCGCGCGTCGCAGGCGAGGTGGACGTCGACGCCGCCGGTCAGGTCGCCGAGGTGGCCGAGCTCGAGGGGTACGGCCCGGTCTGCCCGGAGGTCGCCCGCGCCCTGATGCTCGGCGGGACGTGGCAGCGGCTCGTCACAGACCCGTCCAGCGGAGCAGTGCTCGACGTCGGACGCACCCGGTACCAGCCGCCGTCGGACCTGGCGACCTACGTCCGCGAAAGGGACCGCACCTGCGTGCGCCCTGGCTGCTCGACGGACGCGCGCGCGTGCGACCTCGACCACACGACGCCCTGGTCCCAGGACGGGCGGACCGCCGCGGACAACCTCGCGGCACTCTGCCCCCGCGACCACACGATCAAGACGCTCGGGGCCTTCAGCGTCCGCCACCTCCCGGGTGGCGCCTACGAGTGGACCACGCCGACCGGACACGCCTACCGACGCTCCGCGGACGGCACCGTGACCCTCCTGCCGCCGCGAGCGGCGACCGCCCTCCGCGAGCGAGCCGCGCTGCCGCCGGACCCGTGGCCGACGCGGGCGTGGGCACCGGGCGCGACGCCTACCCGCGGCGCCACGCCTGCGGCTCCGCGCGTTCCGGCTCGCCCGGACGTGGTCAGTGAGGCGGACGACGGCGCGCCATGGGATCACGGCGTGCCGTGGGACGACGACGAGCCGCCGTTCTAAGGGCGAGGGACCGCTCGGCGGCATCACCGCTCACCGGCCGCTAGCGGAACAGGCCGGCGAGCGCCGCGTCCGCGCGGGCCAGCTCCTCCCGGTCGTACGTCGACGTCGACGCCATCACCTCGTCCGCCGACAGGCGCTCGACCCGTCGCCGGAGCTCGGCGGCCACGTCCGCCGCAGTGCCGTACACGGCTCCGGCGACGAACGCGTCGACGGTGCCCCGCTGCTTCTCGGTGAGCGCGCGCGCCTGGACCGCGTCGACCGGCTCCAACGGCGGGAAGGCACCGGTCGTGCGCGAGGCGGCCATCGCCCACGCCTCCGGGAGGAGCAGGTCGCGAGCGCGCTCCCGGGTGTCGGCGATCATCACCTCGAGGCTGAGGACGACGGACGGCTCGGGACACCCCTCGCTCGGCCGGAACGCGCGCCGGTACCGGGCGACCGGTCCCGGGTCGGCGAGGAGTGCCGGCCCCCCGACCACCACGGGCAACCCCAGCTCGGCGGCGACCTCGAGCCCGCGGCCGGTGGCGAGGACGAACACCGGCGGCGTGTGATCGAGGGCCGGCATGGCCGTGACCGGCCCGCGTCGCTCGAGGTAGGCGCGGAGCTCGGCGATGTCGCGCCCGAACGCCTCCGGCGGGTACTCGTCCACTCCGAGCGCGGCGCGCACCGGTGCGGTGAACCCCAGCGAACGCCCGACGCCGAGGTCGATCCGCCCGGGATGAAGTGCTTCGAGCATCGCGAACTGCTCGGCGACGACGAGCGGTCGGTGGTTGGGCAGCATGACGCCGCCCGAGCCGACCCGGATCCGGGTCGTCCGCCCGGCGACCGCGGCGATGAGGACGGCCGGGCTACCGCTGGCGATGCCTGGCACCGCGTGGTGCTCCGCCACCCAGAACCGGTGGTACCCGAGTCCCTCGGCGCGCACCGCCCGCTCGATCGTCGCGGGGAGGGCGGCGCCGGGATCCTCCCCGGCGCGGGTGCGGGAACGGTCGAGGATCGAGAGCGGCAGGGAGAACGGAGGGTCGGGACTCATCACCGGCGCAACGTCCATGGCGGGGTGCGCTATTTCCCGGACCCGGCGGCCCGGCGCCTCAGAAACCCGCCACGGTGAGCCCCGGCAGGTCGGAGTGGACGATGGTGATCGTCCCCGCGGGCGGTCCGGCGATCGCGAAGGCCACGCGCAACGGCGGCCCGAGCCGCTCACCGGAGGAGCCGAACCGCTGGATGGTGTACTCGACCGTCTCCAGGACGTCGACATGTTTGAAGCCCCCGCCGGCCAGCGGGATGACGTACCGCGTGGCGGTCGCGCGCTGGCTCACCTGGAAGTCCTGCCCGGTCGCCTGCATGGCCCTTAGGGCACGCTCGATGCCCTTGTTCTGGGCACCGAGGTTGAACGCCGACGGCGCGTGCGCGATGCCCTCGGCAAGCTCGCTGCCGAAGCCGGGCCCGACGAGGTGCGCCCGGTGGTAGTCCCCGAGGATCGCCGCGAAGCGCTCGCCGATGCGCGGCGGGTCGGTGACGAGGTCCCGCAGCTGGGACGGGCTCAGGGCGGTGTCCTCCTTCCCCAGGCGCATGACGCCGTCGCCCAGCCACCCGCTGGTCTCGACGTCCACCCGCGAGTGGAAGGTCGCGCCGAGCAGGTCCGCCGGCGCGGCCGTGGCCACGTCGAAGGGGGCGGCGAGCCGCCCGCGGGCGGTGGCGGCGTTGGCGTCCGTCGGCGCGGTCTGCTCGTTGCGCACGACGCCGAACCGGCTCTCGCCGAGTGCCCGGATGTGCTCGCCGGTGCGGACCGCCTCGGTGCGCCACCGCTCGATGGCCAGCTGGTCGGCGATCGGGTCCCCGGTCAGCGCCGGCGGGTTGGCGAGCAGCTCGCGCAGCCGCGCAGTGTCCGCGTCGAGCTCCGCGCTGGGCAGCAGCGGGCGTCCCTGCTCCTCGAAGGTCACGCCTGCGTTCGCGGCGTCGAGCTCGCGGCGGGCCTGGTCCATCGCCGCCTGCAGGCGCCGACGCTGGCTGTGGGCGTCGAGCATGTCCGGGCGGACATCGATCTGTGCCGCGAGACGCTCAAGGTCGGCGATCTTGCCGGCGAGGTTGGTCGCTCCGATGCCCCCGTTGCGCCTCGTCGCGGGGAACATTGCCGCCAGGGCGGCACGGTCGCGCGGGCCCAGCCCACCGGCCGCGGTGTCGAGGGCGGCGACGGCGGCGTCCAGCCTGGCCCGCAGGTCCGGCTCCGCTGCGAAGAGTGCGGCCATGCCAGGGCGCCCCACCACCAGGTCAGTGCTGAGCGCCCCCGGCGCGCCACCGGGAGCTGGTGCGGGGGTGGGCGTCGGTGCGGGGGTGGGGGTCGGAGCGGGCGTGGGCGGGGGACCCGGCGTCGGACCCGGCGTGGGCGGGGGACCCGGCGTCGGACCCGGCGTGGGCGTCGTCGGGGTGCCGGGGGTGCCCGGAGTCTTCGGCGCGGGTCCCGTGGAGCCAGCAGCATCTGTCGCGCTGCCTGGCGCGCCGGTCGCGCCGCCCGGCGCCGCGCCGCCCGCCGCGGCGTCGGCCCGCTTGACCCCGGGGAAGTCCGCGGGGACCGGCCCCATGTCGCCGCCGAACCGGGCCTTGTACCAGTCGTGGTAGTCGTCCATCGTGGCGAACTGGACGATCTCCCGCCCGCCCTCGGGGGTGGGGAGGTCGATGAAGTACGGCTCGGGCGTCGACGGGTCGTAGCCGTACCGGGTGACCCCGGGGCCGGACTCCGTGGTGATCCGGATCTCCTGGACGACGGGCGCCCCGGAGACCTGCGCCTCGTAGACCGACACCGCGAAGTCGCCGTCGGCCCCCGACGGCACCTGGGCCCAGTCGGGCGTGACGCCGGTGAGGGGGTCGACGGGGTGGCTGTGCGCGACCAGCTCCCACCGACCGGTCCCCAGCTTCTCCGGGGGGATGAGCCCTTCCCACACGCCGTGACCCGGGCGGGTGTCGACCGACGCGGGCGCGCCCTGGACGACGATGTGCTCGCCGGTGACCGGGTTACGCAGCAGCGCCGCCTCCAGCCCGGGCTGGCTCGTGACGAACCCCTCGAAGAAGTCACGGGCGGCGGCCGCGTCACCCGCTGCCGCCTCCGGGAGCGCCCCGGCGAACTTGTCCTCGAGCATCCAGCGGTTGCGCGGGTCGTCGAGGTCGACGACGCCGTCGTCGCCGACGTGCGGCTGCCGGGGGTCGACGCCGTCGATGTCCTCGACGAGGTGCGCGTTCGCCGGGTCGTCGAGGTCGATCTCCGCGTCGGCGTCGGGTCCGGCGGGGGACCGGGGCGCGGGCGCGTCGGCGTCAGGCACCCGCGGACCCGTCCCGTCTGCGGCCGGACCACCCCGGCCCGCCGGTCCCGCCATCGCGTCGTCGACGGCCTTGGGGACGACGACGGCCGGGTCGGCCTCGGGCGGCAGGTCGAGCTCCACGGGGTCGGGGGCCGTCGCCAGCCCGCCGTGCCCATCGACCGTGCTCGCAGGCCCACCGCCGGCCGGGACATCAACGTCGGGCGCGCCGCCGGCCGGGACGTCGACGTCGGGCGCGCCGCCGGCCGGGACATCGACGTCGACCGCCCCCGCCGGCGCGTCCACCGGCCCGGCCGGGACGTCCGCGCCCCGCAACCCCTTGACCACGGCGCCCGCCGCCTCGCCCGCGACGTGCAGCCCCGCGCCCATCCCGGCGCCCATGGCCCCGGCGGTCCCGGTCGCCTTGACGATCGACCCGAACGGGTCGCCGCTCTTCCACGTCTCGTCGGACAGGGCCGCGGCGAGCGCCGCGGACGGCATGCCCTGCACGCCGTTCTCGATGGCCTCGGCCATCGCCTCCTTTACCAGTGCCCGGAACGCCGACTCGCTGAGCTCCTCCGCCCCCTCCTTGGCGACCTGGATGGCGAGCTGCCGCTTGATGGCGTTCTCGAGGGCGTCCATGACCCCCTTGCCCATGCCGGCGGTGAGCGCCGACACCCCGGCGTCGACGACGCCGACGGCGACATCCACGCCCGCCTCTTCCCACGAGTACGCGGCGCCCTTGAGCTGGAGCTTGATGGCCATCGAGGCGGCCGCCGACGCGGCGGCGCCCCACGCCGCGGCGGCGGCCAGCGCGGCCGGGCCGGCGGCGCCGGCGGTGAGGACCGTGACGGCGAGGCCGACGACGACGGCGCCCACCTGGGCGGCGACGTCGGTGTAGGCGTCGATCTGCTTGCGGACCTGCTCCTGCGCCTCCATCGCGCCGGCGAAGTTCATCTCGAACTTCGCGCGGGCGGCGTCGAGCTCCGCCTCGGACAGGGCGGTGGCCGGCCCCGCCTTCGCGAGCGCGGCGTCGTACTCCTCGGCCCGGCGCAGCGCCTGCTCCATCTGGGCGGCGCTGTTGAGGGGGTCGCCGGTGCCCGCCCACAGCGACCCGATGGAGCCGGTCTCCTCGAACGCCTTGCGCTGGGCGAGCACGGTCCGCATGGCGTCGAGGACCTTCTGCCGCTCCTCCGGCGTCTTGGCGGCGGCGAGCTGCTTGCCGAAGGTCTCCGGGTCCCCGTAGGCGAGCGTGTGCCCGACGTCGAGGTCCTCGCGCCCGGACAGGTCCGAGAGAATGTCGCCGTCGAACGAGCCCTTGCCGTGCTTGGCCTCGTACGCGAGGCGGATCTTCGCGATCTGCTCGGGCGTCTTGCCCTTGAGCGTCTCCTTGAGCTTGTCCTCGTCTGTGCCGCTCCCGGCGACGGCGTAGTAGATCTCGTCCTCAGGCTTCAGCGCCCCGCCGGCCGCGACGAGGTCCTGGATCTCCAGCTGGGAGTAGCCCGACGTCTCCTGCGCGATGAGCTGGTCGAACGTCTGCTTCCCGCCGGACGCGGTGGCGTACGCGTCCTTGAGCGCGCCCATGTTCGCCTGCGACTTCGCGGTGACGGCGGCGTCCCGGGCGTCGTACCTCGTCTTCCACGACGCCTGCGCGGCCTTGAACTCCTCCGGGGTGAGGTCCCCGGCCTCCCACGCCGCCTTGATCCGGGCCTGCTCCGCGGCGAGGTCGAGGTTGACGTCGAGGTCCGCCTGCTTGTGCTGGTTGCGGGCGATCTTCTCGAGCTCGTCGTCGCTGGCGTAGACGCCCTCGTGCTCGCGGAGCGCTCGCAGGGCGTCGATCTGCGCCCGGTTCCCGCTCTGCATCGCCGCCATGAGGTTGACCTCGGCGTTGTCGACCAGGTCCGACTTCTGCGCCTTGAGGCCCGCGACCGCCCCCTCGTCGACGTCGGCGAGCTCCGCCGTCATCGTGGTGTCCAGGTCGCCGTACCTGGCGTTGTACTTCGCCTTGACGCGGTCGTTGCGCGCCCGGATGCGGTCCTGGAGCTCGGCGGCGGTGAGGCCCTCGCGCTTGGCGCTCGCCTCCTCCTCCTCGCGGATCCGCTCGTACACCTTGCGGAGCTTCTCCTCGTCGGTCCCGACGCCGTCCATCGCCTCCTCGAGCTCGGACGCGTCGGCGGCGTCGACGTCCCCGGCGGCCAGGGCGAGGGACGTGTCGAGCTCGGGCCCGCTGAGGTCGTCGGCGAGGTCTGTGGCCAGCTCGACGCCGTACACCCGCCGGTACTCGGCGCGGATCGCCTCGATCTCCTCCGGCGTCTTGCCGCGCAGTGCCGCCTTGATGGCGTCCTCGTCGGTGCCCGCGCCGTCGACCGCCTCCTTGATGGCGGCGGCGTCCGCGGCGGCCGCCTTGCCCGCCATGAGGGCCTCGGCCCGCTCCAGCTCGTGGTCCTCCATGTCGCCGCGGACGTCGTCCTCCATCGCCACGCCGAACGTCGCGCGGTAGCAGGCGGCCAGCGCCGCCCGCTCGACGGCGGTGCGCGCCCCGCCGAGGCCGCCGTACACCTGCGCCTCGTCCGTGCCCCAGCCCTCCACCCCGCCCTTGACCTTGTTGGCGAGGACGAGCGGGGAGAACCCAGGGTTGGACTTCTGGGCGAGGAGGCCGAGGTCCTCCCAGCCCCAGGTGGCGACCGCCTGCTCCTCCATCGCCTTGGCCAGCTCGGGGGCGCGCCGGCCGGCGATGCGGTTCATCGTCGACTCCGCGACGAACTGGATGCTGCTCATCCCGCCGCGGAAGTAGGCGGCCGCGAGGGCCCGCTGCTCGCCGTCGAGCGTGGCCAGCTCGGCGGCCATGGCCTCCCGGTTGCCGGTGCTCTGCGCCTCCTTGAGCGCGGTGAGGGAGGCGAGGTCGCCCACCATGGCGTCGCGGGTCTCGGCGTTGCGCTGCTTCTCCCACGCGGTGTTGTCCGCGGCGGCCTGGTCGTACCAGTCGGTGATCGAGTCCCACAGGCGCTCCCACCACCCGCGCTCGCGTCCCTCCTGCCGGGCGGCCCAGTCCCGGATCTGCTCCTTGGCGCCGTCGGCCGCGGTGGCGATCGAGGCGTCGATGGCCGCGGTCTGCGTCGTCGCCGCCGCCTGCAGCCGGGTGAGCTCGCTGTCCACCCCGGCGCTGCGGGTCGTCGCCCACGCGAGGGTGGGCCGCGCCTCCACCGTGCCCTGGTCCGCGCCGGCGGTGCCCGGGGTGCCGGCGGTGCCCGGCTCCGCCGCCTTGCTCGCCCAGTGCCGGCGGATGGCGGCCGCCTGGGCGTCCGCGGCCTGCTTGACGACGCCCTTCTGGTCGTCGGCGGCCTTGGCCAGGTCCTCGGTGCGTCGCTGGGCCGCGGCGCGCGCGGCCGCGTGCGCCATCGCGGCAACCTCCGTGGTGCGGCCGAGGTACTCCTCGCGCTTGGCCTCGATGACCTCGGTGTCGGGCGGGCCCTCCACGGCGGACCGCTTCGCCGCGTTCTCGGCGTCGACGGCGGCCTTCGCGCCCGCGATCTCCCGCGCCTCCTGGCCGGCCCGCTGCTCCACCTTCGCCGCCGCGCCGACGCTCGCGACCTGGAGCTGCGCCTCCCCGGCCGCGGTCTCCTCGGCAACCTGCTCCTTCTGCTCGGCGACCTTGGCGGTGAGCTGCTCGGCGGTGACCCCCGCGGCCTCGGCCACGCCTTGCAGCTCGCGCTCGAGCTCGGCGCGGACCGTCGGCTCCTCACCCTGGGCCATCGTCATGACCGGTGCGACGCCGGTGCCTTTCATGAGCGCGACCGCCTGGGCGGTGATCGCGGTCGCCTTGGGACCGACCATCCCCAGCGCGCGCGCCACCGCATCGCCGAGCACGTCCGCCTGCGCGGGCGGGAGGGGCTCGAGGGACGCGGGCCCCTGGTCGACGACGGTGGGTGGGGGCTGGGTCGGCGTGCCCTCGGACGCCGCCTTCTCGATCGCCGCGACGTCCGCCTTGGCCTTCGCCAGCTGCGCGGTGAGGGAGGCGCGCTCCTTCGGGCTGAGGTCCTTCCCGGCGAGCTTCGCCTCGAGGTCGGCGACCGCCTTGAGCGTCGTCACCGGGACGAAGTCGCGCGGGTCGAGCGTGGGGTACGGCGGTGGGGTGCCGACGGGGGAGAAGGTCTGGTCTGCCAGGCGCTGCTCGCCGGCCTGCTTGACGGCGGCGAGCGCCTGGTCCGCCGGCCCGGTGTCGAGCGTGGCCTCCTTCGCGGGCTCCGCGGGCATCGAGGGCTGGACCGCCTTGGCGTCGACGGCGTAGTCCGGCTTCTCGCCCGCGCGCGCCGCGTCGATCTCCTCACCCTTGGCGTCGAGCTCGGCGGCGCCCGCCTGGGGCACCGGAGTGGCCGTGGTGGCGGCGACGGCGCCGCCGGAGGCCGCCTTCCACGCGTCGAGGGTCGGGTCATCCAGGCTCGGAGGCGCGCTCCTCGTGCGGGCCGGGCCGCCGGCTCCGGACCGGGCGGGCGGTCCGCCGGCCGGGGGAGTGCCGGCACCGGGTGCGGCGGCTCGACGTGCCGGAGCGGGCGGAGCGCCGGGACGCTTCTCGGCGAACCCGGGAGGGACCGGCGCGGCCGCGGCCCCGGTCGGCCCGATGGGTGTGGCGGCCGGCGCGGGCGGGGCTGGCGGGCGCTCCACCTCGGGCCGGACGAGCTCGGCGGGCGGCTCGACGAGGTCGGCGCGGTCAGTGGGTGGCACAGCGGCGCTCGCGGGGGCGCCGGGCGCGGCCGTGGCGGCGCCCGGGCGGGTGGTAGCGACGGCGCCCCCGCCGGCGGCACCATCTGCGGGCTCGGTCGCCCGGACGCGTCGCTCCCCGGGTGGCGCCAGCGGGGCGGTGCCGTCGGCAAGCCCGGGGGCGCGGTCGGCGAGCGGGGCGGTGCCGTCGGTGGTGGTCGCGCCCTCCGGCGCGGCGTCCTCACCGGGCGCGCGGTCGTCGACGTCGGGCCCGGCGGTGGCCGGCCTCCCCGTTCTGGTGGTCGCGTCCGTAGCCGACGTCCCGGCGAGGTCCGGGGAGGGGGTGCCGGTCACGGCTGGCGCGGCGTCCGGCACCGCAGCCTCCCGCTCGAGAGGTGCGGTGGCGTCGAGGTGTGCGCCGTTGCCGTCGGCGCCCGCGGCCGTGTCGGCAACACCGGCGCCCACCCCGGTCGCCGGGCCGCGCCCGACCTCCGCGACAGCCCCGTCCCTCCCGCCCGTGTCGGCTACGGCCAGCCCGCCGGCGTCGGCCAGGCGCGGGGACGACGGCCGGTCCGGCCCTGACGCAGGACCGGCTGTCCCGCCGTCGGCCACCCCACGGTCGACCGACCCGCTGTCGATAGCCGCGCCGTCGACCGGTGCGGGCGCCTCCGGCGCCACGGCGAGCGCTCGGGCGACCGCGCTGTTCCCCGCGCTCTGCTGCCACGCGAGGATCGCCTGGCGGGACTGCTCACGGGCGCCCGGGCCCGTGACCGGCGTCGCCGGGCGCACCGGCTCGGGAGCCGGGTGGTGCGGCGCCGGTGGGGCCTCCCGGGGGATGTGCTCAACGACCACGGCTTCCACTGTCGGCCGTGATGCCCCCGCCGCCGAGGGTGCCGGGCCGCACTTTCGGGCAGTCCGGACTGCCCGCCAGGGCAGCCGGGTGAGCACCCCGTCGCACCCCGCCGCCGCGGTGCACGGCTCGGGGGCGCAGCTCCCTGCGCCGCGCCCCCGACCGCCGGGGCCCCGACCGCCCGAGCCCGCACCACGGGCCGCCCGCGGCTACCCGAGCGCGGCGCCGAGCCGGTGGTAGGTCCGGTCGCGGTAGACGAGGGCCTCGCCCTCCGGGGGGCCGCTCGTGGCCACCACCCGGGCGGTGACGAGGAGGCTGTCGCCCACCGCGATGCGGTCCTCGACGAGGCACCGGACCCACGTCGTCGTGCCGGTGAGCACCGGCTCGCCCGTGGGCAAGGGGGCCCACGCGGCGTCGACGAACCGGTCGACGCCGCGGGCGGCGAACCGCGCGGCGACGTCGCGTTGGTCGTCAGCGAGGAAGTGGACGACCAGGCTCTCTGTCGCCTCGACCGCCGGCCGCAGCGACGACGTCGCGGCCAGCGAGAAGGCGAGGATCGGGGGCCCGGCCGAGACGGAGATGACCGACGTCGCGGTGAAGCCGGCAGGACGCCCGCCGGCCCGCAGGGTGACGACGGCGACGCCGGCGGGGTGGTGGCGGAAGACCGCCTTGAACTCCTCGGCGCTCACCTGGGGTGCGCCGGGAGGCAACGGCGCGACGTGCTCCGCGCTCATGCCCGATCTCCGTTCCATTTCGACTGCAGCTGTCTATGACAACGGCCAGTCCCGGGAACCATTCCCCCGCCCCTGCCGTCCCCGAGGACCCCGGCTACCCTCGGACCTCATGAAGTTCGGCTTCGTGGCGAGCTGCGGGGGGACCGATGACATCCTCGAGATGGCGGTCGAGGCGGAGCGCTGCGGCTGGGACGGCTTCTTCACGTGGGACGGCATCGCCGTCGGCGAGCACGAGACGTTCGACCCCTGGACCGTCCTCGGCGCCGCGGCTGTGAGCACCACCACCATCCGGCTCGGCGCCATGGTGTTCTCCCTGCCGCGCCGCAAGCCCTGGGAGGTCGCCCGCCAGGCCCTCACGGTCGACCACCTCTCCGGGGGGCGCCTCGTCCTGCCGGTGGGCCTCGGAGCGGTCGACGACGGCGCCTACAGCCGGGTGTTCGGGGAGGTCACCGACCGGCGGGCCCGGGCGGAGCGGCTCGACGAGGTCCTCACCTTCCTCGACCACGCCTGGTCCGGTGAGCGGTTCGACCACGAGGGCCTGCACTACCAGGCGCGGGACATGGTCTTCCGCCCGGTCCCCGTCCAGCGGCCGCAGATCCCGGTATGGGTCGTCGGCGCCTGGCCCGCCCCCCGGTCCATGCGGCGGGCGGTCGCCCGGCAGGGCATCCTGCCGCAGCCCCTGGGGCGGGGCGCCGAGCCGCTCACCCTGCCCGAGCTCAGCGCGATGGTCGCGTGGGTCGCCGAGCGCCGCGGGCCGGACGCCGATCCCTTCGACGTCGTCCTCGAGGGCGAGCTGCCGGCGGACCGCGACGCCGCGGGCGAGCACGTGCGGGCCCTGGCCGACGCCGGTGCCACCTGGTGGGTCGACTCCTACTGGGACCTTGAGCACGAGACGCCGGAGCGCCTGCTCGACCGCATCCGGCAGGGGCCGCCCGCGCGCTGAGCACGCGCCCGGCTCAGGACGGCGCGATGACCGCGTCGTAGAGCGCCCCGTACCGCCCCGCCCGGGCGGTGTAGTACCCGGCCCGCTGGGGGACCGGGTTCGAGGCCGGACCCAGCGGCACCGCCGCCCGGGGCACGTCCGGCGCCAGCGAGGCGAGCGCGATGAGGGCCGTGCCGCGCAGCGTGGACCGCTTGATCGTCACCGGCCGGACCGGCGCACCGAGGACGTCCGCGAGGACCTGGAGCCAGGCGGGCAGATCCTGGGTGACCCGCCCTCCGGCGACGATCCGCTGCGGCGGGCCGGCCACCTGCGCGAGCTGGGCCGCGACCCGCCCGTAGGACAGCGCCACGCCCTCGAGCGTCGCGCGGTACAGCGCCGGTGCAGTTGTCGCGGCGGTGACGTCGGCGAGCAGGGCTCGGGCGCCCGCGGCCCAGCCGGTACTGCGCTCGCCAGTGAGGTAGGGCAGCACGGTGGGCGTGGCCGGGTCCGGGTCGGCGGCGAGCACCGCGGCCCGGTCGACCGCCTCGACCCGCACGGTCTCGTCCAACCAGCTGAGGGCCCGCCCGACGTCGTTGACGGCACCGCCCATGAGGGTGCGCCCGGCGTCCACGCGGTAGCACCACAGGCCGGTGGGGACGTGCTCGGGTGTCCCGGGCACGAGGAGGCGCATCGCGCCGCTGGTCGCCGCCGAGACGACGGCGGTCGTGGCTTCGGTGCCGCCGGCCCCCACGTTCGCCGCGAAGCCGTCGGCGATGACGGGGAACCAGGCGGCACCGGCGAGCACCGGCCAATGGCTGTCGACCCCGGTGAGCGGGCGGTCGGGGTCGTGGACGGGGGAGAGCTGGTCGGCGCGGAGCCCGGCAACCTCGAGCATCGGGGCGTCCCAGGTGCCGGTGCGGCGGTCGAGCATGCCGGTCCACGCCGCCGTCGACGTCCCGACGGCGGTGGTGCCGAGGAGCCGCAGGTAGAGGTACTCACCCAGGGACAGCCACCGGGTCGCGCGGGTGAACGCACCGGGGTCGGTCTCCCGCAGCCACCGCAGCCGCGCCGGCAGGTAGCTGGAGTGCAGCCGCGTCCCCGTGCGCTGCTGGACGGCCAGCTCGTCGATCTCCGCGCGCAGGGCGGTCACCTGGTCGGTGCAGCGGGCGTCGGCGTAGGTGAAGCAGGGCGTGACGGGACGGCCGCCGCCGTCGACCCCCACGAGGGAGGAGGCGAACGTGTCGAGCGCGACGCCGGCGACCCGGCCGCGCACCGCCGGCGGCGTGAGGACGGTGAGGATCTCGTCGACCTCGGCCAGGACCGCGTCGGGGTCGATGACCGAGGTGCCGTCCGCGGCCGTGGCGAACGCGTGCGGGACCTTGTGCCGCATCCGCCGCACCGGCCGTCCCGTCGCGTCGTAGAGCCCGCCCCGGCTGCCCGTGGACCCGACGTCGAGCGCGAGCACCAGTGGGTCGACGGCGTCGCTGAGGGCGACGGAGAACTCGGGCATGCGCACCTCGCGGGGCCGTGGACGGTCGGGGTGATGCTAACCGGCGGCCCCGCGACCGGTGACGTGGAGACGGCGTCGCCGCGCTGCGTGGGTGATCAGCCGCGTATGGTCGGGGGCATGGCAGGCGTCGTGGTGATCACCGACTCCACGGCCTCGCTGCCGGTGGAGCGCGCCGCAGCGCTGGGCATCACCGTCGTCCCCCTGCGGGTCGTCGTCGACGGCGACGACCTGCCCGACGACGGCGTCACCCTCACCCGGGCGGACCTTGCCGACGCGATGCGCGCCGGGGCCACCGTCTCCACGTCCCAGCCGAGCGCCGAGACCTTCACCGAGGCCATGGTCGCCGCGCTCGACGGCGGGGCCGACGCCGTCGTGAGCCTCCACATCTCCGCCGAGCTCTCCGGCACCGGCAACACCGCCCGGCTCGCCGCGGAGGAGGCGGCGCGGCAGCGCCCCGGCGCGCAGGTCCACGCCGTCGACACCCGGACCGCGGCGGGCGGCACCGGGCTCGCCGCGATCGCCGCCGCCGAGGTGGCCGCTGCCGGCGGCGACGTCGAGCGGGTCCTCGCCGCCGCGCGCGAGGTGGCGGCCCGCAGCCGGGTGTTCTTCGTCGTCGCCGACCTCCACCACCTCGCCCGCGGCGGACGGATCGGGCAGGCCCGCGCCTTCGTCGGCTCGGCCCTCGGTATCCGGCCGGTCCTCGGCATCGAGAGCGGCCGGATCGCCGTCGTCGAGACCGTCCGCGGGGCCGCGCGGGCCCGCCGCCGGCTCGTCGAGCTCGCCGTCCGCGCCGCCGGCGGGCCGGGCGCGGTGGCGCCGCGCGGCGCCGCGGGACCGGTCCGGGTGGCCGTCCACCACTTCGACTCCGCGGTGGACGCCGAGGAGCTCGCCACCATGGTGCGCGAACGCCTCGAGGAGACCGGCGCCGAGGTGGTCGAGGTGCTCTTCAGCGAGGTCACCGCGGTCATCGGGGCGCACACCGGCCCGGGGGTGCTCGGCGTCGTCGTCGCCCCGGCGGGCCCCGCCGCGCGGTAGCGAGCTCGTCGCCGCGGCGGCGGGTCCTGGCTCCCGGGCTCCGCGGCCTTCCCGCCTCCCGGCCCCCTGCGCGAGTGCTGAGTCGAGCGCTCCAGCTTGTCCTCCACAGGCCCGTCCCGGGCACAGCGGTCCCCAGCGGCCCCCGCGCGGCGCTCGCCTCGGCGTGAGGTATTCGTACGGTCGCGGCGTGGACGGGCGAACGGAGGCACAGCGCCAACGCCTGCGCGCCCTCACCCGCAGCGCCTATGCCGCGACCGCCGGCCACCTCGATCTCGGCGACGAGGGTGAGCTCGCTGCCCCTGCCCCTGCCTCAGGATCGCCCGCGACCGACGCCGCAGGCACACCCCCGGCGTCGCCGGCCACTCGGCGGCGGGAACGGGGCCGACCCTCCGGGCGGGGCCGCCGGTGGGCCGTCCCCGGGCGCGCGGCGCTCGCCGCGGCCAGCGTGGTCGTCCTCCTCGCGGTGGTCCTCGGCGTGCGGTCGCTCGTGCTCGCCCCGGACGAGGGTGTCCCGCTCCCCGCCGCCGCGACCGCGTCGACGACACCCGCACCGCCGAGCGCGGCGCCCGGGTCGGCAGCGCCCGGACCGGGTGAAGCGACGACCGCGCCAGGAGCCGGCGGGGCGGGTGGAGCCGGCGGGGCGGGCGTCCCGACGACCGGGGCGACCGTCGTCGTCCACGTGGCGGGGGCGGTGCTCGCCCCCGGGGTGGTCACCCTGCCCGCGGGCGCGCGGGTGGCCGACGCGGTCGCGGCGGCCGGGGGCGCGGGCGCCGACGCCGAGCTGTCCGCCGTCAACCTCGCGCGCCTGGTCGTCGACGGCGAGCAGGTGTACGTCCCCGCCGTGGGGGAGACGCCGGCCCCGCCGCCCCAAGCGCCGCCCGGAGGGAGTGCCGGCCCAGCGCCCCCGCCAGCGGCGGGCACGCCACCGGCCGGGGCGGGGGACGTCGTCGACCTCAACACGGCCGACCTCGCCCAGCTCGACACGCTGCCCGGCGTCGGGCCGGCGATCGCCCAGCGCATCCTCGACTGGCGCGCGGAGAACGGGTCGTTCACCAGCGTCGAGGACCTCCTGGAGGTGTCGGGGATCGGGCCGGCGACGTTCGAGCGGCTGCGCGAACGGGTACGCACGTGATGGGCGCGCACGCCGGGCGTTGCGCCCGGCCGCCGTGAAGCCGGCGCCGCCCGTCGACGCCCGCCTCGTCCCGGCGGCCCTCGCCGCGTGGGCTGCAGCGTTCGCCGTCGTCGTCCTGCCCGTGCCGCTCGCTCTCGGGCTCGGTGTCGCCGTCCTGCTCGGGTGCGCATGGCCGGCGCGGCGGGTCGTCGCCGAGCTGCGGTCGGCGCGGACCAGCGAGCCGCGCGCCGAGAGGCGGAGCGCCGCCCGCCGCGCCACTGGCACTGCCAGTCGCCCGGCCACTGACCCCGCCGACCACCCCGCCACCTCGGCCGAACCCCGCCGCGCCCGGCACCGCTCCGCCGCCCGGGCCCCGGTCGCAGCGGGCGTGCTCGTCACCGGCATCGTCGTGGCGGGCACGCTCGCCGTCGGCGCAGGCCACGTCCACGTCCGCGAGACCGGGGCGCTCGCCGCGCTCGCGGACCGCGGTGCCCGCGTCACGGTGACGGCGCGGGTCGCCGACGACCCCGCGCCCCTGGGCCCCGGACCGGCGTGGGAGAACGGTCCCCGCTCCCGGGTCCGCCTCGACGTCGAGGCCGTCACCGCGCGCGGCCACCGGGACGCCGCTCGGGCGCCGGTCCTCGCCATCGGCGGCGGCGCCTGGGGCGGCGCCGCCGTGGGGGAGCGGGTGGTGGCGTCCGGCCGCCTCGTGCGCACCGACCCGGGCGACGACGTCGTCGCCCTCCTCATCGCCGACGACCCCGACGTCGTCGCGGCCGCGCCCGCCTACCACCGCGTCGCCGCCGCCATGCGCGCCGGCCTCGTCGCGGCGGTGGCCGACGCGTCGCCGCAGGCCCGCGGGCTGGTGCCGGGCATCGCGGTCGGCGACGACCGCGCCCTGCCGCCCGACCTCGACGCCGCGATGACCGCCGTGGGGCTCACTCACGTCACCGCCGTCTCCGGCGCGCACGTCGCGATCATCCTCGGGGTGGTCCTCGCCCTGCTCGGCTGGGCGCCGCGGCCCGCGCGCGTGGCGGTGGGCGTCGTCGTCCTCGTGGGTTTCGTCGTCCTCGTGCGGCCCGAGCCCAGCGTGGTCCGGGCGACGACCATGGGAGCGGTCGCCCTCACGGCGCTCCTGCTGGGGCGCCCGGCCCGTGCGCTGCCCGGCCTGTGCGCCGCCGTCATCGTCCTGCTGCTCCTCGACCCGTGGATGGCCCGGTCCTACGGCTTCGTGCTCTCGGTGCTCGCGACGGCGGGGCTGGTCCTGCTCGCGCGGCCCTGGGCGCAGGCCCTCGCCACCCGGATGCCCGCGTGGCTCGCTCACGCCGTCGCCATCCCCGCGGCCGCTCAGGTGTGTTGCGCGCCGGTGGTGGTCCTCCTCGCGCCGACCATCGCCACCTACGCCGTGCCGGCCAACGCGCTCGCGGCGCTGGCCGTCCCGCCGGCCACGGTCCTCGGCGTGCTCGCCGCCCTCTGCGCACCCTGGTGGCCCGGCGTGGCGGGCGCGCTCGCGACCGGCGCGGGCTGGTGCACGGCGTGGATCGCGGCGGTGGCGCGGTTCTGGGCGGGCCTGCCCGGGGCGGAGCTGCCGTGGTTCGGCGGCGCGGTCGGGGCGCTGGGGCTCGCGCTCGTCACCGTCCTCGCCGTCGTCGCCGCGCGGCGGGTGACGTGGCGGCCCCGCACGGTGGTGGCCCTCGCCGTCGTCGGTGCCCTGCTCGTGCTGCCGGCGCCGCGCCGGTTCCTCACCGGCTCCGGGCCGCCCGAGGACTGGCTCGCGGTCCAGTGCGACGTCGGCCAGGGCAGCGCCCTCGTCGTGCGCAGCGGCCCGTCGGCGGCGGTCATGGTCGACGTCGGCCCGGAGGGCGGCGCGGCGGACGACTGCCTCGCCGAGCTCGGCGTGGACCGGCTCGACCTCCTCGTCCTCACCCACCTCCACGCCGACCACGTCGGCGGCCTGGCGGACGTGCTGGACGGCCGCACCGTGGACCGCGCCCTCGTCGGCCCGTACGCGGAGCCGGCCGGGGCGGCGCAGGACGTGCTCGGCAGGCTCGCCGACGCCGGCGCCGACGTGCACCGCCCGACCACGGACGACGTGTCGGCCCGGTGGGGGACGACGACGGGCACGGCCGCCGACGACGCCGCGAACGGGACGACGACCGGCTCGCCCGCCGTGTCCTGGCAGGTGCTCTGGCCGACCCGCGCCGCGCTCGAGCGGGCCCCGCCCGGCGACGAGGACGCCGTCAACGACCTCTCGCTGGTCGTCCGCCTCGACGTCGAGGACCTGTCCGTCATGGCGCTCGGCGACACCGAGCCGGACGGTCAGCGAGGCCTGCTGCGCGGGCTGCGGGAGGGCGCGGGTGGCGGACCGGTGGACGTGGTCGTCGTCGCGCACCACGGCTCACCCCGCCAGGAGCCGGCACTGGCCGCACAGCTCGCGCCCCGCCTCGCCCTGGTGAGCGTGGGCGCCGACAACGACTACGGGCACCCGGCCGCCGGCACGCTCGAGCTGTACGGCGGCGGGGGAGCGCTCGTGCTGCGCACCGACGAGTGCGGGACGATCACGGTCGTGCGCGCCGCGGGCGACCTCGCGGCGGTCTCCGGGTGCGGATGAGTGTCGGCGGGCCGTGGCAGGCTGGACCCGTGCCGCCCTCGAAGACCCGCCGCCCCAGTCCCGCCCCCGCCGGCATCGCGTGGGACGCCGCGGCCCTGGCCCCCGTCGTCCTCGTGCGCGGCGCGGAAGGGCTGCTCGCCGATCGCGCGGTGGCCCGCCTGCTCGACCTCGCCCGCGAGGTGGACGAGCACGTGGAGGTCACCCGCCTCGAGGCGGCCGCGTACGAGACCGGGCAGCTCGAGATGATCGCCAGCCCGTCGCTGTTCGGCGAGAAGCGGTGCATCGTCATCGGCGGGGTCGAGGCGTGCACCGACGCGCTCATCGACGACGTCGACGCCTACCTGCGCCACGCCCCGGACGACGTCTGGGTGGTCCTGCGCCACAACGGCGGCCAGCGCGGCAAGCGCCTGCTCGACGCCGTCGCGCGCGCCGGCTTCCCCGTCGTCGCCTGTGAGCCGATCAAGCGCGACGCGGACAAGGCGGCGTTCGTCTCGGCCGAGTTCGCCCGCGCCCGACGGCGGGTCGAGCCGGCGGCCACCCAGGCGCTCGTCCAGGCGCTCGGCTCGGACCTGCGCGAGCTCGGTGCGGCGTGCAGCCAGCTCATCGCCGACACCACGGGCACCGTCACCGCCGAGGTCGTGGGCCGCTACTACGGCGGCCGGGTCGAGGCCAGCGGCTTCCGCGTGGCCGACGCCGCCCTGGCGGGCAACGCGGGCGAAGCGATCGCGCTCCTGCGGCACGCCGTGGCGACCGGTGCGGACCCCGTGCCGCTCGTCGCGGCGCTCGCCGTCAAGCTGCGCACCATGGCCAAGGTGGACGCCACCCGCGGACGCAGCGGCCATACGGTCGCCGAGCTCGGCATGGCGCCGTGGCAGGTGGACCAGGCCCGGCGCGCGCTCGCCGGCTGGAGCCCGGAGGGCCTGGCCGCGGCCATCACCGCCGTCGCCGCCGCCGACGCCGAGGTCAAGGGCCTGGGCCGGGACCCGGTCTACGCCGTCGAGCGGGCCGTGCTCCGCGTCGCCGCGAGCCGGGGCGGGCGGTGAGCGGCGGGTCGGCGGAGCGCGAGCGGGCGGTGGAGCGCGAGCCGACGGCGTCGGCGCACGCGGTGAGCGTCGACCCGACGGTGCCGGAGCACCCCGGCAACCCGCAGGTCCCGCGCTTCCAGGTGGTGCCCGCCGCCTACGTGCTCCTGCGGCGGCCGGTGCCCGGTGACGTCGAGGTGCTCCTCCAGCTGCGCCAGGGCACGGGGTACATGGACGGCCACTGGGCGTTCGGTGCCGCCGGGCACGTCGAGGCCGGGGAGGACGTCCTCGCGGCCGCGGTGCGCGAGGTCCACGAGGAGCTGGGCGTCGTCGTCGACCGCGACGCCCTCGTCCCGCTCACCGCGATGCACCGCACCCACGCCAACGGCCGCGCCATCGACGAGCGGGTCGACTTCTTCTTCGCCGCCGACCGCTGGGCCGGGACCGCGCACGCCGTCGAGGACAAGGCCGCGGCCCTGCGCTGGGTGCGGCTGGGGGCGCTCGACGACCTCGCCGAGCCCGTGGTGCCGCACGAACGGTACGTCCTCGACCGCCTGCGTCGCGGCGACCTGCCATCGGTGACGACGTTCGGGTTCGCCGCGCCCGGCTGAGCGGGGCACCGCTGAGCTGAGCCCCGCTGAGCGGGGCACCGCTGAGCTGAGCCCCGCGCGAGGCGGGCGAGCCGGGCGCGCCGGCGCGTTCAGGCCCGCGCGCGGCGGGACGGCAACGTCGCGATGACGACGGCGCCGAGCGCGATGACCGTGCCCACGACGGTCGTCACCGTGACGCCCGCCCCGGCGGCGGGCGCGACCGCGTCCAGGGCGAGCGAGCCCAGCAGCTGGCCCGTGACGACGCCGAGCCCGAGGAGCAGCACCCCGGTGTGCGGGACCAGGGCGGCGGAGCCCGCGATGAAGACGATGCCCAGGGGGCCGCCGAGGTAGAGCCACCAGTCGCCCGGCAACGGTTCCGGCGTGGCGCCGAGGATCATCCGGACGGCGAAGACCACCGTGAGGGCCAGCGTGCCGCCGCTGAAGTTCGTCACCGTGGCGGTGAGGGGCGAGCGGGTGAGGGTGCCGATCCGGCCGTTCATCGCCTGCTGGAACCCGGTGAGCGTGCCCGCGAGGAGGGCGAGCAGGGCGGGCAGCAGCAGCTCGAGCACGGGACGGCCGGGCACGAACGACGCCGACGCCGAGATGCCCACGGCGACGAGCACGAGCGCCGCACCGACCACCCGCGCCGCCGTCGGCCGCCGACGGGCGGCCTGCGCGAAGCCGACGCCGTCGACGAGGAGCCCGCCCAGGGTCTGACCGGCGACGACCGCCACGGTGAACACGGCGACGCCGATGACCGCCACCGTCGTCGTCTGGGTGAAGACGAGGAAGGCGCCGATGAGCCCGGCAAGGACGTACGCCGGCGGGAACGCGCGCCGGGAGATCGCCGGCCGCAGGGCCCGCAGGCCCCGGCGCAGGTCGGGCAGGACGAGCGCCAGGACACCCATGAGGACGAGGCCCGCGGCGAAGCTCACGAGGGCGGCGGCGACGCCGTCGCCCATCTCCGCGCCCAGCTGGCCGTTGACCCGCGACTGGACGGGGATGGCCACTCCGATACCGACGGCGAGCAGGACCCCCAGCCACGCGGGCAGGGGGGCGCGGACCTGGGACAGGTCGGGCGAGGGGGGCACAGGCCTACCGTTCCTCGAGCGGACAGACGACGACGGCGCCGCCCCGGGGGGCGGCGCCGTCATGCGCGGTGCACTGGTCCTGCGGCGGACGGGCTCGTCGAGCCCGCCTCACGCCACGGAGCGATCGGCTCAGAGCGAGGAGATCTGCTTGGCCAGCTTGGACTTGCGGTTGGCGGCCTGGTTGGCGTGAATGACGCCCTTGCTCACGGCCTTGTCGAGCTTGCGCCCGGCGACCTGGTAGGCGGCGGACGCCGTCTCCTTGTCACCGGCGGCAACGGCCTCGCGAACCCGACGGACGTACGTCTTGAGCTCGGACTTCACCGCCTTGTTGCGCAGGCGCGCCTTCTCGTTGGTGCGGATCCGCTTGATCTGGGACTTGATGTTCGCCACGTATGGACTCTCTCGTGCGTTCGCCGGAGCGATCTGACTTCTCGGTCTGAGGGCAGTGCCATGGCCGGGACTGGGGCGTGGGGGTACCCCGTGGTTGACCATGGGTCAGCCCCCGCACCATCCGGCGGAGGCTCAGCGCAGCAGTCTACCAGCCATGCCTGCGCGCTCCGGTGCGGAGCCGCGCGCTCTGGCGTGGAGCCGCGCGTTCAGGCGTGGAGGCGCCGTAGCGCGGCGACGACCTCGGCGAACCGCTCCCGGTCCAGGCCCGCGCCCTCGCGCCGCACGGCGGCCGGGTCCAGCCACAGCAGCCGGTCGAGCCGGACCTCGCTCTCGCGCCCCTGGGCGTCCCACGCGCCGCTGCCGACGTCGAGCCAGTGCCGGCCCCGGCGCGCCTCGTCGGCGGCGTCGCGGTCGTGGTCGCGGGAGGTCATGGGGAGCCCGACGAGCCCGGCGCCCTCCTGGGCGACGACGAGCACGGGGCGGTCCTTGCCGCGCGAGGGGTCCTCCTCGAACGGCACCCAGGCCCACACCACCTCACCGGGGTCCGGCTGGTCGTCGGCCTCGGGGCGGTAGCTGAGGTCGGGCAGGCCCAGGCGCGCGACGTCGTACTCCCCGGCGCCGCGGGTACCGGCGGGCGCCTGCTCTGGCGGGGTGGCGGAGGCCGGCGAGCCGGGCCGGCTGGGGCGGCCGGGCGTGGCAGGAGTGGGGCGTCGCGGCCGGGTGGGCGTGGGGGCGCCGGCGGTCCCGCCGGTCCGGGCGGCACCGGCGCGCCCGCGCAGGGCAGACGAGGCGGTCGAACGGACGGCGCGCAGGAGGCGGCGCAGGGTGGGGCTCACCCGGCCAGGGTAGCGAGCGGCGCCGGGCCGCCCCGGCGCCGGGCCGGAGCGGCGCTGGGGCGGAGCGGCGCCAGGGCGCTCCGGTCAGCGCAGGAGCAGCGCGAAGGCGGTGACGAAGGTGCCGAGGACCCCGAGCGGGATCGCCGCCACGGTGCCGACGAAGGCGAGCAGGGTGACCCGCAGGTCGTCCTTGAGGTACGGGGCGTTGACCGTCCCACCGGCCGCCCGCAGGAGCGAGCGCTGTGCCGCCTCCACACGGGGGAGCCACCGAGCGGTGCGGACCTGGCCCTCGGCGTAGGCCTCCGACAGTGCGCCGAGCTCGGACTCGAGCTGCGCGCGGCGCGGGTCGACGGCGGTCGTCACGTCGATGACGACGATCTCGCCTCCGCCCTCGACGATCGTCGGGTGCGGGTCCAGGGACGCCGTCGTGCGCTGGAGGCGCTCGCGGCGCCAGGCGAGGAGGGCGACGGGGACCGCGAGGACCAGCGCGGCGACCAACGGGAGCCAGCCGGTCCACGAGGTCGCGCCGGTTCCGAAGATGGTGGTGAGCACCGCGAACGCGGCCACCGGCACGGCGGCGGCGACCAGGAGGACCTGGCCGGGCTTGCGCGCCAGCCGCACGAGGTTGGGCACGATCCGGTTCATGGCCTCGCCCATCGCTGTCATGGCTCCAGGTTGCCACGCCGTCGGCCACGCGACGCGGCGCGGGCGCGGTTCCCGCGCGGGACCACCCTCATGCGACCATGGGGAGAGCCTGTCCCGGCGCGGGCCGCCCCCGAGCGGTGCCGCGCGCCGTCGTCCTCGAGGAAGCCTCCGTGCCACCGATCCCGAGCCCCGAGCTCACCGCGCAGATCGCGCCCGCGGCGACCGCGCCGAACCTGCTGCGCAACTTCTGCATCATCGCCCACATCGACCACGGCAAGTCGACGCTGGCGGACCGCATGCTCCAGCTCACCGGCGTCGTCGACGCCCGGGCCATGCGCGCCCAGTACCTCGACCGGATGGACATCGAGCGCGAGCGCGGTATCACCATCAAGTCCCAGGCCGTGCGGATGCCGTGGCAGGTCGGCGACGCCGCCTACGCGCTCAACATGATCGACACCCCCGGCCACGTCGACTTCACGTACGAGGTGTCCCGCTCCCTCGCCGCCTGCGAGGGAGCCGTGCTCCTCGTCGACGCCGCCCAGGGGATCGAGGCCCAGACGCTGGCCAACCTCTACCTCGCCATGGAGAACGACCTCACGGTCATCCCGGTCCTCAACAAGATCGACCTCCCCGCCGCGCAGCCCGAGAAGTACGCCGAGGAGCTCGCCAACCTCATCGGCGGCGACCCCGAGGACTGCCTGCGGGTCTCGGGCAAGACCGGCGCGGGCGTCACCGAGCTGCTCGACCGGATCGTCGCCGACATCCCCCACCCGGTCGGGGACGCGGACGGACCCGCCCGGGCCGTCATCTTCGACTCGGTCTACGACACCTACCGGGGCGTCGTCACGTACGTGCGCGTCGTCGACGGCCACCTCTCCCCGCGCGAGCGCATCACCATGCTCTCCACCCGCGCCACGCACGACCTCCTCGAGATCGGGGTGAGCTCCCCTGAGCCGACGCCGACGTCGGGCCTGGGTGTGGGCGAGGTCGGCTACCTCATCACCGGCGTCAAGGACGTGCGGCAGTCGCGCGTGGGCGACACGGTCACCTCCGCCGTGAAGCCCGCGACGGAGCCGGTCGGGGAGTACCGCGAGCCGCGCCCCATGGTGTTCTCCGGGCTCTTCCCCATCGACGGCTCCGATTACCCGGTGCTGCGCGACGCGCTCGACAAGCTCAAGCTCAACGACGCGGCCCTCGCGTTCGAGCCGGAGACCTCCGTGGCGCTCGGGTTCGGGTTCCGCTGCGGCTTCCTCGGGCTCCTCCACCTCGAGATCGTGCGCGAGCGCCTCGAGCGCGAGTTCAACCTCGACCTCATCTCCACCGCGCCGAACGTCGTCTACGAGGTGGAGATGGAGGACCGCACGACGGTCCGCGTCACCAACCCCAGCGGGTTCCCCGAGGGGAAGGTGATGGAGGTCCGCGAGCCCGTCGTCAAGGCGACGATCCTGTGCCCGTCGGAGTTCATCGGCGCCGTCATGGAGCTGTGCCAGAACCGGCGCGGCATCCAGCTGGGCATGGACTATCTCTCGGCGGACCGGGTCGAGCTGCGCTACACCCTGCCGCTGGCGGAGATCGTCTTCGACTTCTTCGACCAGCTCAAGTCCCGCACCCGCGGGTACGCCTCGCTCGACTACGAGCCCGCCGGCACCCAGGCGGCCGACCTCGTCAAGGTCGACATCCTCCTCAACCACGAGACCGTCGACGCCTTCAGCGCCATCGTCCACAAGGACAAGGCCTACGCCTACGGCGTCATGATGGCCGGCAAGCTGCGCGAGATCATCCCCCGGCAGCAGTTCGAGGTCCCGATCCAGGCCGCGGTCGGCGCCCGCGTCATCGCCCGCGAGACCGTCCGGGCCCTGCGCAAGGACATGCTCGCCAAGTGCTACGGCGGTGACATCACCCGCAAGCGCAAGCTGCTCGAGAAGCAGAAGGAGGGCAAGAAGCGCATGAAGAACATCGGGCGGGTCGAGGTGCCGCAGGAGGCCTTCATCGCGGCGCTGGGTTCCGAGGGCCCCGGCGGCAAGGACGCCAAGGCGAAGAAGTGAGCCCGGCGCTGCCGATCGGGGACCCCGCCCCGGCGGACGGCGCCCTCCCGGCCAGTGCCGCCGTCGGGTCCGGGCACCGGGATTTCGGTGTCTACCTCCACGTGCCGTTCTGCGCGGTGCGGTGCGGGTACTGCGACTTCAACACCTACACCGCGTCCGAGCTCGGCGGCGGGGCCAGCCAGGCGGCCTACGCCGGCACGGCGCTGCGGGAGATCGACCTCGCCGCCGGGGTCCTCTCCGACCCGGCCGTCGGGCTGCCCGAGCGCGCCGTGTCCACCGTTTTCGTCGGCGGTGGCACGCCCACCCTGCTTCCGGCCGCCGACCTCGTCCGGCTCCTCGCTCACGTGCGCGCCACCTGGGGCCTGGTGCCCGGCGCCGAGGTGACCACCGAGGCCAACCCCGACTCCGTCACCCCCGAGGTCCTCGCCACGCTCGCCGCGGGCGGGTTCACCCGGGTCTCGTTCGGGATGCAGTCGGCGGTGCCCCACGTCCTCGCGACGCTCGACCGCACGCACGACCCGGCGCGCCTGCCCGACGTCGTCCGCTGGGCCCGTGAGGTGGGCCTGGACGTGTCCGTCGACCTCATCTACGGCACGCCGGGGGAGAGCCTCGCCGACTGGCGCACCAGCGTCGAGAGCGCGCTGGCGCTCGAGCCCGACCACGTGTCCGCGTACGCCCTCGTCATCGAGGCGGGGACGAAGATGGCGGCCCGGGTGCGCCGTGGCGAGCTGCCCATGCCCGACGGCGACGACGAGGCGGCCAAGTACGAGGTCGCCGACGAGCTCCTCACCGCGGCCGGCCTCGACTGGTACGAGGTGAGCAACTTCGCCCGCGGCCCCGAGCACGCCAGCCGGCACAACCTCTCCTACTGGCGCGGGCACGACTGGTGGGGCATCGGGCCCGGAGCGCACAGCCACGTCGGCGGGGTGCGGTGGTGGAACGTCAAGCACCCCCGCGCCTACGCCCAGCGCCTGGAGTCCGGGCTCAGCCCCGCGGCGGGCCGGGAGATCCTCGACCCCGGCGCGCGCGAGCTCGAACGGGTGCTGCTCGGGGTGCGCCTCGCCGAGGGCCTCGAGCTGGCGCCCGGCACCGGTCGGGTCCCCGATGCCCAGCGCTCCGCCGTCGCGAGCCTGCTCGCGCAGGGGCTCATCGAGTTCGCCCCGGCCCGCGCGGGCCGGGTCGTCCTCACCCGGCGGGGCCGGCTGCTCGCCGACGCCGTCGTGCGCGAGCTCACCGCCTGAGCGAGCTCACCGCCTGAGCGCGCTCGCCACCGCGCGCACCGGCCGGCGAGGCGCACGAGCCCTGCCGCGCGAACCGGCCGCTAGGTGGTCCCGCGGTGGAGGACCTCGCCGTGGAGCTCCACGCGCTGCTCCGGGACCGGTCCGTCGGCGGCGCTGAGCATCTGGATCGCACGGCGCATCCCCTTGGCCGCCCGGAGCCGGACGGTGGAGAGCGGGGGGTCGGAGACGATGGGCAGGGCGTCGTCGCAGCCGAGCAGCTTGACGTCCTGGGGCACCCGCACCCCGCGCGCGGTGAGCCCGGCCAGCACGGCCAGGGCGATGACGTCGTCGAAGGCGACGACGGCGCCCGCCCCGCACTCGACGATGTCGTCGACGACGCGCTGCGCCGCCTCGAACGTGCCCCGGTTCGCCCGCAGCACCGTGAGCTCGGCGCCGTGCCGGGCCACCGCGCGCTGGACGGCCGTGCGGCGCTCCAGCTCCGACCACGACCGGCGCGGCCCGCCCACGTAGCAGAACGAGCGCACCCCGGCGGCGGCGAACCCGGCGACGGCGCGCTCGAGGGGGTCCGAGGCCGCGAGGAGCACGCGCGCCAGGCCGGGCACGTCGCGGTTGACGAGCACGACGGGGAACGACGCCGCCGTCGCCCGCAGGACGTCCTCGTCCAGCCGTGAGGAGGCGAGGACCAGCCCGCGCACCTGCGGCCTGAGCCGCTCGATGAGCCGGAGCTCGCGGGCGGGGTCCTGGTCGGTCTCGGCGACGAACACGTCGAGCTCGTGCCGCTCGGCCTCGCGCTGCGCCGCGCGGACCATCGGCGGGAAGAAGGGGTTGGTGATGTCCGGCACGGTGAGGCCGATGGTGGCCGGCCGACCGGTGCTCAGGGCGCGGGCCGCCCGGTTGGGGACGTACCCCAGCTCGGCGGCCGCGGCCCGCACCCGCTCGACCGTCTCGGGCAGCAGCTTGCGCGGGTGGTTGAACGCGCGCGAGACGGTCGACGGCGAGACGCCCAGCGCCGCCGCCACCTCGACGATCGTCGCCCTAGCCGCCACGCAGCGCCCCGATCAGGCGGAGCGCGGCCTCGACCAGCGCCTCGGCGCCGCCCGGGGCGAACGGGGCCGGCATGCCGTAGTAGCGGTGCGCGTCGTCCACCTCGTACCCGCCGTGGGCGTACTCCTCCCGGGTGGGCAGGTAGCCCGGGACCGCGTCGGCGTACCCGATCACCAGGACATCGTCGTCCACGGACTCCGCGATCCGCTCGGCGACGGCGAGGAACGGTTCCCCGGGCAGGAACACCAGGAGCACCCCGGCGTCGACGACGCTCACCCGGCCGGTCCACGACGCCGGGGCCTCCTCGGTGCGCTCGGCCCACCCGATCCACACGTCGAGGAGGGCGGCCAGCCCGGGGTCGGCGTCGGCCCGCTCGCGCCGCCACCGCTCGAGGTCGGCGTGGCGGCGTGCGTCGGTGACCGGCTCGAGGGCGAGCTCGACGTCCGTCGTGGCGAACCGGACGAGGTCGAGGTAGACGGGGCGGGCCGGCGCGGCGAGAACCGCCGCGGCGAGGACCCCGCCCACGCGCTCCGCCTCGGCGAAGGTCCGGCCGGCCGACGGCCGGTCCGAGTAGGACGCCTCCGCGGGGTGCCCGGTGTTGACGTCCCCGGCGGCGCCGCTGACGAACAGGCACACGCTGCCCGGGTGCGCGGCCTCCACGGCCGCGCGCAGGGCGTGCGGGTAGTCCGCGGAGATGTCCGCGTTGGACCCGTCGAGGACGACGGGGTGGCAGGGGTACTGGACGAGGTGGGCGATGACCGACCCGGAGTCGTCGCGCAGCCGTAGCGCCTGCACGGCCGGGTCGATGCGCCGGTCGGGGTGCCGGCGGTTGCGGGCCACCCCCGTGCCGAACGCCTCGGCGTACTCCAGCGTCGCGTCGACCGCCCCCGCGAGGGCCTCCTGCACGGCGCCGACCGCGGCCCGGACGACGCGCTCGTGGGTGACGTCGTCGTGCCCGCCCACCCGCCCGAACGCGACGCACGGGCCCGCGTGGGTGTGCGTGGCGCTCACCACGCAGTGGCGCACGGCGCCGCCGAGGGCCCGCCGGATGCGCGCCGTCGTCCGTTCGTGGAGGGCGCACACGTCGACGCTGACCACGGCGACGCCGTCGAGGACGAGCGCCCGGACCGTGAGGGGGTCGTGCACGCCGCTGCTCGGCCGGGTGCGCGCGGCGAACCCCGCCATCGGCGTGCCCGGGAGGACCTCGACGACGCGGGTCGCGGCCCCGGCGGAGACGATCATTGGAGGCGGTGCCCCTGGGCGACGACCGCGAGGACGTCCCCGGCGGCGCTCAGCTGGACGAGGTCGGCCGGTGCGCCGAGCCGCAGGACCCCGCGCGGCGCTCCGCCCATCCGGGCGACGAGGGCCCCCGGCGTCGTCGAGGCGAGCGCGATGCCCTCGGCGACCGAGACCCCGGCGTGGCGCACCGCGTAGGCGAGGCCGAAGGCGAGCGAGACCGCCGCCCCGGCGAGGAAGGGCGTGCCGCGGTAGCTCAGCCGCCCGGTGGCGCTGAGCTCGACCTCCCCGCCGACCGCCGTGGTGTAGCACCCGGGCGCTGAGCCCGCGAGGGCGGTGGCGTCGGAGACGAGGAACGCCCGGCCCGGGCCCTTGGCCCGGATCATCGTGCGCAGCGTCTCCGGCGGCAGGTGGTGCCCGTCGGCGATGAGGCCGCAGGTGAGCCGGTCGTCGGCGAGCTGGGTCCAGATCGGGTTGGGGTGGCGCGGCAGCTCGGCGAAGATGCCGTTGCCCAGGTGGGTCGACAGGCTCGCCCCCGCATCGACGGCCGCGCGGATCTGGCCGGGGTCGGCGTGGGTGTGGCCGACGGAGACCTCGACGCCGAGCCGGCGGATCGCGGCGATCTCGCCCGCGGCGTCCGCCGTGTGCGGCGACAGGGTGACGTAGCCGACCGGGCCGTGCGCGAGCCACCGCTCCACCTCGGCGGCGTCGACGGGCCGGATCTGGCCGGCGTCGTGGACGCCGCGCGGCCCGTCCCGGTCCGAGAGGAACGGGCCCTCGACGTGGGCGAACGGGACGGCGGCGGCTACCGCGGCGTCGGCGTCGCGCGCCTGTGCCACGGCTCGCAGCGCCGCGCCGATCCGCTCCTCGGAGGCGGTGACGACGGTCGGCACCCAGCTCGTCACGCCGACGGCCGCGAGGGCGTGGGTGATCTCCCGGACGGCGTCCGCGCTCGGCTCGTCGGCGTTGACGTCGGCCCCGCCGTAGCCGTTGACCTGGAGGTCCACGAGCCCCGGCGCCAGGTAGGGCAGGTCGCCGGGTGCGGCGGTGGAGCGGTCGATGCCGGTGACGACGCCGTCCGCGTACGTCACCGTGAGCAGGTCCCCGGTGGCGGGGTCGAGCCCCTCGATCCGGTTCACAGCGCGCGCACCCGGGTGCGGAACCGGTCGAGGAACCGGGCGTTCGCCTCGTCCCCGCCGGGCGCGTTGCCCGAGCGCCAGATCGGCACCTCCACACCGCGGGCGGTGAGCGCCTCGATGGCCGTCATCATGACGACGTTCAGGGTGAAGGCATTGGCGAACGTCGACACGGCGCCCGTCTTCTCCACGGCGCCGTCGACCTCGACGACCGCGTCCCCGATGGGGACCTTCGTGTCGATGTGGTGGTCGACGACGTCGTGCAGGTTGGCGCGGGTGGGGTGCCGGGCGGGGTGGGTGGGGGCCGTGCGGCTCGCGTGCTCGACGGAGGACACGCCCACCAGGGTGACGCCGCGCTCGCGGGCGGTGAGGGCGGCGTCGATGAGCGCGGCGTTGATGCCGTAGGCGTTGACCAGGACGAGGAGGTCGCCCTCGCCGAGCCCCGCGTCCTCGACGACGATGCGCCCGTACCCGGGGGTGCGCTCCATGGCCATCGACCGCAGCGCGCCGCTGGACAGGAGGGTGCCCTCGTCGAGGATCGCCGCGACGTGCATGAGCCCGCCGGCCCGGAAGAACACCTCCTGGCTGGCGAGGTTGGAGTGGCCGCCCGGGCCGTAGACGTGCACCAGCCGGTCCGCGGCCACCTGGTCGGCGACGACGTCGGCGACCGTGGCGATGGCGGCGGCCTCCTCGGTGAGGATCCGCTGCATGAGGTCGGTCACCTGGGCCAGGTAACGAGCGCCGAGCTCAGGCATGCGGGTTCGCCTCCTCGTCGAGGTACAGGTGCGCGTCGGGGTGGAGCTTGAGCGCCGTGCCGGGGACCTCGCTCGTGGGCTCCCGGTCCAGCGTGGCGGCCACGGCCGCCCGCTTCGGGGCGCCGGGCACGGAGCAGATGACGAGGTCGCTCGCCAGCAGTCGCGGGATGGTCACCGTCATCGCCCGCAGCGGCACCGCCGAGAGGGTGGGGAAGTGCCCCTCGTCGTGCTGCTGACGGCGGGAGACCTCGTCCATCTCGACGACGCGCACCGCGCGCGGGTCGGCGAGGTCGGCGCCCGGGTCGTTGAAGGCGAGGTGCCCGTTGACCCCGAGGCCGCACAGGAGCAGGTCGAACGGCTCGGTGCCCATGAGGTCGGCGTAGGCGGCCGCGGCCGCCTCCGGCTCGGCCGCCGCGTCGAGCCGGTGGAACGTGGGCCGCTGGGCGAGCGTGGAGATGAAGTTCCGTTCGAGCCAGTTCCCGAAGCCCTGCGGGGCGTCGGGGTCGAGGCCGACGTAGTCGTCCATGTGGAAGAACGTCACGCGGGAGAAGTCGATGTCCTCGGCCTCCGCGAGCGCGGCGAGGGTGGCGTCCTGGCTCGGGGCGGCCGCGAGCATCACCCGGGCGGCCCCGGCCTGGGCGATCACCTCGCGCAGGTGGCGGGCGGCGTGCGCGCCCGCCGCACGGCCGAGCTCGGCCTTCGTGCGGTAGGCGTGCACCTGAAGGGGGTAGTGCTCAGTCACTCTCGGGTCCTTCGTTCTGCGCTTCTCGGTTGAGGAAGATCAGCGAGCGGATGATGTGGAAGGGGTCCTTGACGGGCAGGGCGACGACGGCGTCGAGCGGGCGTCCGGCGCGGTCGCGGATCTGCAGCCACTCGCCGGCGGGGTCCGGGAACGTCGCCATCGTGTAACCGGCCACCCGTTCGTGCCAGCGCGCGAGCTCGGCCGAGGCGCACCGCGCCGCGAGCAGGGACGTGGCGTACAGGGCCTCGGCGTGCACCCACCACAGCTTGGTGTCCCACGTGGAGCGCACGAGCGCCTCGTAGGGGACGTCACCGAAGGAGGTGCCGCAGGGGCGGCCGCCGTCGGCGTCCGCGTACCGGAGGATGCCGCCCTCGGCGTCGTCCCAGCCGATCGCGAGCGCCCGCAGGGCGAGCGCCTCCAGGCGCTCCAGGGGGACGTCGGCGCCCGCGTGGACGAGCATCCACAGGCACTCCAGGAGGTGGCCGGGGGTTCGGTGCCGGGCGAGCAGGGTGGTGGCGTCCGCAGGCGCCTCGGGCGCGAACTCCCACCAGGTGCCCGCGCCGAAGAACTGCTCGGTGAGCGCGTCGGCGGCCCGGTCACGCACGGCGCCGGCCCCGCAGCCAGGGCGGGCGCGCTCCAGCTCGGCGGCCGTGTGGAGCAGGCTCATCGGCCCGGCCAGGTCACGGAACCCCGACGGGACGGGGTAGGGCTCCGAGCGGGCGGTCCGGTCCGCGATCGAGCGCTCGGCGACGTCGAGCAGCGCCATCGCGCTGGTCTGCCAGTGGGTCGGGGCGCCGGGCGTGCGCAGCGCCCCCGCCAGCCCGAGGACGGCGAAGAGGTCGGCGAAGACGGAGGTGGACACCTCGCCGTCGGCGCCCGACACCAGCTGGTGGCCGGTCCGGTCGAGCCGGAACGCGGTGCGGTGGTCGGGGGTGAGGGCACGGTCGGCGATGAAGCGGGCGGTCTCCCCGGCCCGGCGCCGCCACATGGCGGCGTCGAGGTCCAGCCGGCCCGCCTCCGCCTCGTCGGCCAGCTCGGCGCACAGCCAGGCCCAGCGCCCCTGGGACCACGTGTACTTCTCCTCCGAGAGCAGCCGGCCGGCGTTGTCGAAGCAGGTGAGCACACCGCCGCGCTCGTCGTCGGCCGCGCGTTCCCACCACGGCAGGACGTGCTGCTCGAGGTGGGCCCGCCACGAGCGGGGCGCCGTCATGCGGGCACCGCGCTGCGCTGGGCGTCGGGGGCGGGCTCGTCCGTGGCGAGGGAGTCGATGAGCGCGTCCGTCTCGGGCGTGTTCTCCGGCTTGACGATGCCGATGAGGACGAAGGCGACGATGGAGACGAGGACCGGCGCGGCGACCGAGACGGTCTGGGCGTGGTCGCCCAGGCCGGTGATGGCGTCGGGCCAGGCGTACTTGTTGAGCGCGAAGACGATGAGGCCGAGGGCCCAGGAGATGAGGGCCGCCGTCGGGCCGGAGCGGCGGAAGGCCGGCAGGAGCCCGAGCAGCATGGGCACGGCGATCGGGCCGACGAGGGCGCCGAACCACAGGATGAGGAGGCCGAGCACGCCGCCGAAGCTGTCCGAGCTGAGGGCGATGCCCATGGACAGGGCGATGAAGAGGAACGTCGTCAGGCGTGCCCACGCGAGCTCCTGGCGCTCGGCGAGGAAGCTCCGCCCCTTGCGGAAGCTAGGGATGATGTCGCGGACCACGACCGAGGAGATCGCGTTGGCGTCGGAGGCGGTCATCGCCATCGTGTGGGCGAACATCCCGGCGAGGACGAGGCCCACGAGGCCGACCGGCAGGTAGGTCTGCGCCATGAGGGCGTAGGACTGGTCGGGGTTGGCGAGGTCGGGCAGGAGCAGCGGCGCGGCCCACATCGGCACGAAGAGCACGAGCGGCCAGATGAGGTAGAGGGCGCCGGAGAAGATCATCGAGCGACGGGCCTCGCGGCCGTTCGGGGTGGAGATCATCCGCATCGCGAGGTTCCACGTGCCGCCGTTGTAGGACAGCGTGGAGATGACGCAGTAGGCGAGGAAGAAGCCGAGCGTGAGGTTGCCGTTGAACGGGTTGGAGTGCGCGTCCGGCAGCTGGTCCCACATCGTCCACAGTGCCGAGAACCCGCCCAGCTGCCCCAGGACGATCACGAGCATGACGACGGCGGCGACGAGCTGGATGACGAACTGGCCGAAGTCGGTGAGGACGTCGGCCCAGACGCCGCCGATCGTCGAGTAGACCATCGTCACGCCACCGACGAGGAGGATGCCCCAGGGGATCGAGATGTCGGCGAAGACGTTGAGGAGGATGGCCGAGGCGGACCACTTGGCCGCGACGTCGAAGATCTTCAGGGCGGAGCCGGACCAGGCGAGGACCTGCTCGGTGGCGACGTTGAACCGCGTGGTGAGGTACTCCAGCGGCGAGATGATCCCCAGGCGCTGGCGCAGCCGGGGCCAGCGCGGCGCGAACCAGATGGCGCCCACGGTGCAGGCCACCGTGATGGACAGCGCCCACCACACGTAGACGGCGAAGCCGAGGGTGTAGGCCATGGCGGCGTAGCCGACGAACACGGCGGCGGAGTAGCCGGACATGTGGTGCGAGATGCCCGTGAGCCACCAGGGGATCTTGCCGTCGGCGACGTAGAAGTCCTTCGCGGTCTTCACCCGCTTCTTGGCCCACCAGCCGATGGCGACCATGAGGACGAAATACCCCGCGATGACGATCCAGTCGAGGCTGCCCATGTGCTGCTCCTTCGTTGCCCGGCCCGCCATGGCCCAGTGACCGCGGACACATCCGCCCGCTGGGCGTGACCGTGCCATGCAAACGGTTGCACGTCAAACGTGACCCACGGCACGGCGCGGCGCGACACTCGGGCGCCCACCCGTGCCACTGTGCCCCCGTGGACGCGCGCCTCAGCTTCGTCACCCTCGCCGTGCGGGACCTCGCCGCCGCCCGAGCCTTCTACGTCGGCGGCCTCGGGTGGGAGCCGGCGCTCGAGGTGCCGGGCGACGTCGTCATGGTCCAGGTCGGCGAGCACCTGGTCCTCTCCCTGTGGGACCTTGCGCACTTCGAGGCGGAGGTCGGCCCCGTCGCCCGCGGCCCCGGCGGCGCGCCGGTCACCCTCGCGCACAACTGCCGCACGCGGCAGGAGGTCGACGCCGCGCTCGCGGCGGCCGGCCGCGCGGGTGCGGAGGTGTCGGCCGCCGTCGAGCGCGACTGGGGCGGGTACTCCGGCTACTTCGCCGACCCGGACGGGTTCCGCTGGGAGGTCGCGTACAACCCGGGACCGATCGGGCAGGCCGTCCTGCCCTGAGAGGGGGCCTCGGCCCACCGCCCGTTCCCGCGGGCGCGCCGCCCCTTCCCGCGGGCGCGCCAGCGCCCTACCCTCGGGGCACCCGCGAGGTCGCCGTCCCGGGCGGCGTCGCGGCCGACCACGGAGGGCGCCATGGCCACCCGCTTCAGCGGTTCGGACGACCTGCGCGGCGCCACCTTCGTCGGCGCTGATCTTCGTGGTGCCCGCTTCGTCGGGGCCGACCTCTGCGGCGTCGTCATGCGCGGCGTCGACGTCCTCGGCACGGACATCGACTCACCGTGGCTCGGTGAGGGGGACGAGCCCTTGCTGGTCAACGGCGTCGACGTCGTCGGGTTCGTCGACGCCGAGCTCGACCGCCGCTTCCCCGGCCGCGCCGAGCGGCGGGCCACCGATCCCGACGGGCTCCGCTCGGCGTGGGCGGCGCTCGAGCGCACGTGGGCGGCGACGCTCGAGCGCGTCGCGGCGATGCCACCGGGCACGGCCGACGTCTCCGTCGACGGCGAGTGGTCGTTCGCCCAGACGCTGCGGCACCTGGTCATGGCGACCGACACGTGGCTGGGCCGAGCGATCCTCGAGCAGGACCGGCCCTACCACCCCGTCGGCCAACCAGACGCCGGCTACGAGGCGGACGGGAACGACATGTCCATCTTCTCGGAGCACGTGCCGTCGTACGCCGAGGTGCTCGAGGCCCGCGCGGGGCGCGTCGCCATGGTGCGGGCGTTCCTCGACGAGGTGACGCCGGAGGTCCTCCTCGCGCCGCGACGCAACCCCTGGGCGCCGGAGCACCCGGAGACCGTGCTCACGTGCCTGCACACGATCCTCGGCGAGGAGTGGGAGCACCACCGCTACGCGGTCCGCGACCTCGACGCGATGCCGCCAGCCGGGGTTGTGGGTGACTTTGCAGCGCCATAGGCACTGCTTTCTCACCCGTTGAGGCGAGATTGTGGGGTTTGACCGGGCGTGGCCTCTGCGGCGGCGTGGTGGGTCTGGCGGGAGCCGCGAGGAACGAGCGGCGGATCGAGCCGCCGCAGACCCCCCTGCCCGCCCCCGAGGCGGGAGGCAGAAGGCGTGGGGCCGGGAGGCGCAGGGGGGCGCCGCTACTCCGGCACGGCGGTGACGAAGTCGATGAGCTCCTCCATCCGCCCCAGCAGCTCGGGGGAGAGGTCCTTGTAGCTGCGCACCGACCCGAGGATGCGCTTCCACCCGCGGGCGACGTCGGCCTGGTCGTCGTGCGGCCAGCCCAGCGCGGCGAGCGTTCCGGTCTTGATGTCGGTCCCGCGGGGCACGTCCGGCCACGCGGCGAGGCCCACCCGCTCGGGACGCACCGCCTGCCAGACGTCGACGTAGGGGTGGCCGAGGACGAGCACGTGCGCACGCCCCGGGAGCGCCTTGAGCGCCGCCTCGACCAGGCGCGTCTCCTTCGACCCCCGGACGAGGTGGTCGACCAGCACGCCCGCGCGCCGCTGCGGGCCGGGCCGGAAGTCGCGGAGGACGGCCTCGAGGTTGTCCACGCCCTCGAGCAGCTCGACGACGACGCCCTCGACCCGCAGGTCGTCGCCCCACACGCGCTCGACGAGCTCGGCGTCGTGGCGGCCCTCGACCCAGATCCGGGAGGCCCGCGCCACGCGCGCCTTCTGGTTCGCCACGGCGAGCGAGCCCGACGCCGTGAGGGCGCGCCCGCCGGCCGTCACCGGCCCCCGGGCCACGGCGCGGGTGGGCGGCACGAGGCAGACGGGCTTGCCGTCCACCCAGAAGCCGGCGCCGAGCGGGAAGGTGCGGGTGCGGCCGCGCCGGTCCTCGAGGACGACGACGTGCATCCCGCCCGACTTCTCCACCGCCGTCACGGCGCCCACCCAGCCGGTCTCGACCTCCTCGACGACGAGCCCGAGCTCGGCGACGGCGTCGCGGGTGGTGGGGCGGTGGGCGAAGCGGCCCTGCCGGTGCGGGTCGCTCGCGAGGATGTCGGTGCCGTAGCGGTCGGGGCTCACCGTGGGAGGTTAGACACCTGTGACGACGTCGCGCCGCCACGGGCGGGCGTGGCGCGTAGAATTAGCACTCGCACGGTGAGAGTGCTGGCACTGGGGAGGAGGAGCATGAGCAACGAACGTCGGCTCGACGTGCTGCGCGCGATCGTCGAGGACTACGTCCAGACCCGCGAGCCGGTCGGCTCGCGCACGCTGGTCGAGCGCCACTCCCTCGGCGTCTCGCCCGCGACCATCCGCAACGACATGGCCGCCCTCGAGGAGGGCGGGTACATCGCCCAGCCCCACACCTCGGCCGGGCGCGTGCCCACGGACAAGGGCTACCGCCTCTTCGTCGACCAGATCTCCACGCTCAAGCCTCTCTCCGGGGCCGAGCGGCGCGCCATCGAGCACCTGCTCGCCGGCGCCGTCGACCTCGACGACGTCGTGGAGCGCTCCGTGCGCCTGCTCGCCCAGCTCACCCATCAGGTGGCCGTGGTCCAGTACCCCTCGCTCCGCCGCTCCGCGCTGCGCCACCTCGAGCTCGTCCCGCTCACCGAGCAGCGCGTCCTCGTCGTCATCATCACCGACACCGGCCGCGTCGAGCAGCGCACCATCGAGTCGGCCGAGCCCGTCGACGCGGCCGTCCTCGCGGAGCTGCGCGCCCGGCTCAACGCCGTCTCCGTCGGCCGGCGCCTCGCGGACCTCACCGGCCCCTACGCCGAGCTGCCCGAGTGCTTCGCGCCCGAGCACCGGCCCGTCGTCTCCGCCGTCATCGCCGAGGTCACCGACACGCTGCGGCAGGAGTCCGAGGAGCGGATCGTCATGGCGGGCACGGCGAACCTCGCTCGGTCCGACACCGACTTCACCCGGACCATCGGGCCGGTCCTCGAGGCGCTCGAGGAGCAGGTGGTCCTCCTGCGCCTCTTCTCCGAGATGGCGGCCGACGACGTCACCGTGCGGATCGGCTCGGAGAACCAGCACGAGGCCCTGTCCGAGACATCGCTGGTCGCCGCGGCTTACGGTGGGGCCGTGAGCTCGGACGTCGCCCGGCTCGGCATCCTCGGCCCCACCCGGATGGACTACCCCACGACGATGAGCGCGGTCCGCGCCGTCGCCCGATACCTCTCGCGGATCCTTGCCGGCTGACCGCCGGCGCGCCTCGCACGCCCAGCAGAAAGCGACTTAGTGAACGACTACTACGAGATCCTCGGCGTCTCCCGGCAGGCCAGCCAGGACGAGATCAAGAAGGCCTACCGCAAGCTTGCGCGCAAGCTGCACCCGGACGTCGCCGGCGCGGACTCGGACGAGGCCTTCAAGGAGGTCTCGCGCGCCTACGAGGTGCTCTCCAACCCCGAGAAGCGCCAGATGTACGACCTCGGCGGCGAGTCGGCGCTGGGCGGCGGCGGCGGCGCCGGGGGCAACTTCGGCTTCTCCGACATCTTCGAGACGTTCTTCGGCGCGGCGGCCGGCGCGCAGGCCTCCCGGGGGCCCGTCCCGCGCGGGCGCCGCGGTCAGGACGCGCTCATCCCGCTCGTGCTCGAGCTCCACGAGGCCGCCTTCGGCGTCGAGCGGGAGATCCAGGTGGACACCGCGGTGCTCTGCGGCACCTGCCACGGCGAGTGCACCCGCCCGGGCACCTCCCCGCGCACCTGCGAGGTCTGCGGCGGGCGCGGCTCGGTCCAGCGCGTCGCCCGCTCCTTCCTCGGCCAGGTGATGACCACCTCCCCGTGCTCGGCGTGCGGCGGCCACGGCACGACCATCCCCGACCCGTGCCCCGAGTGCTCCGGCGAGGGCCGGGTGCGCACGCGGCGCTCCATCCCCGTCAACGTGCCCGCCGGTGTCGACAGCGGCACCCGGATCAAGCTTCCCGGCGCCGGCGAGGTCGGCCCCGGCGGCGGCCCGGCCGGCGACCTCTACGTCGAGATCCGCGTCGCCGAGCACCCCGTGTTCGCCCGCCGCGGGGACGACCTCCACGCCCGCGTCGAGATCCCCATGACGGCGGCGGCCCTCGGCACGGTCCTCGACCTGGAGACGCTCGACGGCGCCCGCGAGGTCACCCTCGCCCCCGGCACGCAGCCCGAGCAGGTCATCACCCTGCGCGGTCTCGGCGTCGGTCACCTCCACTCCCCGGGCCGCGGTGACCTGCTCGTCCACGTCGACGTCGAGGTCCCCACCCGCCTCGACGACCGCCAGCGCGAGCTGCTCACCGAGCTCGCCGAGCTCCGCGGGGAGGAGCGCCCCACGCCGCAGCTCACGCCGACGTCGTCGGGCATGTTCTCGCGGCTGCGGGACAAGTTCGCCGGGCGATGAGCACGAGCCCCCGCACGCCTCGATGAGCGCCCCCGTCTTCCTCGCCGCCGCGGCGGAGCTCGCCGGCGCCCGGCCCCACGCCACGGTCACGGTGCGCGGGGACGAGGCGCGCCACGCGGTGAGCGTGCGCCGGATCCGGGCGGGCGAGGTCGTCGAGCTCGTCGACGGTGCCGGCACGCGGGTGCGGGGCACGGTGGCGCACGCCGCCCCCGACGCGCTCAGCGTCGCCGTCGACGACGTCACCCACGAGCCGGCGCCCGACGTCGCCCTCGTCCTCGTCCAGGCCCTCGCCAAGGGCGGCCGCGACGAGCAGGCGGTGGAGACCGCCACGGAGGCGGGCGTCGACGCCGTCGTGCCCTGGCAGTCCGAGCGCTGCATCTCCGTGTGGGCCGGGGCAAAGGCCGCCCGCGGGCGCGAGCGCTGGGCCGCCGTCGCCCGCGCCGCCGCCAAGCAGTCCCGCCGGGCCTGGGTGCCGCCGGTGCGCGATCTCGTCGTCGGGCGCGCGCTCGTCGCGGCGACCCAGGCCACCGTGGCCGCCGGGGGTGCCGTCCTCGTCCTCCACGAGGAGGCGACCACCCCGCTCGCGGCGGCGACGCTCCCCGCCGGCCCCCCCTCGGCGCCGCCCGCAGGCCCGGCGACGCCCTCGTCGCCCGCCGGACCCCCGACGCCCCCCGTGGCACCGCCCGCGACGCCCGAGGTCCTCGTCGTCGTCGGGCCGGAGGGCGGCCTCACCGACGGCGAGGTCGAGGCGCTCGTCGGCGCCGGCGGCCAGGCGGTCCGCCTCGGGCCGCACGTCGTGCGCACCTCGACGGCCGGACCGCTCGCCGTCGCCTCCCTCGCCCAGCGGCTCGGCCGCTGGGGCTGAGCGTCCGCCCGGCGCCGGCTGCGCGCTCGGGGCTTCGCTCGCGCGCTCGGGGCTTCGCTATCGACGGGACTCCCGGGAGCCCCGCGGGTAACATGTGCGCGATCCGTGCACCTCATCCACCAGGAGGACCAGGGCCCCGCGCCCACGCCCATGTCTGACAGCAGCAACGGCTCACCGGCCGTACCGGCCCAGGAGCAGGTCCAGCACCGGATCACCGTGCCCGACGACGTGCCGATGGTCGCCCTCCTCGGGCAGCGCGACGAGGTCCTGCGGGCCATCGAGTCGGGGTTCGCCCGCGTGGACATCCACGTCCGCGGCAACGTCGTCTCCTTCACCGGCCCCTCCGGGGACGTCGCGCTCGCCGAGCGCCTGGTCGACGAGCTCGCCCAGGTGGCTCGCAGCGGCCAGTCCCTCACCGCCGACGCCGTCCAGCGCGCCATCGGCATGCTCACCGCCGTCACCGCCGAGCGTCCGGCGGACGTGCTCACGCTCAACATCCTCTCCAGCCGCGGGCGCACGATCCGCCCCAAGACGCTGGGGCAGAAGGCGTACGTCGACGCGATCGACGCGAACACCATCACCTTCGGCGTCGGCCCGGCCGGCACGGGCAAGACGTACCTCGCCATGGCCAAGGCCGTGCACGCGCTGCAGTCCAAGCAGGTCAACCGCATCGTCCTCACCCGCCCGGCGGTCGAGGCGGGGGAGCGGCTCGGGTACCTGCCCGGCTCGCTCAACGACAAGATCGACCCGTACCTGCGCCCGCTCTACGACGCGCTGCACGACATGCTCGACCCGGACACCATCCCCAAGCTCATGGCCGCGGGGACGATCGAGGTCGCACCGCTGGCGTACATGCGCGGCCGCACCCTCAACGACGCGTTCATCATCCTCGACGAGGCGCAGAACACCTCGCCCGAGCAGATGAAGATGTTCCTCACCCGCCTCGGGTTCAACTCGCACGTCGTCGTCACCGGCGACGTCACCCAGGTGGACCTGCCCAGCGGGACCCGGTCCGGCCTGCGCGTGGTCGAGGAGATCCTCACCGGCATCGAGGACGTCGCGTTCTGCCGCCTCACCTCGGCCGACGTCGTCCGGCACCGCCTCGTCGGGGAGATCATCGACGCCTACGAGCGCTGGGACGCGACGGCGGCGCGCCCGCCCCGCGCCGAGGCACGCGGACGGAGCCACCGATGAGCACCGAGGTGAGCAACGAGTCCGGCTTCCCGGTCGCCGAGGAGGAGTTCGCGGCGCTGGCGCGGTACGTGCTCGAGGAGATGCACGTCCACCCCCAGGCCGAGCTGTCCATCCTCTTCGTCACCACCGACGTCATGGCCGAGCTCCACGAGCGCTGGATGGACGAGCCCGGTCCCACGGACGTCCTCTCCTTCCCCATGGACGAGATGCGGCCCGGGCGCGAGGGCGAGGAGCTCGCCCCCGGCACGCTGGGCGACGTCGTCCTGTGCCCCGAGGTGGCGGCCGCCCAGGCCCGCACCGCCGGGCACTCCACGGCGGAGGAGCTCCTCCTGCTGACGACGCACGGCATCCTGCACCTGCTCGGGTACGACCATGCCGAGCCCGAGGAGGAGAAGGAGATGTTCGCGCTCCAACGCCGGCTCCTGCTCACCTTCCTCGCGGGACGCTGACGCATGGACGGCTTGCTCCCGGACATCCCGGAGTGGTGGCTCCTCGCCCTCGCCGGCCTCGCGCTCGTGCTCGCGGCGTTCCTCGGCGCCGCCGAGTCGGCGCTCCAGCGCATCGGCCGCACCGCCCTCACCGAGCTCTCCACGAGCGGGAAGCCGCGCGCCGCCCTCGTCGAGCGGCTGGTCGCCGAGCGGACCGTCGTGGGCGGGGCCGCCGCGTTCACCCGGGTGCTCGCGGAGATGACGGCGGCCGTGTGCCTCACCCTCGCTGTCGCCGACCTGCTGCCCCAGTGGTGGCAGGTGCTGCTCGTCGCCGTCGCCGCCACGGCGCTGCTCGGCTCCATCGTCGCCGGCCTCGGGCCGCGCCGGCTCGGGCGCCGCAACCCCGGCGGGGTGCTCCACGCCCTCGCCCCGCTCCTGCGCGTCCTCGCCGCGATCGGCCGCCCCTTCGCACGCCTCGCCCGGGCCTTCCGGTCCCCGCCCACCGAGGCCGAGGCCCGGGAGGAGGCGGAGGAGGACCTGCGCGACATGGTCGACCGGGTGAGCCAGTCCGACCACCTCGCCGACGACGAGCGCGAGATGCTCCAGTCGATCTTCGAGCTGCGCACCACCTTCGTCCGCGAGGTCATGGTCCCGCGCCCGGACATGGTGACCATCGACGCCGACAAGTCGCTCAACAAGGCGCTGTCCCTCTTCGTACGGTCGGGGTACTCCCGCATCCCCGTGGTGGGGGAGAGCGTCGACGACCTGCTCGGGGTCCTCTACCTCAAGGACGTCCTGCGGCGCACGCACCCGCGCCCGGACCTGGGCACGACGGACGTCGCGTCCGTCATGCGGGCCGCCGTCTTCGTCCCGGAGACCCGGCGCGTCGACGACCTGCTCCGCGAGATGCAGGCGGAGTCCTTCCACATCGCCATGGTCGTCGACGAGTACGGGGGCATCGCCGGCCTCGTCACCATCGAGGACCTCCTCGAGGAGCTCGTCGGGGAGATGACCGACGAGCACGACCGGGCCGAGCCCGAGGTGGAGCACCTCGAGGACGGCGTGGTCCGCGTCCCCGCGCGGCTCGCCATCGGCGAGCTCGGCGACCTCTTCGGCCTCGAGCTCGAGGACGACGACGTCGACTCCGCGGGTGGGCTTCTCGCCAAGGCGCTGGGCAAAGTGCCCATCCCGGGCGCGGAGGTGGACGTCCACGGCCTCCACCTCGTCGCCGAGCGCGCCCAGGGCCGACGGCGCCAGATCGCCACGATCCTGGCCTGGCGCACCCCCGTGACCACACCCGAGACAGAAGAGGAGGTGAGCCGAGCATGAGCATGTCCCACACCTGGCCCGAGAACTTCCGAGCGGGTTTCGCCTGCCTGGTCGGCCGGCCGAACGCCGGCAAGTCGACCCTGACCAACGCCCTGGTGGGCCAGAAGGTGGCCATCACCTCGGGCCGCCCGCAGACCACCCGGCACACCGTCCGAGGCATCGTGCACCGGCCCGACGGCCAGCTCGTCCTCGTCGACACGCCCGGGCTGCACCGCCCGCGCACGCTCCTGGGCCAGCGGCTCAACGACCTCGTCCGCGAGACCCTCGGCGAGGTCGACGTCGTCGCGTTCTGCCTGCCCGCGAACGAGCGCATCGGGCCCGGCGACCGGTTCATCGCCCGCGAGCTCGCCGAGTCCCGCACCCCCGTCGTCGCCGTCGCGACGAAGTCCGACACCGTGGGGCGCGAGCGGCTCGCGGAGCACCTTCTCGAGATCGACGCCCTCGGCACCTGGGCGGACATCGTCCCCGTCTCGGCGACCCGCGGGGAGCAGGTCGACGTCCTCACCGACGTGCTCCTCGGCCAGATGCCGGCCTCCCCGCCGTTGTACCCGGACGGGGAGCTCACCGACGAGCCCGAGCTGGTGATGATCGCCGAGCTCGTCCGCGAGGCGGCCCTCGAGGGCGTGCGCGACGAGCTCCCGCACTCCCTGGCGGTCGTCGTGGAGGAGATCATCGCGCGCGAGCGCGCCGACGACGACCCCCGGCCGCCGATGCTCGACGTGCACGTCAACCTCTTCGTCGAGCGCGACTCGCAGAAGGCCATCGTCATCGGCAAGGGCGGCGCCCGGCTGCGCGAGGTGGGCTCCCAGGCCCGGCACGCCATCGAGGCGCTGCTCGGCACCCGCGTCTACCTCGACCTGCACGTCAAGGTGGCCAAGGACTGGCAGCGCGACCCCAAGCTCCTCGAGCGCCTCGGCTTCTGATGATCCACCGGCCACTACCCTGGGCGCGGTGAGGTCCCAGAAGGCGGCGGTCACCCTCGTCCTCGTGCTGCTCTTCGGTCTGCTCGGGTCGATCGCCGGCCCCGCGTGGAACCCTCAGCCGCTCGAGCGCACGTTGGTGCCGGCCGCGCAGGACGTGCGGATCGGCGGCGACGTCGTCACCGACCCCGTGGGCACCTACGAGGTGACGAGTGAGGTCATCACCGTCGAGCTCGACGGGGCGTCGGTGGACGCCACCGTCCGTGGACCGGTCGACGCGCCCGGGGACCGCGCCGGCGTCGTCTTCCTCCACGGGGCCGGGACGGCCACCCACGAGACCTTCTTCGACATCTCCACGGCGCTGGCCTCCGCCGGCGTCGTCGCGCTGGTCCCCGACAAGCGGATGGACACGTACACCACCCGGGAGCGCGACTACGAGGGGATGGCGCAGGACTACCTCGCCTCGCTCGAGGTCCTCGCCGGCTGGCCTGGCGTCGACCCGGACCGGGTGGGGATCTACGCCGAGAGCGAGGGGGCGTTCATCGCCCCGGTGGCGGCGGCGGAGAACGACGCCGTCGACTTCGTCATCCTCGTCTCCGCCCCGGTCGTCACCCCGCGGGAGCAGGCGGCGTTCGCCGTCGACTCCTACCTGCGCAACATCGGCGCCCCCGAACAGCTGCTGCGGGCCGTCCCGCGCCTGATCGGCAGCGAGATCCCCGGTGGCGGCTTCGAGTACGCCGACTTCGACCCGGCGCCGTACCAGCGGCGGGTGACGCAGCCCGTCCTCATGGTCTACGGCACCGCCGACGCCTCCATGCCGACCGTCCAGGGGCCTGAGCAGGTCATCGACGACATCGCCGCGGCGGGCAACACCGCCTACACGGTGCGGTACTTCGCGGACGCCAACCACGGGATCCGCATCGGCGGGGAGCTCGCGCCCGGCTTCGCCGAGGACGTCGCCCGCTGGATCCAGGGCCTGCCCGAGACCGCGGAGGCGACGCCCCGGATCGCCGGCGCCGAGCCGGAGCAGCGCTACCGCGCCGACCCGGTGGCCCGCCCCCGGTGGTACATGGCCGGGGACATGCTCGTCGTGTCCTTGGTCAGCGGCGTGGGCCTCGTCCTGCTGGGGCCGCTCGTGTGGCTCGGCTCCCGGGCGGTCCGGCGGCCGGCCCGGGTCCCGGCACCCGTGGGCCGGTGGACGACGGCGCTGGGCCTGGGCGTCCTCGCCGTGTGGGTGCTCTTCCTCGCCTACCTCGTCTCCGTCGCCAGCCTCGCGCTGAACTACCAGACGGACCCGCTCCTCGTGCGCGGGGGGTGGTTGGGGATCCAGGTGCTCGCCGTGGCGACGACCGGGATCCTCGTGGGCTCGGCCGACCGGTGGTGGCGGTCGCGCCGCAGCGGCGACGGGCCGAGTGCCGCCGGCACGGTGGCGCTCGCCAGCGTCCACCTCGGCGCCCTCGCGCTGCTCGTGCTCGCCGGGTACTGGGGGATCTTCCCGACCGTCCTGTGAGCCGCGCCACGGCGGGCGCACCGGGCCATAGGATCGCCCGCGAGAGTCGCCGCGACGCGGAGAGGGAGCGGATGCGCACGCAGTGGGGCGTGGCCACGGACACCGGCGGCCACCGCAGGGTCAACGAGGACGCCGTTCTCGCGCGCCCCCCGGTCTTCGTCGTCGCCGACGGCATGGGGGGCCACGCCCGCGGCGACATGGCGAGCCGCACGGTCGTCGCCGAGCTGGCCGCGCTCGCCTCCGGTGATGCGCCGCTGCGTCCCGACGACGTCCGGGCCGCCGTCGGCCGCGCCGCGAGCCGCATCCGCGAGACGATGGCGGCCGACGCCGAGCCCGCCGCCGCCGGGTCCACGCTCGCCGGCGTCGTCCTCACCGAGCAGGACGGCGAGCCGTACTGGCTCGTCCTCAACGTGGGGGACTCGCGGGTCTACCGCAGCGCGGCCACGGGGCTGGAGCAGGTGAGCGTGGACCACTCCCTCGTCCAGGAGCTCGTCGACGCGGGCACCATCGACGCCGAGCAGGCGCGCCGTCACCCGCAGCGCAACGTCATCACCCGCGCCGTCGGCACCGGGGCGGTGCCCGACGTCGACTTCTGGATGCTGCGCGCCCTCGCCGGTGAGCGGCTCCTCGTGTGCAGCGACGGGCTCGTCGAGGAGCTGTCCGACGCCGAGATCGGCGAGGTCCTCGGCGGCGCCGGCGACGCTCCCGCGGTGGCGGAGGCGCTCGTGGCGCGCGCGATGGGTGACGCCGGGGCGCGCGACAACGTCACCGCGCTCGTCGTCGAGGTCGTGCCCGGCGACGACTGAGGGCAGGGAGAACGGCCCGGGAGTGCGTCCGGCGCGTAGCCGCGGGTCGACGTCGACGCCGACGCGGTCGCGGTCGCGGCGGGGGGTGGTCACACCGGGGCGCGGGGCGGCCGGGCGTGCCGGGGCGGCCACGCGGGGCGGCCGGGTGTTCCGGGGCGGCCGGGCGTTCCGGGGCGGCCACGCGGGGCGGCCGGGCGTGCCGGGGCGGCCGGGTGTTCCGGGGCGGCCACGCGGGCCGGCGGTGCCCGAGGCGACGGCCGAGCGGGGGCGGCATCGGGAGGTGCGCCCTCGTGCGCGCGCCACGGCCGGGGTGGGGGGATGTCCCCATCCGCCGTTGTCCACCGCCACGCGTAGGCGCGCGGCGGTGGACCGGCGTCGATGGCTACGCTCGCGGCGGTCGCCGGGTTTCCCTCGGGAAGGAGCGTCGAGCCGATGCGCATCACGCTGACGCTGCTGCGGGCGGCCGCGGAGCCGGTGGACCTCGCCGTGACCGTGGACGGGACCGCGACCGTCGGTGACGTGGCCCGGCGGGTGGCCGACAGCGACCCGACCGGGGCCGCCCTCGCTGCGGTCGGCGGGGGTACAGCTGGCAGGGGCGCCGGCACGGCCAGCGGCGGGGGAGCGAGCGGCGCGGGCGTCGGCGGCCTGGGTGGTCAGGACCCCCTCACCCTGTGCCTGCACGGGCCGGCCGGCGCCCCTGGCCAGCCCCACATGCTCGCCCCCGAGGCCGTCGCCGCGGAGACGGTGCGCTCCGGATCGGTCGTCTCCCTCGCGCGGCCGAGCCCGACCGGTGCCCGGGCCGAGCCGGCGCCGGCCGCCCGCCTCGAGGTCCTTGAGGGTCCCGACGCGGGCCTCGTCATCCCGTTGCCCGAGGGCACGACGGTCATCGGCCGGGGCCGCGGCTGCGACGTCCGGCTGTCCGACCCCACCGTCTCCCAGGAGCACGCCCGGCTCGTGGTGACGGACCTCGTCGAGATCGTCGACCTCCGCTCCGCCAACGGCCTGCTGCTGGGCGACGGCCTCGTCCAGCGCGCCGCCCTGCTCCCGCAGGACACCGTCGCGCTGGGCGGCACCACCCTGCGTGTCACGCGCATCGCCGCCGGCCGACCCGCCGCGCTCGACGCCGCCCAGGTGGCCTTCAACCGCTCACCCCGCGTCGCCCCGCGCTACGCGGGGGAGGAGGTCGAGGCACCCACGCCGCCCGACCCGCCCACGCCCTCGCGCGTCCCCGTCGTCATGCTCCTCGCGCCGCTCCTCATGGTGCCGGCGCTCCTCGCCACGGGGCGTGACGCCCTCAGCCTCGTCTTCCTCGCGATGATGCCGCTCATGATGGCCGGCCACGTCCTCGACCAGCGGGTCACCGGCGCCCGCACCTACCGCGCCGCCGTGGCGCGGTTCACGCAGACGCTCGACGCCGTGCGCGCCGAGCGCGAGGGCGAGCGGGACGCCGAGCGCGCCGCCCGCCGGCGTGAGTCCCCCTCCGTGGGCGAGGCGACCGCCGCCGCCCTCGCCCTCGAGCCGCTGCTGTGGAGCCGCCGGCCCGAGCACGAGACCTTCCTCGAGGTGCGGCTGGGCCTGGGGACGCTGCCCTCGCGCGCCACCATCACGCTGCCCGTCCGCGGCAGGTCCACGCCGGAGTGCTGGGACCGGGTGCTGGCCCTCAGGCGCGACCTCGCCACGGTCGACGACGTCCCGGCGACCGCCCGGCTGCGCGAGTGCGGCGCCCTCGGCCTCGCCGGCCCCCGCAGCGGCGTCGACGGCGTGGCCCGTGCGGTCCTCGCCGAGCTCGTCACCCTGCACTCCCCGGCCGAGCTCGTCCTCACCGTGGCGACGTCGGCGGCCAGCGCCGCCCGGTGGGACTGGACCAAGTGGCTGCCCCACGTGGGCTCGGCGCACTCCCCGGTCGAGGGCGCCCACATCGGCTCGCACCAGGCGGGTGTCGCCCACCTCGTCTCGCGCCTCGAGGCGCTCCTCGATGCCCGCCGGGCCCAGCGCGAGGACCGCTCCGGCGGTCCGCTGCCGGTCGTCGTGCTCCTCGTCGAGGACGACGCCCCGGTCGAGCGGGGCCGCCTGGTGCGGATCGCCGAGGAAGGGCCCGCCGTCGGCGTCCACGTCCTGTGGTGCGCGGCCAGGCTCGACCGGCTCCCGGCCGCGTGCCGGACCTTCGTCGCCGTCGGTGCCGCCGGCCCGGACGGCGCGGCCGGGTACGTCCAGGCGGCCTCGACGGTCCAGCCCCTGCACTGCGAGGTGCTCGACGCCGACGCCGCGATGGCGCTGGGCCGGCACCTCGCCGCCGTCGTCGACGCCGGCGCCCCGGTGGACGGCGCCTCCGACCTGCCCGCGCGGGTCTCTTTCCTCGCGCTCGCCGGACCGGAGACCGCGCAGGGCCCGACGGCGGTCCTCGACCGCTGGCGCGAGAACGGCTCCCTGGTGCCGCGCGACGGGAGCCCGCCCCGGCGCCGCCGCCACGACGCCACGCTCCGGGCGCTCGTCGGCCAGGGGGCCACCGAGCCCTTCACCCTCGACCTGCGCACGCAAGGCCCGCACGCGCTCGTCGGCGGCACCACCGGCGCGGGCAAGAGCGAGTTCCTCCAGGCGTGGGTCCTCGGCATGGCGACCGCGTACAGCCCCGACCGGGTGACGTTCCTCTTCGTCGACTACAAGGGCGGTTCGGCCTTCGCCGACTGCGTCGACCTGCCGCACGCCGTCGGCCTCGTCACCGACCTGTCCCCGCACCTCGTGCGCCGCGCCCTCACGTCCCTGCGGGCGGAGCTCCGCCACCGCGAGCGGCTCCTCGGCCGCAGGGGCGCCAAGGACCTCCTCACCCTGGAGCGCACGGGGGACCCGGCGTGCCCGCCGAGCCTCGTCGTCGTCGTCGACGAGTTCGCGGCGCTGGCCACCGAGGTGCCGGAGTTCGTCGACGGCGTCGTCGACGTCGCCCAGCGCGGCCGGTCGCTCGGCCTGCACCTGGTCCTCGCGACGCAGCGCCCCGCCGGCGTGATCCGCGACAACCTGCGCGCCAACACCCACCTGCGCGTCGCCCTGCGGATGAACGACGCGTCCGACTCGCACGACGTCCTCGGGCTGCCGGTCGCCGCGGGGTTCGACCCGGCGATCCCCGGCCGGGGGGCCGCACGCACCGGCCCCGGGCGGGTCACGCTGTTCCAGGCCGCGTACGCCGGTGGCCGCACCGCCGACGCGCACCCCCGGGCGCAGGTCGACGTCGAGTCCCTCGTCATGGGCACCGGCACGCGGTGGGAGCCGCCGGCCGACCCCGAGCGCGGCGCGCGGGAGGGTCCCACCGACGCGGGCCCCGCCGACATCGCCCGGCTGGTGGAGTCGGTGAGCGCGGCCGCCCGCGCCGGCGGCGTGCCCGAGCCCCGCAAGCCGTGGCTGCCCACGCTGGCGCCCGTCCAGGACCTCGGCGCCCTCGGCCCCCGCACGGACGCCGCGCTCGTCCTCGGGGTGGTCGACGACCCCGCCCGCCAGCGCCAGGTGACCGCGTACTACCGGCCCGACGTCGAGGGCAACATCGCGTTCTACGGGGCGGTCGGCTCCGGCAAGTCGACGGCGCTGCGCACCCTCGCCGTCGCGGCCGGCATCACCCCGCAGGGCGGTCCGGTGCACGTGTACGGCCTGGACTTCTCCTCCGGCGGCCTCGCCGCGCTCGAGGGGCTGCCGCACGTGGGCGCCGTCATCGACGGCGAGGACGCCGAGCGGATCCAGCGGCTGCTGCGCCGGCTGCGCGAGACCGTCGAGGAGCGGTCGGCGCGCTACGCCGCCGCCCGGGCGAGCACCGTCGAGGAGTACCGGCGGATCGCCGCCCGCCCCGACGAGCCGCGGCTCCTCCTGCTCGTCGACGGGTTCGGCGCGTTCCGGACCGCCTGGGAGACGGCCCCCGGCCGCAGCCCCTGGTACCAGGTCTTCCTCCAGCTCCTCGTCGACGGCCGTGGCACCGGCGTGCACGTGGCGGTGACGGCGGACCGTCCCGGCGCGGTACCGTCCTCGGTCGCCGGCAGCCTGTCCCGCCGGGTCGTCATGCGTCAGGTGGACGAGGGCGGCTACCTCGTGCTCGGCGCCCCCAAGGACGTCCTCGACGCCGGCGCGCCCCCGGGCCGGGCGATCAGCCCCGACGGCCTGGAGATGCAGGTCGCCGTGCTCGGCGGCTCGGCGACCCTCGCCGAGCAGGTCCGCGCCGTCGAGCACCTCTCCGCGACCCTGCGCCGCACCGGAGCCGGAGCCGCTGCCGCTCTCGCCCCGCCGGTGGGGCGCCTGCCCGAGATCGTGCCCGCCGAGGAGCTCCCCGCCGCGGTCGACGGCCTGCCGGTGCTCGGCGTCGCCGACGACACCCTGGCGCCCCTCGGCGTCGAGCCCGCCGGGACCTTCCTCCTCGCCGGCCCGCCGCAGTCCGGGCGGACCAACGCGCTGCGCTGGCTCGTGGAGTCGGTGCGGCGCGCCCGGCCCGAGGCGCGGGTCGTCTACCTCGGCGCGCGCCGCTCGGCGTTGCGGGGGATGGGCGGCTGGGCGCGCGCCGCCACGGGCGCCACCGAGGTGGCCGAGGTCGCGAGGGCGGCGCTGGCCGACGTCGCCGAACCGCCGCCCGAGGGCCAGGTGGGGACCGTCGTCGTCGTCGAGGCCCTCGCCGACTTCCTCTCCACCCCGGCGGAGGGCCCGCTCACCGAGCTCATCAGGGCGGCGAAGCGCAACGAGCACTTCGTCATCGCCGAGGGCGACACGAGCACGTGGGGCTCCTCCTGGCCGCTCGTCGCCGAGATCCGCAGCGGCCGGCGCGGCCTGGCGCTCCAGCCCGATCAGATCGAGGGCGACGTGCTGTTCCGCACCGCCTTCCCGAGGGTGGCGCGCCGGGACTTCGTGGTGGGGCGGGGGCTGGTCGTCGACCGCGCCACGGTGCGGCGCGTGCAGCTGCCGCTCGCGCCCTGACCCGATGATCACGCCGTGACGTGCGCTAGGGTTCACGCCATGCGTGCTGTGCTGGGGCGCCTGCTCCTTCTGTGCCGCGACGAGGCCCACTGACGGCCGGCCCCTCGTTGCGGCGACCGTCGTGCCCGGCCCAGGAGAACTCGAGCCGAAGGACCACGATGAAGACCCGCCCCCCGAGCAATGCTCAGCAGCCGTCGAGCATGCCGATCCGCAAGTACCGCCCGTTCCTCGACACCAACGGTGTCGACCTCCCGGACCGCCAGTGGCCCACCCGCCGCATGGCGGCGGCCCCGCGCTGGCTCTCCACCGACCTGCGGGACGGGAACCAGGCGCTCATCGAGCCCATGGACCCCACCCGCAAGCGCCGCATGTTCGACCTCCTCGTCCGCATGGGCTACAAGGAGATCGAGATCGGTTTCCCCGCCGCCAGCCAGGCGGACTTCGACTTCGTCCGCTCGCTCGTCGAGACCGGCGCGATCCCCGAGGACGTCACCGTCTCGGTCCTCACCCAGGCCCGCACCGAGCTCATCGAGCGCACCGTGACCTCCCTCGTCGGTGCGCCGCGGGCGACCGTCCACCTCTACAACGCCACCGCGCCGGTCTTCCGCGACATCGTCTTCCGCAACGACCGCGAGGCCACCAAGGAGCTCGCCGTCGCCGGGACGCGGGACGTCCTCGCCTACGCCGAGAAGATCCTCGACCCCGACACGGTCTTCGGGTACGAGTACTCCCCGGAGATCTTCGTCGACACCGAGCTCGAGTACGCCCTCGAGGTGTGCGAGGCCGTCATGGACGTCTGGCAGCCCGACGGCGGGCGCGAGATCGTCCTCAACCTCCCCGCCACGGTCGAGCGCGCGACGCCCAACGTCTACGCCGACCAGATCGAGTGGATGAGCCGCAACCTTTCCCGCCGGGAGTTCGTCGCCGTCTCGGTCCACCCGCACAACGACCGCGGCACCGCCGTCGCCTCGGCCGAGCTCGCCGTCCTCGCCGGCGCCGACCGCGTCGAGGGCTGCCTGTTCGGCCAGGGCGAGCGGACCGGCAACGTCGACCTCGTCACGCTCGGGCTCAACCTCTTCAGCCAGGGCATCGACCCGCAGATCGACTTCTCCGACATCGACGAGATCCGCCGGACCGTCGAGCAGTGCACCCAGATGGACGTCCACCCGCGCCACCCCTACGGCGGCGACCTCGTCTACACCGCCTTCTCCGGCTCCCACCAGGACGCCATCAAGAAGGGCTTCGCCGTCCGGGCGGACCGGGTGGCCGCGGCCGACGGCGACGCGAGCGCCGTCCTCTGGGAGGTGCCCTACCTGCCCGTCGACCCGCACGACGTCGGGCGCAGCTACGAGGCGGTCGTCCGGGTCAACTCGCAGTCCGGCAAGGGGGGCGTGGCGTACCTGCTCTCGAGCACCCGCGCGCTCGACCTGCCGCGCCGGCTCCAGATCGAGCTCAGCGCGATCGTCCAGCGGCACACCGACGCCTACGGCGGCGAGATCAGCGCCGAGCGGCTGTGGACGATCTTCTCCGACGAGTACCTGCCGGCGACGCCGGAGTCCGGCCTGAGCCCCTGGGGCCGTTACGCCCTGCGCGGCACGACGCTCACCTCCGCCGGCGAGGGCCAGGACGCGACGCTCACCCTGACGATGGTCGAGGACGGCACCGAGAAGGTCCTCGCCGCCACGGGCAACGGCCCGGTCAAGGCCTTCACCAACGCGTTCGCCGACCTGGGCGTGCGCGTCGACGTCCTCGACTACGCCGAGCACGCCCTGTCCACCGGCGGTGACGCCAGCGCGGCGGCCTACGTCGAGTGCGAGGTCGACGGCCAGGTGCTCTGGGGCGTGGGCATCGACCCGTCCATCACGACGGCGTCCTTCAAGGCCATCGTCTCGGCGGTCAACCGCGCGCTGCGCTGACACCGGCGCGGGCCCGACGGCGGGACGTCTGCGCCGTCGGGCCCGGCGCCGCGCCGTCGGGGACGTCTGCGCCGTCGGGCCCGCGCACCGGATCACGCTCCCCGGCGCGGGTAGCCGCGGGCAACCGGTGATCGTAGGGGAGAATGGCCGGGTGAAGCTCTACCGGGACGAGGCCGTCGTGCTCCGGGCCCAGAAGCTCGGTGAGGCGGACCGCATCATCACGCTCCTCACCCGGGCCAACGGCCGGGTGCGCGCCGTGGGCAAGGGCGTTCGCCGGACGTCGTCGAAGTTCGGGGCCCGCCTCGAGCCGTTCGGGCTCGTCGACGTCCAGCTCCACCTCGGGCGCAGCCTCGACGTCGTCACGCAGGTCCAGACCATCGAGCCCTACGGGCGCGCCATCGGCCAGGACTACTCGCTGTACACGACGGCGACGGTGATGGCGGAGACGGCCGAGCGCCTCACGGAGGTGGAGAAGGACCCCGCGCCGCAGCAGTACCTCCTCCTCGTCGGCGCGCTCCACGCCCTGGCCACCAAGCGCCACGCCGCGCCGCTGGTCCTCGACTCCTACCTCCTGCGCTCGCTGGCCGTCGCCGGGTGGGCGCCGAGCTTCGTCGACTGCGCGCGCTGCGGGCGGCAGGGACCGCACCACTCCTTCAACGTCTCCGCCGGCGGGGCGGTGTGCGACGGGTGCCGACCGCCCGGCTCGGCGGCCCCCGCGCCGCAGACGTTCGAGCTGCTCGGCGCGTTGCTCTCCGGCGAGTGGTCCACCGCGGACGCCAGCGACGAGCGCCACCGGCGCGAGGCGTCCGGGCTCGTGGCCGCGCACCTGCAGTACCACCTCGAGCGCCAGCTGCGCTCCCTACGTCACGTGGAGCGGGTATGAGCGTCCCCCCGCCGCCGCACCCCTCGGGTGCGCGTCCCCCGGCGATCGACCCGCGGTTCGTGCCCAAGCACGTGGCCATCGTCATGGACGGCAACGGCCGGTGGGCCAACGCGCGCGGCCTGCCCCGCGTCGAGGGGCACCGGGCCGGGGAGGCGTCCCTGCTCGACGTCGTTGCCGGGGCCATCGAGATCGGCGTCACGCACATCTCCGCGTACGCCTTCTCCACCGAGAACTGGAAGCGCTCGCCCGACGAGGTCCGCTTCCTCATGGGATTCAACCGCGACGTCATCCGCCGACGCCGCGACGAGATGAACGAGTGGGGCGTGCGGGTGCGCTGGGCCGGGCGCCGGCCCCGCCTGTGGCGCTCGGTCATCAACGAGCTCGAGGAGGCCGAGCGGCTCACCGCCGGCAACGACGTGTGCACGCTGACGATGTGCGTGAACTACGGCGGGCGGGCCGAGATCGCCGACGCGGCCCGCGCCATCGCCGAGGAGGTCGCCGCCGGGCGGCTGCGCCCGGACCGCGTCACCGAGCGGACCGTGGCCCGCTACCTCGACGAGCCCGACATGCCCGACGTCGACCTGTTCATCCGCACGTCGGGGGAGCAGCGCACGTCGAACTTCCTGCTGTGGCAGTCGGCGTACGCCGAGCTCGTGTTCCTCGACGAGCCGTGGCCCGACGTCGACCGCCGCAGCCTGTGGCGGGCGGTGGAGATCTACGCCTCCCGGGACCGCCGCTACGGCGGCGCGATCGACACGCCCGCGGCGGAGTAGCCCGGGCGCAGGCCTCACCCTCGTGATCGTGCAGAAACGCTGGTGCGTCCGGTACTGGTCGGTGACCGTGCAGCACCACCGGCGCTGACGGCCCAGCGTTTCTGCATGATCGCGACGGGAGGGGGGCGCGAGCGCTTCTGCACGATCGCCACGGGTCGGGGCGTCAGCGCTTCTGCATGATCACGGCGGGAGGGGGCGTCAGCGTCTCTGCATGATCACGACGGGAGGGGGGCGTCGTCGGCCGCCTCGGCGCGGCGCACCCGGCGCCGGCGCACCACGACCACGCCGACGACGCCGCCCACGATCGCGACGACCGTCGCGATCCCCCAGGGCGAGCCCGCGGCCGCAGCGATCGCGGCGTTCCACACGGCGAAGCCCACGGTGGAGTAGATCGCCGCCCACGCCAGGGCGCCGGGCAGCTGGGCGAGGGTGAAGGGGACCCAGGGCACACGGAGCACGCCCGCCGCGGCGAGGACCATGCTCTGGAACCCGACGGTGAGGTAGGCGAAGGGGATCGCCACGAGGCCCCACCGGCGGATGGCCGCGACGCCGCGCTGGGTGCCGTCACCCGCGAGGGTCTGCGCGACCCGACGGCGCCAGCCCGTCCTGGGGTGGACGCGGCGCAGGGTCTGCTCGGTGACGATGCGTCCGAGCCAGTAGGTCGCCTGCCCGCGCAGCGTGGCACCCAGGTAGAGGAAGACGAACACCAGCCAGAACGGCCAGCTCGCGAGGTAGTCAGGCACGCGCGGACCTCGGTGGAACCGCCGCACGCTCGCCCGCCGCCGCGGTCCCCGCAGCGGCACTGGCCTCGGCCGCCGCCCTGGCACCGGCCGGCGCCCCCGTACCGGCCGCCGCCCCGGCGCTGGCAGCGTCCGAGGGGGCGCCCTCCGCACGGGCCGAGCGAGAGGCCCCGCCCTCCGCGCCGCGGGCGCACCCGGCGCACGTGCCGAAGAGGTCGACGGTGTGGTCGACGTCGACGAACCCGTGCTCGGCCGCCATCCGCGTCGCCCACTCCTCGACGCCCGCGCCGCTGATCTCCGCCGTCGTCCCGCACGAGCGGCACACGAGGTGGTGGTGGTGCTGGCGGGTGAGGCACATGCGGTACCGCGCCTCGCCGTCGTCGCCCCGCAGGACGTCGACGTCGCCGGCGTCGGCCATGGCCTGGAGCGAGCGGTACACCGTGGCGAGGCCGACGTTCTCGCCCCGGCTGCGCAGCGTCTCGTGGATCTGCTGCGCGCTGCGGAAGTCGCCGGTCCCCTCGAGCAGGCCGGTCACCGCGGCGCGCTGGCGGGTCATGCGCTGCTGGCTCATCGGGCCACCTCCAGCTCGACGTCGTCCTCCACGTCCGGGTGCGGGTCGCCGCCGCGGCGCGCCCGGGGCAGCAGCGGGCGCACGACCGACACGACGGCGTACGTCGCGATGGCGAGGATGACGATGGTCGCGCCCGGGGAGAGGGGGTAGGTGTAGGTGAGGGAGAGCCCGACGACGGACACGGCCACGCCGATGACCATCGCCAGCGCCATCGTCATCCGGAACGACCGCGTGAGGAGCTGCGCGGTCGCGACGGGGACGATCATGACCGCGGAGACGAGCAGGACGCCGACCACCCGCATCGCCACCGACACCGTCAGCGCCGCCATCACGGCGACGGTGATGTTGAGCAGGCGCACCGGCAGGCCGCTGGCCCGGGCGAACTCCTCGTCGTGCGAGAGCGAGAACAGGGCCGGGCGCAGGCCGAGCCCCACACCGAGGATGACGACGGCGAGCACGACCGTGAGCCACAGGTCGAGCGTCGTCACCGTCGAGATGGAGCCGAAGAGGTAGCCGGTGAGGTTCGCCGTCGTGCCGCCGGCGAGGCCGATGAGGACCACGCCGCCGGCGATCCCGCCGTAGAAGAGGAGGGCGAGGGCGACGTCACCGCTGGTACGGCCCTTGGCGCGGACCACCTCGATGATCACCGAGCCGATGACGGCGGCGACGACGGCGCCCGGCACCGCGAGGGCGTCGTGCGGGGTGAGGTTCGCGGCGTTGCCGACGAGCCAGCCCACGGCGACGCCGGTGAGCGCCATGTGCCCGAGGCCGTCCCCGAGGAGCGCGAGGCGGCGCTGGACGAGGTAGGTCCCCATGACGGGCGCGGCGATGCCGACGAGGACGGCGACGACGAGCGCGCGCTGCATGAGCGGGCTCGCGAGCATGGCGGGCAGGGACTCGAGCACGGCGATCACAGCTCCACCCTCAGCTCAGGTGCCTCGTGGGCGCGCGGCGCCTCGTCGGCATGGGGGTGGACGTGGTCGTGCGCGGGGTCGTCGTGCCCGCGCGCCGGGTGGGGTGGGGCGCCGTCGTGCACGACGCGGCCGTGGCGCAGGACGACGGCGCGCTCGATGAGGCCGGCGAGGTCGCCGAGCTCGTGGAGGACGACGAGGACGGCGGTGCCGCGCCCGTGCAGGGTCGCCAGGGTCCCGGCGAGGGACTCCTTGGAGGCCTGGTCGATCCCGGCAAACGGCTCGTCGAGGAGGAGGAGGTCGGGGTCGCGGACCAGGGCGCGCGCAATGAGGACGCGCTGCTGCTGCCCGCCGGAGAAGATCTGCACGCTCTCGCCCGCGCGGTCGGCCAGGCCGACCTCGGCGAGCGCGGCGCGGGCGCGCTCGCGGCCGGCGCGGCCGACGCGGAGCCGGCCCCCGCCGAGCAGGCCGGACTCGACGACCTCGAGCGCCGTCGCCGGCACACCGGAGGCCGCACTCACCCGCTGGGGCACGTAGCCCACCCGCTGCCACGGGACGCGACGGGGGGCGGTCGCGACGTCGACGCCGAAGAGCTCCGCACGGCCGGTGGCGACGGGGACGACCCCGACCAGGGCCTTGACCAGCGTGGACTTTCCGGAGCCGTTCGCGCCGAGGAGCGCCACCATCTCCCCGTCGGCGACGGCGACGTCGACGCCGTGGAGGATCGTCGACGCGCCCATGCGCACGGTGAGGCCCCGGGCTCGGACGGGTGGCGTGGTCGCGCTGGTCGGCGTGGCGGGGCTGATCGGCGTGGCGGGGCTGGTCGGCGCGGCGGGGCTGGTCGGCGTGGCGGGGCTGGCCGGCGCGGCGCTGCCGGGCACCGGGGCGCTCACGCCGCACACCCCAGCGCGGTGCGGAGCGCGTCGAGGTTCGCGCGCATGACGTCGAGGTAGTCGGCGTCGGGGTCCTGCTGGACCTCGAGCGGGTCGAGGACGGCGGTGCTCACGCCGAGGTCCTCGGCCAGGGCCTCGGAGACGGCGGGGGCGACGGCGGACTCGACGAAGATCGTGCTCACGCCCTCGTCCTCGACGATGTCGCCGATCTCGGCGAGGCGCGCGGGGGAGGGCTCGGTCTCCGGGTCGATGCCGGCGACCCCTTCCTGGTGCAGGCCGTACCGGTCGGCGAGGTAGCCGTACGCCTCGTGGGCGACGACGATCGTCTCGCTCGGGCACGCGGCCAGGCCGGTGCGGTACTCCTCCTCGAGCGCCGTCAGCTCCTCCTCGAGCGCGGCGGCGTTCGCGCGGAAGGTGTCGGCGTGGTCGGGGTCCAGGGCCGCGAGCTCCTCGGCCAGGGCGCCGGTGACCGTGGCGAGCCGCTCGGGGTCGAGCCAGAAGTGCGGGTCGACGCTGCCGTGATCGTGGTCGTGCTCGGTGATCTCGTCGGTGTCGTCGGTGTGACCCAGCTCGTCGGCGGGGTGGAGATCGGCGTCGTCCGCCGCGTCGTAGGCCGTCAGACCGGCGACGGCGACGGCGTCGTCGACCGCGGGCTGCAGCCCCGAGACGGTGACGACGAGGTCCGCCGCCTCGAGGTCGGCGACCTCGCGGGGGGAGAGCTCGACGTTGTGGGCATCGCCCTGCGCCGGCAGGAGGGAGGCGACGTCGACGTACTCGCCACCGACCCGCTCGGCGACGAACTGGAGCGGGTACACGCTCGTGACGACCTCGAGGGTGGTGTCTCCGCCGGACGCGCCCGCGGACCCGCCGGACTCATTCGCGCCGCAGCCGGCCAGTGCGACGACGGCCGCGGTCGCCGCTGCGGTCGCGGTGGCTCGGCGGATGAACATGGTTCTCATTTGCAGAAGTATGAGCGCTATTGAGAACCAGTGTCAACTGGGAGGGAGGGGGCTGGCGGACCACCGCGCGGCCGAGTCCCGCCCCGGCGCCCGCGGTAGGTAAGTTGGACCCCGCGCCGTCACCGGTGCGCCCCCGCCGCGTGCGCGTCACGCGGGACGACCGTCCGCGCCAGCCAGGTGCGGAACCACCGAGCAGCAGGAGTCAAACGTGGCAGCACCCACCCGCCTGGACAACGTCATCAGCCTCGCCAAGCGGCGGGGGTTCGTCTTCCCGTCCGGCGAGATCTACGGCGGCACCCGCTCCGCCTGGGACTACGGCCCGCTCGGCGTGGAGCTCAAGGAGAACATCAAGCGCCAGTGGTGGCGCTCCATGGTCACCGCGCGTGAGGACGTCGTCGGCCTCGACTCCTCGGTCATCCTGCCCCGCCAGGTGTGGGTGGCCTCGGGCCACGTCGGCGTCTTCAGCGACCCCCTCACCGAGTGCCTCAGCTGCCACAAGCGCTACCGCGCCGACCAGCTCGCCGAGGAGTTCGAGGAGCGCAAGGGCCGCGCCCCGGAGAACGGCCTCGCCGACATCCCGTGCCCCAACTGCGGCACCCGCGGCGAGTGGACCGAGCCCCGCGACTTCAACATGATGCTCAAGACCTACCTCGGCCCCGTCGAGGACGAGTCGGGCCTGCACTACCTGCGCCCCGAGACGGCCCAGGGCATCTTCGTCAACTTCGCCAACGTCATGACCTCGGCGCGGAAGAAGCCGCCGTTCGGCATCGGCCAGATCGGCAAGTCGTTCCGCAACGAGATCACCCCCGGCAACTTCATCTTCCGGACCCGCGAGTTCGAGCAGATGGAGATGGAGTTCTTCGTCGAGCCCGGCACGGACGAGGAGTGGCACCAGTACTGGATCGACACCCGCACGTCCTGGTACACGGACCTCGGCATCGACCCGGCGAACCTGCGCCACTACGAGCACGCCAAGGAGAAGCTCTCCCACTACTCCAAGCGCACGGTCGACATCGAGTACCGCTTCGGGTTCACGGGCAGCGAGTGGGGCGAGCTCGAGGGCATCGCCAACCGCACCGACTTCGACCTCACGACTCACGCGCAGCACTCCGGCCAGGACCTGTCGTACTTCGACCAGACGAAGAACGAGCGCTGGGTGCCCTACGTCATCGAGCCGGCGGCCGGCCTGACCCGCTCGCTCATGGCGTTCCTCGTCGAGGCCTACACCGAGGACGAGGCGCCCAACACCAAGGGCGGCGTCGACAAGCGGACCGTCCTGCGGCTCGACCCGCGCCTGTCCCCGGTCAAGGCGGCGGTCCTGCCGCTCTCGCGCAACGAGCAGCTCTCGCCCATCGCGCGCGACCTCGCCGCCGAGCTCCGCAAGAACTGGAACGTCGACTTCGACGACGCCGGGGCGGTCGGCCGGCGCTACCGCCGCCAGGACGAGATCGGCACGCCGTTCTGCATCACCGTGGACTTCGAGACGCTCGAGGACCAGGCGGTGACCATCCGCGAGCGGGACACCATGGCGCAGGAGCGGGTGGGCCTGGACAAGGTCGCCGGCTACCTCGCGGCGCGTCTGCTCGGGGCCTGACCGACCGGGCATGACCCCCTCGCCCGGGTCCGACGACGCCGTTCAGCCCGGCCGGGAGCACCACGGTGCGACCGGCCGGGCCGACGGCGATGCGGTGGCCGGCAGCGCCGCATCCGCCGGCGCTGTCGGCGCCACGTCGACCCGAGCGACAACGTCCGCCCGGGCCGACGGCGCCACGTCGACCCGAGCGACGACCGCCTCCGCCCCGGGGCGGCACGGCCATGCGCACGGCGACCTCCCGCTCCCGCCGGCCGAGGCCCGCCGCGCGCGGGTGGTCCTCGCCGCCCTCGTCCTCCCGCTCCTGCTCGCCACCGTCGTCGGGCTCCTCACGCTGTGGCCGCGGGGCGAGACCCCCGTCGGCTCGTTCGAGCTCACCTCGGCGGGCATGACGATCGAGACCGCCGAGGTCGTCGAGATCACCGACGCCGTCGGGGAGGAGGTCCGCGCCGAGCTCCTCACCGGCGTCGGCCAGGGGCAGGTCGTCCCCGTGCAGGTGCCGCCCGAGGTCCTCTCCAGCGGCGTGGACGTCGGCGACCGCCTCCGGCTCATGTTCACGCCGTCGGCGCTCGGCTCGGGGAGCCCGTACGTCTTCTGGGACTTCGAGCGCACGACGCCGGTGGTCGCGCTCGCCCTCCTCTACGCCGTCGTCGTCCTCCTCGTGGCGCGCTGGCGCGGCCTCGCCGCGATGGCGGGGCTGGCGTCCTCACTCGCCGTCGTCGTCCTGTTCGTCCTGCCCGCCCTCATGCTGGGCTCGCCGCCGCTGCTCGTCGCGCTGGTCGGCTCGAGCGCGATGATGTTCGTGTCGGTCTACCTCGCCCACGGCGTCTCGATCCGGACGACGACGGCGCTGCTCGGCACGTTCCTCGGCCTCGCGGCGACGACGGCGCTGGCCCTGTGGGGGACGCGCTCGGCGCAGCTCACCGGGGCGACGTCGGACTCCTCGCTCATGCTCGTCGGGACGTTCCCCGGGCTCGACCTGCGTGACCTGCTCCTGTGCGGGATCGTCATCGCCGGCCTGGGGGCGCTCAACGACGTCACCATCACCCAGGCATCGGCCGTGTGGGAGCTGCACGCCGCCGACCCGACGATGCCGCGCCGGCGGCTCCTCACCCGGGGGATGCGGATCGGCCGCGACCACATCGCCTCGACGGTGTACACGCTGGCGTTCGCGTACGTCGGGACGGCCCTGCCCGTCCTCCTCGTCGCCGGGCTGTTCGACCGCCCGTTCGGCGACACACTCATGGCGGGGGAGATCGCCGAGGAGATCGTGCGGACGCTCGTCTCCTCGGTCGGCCTGGTCCTCGCCATCCCGGCGACGACGGCGATCGCGGCCGCCCTGGTCCGCACGGCCCGCCCGGGGCGCTGAGCCCGGCGCCGTCGTGGCGTCGAGGGCTGAGCGCTGCACCGCCCGCCCGGGGGCTGAGCGCTGCACCGACTGCCCGGGACGCTGAGCCCGTCGCCGCATCGCCGAACGTCGCCGCGCGGCGACCCTGCCGCGCCCGCTGACGCTAATACCGTGGTGTCGACCGCGACTCGCCTCGAAGGAGATGTCATGTCGTCCGCCGCCCGCTCCGCGCAGCAGCCCGACACCGCCGTCGTCCAGGACGACCCGTACCGCCTCGATCCCGCCGGCGTCCGCGAGCCGCCGACCACGTGGCGCGGCTCCATCCGTTTCTTCGGCCCCGGCCTCATCGTCTCCGCGTCCATCGTCGGAGCCGGGGAGCTCATCACCGCCACGGCGCTGGGGGCCGAGGCCGGCTTCGTCCTGCTGTGGCTGGTGATCTTCTCGACCCTCGTCAAGGTCGCCGTCCAGGTGGAGATGGCCCGGTACTCGATCGTCACGGGCCTGGGCGGCATGGAGGGCTACAACCGGGTGCCGCCCCGCTTCGGCAAGGTCAGCTGGGTCTTCGTCATGTGGGCGCTCATGGCGATCTCGAAGCTCATCCAGACCGGCGGGCTCATCGGCGGCATGGCCGCCGCGCTGTCGATCCTCCTGCCCATCGGGTCGGCGCCGCTGGAGACGACGTCGCTGACGATCTGGGCGGTCATCGTCACCGGGGCGGCGATCGCGTCGCTCTACGCCAACAAGTACGGGGTGATCGAGAAGGTCGCCGTCTTCCTCACCATGACGTTCGTCGCCGTCACCCTGGTCATCGCGCTCGGCCTGCCCATGACGGAGTACGCCTACTCCGGCGGCGACCTGGCCTCCGGGCTGTCGCTGTCCCTGCCCGTCGGGGCCATCGGCATCGCCGTGGCGATGTTCGGCCTCACCGGCGTCGGCTCGGAGGAGATCACCGCCTACACCTACTGGTGCCTGGAGAAGGGCTACGCCCGCTGGTCCGGCCCCAACGACGGCTCCGCCGACTACAAGCGGCGCGCGCGCGGGTGGATCGCCGTCATGCAGAAGGACGCGATCGTCGCGTGGGTGATCTACACGGTCAGCACGATGTCCTTCTACGTCATGGGCGCCGCCGTCCTGCACCCGCAGGGGCTGGTGCCCCAGGGCAACGACATGATCGAGGTCCTCTCGCAGACGTATGCCAGCGTGCTCGGCGAGTGGGGCCGGATCCTCTACCTCGTGGGGGCGCTCGCCGCCCTGGGGTCGACGATCTGGGCGGCGATCCCGTCGTGGTCCCGCTCGTGGGCCAACGCCCTGAGCATCCTCGGCGTCTTCGACTGGGCGGACAGCGCGCGACGCAACGGCTGGATGCGGTTCTTCATCGTCGTGCTGCCGCTCGTCTGGCTGCTGACGTTCCTGTGGATCTCCTCGCCGTTCGTCATGATCCTCATCGGCGGCGTCGCCGGGGGAATCTTCCTCGCCGCGGTCGCCATCGCCGCCTGGTACCTGCGCCGGACGTACGTCGAGCCGGACCTGCGCGGCGGATGGTTCGCGACGGCGGCGATCATCGTCAGCGGCGTCGCGATCCTCCTGCTCGGCGTCTACACCGCGCTCAGCTCGACCGGCCTCGTGGAGATCGGCTGAGGACGTGAGCCGCTCGTGCGGGCGCCGGGGCGAGCACGGGGGAGAATGCTCCGGTGACTGCGGTACGGATCGGCCCCATCGAGCTCGCGAGCCCCGTCGTGCTGGCGCCCATGGCCGGGGTGACCAACCCGCCCTTCCGCCGGCTGTGCCGGGAGGCCGGGCTCGCCGGCCTGGCCGGAACACCGGCGACGGTGGACCCCGCCGTCGCCGGAGCACCGGCGGCGGCGGACCCCGCCGTGACCTCGCCCCGCGGCCCACGGCCGGGAACCTTCGCGCCCGCCGGTCTCTACGTCACCGAGATGGTCACCTCCCGCGCGCTCGTCGAGCGCACGCCGGAGACGATGCGGATGGTCCGGGCCGACCCCGAGGAGCCGGTGCGCAGCGTGCAGCTCTACGGCGTGGACCCGGCGACCATCGCCGCGGCGGTGCGGATCCTCGTCGCCGAGGACCGCGCCGACCACGTCGACCTCAACTTCGGCTGCCCCGTCCCCAAGGTGACCCGCAAGGGTGGCGGCGCCGCCCTGCCCTGGAAGCGCGACCTCTTCGCCGCCATCGTCACCGACGCCGTCGCCGCCGCCCGGGAGGCTTCGGCGGGGCGTGACCACGAGGTGCCCGTCACGGTGAAGATGCGCATCGGCATCGACGACGAGCACCTCACCTACCTCGACGCCGGGCGGATCGCCGAGCGGGCCGGCGTCGCCGCCGTCGCGCTGCACGCCCGCACGGCGGCCCAGCACTACTCCGGCCAGGCCCGGTGGGAGACCATCAGCCGGCTCAAGGAGACGGTGCGCACCATCCCGGTGCTCGGCAACGGCGACATCTGGTCGGCGGAGGACGCCCTCGCCATGGTCGCCGAGACCGGGTGCGACGGCGTCGTCGTCGGCCGCGGGTGCCAGGGGCGGCCGTGGCTGTTCACCGACCTCATCGCGGGCTTCACGGGTTCCGACGTGCGGGTGCGGCCCGGTCTGCGGGAGGTCGCCGCCACCATCCGCCGGCACGGCGAGCTCATGGTGGAGCACTTCGGCGACGAGTCGAAGGCCCTGCGCGAGCTGCGCAAGCACATGGCGTGGTACCTCAAGGGCTACGTCGTCGGCGGCCAGGCGCGGGCGGACCTCGGCCTGGTGAGCAGCCTCGCCGAGCTTGACGAGCGGCTCGCCGCGCTCGACCTCGACCAGCCCTACCCGGGCGAGGGCGCCGAGGGCCCGCGGGGCCGCGCCGGGAGCCCCCGCGTCCCGCACCTGCCGGACGGCTGGCTGGCGACGCCGGACATCGACGACCGGCTCCGCGCCATGCTCGCCGAGGCCGAGCTGTCGGTGTCGGGGGGCTAGCCCCCCGGCGACGTCCGGCGGCGGGTCAGATCCCGCTGGCCCGGCAGCGTGGCCCGGCCCGGTGCGGCACCCACCGCGTCGGGGGTCAGGGCCGCGAGCCCGGAAGGGTGGCCCGGCCGCTCACGGGCCGCCAGTCCGGGGGCGCGTCCTCGCCGACCCGGCCGTCGACGCTCTCGCGGAGCAGGTCGGCGTGGCCGGTGTGCCGGCCGTACTCCTCGAGGAGGTCGCACAGAAGGCGGCGGACGCTGGGGCTGCGCCCGTCGTCGAAGGTGATGCCCGCCGGCTGGTCGAGCCCGCCGGCGGCGAGCGCCTCGGCGAGGCGCGCTCGGGACCGCTCGACGGCGTCGTCCCAGAACCCGTAAAGGTCCTCGGGGGCGTCGTCGACGGCGGACGTGAACGGCCAGTCCGGGCCCCCGGCCCAGATCGACTCCCACGGCTCGCCGATGCCCTCGCCGCGCAGCCGGATCGAGAAGACGTCGTCCTCGACGACGGCGAGGTGCTTGAGCAGGCTGCCGAGCGTGAGCGCGGACGCCCCGACCCGGGCCTGGAGCCCGGCCGCGTCGAGGCCGTCGGCCTTCCACCGGAACGTCGTGCGCAGGCGTTCGAGGGAGCCGATGAGCTGCTCGGCCTCGGTGCCGGCCATGGGCGGCTCCCACGGAGGGGTGGTCTCGGTCATCGGAGCTCCTTGTCCCGTCGTGCGGCTCGTCCCGCCTCGTGGCCCGTCGTGCGGCTCGCCCCGCATCGTGGCCCGTCGTGCCGCTCGTCCCGCCTCGTCGCCGACGTCCCGCGTGTTGCCCGTCGCACAGCCCGCGGCCGACGTCCCGTCGCGCGGCCGCGGCCCCAACCTAGCTCCGGGTGCGGTAGATCCGCATGGTGATGGGGGCGAGGATCGCCGTGATGACCGCCGCCGCCACGAGGACCCAGGCGACGTCGCTGAAGGTCGCCGTGCCGGCCATGAGCCCCCGCACCGCGGTGACCAGGGCGGACACCGGGTTGATGTCGACCCACGCGCGCAGGACGGACGGCATCGTCTCGGGCGCGACGAAGATGTTGGACGCGAACGTCAGTGGCATGAGCACGAGCATGGACACGCCCATGACGGCGTTGGGGCTGCGCATGAGCAGGCCGAGGATGGTGAAGATCCAGCTCAGCGCGAAGGCGAAGACGAGGAGCAGCGCCACGGCGGCGACCACGCCGACCACCCCGCCGTCCGGTCGGAACCCCAGGAGGAGGCCGAGGCCGAGCGTGATCACCGAGGCGACGGAGTACCGCACCGTGTCCCCGAGCAGCGCCCCGACGATGGGAGCCGGGCGCCAGATCGGCAGGGACCGGAACCGGTCGAAGACGCCCTTGGTGATGTCGGTGTTGAGGGTAAATCCCGTGTAGACCGTGACGATGAGGACGGTCTGGACGAGGATCCCCGGCAGGAGGAACTGCAGGTAGGTCCGCGTGTCCCCGGCGATCGCCCCGCCGAAGAGGTACGTGAACATGAGCGTGAAGATCACCGGCGTGAGGGTGACGTCCATGAGCTGCTCGGGCACGTGCTTGATCTTGAGCAGGGCCCGCCGGGTGAAGGTGAGCGTCGAGCTCAGCGGCGAGGGGCGTACGGGGGCGTCGACGACGGCGATGGCGTTCCGCAGCGCGGTGTTCTCCCCGATGTCGAGGGTTCTCATCGGACCTCCGTGGGCTCGGCCGACGTGTCGTCGGTGACCGGTTCCTCGCCGGTGAGCGCGAGGAACACCTCGTCGAGGCTGGGCAGGCCGAGGCTGAACTCGGGGACGGCGACGCCCGCCTCGTGGAGCGCGGGCAGGACCCGCGCGGCGGCGCCGTCGGCGTCGTCGGGCACGAGGGCGTCCAGGCCCGCGGGGTCGGACGACCGGTGCACGGTGGTCCCCAGGACGTCGCCGACGATGCGCGCGGCGACCTCGCGCTGGGCCGGGTCGGCGAGCCGCAGGCTCACGGTGCCGGCGCCGACGGACGCCTTGAGCTGCGGGGCGGTGCCCTCGGCGATGACCCGCCCGTGGTCGATGACGGCGATGCGGTCGGCGAGCTGGTCGGCCTCGTCGAGGTACTGGGTGGTGAGCAGGACGCTGGCGCCCTCGGCGACGAGGAGCCGCACGATGTCCCACACCTGGTTGCGGCTGCGGGGGTCCAGGCCGGTCGTCGGCTCGTCGAGGAAGAGCACCTTGGGGCTCATGACGAGGCTCGCGGCAAGGTCGATCCGCCGCCGCATGCCGCCGGAGTAGGTCTTCACCTGCTTCCGCGCGGCGTCGGCGAGCTGGAACGCGCCGAGGAGCTCGGCGGCCCGCTGCCGGGCGCGCGCGGGGGAGAAGCCGTAGAGGCGCGCGATGATCTCGAGGTTCTCGGTGCCGGTGAGGTCCTCGTCCACCGAGGCGTACTGGCCGGTGAGGCCCACGCGGGAGCGCACGGCGTCCGCGTCGGTGACGACGTCGTGGCCGAGCACCCGGGCGCGGCCGGCGTCGGGCCGCAGCAGGGTGGCGAGCATGCGCACGACGGTCGTCTTGCCGGCGCCGTTCGGGCCGAGGAGCCCGTAGACGGTCCCGGCGGGGACCCGGAGGTCGACGCCGTCGACGGCGACCGTCTCCTTGAAGCGTTTGACGAGGCCCTCGGCCTCGATGGCCAGCCCGGTGTCCACAGTGCCCCCCTGTCGGCCGGTAGGTCCGACTCGCCCGGACACTACCCGCGGCCTCGGACGTGGAGAAGAGTTTTATCCCCGGCGGCTCGGGGGCCGCTCGGAGGCGAGCGGGACGTGGCGAGCGTCGACGCCGGGGGCGTGCGGGGTCTGCCCGATGGGGCACCCCGGGTCGCCGTCGCGCAGGGTCCGAAACCAGAGCGACCCGTCGCCGTCACGGGAGTGAAACACCTCACTGCGAGGGTGCTCCCTGACGACGACCAGCCCGGCGAGGTCCGGCGCCGCCCCCTGCGCCGGACCCCGCCCGGGCTGGTCGTCGCCCGGCGACTCCACGCCCCCGTGGCGCGGGCGCCGCCCCCAACGACGAGGAGAACCATGACCACGAGAACGTCCCGACGGCGGCCGCTGGCCGTCCTCACCGCCCTCACCCTGACGGTCGGCGCGGCGCTGGTCGCACCCGGTGCGGTCGCCGCCACCGCGCCCGCCCCCGACGACCTGCCCACCGTCACCGTCGTCGCCACCGGCGGCACCATCGCGGGCCGCGCCGCCGGCCGGGACACCTTCACCGACTACCGCGCCGGCACCTACCCCATGACGGACATGGTCTCGGTCCTCGAGCCGGAGGTCTCCGCGATCGCCGACGTCGACGTCGTCCAGTTCGGCAACTCCGGATCCGGCGGCTACACGATCGCCCAGTACCACGCGCTCACCCAGGCGGTGGAGGAGGCGCTGGAGACGTCCGACGGCGTCGTCGTCACCACCGGCACGGACACGATGGAGGAGTTCGCCTACTGGCTCGACCTCACCGTGCAGAGCAAGAAGCCCGTGGTCATCAGCGGCGCGATGCGCCCCTGGGCCGCCGGTGAGACGGCGAGCGAGGCCGGCGTGATCGGCGCCGACGGCCCCGCCAACCTCCTCCAGTCCATCCGGCTGGCGGCGGGTCAGCAGACCTTCTGCTTCGGCACGGTCCTCATGCTCAACGACGAGATCCACGCGGCGCGCGACGTCACCAAGGGCAACTCGACGCGCAACGACACCTTCGTCACGCGCCAGCTCGGTGCCCTGGGCTGGATCGACGGCGACCAGGTCTACGTCCAGCGGGCCCCGGCCCGCGTGCTCGACTGCGCGACCGACGAGTGGTTCACACCGTTCGACCTCGACGAGGTCGCAGCGACCGAACTGCCGCGCGTGGAGATCTTCTACAACTACCAGGAGGCCGGCCGCGAGGCGATCGACGCCTTCGCCGCCGCCGGCGTCGAGGGCATCGTCACCGCCGGCACGGGTGCGGGTGGGATCTCCTCCGGACCGGGCCAGGCTCGGCGCGCCGCCGTGGAGAGCGGCATCTGGTTCGTCAGCACCACCCGCACCGGCAGCGGTGCGGTCTCGGGTGGGGGCGACGGCATCATCGCCGGCGGCGACCTCATCCCGCAGAAGGCCCGGCTGCTGCTCCTCCTCAGCCGGACGTTCACCGACGACATCGAGCAGGCCCGCGAGTGGTTCGCCACGATCGGCGGGTCGAGCTTCGACCAGTCCGCGATGGCCGGGGTGGTCAGCCCGGTCCCCGGTGGCGAGGTCCCGAGCCCGACGCCGGAGCCGTCGGCGGAGCCCACGGCCGGGCCGACGACGCCGCCCCCGGGTGGGGAGCCCGGCGGCGAGGAGCCCGGTACTGAGGAGCCCGGCGGTGAGGAGCCCGGTACCGAGGTCCCCGGCGGCGTCCCGGGGGGCGAGGAGACCGACCCTGCCAGCGAGCCGGACGCGGGCGAGGAGGCGCCGGGCGGTGCCGTCGGCGGACCGGGCTCGGGGTCGGGGTCCGGGGGACTGCCCGCCCTGGGTGCTGAGACGCGGGGCATCGTGCTCGCCGCGGCGCTCGCGCTGCTCGTCGGCGCGGCCGCCGTCCACCAGCGGCGCACGCGGTCGCTCGGTGTGCCGGGCATGCCGCGCGGGCTCGGCCGGTAGTGATGCCCTTCAGGCAGTGATCCCGCGCGGGCTCGAGTGATGCCGCCGGCTCGGCCGGCCGGCGATACCGCACGGGCTCGGCCGGCAGTGATGGCGGCGGCGCCCTGACGCCGAGCCCTCCATGACACCGCGCGGGCGGCTGGTAGACCCAGCCGCCCGCGCGGGCGTGTTCGGCGGCGAGGAGCTCAGCCCCGCCGCAGCCGGAGTGCGCTCAGCCGCGCCGGAGCCACACGGTCGTGTCCGCGGGCAGCACGGTCCCTCCGTCGCGGGCCTCGAGCGGGCCGGAGGCGAGCAGCACCTCGTGCCCCTCGGGCAGCGTGACGGTGGTGTCGCCGACCGCGGTGACGACGAGCACGTCGGCCCGGTCGGCCGCGGAGCTGACGAACGCCACGACGTCCGGGGACTCGGCCCAGCCCTCCGCCCAGCGCACGGCGGAGGCACCGAGGCCCAGCTCGGCGCGCAGCCGCAGGGCCTCGCGGTAGAGCTCGAGCGTCGACCCGGCCACACCGGTCTGGGCGTCGACGGCGTAGGGCGCCCAGTCCGCCGGCTGGGGGAGCCAGGACCGGCCGGTGGGGGAGAACCCGTAGGCGGGCTCGTCGGCCGACCAGGGCAGCGGGACGCGGCAGCCGTCCCGGCCCTTCTCGGTGAAACCGGTCCGCGGCCACGCCGGGTCCTGGCGCAGGTCGTCGTCGAGCGCCGTGTGCTCGGGCAGCCCGAGCTCCTCGCCCTGGTAGAGGTAGGCCGAGCCGGGCAGCGCCAGCATGAGCGTGCTCGCCGCACGGGCGCGCCGCAGTCCGAGCGCCGCGTCCGGCTGGGTGTCCTCGGCGCCGATCCCGTTGGGGCCCTTGCCGGTCTCGGCGAGGCCGAGGCGCGAGGCGTGGCGGACGACGTCGTGGTTGGACAGCACCCACGTGGTGGGAGCGCCGACGGCGTCGTACGCCGCGTAGGACTCCGCGACGCAGGCGCGCAGCCGCGCCGCGTCCCACGGGGTGACGAGGAAGGCGAAGTTGAAGGCCTGGTGCATCTCGTCCGGGCGGACGTACCGCGCCAGCCGGCTCAGGGGATCGACCCACGCCTCGGCGACGAGCGCGCGGTCGCCGTCGTACTCGGCGAGGACCTCGTGCCAGCGGCGGTAGATGTCGTGGACGCCCTCCTGGTCGAACATCGGCCCGCGGTTGGCGCCGGGCGCCGGGTCGTCGGCGGCCGTGGGGTCGGCGGCGGCCGTGGGATCCGCGGCGGCGCCAGTACCGGCGGGTCCGTCACTGGGCGCGTCGTCCGCGGCGCCACCAGCGCCGTCGCCGTCGGCCGGCTCGGTCTCCCCGTCGACCATGCGGACGTGGCCGGACCAGTCGGGCAGGCCCGCGGCCTTGACGAGCCCGTGGGCGACGTCGACCCGGAACCCGTCGACGCCCCGGTCGAGCCAGAAGCGCAGGACCGACTCGAACTCGGCGTGGACCTCGGGGTTGTCCCAGTTGAGGTCGGGCTGGGCGGAGTCGAACAGGTGCAGGTACCACTGGCCGTCGTCGGCCCAGGTGCTCCCCGGGGCGTCGGCGCGGTCGCGGACCCGGGTCCACGCGTTCCCGCCGAAGATCGAGGACCAGTTGTTCGGCGGCTCCTCGCCGTGCTCCCCGAGCCCCTCACGGAAGAGGTACCGGGCGCGCTCCGGGCTGCCGGGCCCGGCGTCGAGCGCCGCGCGGAACCAGGCGTGCTGGTCGGAGGTGTGGTTCGGCACCAGGTCGATGATGACCCGCAGCCCGAGCGCGTGCGCCTCGCGGACGAGGTGATCGGCGTCGTCGAGCGTGCCGAACAGCGGGTCGACGTCGCGGTAGTCGGCGACGTCGTACCCCGCGTCGGCCTGGGGGGAGCGGTAGAAGGGGGACAGCCAGATGGCGTCGACCCCGAGCGCCGCGAGGTGCGGCAGGCGGGCGGTGATCCCGGGCAGGTCGCCCGTGCCGTCGCCGTCCGCGTCGGCGAACGACCGGGGGTAGACCTGGTAGATCACCGCCGTACGCCACCACTCGGCGTCGGGTCCGGGGCGGTGGAGCGGGCTCAGGGCGGCGGCGCTGGTGGTGGTGCGGGTGGTCACGAGGGTTGGTCTCCGGAGGTGATGAGGTCGGGCAGGGAGGTGGGGGACGTCGCGGGGGCGGCCGCGGGCACCGGATGCTCGGAGGCGCCGGGGGTCGCCGGGTCCGTTGCGCCGGGGGCTGCCGGGTCCGTCGCCGCACGCGTCGCCGGGCCCGTCCCGCCGTCGGCCGGCACCGCGTGGTGGCGCACCAGGCCGGCGTGCTCCGCGGAGGCGAATCCCGGGGCGGCCGCCGTCGACCGCCGCACGACGAGGTCGGCGACGAAGAGCAGCTCGCTGCGCGGCACCGAGGCGCCGCCGATCTCGCTGATGAGCGAGCTCACCGCGGCGTGGCTCATGGCGTCGACCGGCTGGCGCACCGTGGTGAGCGGCGGGTCGGTGAAGGCGATGAGGGGCGAGTCGTCGTACCCGATGATCGAGACGTCCCGCGGGACGTCGAGGCCGCGCGTGCGGGCGGCGCGCACGGCGCCGAGCGCCATGAGGTCGGACCCGCAGACGACGGCGGTGCAGCCGGCGTCGATGAGCAGCCCGCCGGCGCCCTGCCCGCCCTCGACGGTGTAGAGCGTCGTGACGACGCGCGGCTCGGTGACGCCCGCGTGGCGCGCCATCGCGCGGAGGAAGCCCTCACGCTTGCGCTGGGCGGGGACGAACCGCTCGGGCCCGATGGCCAGGCCGATCTCCCGGTGCCCCAGGGAGACGAGGTGGCGCACGGCGAGCTCCATGCTCCCGGCGTCGTCCGTGGCGAAGGCGGGGGCGTCGACCTCGCCCGTGTACCCGTTGACGAGGACGATCGGCACGCCCTGCCCGCGCAGGCGCTGGTAGCGCTCGGGGTCGGCCTGGGTGTCCGCGTGGAGGCCGGAGACGAAGATGATGCCGTCGACCGAGTGGTCGAGGAGCATCTCGACGTACTGGTCCTCCGTCGTGCCACCGGGGGACTGCGTGCACAGCAGCGGCGTGTACCCCAGGTTCGACAGCACCGACTCGATCGCCTGGGCGAAGGCCGGGAAGACGGGGTTGGCCAGCTCGGGGACGATGAGACCGATGAGCCCGGCCGAGCGCGCGCGGAGCTTGTCGGGGCGCTCGTAGCCGAGCATGTCGAGGGCGGCGAGCACCGCTCGCCGCGTGTCCGAGGCCACGCCGGGCTTGCCGTTGAGCACGCGCGACACGGTCGCCGTGCTCACGCCCGCCTGCTCGGCGACATCGGTCAACCTGGTGCGCCCCTGCATCCCAGACACCTCTTCGTCTCCGCTCGACCGGCCCGATGTAACCGTTGCCTGAAAGTTACTGTAACGGTTGCAGACACGGCCGGGGCGCGGTTAGCCTCAACACATCCGGGCACAGCGGCCTCGGCACGCGCCAATGTCGCCTCGCCACGAATAACTCACACAGGAGACATGACGATGCGACGCAGCATCACGATCGCCGCGGCCGCGGGGCTCACCCTGACCCTCGCCGCCTGCGGCGGAGGCGACGGTGGCAGCGAGCCCACGACGGACGCCCAGGAGACCACCGACAGCGCCACCGGCGGCGCGACCGAGGGTGGCGAGCTCACCGGCACGCTCACCATCTGGGCCGACGAGACCCGGGTCGACCTCGTCGAGGACATCAGCGCCGAGTTCACCGCCGAGACCGGCGTGGAGGTCGAGGTCGTGCAGAAGGCCTCCGCCGACATCGGTACCGAGTTCATCACGGCCGTCCCCAGCGGCGAGGGCCCGGACATCATCGTCTCGGCCCACGACGGCCTGGGCGGCTGGGTGACCAACGGCGTCGTCGGGACGGTCGAGCTCGGCGACACGGCGGAGGAGTTCTCTCCCGCCGCCCTCGCCGGCGTCACCTACGACGGCCAGGTGTACGGCGTGCCGTACGCCATCGAGAACATCGCCCTCGTCCGCAACAACGAGCTGGTCTCCGAGACCCCGGCGACGTGGGACGAGCTCGTGGCCCAGGCCACCGGGCTCGGCACGGAGTACTCCGTCCTCGTCCAGCAGGACCCGGCCGCCTCCGACCCGTACCACCTGTACCCGCTGCAGACCTCGTTCGGGGCGCCGGTGTTCGCGCAGTCCGCGGACGGCTCCTACACCTCCGAGCTCGCCATGGGCGGCGAGCAGGGCGTGGCCTTCGCCGAGTTCCTCGCGGCGCAGGGTGCGGCCGGCGTCCTCGACGTCAACATCACCGCCGACGTCGCCAAGGAGGCCTTCCTCGCCGGCGAGTCCGCGTACATGGTCACCGGGCCGTGGAACGTCACCGAGTTCGTCGACGCCGGCCTCGACGTCTCCGTCCTCCCCGTGCCCACCGCCGGTGGCGAGGAGGCCCAGCCGTTCGTCGGTGTGCAGGGGTTCTTCCCGAACATCGACTCGGAGAACGCGCTGCTCGTCAACGAGTTCCTCGTGAACTTCATCGCCACGCCCGACGTCCAGACGCAGCTGTTCGAGCTCGGTGGACGCGTGCCCGCGATGACCGAGGTCGCTGAGGGCCTCGACGACCCGATCCTCGAGGGCTTCAACGAGGCCGGTGCCACCGGTGTCCCGATGCCGGCCATCCCCGAGATGTCCGCCGTGTGGGAGTTCTGGGGCGCCGCGGAGGTCGACATCATCACCGGCAACGCGCCGGCTGCTGAGCGCTGGACCACCATGGTGGAGAACGTCGAAGCGGCCATCGCGGCCAACTGACGATGACAGCTCACGACAGGGGCGCCACACAGCACTGCTGGTGCGGCGCCCCTGCCGTGCCGGGTGTAGGAATCATCGAACGGGGCGACGTCGCCCCGAGAGGAGCGGGATGTGAGTAACCGCGACAGCGCACCCTCGGGTACGACCCGGCGTCGGGGCGCGTCGACCGACGTCGAGCCGCGGCCCAACGAGTCGCACGCGCGCAAGATCGGGCCGGGGTTCCTCGTGAAGCTCGTGCTCGTCGCCCTGGTGGACGCCCTCGGTGTCTACGGCGTCTTCGCCGCGTCGGCGGTGGGGCACTGGGGGATCGTCGCGTTCCTCGTGGTGGCCTTGGTGGTCGTCAACGTCGTGTACTTCTCCCGCCGGATGATCCCGGCGAAGTACCTGGTCCCGGGCCTGCTGTTCCTGCTCGTCTACCAGCTCTTCGTCATGCTCTACACGGGGTACGTGTCCTTCACAAACTACGGCGACGGGCACAACTCCACCAAGGAGGACGCCATCGAGGCGATCCTCCTGCAGAACGACCGGCGGGTGGAGGACTCCCCGTCCCTCCCGCTCGTCGTGGTCCGTGACGGTGACGCGCTCGGCTTCGCGGTCATCGAGGAGGACGGCGACGTCGCCGTCGGCACGGCCGAGCAGCCACTCGAGGTCGTCGACGACGCCGTCGTCGAGGACGACACGATCGTCGAGGTCCCCGGCTACGACGTCCTCAGCTTCGCCCAGGTCGTCGAGGTCCAGCGAGAGATCACCGACCTGCGCGTGCCGCTCTCCGACGACCCGAACGAGGGTGCCCTGCGCACCCAGAACGGGTCCGTCGGCTTCATCTCCCGCAGCTTCTACGTCTACGACGAGGCTGCGGACACCATGACGAACACCGACACCGGCGCGGTGTACCGGCCCAACGACGAGGGCAACTTCGTCAACGACGAGGGCCAGGAGCTCACCCCCGGCTGGCGGGTCGCCGTCGGCCTGGACAACTACTCCGCGATGTTCACGGACTCCCGCATCTCGGGGTCGTTCTTCCAGGTCGTCGCGTGGACGTTCGCCTTCGCCGGGCTGTCGGTCCTCACGACGTTCGGCGTCGGGTTGTTCTTCGCGATCGTCTTCAACGACCCACGGATCCGCGGGCGCAAGGTCTACCGGTCCCTGCTCATCCTCCCGTACGCCTTCCCGGGCTTCCTCGCGGCCCTGGTGTGGCGAGGGATGCTCAACGAACGGTTCGGGTTCATCAACGAGGTGCTGCTCGGCGGTGCCTCGGTCCCCTGGCTGTCCGACGAGTGGCTGGCGCGCTTCTCCGTGCTCTTCGTCAACACGTGGCTCGGGTTCCCGTACATGTTCCTCATCTGCACGGGCGCCCTGCAGTCGATCCCGGGGGACGTCATCGAGTCCGCCCGCATGGACGGCGCCGGGCCGCTGCGCATCTTCCGGTCGATGACGCTGCCGCTGCTCCTCGTCTCGACGGCGCCCCTGCTCATCTCGACGTTCGCGTTCAACTTCAACAACTTCACGCTCATCTACATGCTCACGGGCGGCGGGCCGAACTTCCCCGACGCCCCGATACCCGTCGGCGCGACGGACATCCTCATCTCGATGGTCTACTCGATCGCGTTCGAGGGTGGCAGTCGGGACTACGGCTTGGCGTCGGCGATGTCGATCATGATCTTCATCGTCGTCGGGTTCATCTCCTACCTCGGCTTCCGCCGGACGCGCACCCTCGAGGAGATCTGACATGGCCTCTCAGGCGTACGACCAGCCGAAGCTGCGTGGCAAGCGGTGGTGGCGTGAGGTGGGGTGGCGGCACATCGTCGGCATCGTCGCCATCGCCTACTGCATCCTCCCGCTGCTGTACGTGCTCTCCGCCTCGCTCAACCCCGGGGGCAGCCTCACGGGGTCGAACCAGCTCTTCCGCACGGTGGCCGCGGGCAACTACACCGAGCTCGCCGACACCAACTTCGGCCAGTGGGCGCTCAACTCGCTGGTCATCGCCACGGTGACGGCGCTGGGGACGGTGCTCATGGGCGCGGCCGCGGCGTACGCGTTCTCGCGGTTCCGCTTCACCGGCCGGCGGATCACGCTTACCGGCCTGCTGCTCGTCCAGATGTTCCCGCAGGTGCTCACGTTCGTGGCGATCTTCCTGCTGCTGCTCAGCCTGGGCGAGGTGTTCCCGATCCTCGGCCTCAACAGCCGGCTCGCGCTCATCGCGGTCTACCTCGGTGGGGCGCTGGGCGTGAACACGTTCCTCATGTACGGGTTCTTCAACACTGTCCCCAAGGAGCTCGACGAGGCGGCGAAGATCGACGGCGCCTCGCACGCCCAGATCTTCTTCACCATCATCCTGCGGCTGGTGGCGCCGATCCTCGCCGTCGTCGGGCTGCTGTCCTTCATCACCGCGTACGGGGAGTTCGTCATCGCCCGCGTGGTGCTCCAGTCGCAGGACAACTTCACCCTCGCCGTCGGGCTCTACCAGTGGGCCTCGGACGAGCGCAACGCGCCGTGGGGCCTGTTCGCGGCGGCGGCGGTCCTCGCGGCGATCCCGATCATCGCGCTGTTCCTGTTCCTTCAGCGGTTCATCGTCTCGGGCCTGACCTCGGGCGCCGTCAAGGGCTAGCGGGTCGCCGCCGACGCCGGCCGGTGCGGTGCGCCCTCAGGTGCGCCGCACCGGCCGGCGTTCGTGTGGTCGCCCCGGTCGACGCGGTCGCCCCGGTCGACGCGGTCGCCCCGGTCGCCCCGGTCGACGGCTCGCCGCGGTCGCTGCGTGGGACCGCGCGCGTCACACCCGCGGGTGACCGCGCGCGTCACACCCGCGCGGAGTGCGCGACGTTCAGTGACGGACGCGCGCGTCCGGCTCGGCGGCCGGCGGCGCCATCCACAGCCACACCGTCGTCTCCGGCGGGACGATGTGGCCGCCCTCGGGCGCCGACCCCAGGGGGCCGCTCGCGAGCAGCACGTCGCTCTCCGACGCCAACCGCAGCGGCGTGTCCCCGACGTTCGCGACGACGAGCACCTCGCCGGTGAGGAAGGCGATCGCCTCCGGGTGCTCGGGGTCGATGAGGCCGCTCACCCAGGCCAGTGAGGCGGTGCCGAGGCGGAAGTCCGTCCGCAGCCGCAGGGCCGCGCGGAACATCTCGAACGTGGACCCCGTGACGCCCCGCTGCTCCGCCCGCGCGGCCTCGGCCACCTCGTCGCGACCGGGTGTCTCCGCCTTGGTGCGCTTCGCGGGGAGCCCGAGCTCGGTGCCCTGCCGCAGGTACGGGGCGCCGGGCAGCGCCAGCACGAGCAGGGCGCTGGCCCGCGCCCGTCGCAGGCTGCCGGTGTCGAGGAGGTCGGGGACGAGCCAGGCGGCGGGCGCCCCGACCACGTCGCGTGCGCTGTACGCCTCGTCGATCGCGCGGCGGGCCTCGTCGGCCGTGCGGGCGCGGGTGAGCGCCGTGTCGACGACGTGGTGGAGCCAGTCCTCGTGGAGGATCTCGGTCACCGCGGCCGGCCCTTGCGGGGTGAGGCGGATGGAGAGGATGCCGTCGTCGACGGTCTCGGCGAGGAGCGTCTGGAGCTCGCGGTAGCGCGTGTGGGAGATGTCCTGGGCTCCGGGTCCGACCCACCCGAGGTCGAGCCCGTCGACGCCGCACGCCAGCCAGTGCCGGGCAGCGGCCTCGGCGGCCGCGTCGGCGGGGTCGATGCGCATGATGACGCGCAGGCCGAGGCGGTGGGCGCGGGCGAGGAGCTCCTCGACGGCGGCCGTGACGGCGTCGTCGTCGGCCGGAGGGCAGCCGATGCGGACTGCCTCGGCGCCGAGGCGGGAGATCGGGCGGAGGAGCTCAGTGCGGTCGACGACGTCGTCGACGGTGCTCTGCCCGTTGAGCAGGGGCGGGTCGTTGACGTAGACGACGCAGCTGCGCCACCACTCCTGGACGCCCCGGGCACCACGGTGCACGAGCGTCGTCGTCGTCGCGGGCTCGGACGCCACGACGACGCTCTCCGTCGTCGCATCGGTCATCCCGCCATTCTGGCCCATCTGGGGCCGGGGTGCGCCTGGGCGCGATTTCGTAGGCGCGGCGGAGGGGGACGGGCCCCACGTGCGGCCGGATCGGAAGTGATCCGGCGGAGGGGATCGGCGCCACGCGCGGCCGGTTCGGGCGTCGTCCGGTGGGGAGGGGCGGGCACCCCGCGCGGTCGGTTCCAACGTCGTCCGGTGGGGAGGGCGGGGGACGCCGGGGCCCTGGGTGGGCGGGATCGCGGGCCTGCGGGCGAGTGAGGGGCGCGGCGCGTGAGGGCGTCCGGCGCGTCCGTGTGGGGTGGCGGCTCGGCATCGATCCTGCCGCGGTTACGCTCGTTCGCGTGGACCTGAGCACCGAGCGGATCGAGAGCGTGCGCGACGCGTACGGCGTCGCCGACGACGCGTACGGGGCGGCCGACCGTGAGCGCTGGTGGCCGGAGGCGGCGAAGAACCCGACCCGCAACGCCTTCGAGCGGGACCGGGCCCGCGTGGTCCACTCCTCGGCGCTGCGGCGGCTGGGGGCGAAGACGCAGGTGCTCGGCCCGGGCAGCGACGACTTCGTCCGCACGCGCCTCACGCACTCGCTCGAGGTGGCGCAGGTCGGCCGCGAGCTCGGCAAGACGCTCGGCTGCGACCCCGACATCGTCGACACCGCCTGCCTCTCGCACGACCTCGGCCACCCGCCGTTCGGCCACAACGGTGAGCGTGCGCTGGCCGAGATCGCCAGCGGGATCGGTGGGTTCGAGGGCAACGCGCAGACGTTGCGGATCCTCACCCGCCTCGAGCCCAAGACCTTCACCGACGACGGCGTGTGCGTCGGCCTCAACCTCACCCGGGCGAGCCTGGACGCGGCGACCAAGTACCCGTGGCTGCCGGTGGACGCGCCGCGACGGGCGGACGGGTCGACGACGGGGAAGTTCGGCGTCTACGCGGATGATGTCGCCGTGTTCGAGTGGCTGCGCACGGGGGCCCCGGACCACCGGCGCTGCCTCGAGGCGCAGGTCATGGACCTGGCCGACGACATCGCCTACTGCGTGCACGACGTCGAGGACGCGGTGGTCGGCGGGAAGATCGACCTGGAGCGGCTGCGGTCGGGCCGGGAGCAGGCGCGGGTGGTCGCCCAGGCGCGTCAGTGGTACGACCCGGCGGTCGACGACGACGAGCTGGGGGCCGCGCTGGAGGGGCTCGTCCAGCTGCCTTACTGGTTGCGGTCCTGGACGGGGACGCGGCGGGACCTTGCGGCCCTCAAGGACATGACGAGCCAGCTCATCGGGCGGTTCTGCGCGGCCGCGCACGACGCCACGCGGGCGGCGTCCGGGGCGGGTCCGCTCACGCGGTACGCCGCCGACCTCGTGGTGCCCGACCGGACGGTCGCGGAGATCACCATGCTCAAGGGGGTCGCGGCGCTGTACGTCATGGGGCCGCGCGAGCACGAGCCGCTCTACCTGCGCCAGCGCACGATCCTCGCCGACGTCGTCGCCGTGCTCCTCGAGAAGGGGCCGCGCGAGCTCGAGGAGCCGTTCGTCGTCGACTGGCACGAGGCGGCGGACGACGACGCCCGCCTGCGGGTGGTCGTGGACCAGGTCGCCTCGCTCACGGACCCGAGCGCTCAGGCCTGGCACGCGCGGCTCTGCGGCTGACCGGCGGCCGGCGGGTCGGACGTCGGCGGTTGACGGTGGAGCCGGCAGTCGGGTGTTCGGTGCAGCACCGATCTGGACGACGGCGGTCGGCGGTCGGCAGTACGCAGTACGCAGTCGGCGGTCGCTTGATCGAGGCCCTCGCCTCACGACGGGCGACAGCGAGCCTTGCTAGAACGGAGGCTCCGCCGGCTGGCCGGGGTCAGCGCCGAACTCCCACAGCGCGGGGGCGTATCGACGGTCGGCCGCACCAGCAGTGGTAGCCGGGTCGCGTGCGGGCAGAGCTCTCCCGGTGTCTGCGGGTGGTGCGGGCAGAGCTCTCCCGGTGTCTGCGGGTGGTGCGGGCAGAGCTCTCCCGGTGTCTGCGGGTGGTGCGGGCAGAGCTCTCCCGGTGTCTGCGGGTGGTGCGGGCAGAGCCCTCCCCGCGTCATTCGGTGGTGTGGACGTCGCTCGCCCGTGCGGGTCCGCCGTCGGCAGGGGTGGGGTGAGGCCGTCGTCGGTCCGGCGCCGGGGCGGCGTCCTCGCTAGCCACCTGGTGGTGCCGATGGGCTGACCATGGCGGTCATGGAAGGCGTGCCCGCCGACGACCGGAGTGATGCGGACGTGGTGGTCGTGGACCCGGTGGTGGTGGTAGCTGCACAGCGTCAGGCCGTTGTCGATGGAGGTCGCCCCGCCGTGGGAGTACCAGTGCTTGTGGTGAACCTCGCACCAGGAGGCGCGGATGGTGCACCCCGGCCACTGGCAGTGGCGGTCCCGCGTGGTGATCGCCCGCCGCAGCTCACGGGTGTAGTGGCGCTGGGTCTGCCCGACGTCCAAGGGGACGCTCTCGGCATCGAGGACGACGCGGGTGGTCTCGCAGTCGCACATGATCCGGCCCAGCTCACCGAGCGGGACGACGGAGCCGTCCTCGAGCTCGGCCGCCGGCACGTTCGGCAAGGGCGGGAGGGCCCCGAGAGGTGAGAGCCGCTCAGGCCCGGGCCGCCGCAGACGGTCCGCGTCGCCGTCGACCGGGCCGTCATGATCGCAGCCGTCCTGGTCGCTGCCGCCGTCGTCGGTCGGGAAGAACGAGCGCCCGGCGTAGTCGGTCTGGGGCGTCGGGTCGGAGCCGAGGGCCGCGTCGAACGCGGCGCGGTGTGTCGTCACCGCCGTCCACGTCTCCTCGGTCACCACGAGCGCGAGGTGGGGACGGATCTGAGCGCCGTTGCGGTCGTGCCCGGCCTGGGTGACGCGTCCGGCGAGGGTGACGAGGGCGTCGGCGCGGCGCTGCTCGCGCGTGCGGTCGTCGTCGGCCGCCGGGGTGCCGACGATCGCGTCGAGCGCCGTCTCCAGGAGCGTGCCGTCGACGTCGTTGAGGAAGAACTCACCCTTGCGGCCACCGGCGTGACGGCGCGAGGTGAAGGAGCGGCGCCGGTGGACCGCCTCGAAGTCGCGCTGGGCGGCCTCGGCGTCGATCCGTGCGGCGGCGGCGCTCGCGGCCTTCCTCAGTTCAGGCGCGCTGAGCTGCCTGGCCTTGTTGAGCAGGTCCGCTCCGGCGTCGCCCTCGAGCGCTCGGACCACCTCGGGCGACGCGTCCTTGCGCAACCCCGTGAGCACTCTCGCGTGCTCCAGCCCGACCTCACCGCTCTCCACCGCTCGCTCCAGCTCCGGCAGGTCCGCCAAGCCCTCGGCGAGGCGGAGCTCGCCGACGGCGGCACCTCGCCCGCCGCGCGTCGACCGAGCGCGCCAGTCGGCGAAGTCCCGGTCCAGCGCCGTTCCCCATCGCCCGTCCTCCCGGTGGGCCAGCAGCACCTTGCCGCGGTACGTGGTCAGCTCGGAGATCAGGGTGTCGAGGACGGCGATGACCTCTTCGCGCTCGCGGGGGTCCCAGTCGCGCGCCTCGGCGGCGGGGAAGGATGCCCGGCACGTCGCGAGGTCGGAACGCGTCGCGATCCACGCCGACGCCGGCCCGGCGACGGGCTCACGCGCGATGGACACCACCGCCATGATCGCCACCTCCTCGGCTCCGCCTCGAGCTCTTGGTAGAACGCTAGAGCCGACCACTGACATTCGACGGCGCGGTAGACCCGGCGGCATGCGCGACGTCGCCGACCTAGCGCCAAGTAGTTGCCAGAACGGAAAGCATCGACATATGATTGCCGGCATGGAAACTATCGAGGCCCAGCCCGACCCCCGTGACGCGGCCTCCGGGCTAGACGCCGTCGCGGACGCGCAACGCGCCGTTCGGAGCCGCCCCTGGCCGCTCTGGCTGTACCCGAGCAACGCGCTGCTCCTGGGCGCACTGGCCCTCGCGGGGATCATCGACTCGTCGATGATCGCGGCCCTGGTGGTGGTGGCACTGGGCGGCACGTTCTCCGCGCTCAACTACTGGGCGGGCCGGCGGATGGGCACGCCGTTCGCGATCCCGGCCAGCCGTGCTTTCCGCAGCCTCGTCGCCGTGTCCGCTGTGTTCGTGATCCTGTCGCTGTTCACGCGAGAAGCCGGCCTGGAGTGGGCGACCGTCCCGTGCGCAGCCGGGGCCACGCTCAGCTACGGCCTCGGCTCGGTGGTGCACTACCGCAGTACACGCCGATGAGCGGGCAGCTGGATCCGGTCATCCACCCGATGCACCGGCTGAAGATCTGCGCCATGCTCGACGCCGGCACGGCCGTGGAGATGTCCGTCATCAAGGAGACCGTCGGCTTGAGCGCCTCCGCTCTCAGCAAGCAGGTCGCAGCGCTGATAGACGCGGGATACGTCCAGCAAGAGCGCTCGCGCCGCGACTCGCGGCGGATCTGGTTGACGCTGACCACCGAGGGCAGGAAGGCCTACCGGAGCCACGTCCAAGCGCTGCACGAGATCGTCGCTGGTACGACGCCGCCCCCGTGATTTCTCGCCGGCGCCCGCGTTTCTGCATGATCACGACAGATCGGTGAGGGGAGAGCACCGGGGCGGCCCCGGGTACCGGCGAGCTCCGCCCGTGACCAGGCTGGTCTAGCCCGCACCACCCGCGGCGTGGAACGCTGCTCCTCGCACCGCTCGCACCGCTCGCACCGCCCGCACCGCTCGTACTGCCCGCACCGCTCGGACTGCTCGCACCTGCGCTGGGAGGAGCCCGCCGTGCCCATTGACCTTCGGCGGCACACGGTGCACGTGCCCGAAGCCGACCTCGACGACCTACGCGACCGGCTCCGGCGCACCCGCTGGCCCGAGCAGTCCACGGCGCCCGGCTGGGAGCAGGGCATCCCCCTGCCGGTCATGCAGAGCCTGTGCCGGTACTGGCTCGAGGACTACGACTGGCGCGCCGCCGAGACCCGCCTGAATACCGTTCCGCAATACCTGGCGACCCTCGACGGGCTGGACCTGCACGTCCTCCATGCCCGGTCGCCGCACCGCGATGCACTACCCCTCGTCCTCACCCACGGTTGGCCGGGGTCGGTGCTGGAGCTCCTCCCTCTGGTGGGACCTCTCACCGACCCGGTTCCGCACGGCGGCGACGCCCGCGACGCCTTCCACGTCGTCATCCCCTCGTTGCCGGGCTACGGCTTCAGCGCGAGGCCCGCGTCGCCCGGCTGGGGCATCGAACGGATTGCGGCGGCGTGGCGGGAGCTGATGACCGGTCTCGGGTACGCCCGGTTCGGCGCTGCCGGCAGCGACTGGGGCACCAGTATCAGCAGCTCGCTGGGGGCCTTGGACCCCGAGCGGGTGGTGGGGATCCACCTCGTCCCGCCCTTGGCGGGCCCGGGCCCGACCGCCGGCCCGGGCCCGACCGCCGCCGAGGACCTCACCGCCGCTGAGGACACAGCCCTGGCAGAGCTCGAGAAGCGGGCGCGCACGTCCTCGGCGTACTCGGAGGTCCACCGGACGGCGCCGCAGACGCTCGGGTACGCCTTGCTCGACTCCCCGGTCGGCCTGTGCGCGTGGATCGCGGAGAAGCTGATCACGTGGAGCGACGTCCGGGGCGAGCACGCCGCCCTCACCCTCGACCAGGTCCTCGACCAGGTGACCCTCTACTGGCTCACCGGCACCGCGGCATCGTCGGCCCGGCTGTACGCGGAGAGCATCGAACGGGTCTCGGCGTGGATCAACGGCGTCGACGCCGAACCCGTCACCGTCCCGGTCGGCGCCTCGGTCTTCCCCGCCGAGGTCCCTCGACCGTCCCGGCGTTGGGCCACCCGTCGGTACCCCGACATCCGGTACTGGGCCGAGCACGACCGCGGCGGGCACTTCCCGGCCCTCGAGGTGCCCGACGTCCTCGTCGAGGACCTGCGGGCCTTCTTCCGGCCCCTCCGGTAACCCGCTCCGCACGCGCCGCACCGCGCCGCACTACACCGCACCGCACCGCACCGCGCCGCCGCAAGGGACGGAGAGGGGGTGGCCGACGGCGGACGACGTCGTTCACCCCCGTCGGTTCTGACCCACGCGTCCGGACGATCACGAGCGGGCACCAGACCGCCGGGTGATGGGGAAGGCGCGAGGACCGGTCGCGAACCCGACCTACACTCGGCAGGTGGCCGGACTCATCAAGCGCGAGGACGTCGCGGCGGTGCGCGAGCGCGCCCGCATCGACGAGATCGTCGGGGCACACGTCACCCTCAAGCCCGCCGGCGTCGGCTCGATGAAGGGCCTGTGCCCCTTCCACGACGAGCGCACCCCGAGCTTCCACGTCCGCCCGCAGCTGGGCCTGTGGCACTGCTTCGGCTGCGACGAGGGCGGGGACGTCATCTCCTTCGTCCAGAAGATCGACCACCTGCCGTTCAGCGAGGCCGTCGAGCACCTCGCCGGCCGGGTCGGCATCCAGCTGCGCTACGAGGACGGCGGCAGCACGCGCCCCGCCAACGAGCACGGCCGCCGTCAGCGCCTCCTCGACGCGCACCGGGTCGCCGAGGAGTACTTCCGCGAGCAGATCAGCACGCCGGAGGCGCAGATCGCCCGCACCTTCCTCACCGAGCGCAGCTTCGACCGCGCCGCGGCGGACATGTTCGGCGTCGGCTACGCGCCGCAGGGCTGGGACCACCTCCTGCGGCACCTGCGCGGGCGTGGCTTCACCGAGCCGGAGCTCATCGCCTCGGGCCTGGTGAGCCAGGGCAACCGCGGCGTCTACGACCGGTTCCGCGGACGCCTCATCTGGCCGATCCGTGACATCACCGGCGACACCATCGGCTTCGGCGCGCGGCGCCTCCACGAGGACGACCAGGGCCCCAAGTACCTCAACACCCCCGAGACCCCGATCTACAAGAAGTCACAGGTCCTCTACGGCCTCGACCTCGCCAAGCGCGCCATCGCCAAGGACAAGCGGGTCGTCGTCGTCGAGGGGTACACCGACGTCATGGCGGCGCACCTGTCCGGGGTGGGGACGGCGATCGCCACGTGCGGGACGGCGTTCGGCAGCGACCACGTCCGCATCGTCCGGCGACTCCTCGGCGACTCCGCCGACGCCGCGGCGGGGGTGATCCTCGCGTCGGGCAGTGCCCGGGGCGGCGAGATCATCTTCACCTTCGACGGCGACGCCGCCGGGCAGAAGGCGGCCCTGCGGGCGTTCAACGAGGACCAGAACTTCGCGTCGCAGACCTTCGTCGCCGTCGAGCCCACCGGCCTCGACCCCTGCGACCTGCGCATCCAGCGCGGTGAGGGTGCGGTGCGCGACCTGGTCGCCAGCCGGCAGCCGCTCTTCGCCTTCGCCATCCGGTCGGTGCTCGCGCAGGTGGACCTCGACACCGCCGAGGGCCGCGTCGCCGGCCTGCGCGTCGCGGCCCCGGTCGTCGCCGGCATCCGCGACCACGCCCTGCGCAGCGAGTACGCCCGGGAGCTCGCCGGGTGGCTCGGCATGGACGAGGCGTCCGTCCGGCGCGCCGTCGCCGCCGCCGCGCGCGCCTCCGGTGGCCCGGGCGGCAGCGGCCAGGGCGGGGGATCCCGCCCCGACGGCAGTACGCGTTCCGAGAGTGGTCGGCCTGACGGCGCCCGCCGGGCCGACGGCGGTGGCTACGGCCAGGGGGGCTCCGGCCAGGGGTCCCGTGGTGGTGGTTCTCGCGACGGCGGCCCACGCGACCGCGGCGGCAGCTACGGCGCCGACAGCCGGGGGTACGGACGCCAGGGCGGGCGCGACAACGCCGACTCCGGCGGCGACCGTCGCGGCGGGCAGTCGATGCCCGGGCGCCCGGGCCGGGAGGACCCGGTGGGCCGGCTCGAGCGGCAGGTCCTCGAGGTGGTGCTCCAGCTGCCCATGCACGCCGTCGGTGCCGGCTTCGACGGCCTCGCGCCCGACACGTTCACCGTTCCCGCCTACCGGGCGGTGCACGACGCCATCCGCGCCGCGGGCGGGACGGCGGCCTTCGGAGCGGAGCTCGAGCGTGTGAGCGCCGAGCTCGGGCACGACCGGGCCACGGCGCACGCCGCCTCCTGGTGGGCCGAGCAGGTGCGGGAGAACGCCGTCGGGCCGGTCGCGGGGGTCATCACCGAGCTCGCCGTCGCTCCGCTGCCCGAGGACCGCCCCGAGGCCCTCGGCGCCTACGCCCGGGGGGTGCTCCTCGCACTTATCGAGATGGGCGTCACCCGGCAGATCGCCGACCTCAAGGGCCGGCTCCAGCGCACCGAGCCCACCGACCCGACCTACGGCGAGGTCTTCGCCGAGCTCGTCGCCCTGGAGAGCCGCCGCCGCGCCCTGCGCGTCGAGGAGTAGCGGGACACCCGGCAACGCGCCGCAACCCTGGCAACGCCCGGGAAACGTGGGCCACACGGTGGCGAAACACCAGTTCCCTACGGTGCGACAGACGGGCGCCGCCAGGTGCCCGCCCGCGTCGGCACTGCTGCGGCGCGGCCCTCCCGTGCCATGAGGAGCACCATGCCCACCACCACCGCATCCCGGCGACGACGGCTCGGCGCCGCCGCCGTCGGCGTCACGGCGTGCTTCAGCGCCATGGCCGTGGTCGCGCCGTCCGCGTTCGGCGTCGTGCCGGACCCGGCCCCCGCCGTCGTCGAGCTCGGCGTCGCCGACGCCTCCGCCCTGCTCGAGAGCGGCTCGACGACGTCGGTCGCGCTCGTCCAGCAGTACCTCGCCCGCATCGCCGCGTACGACGACGCGTACGGGAACCAGCCCGGCCTGTCCTCCGTCATCACGGTCAACGAGAACGCCCTCGCCGAGGCGGCGCTGCTCGACGCCGAGCGCGCGGCCGGCACCGTCCGCGGCCCCCTCCACGGCGTGCCGATCGTCGTCAAGGACAACTACGACACGTGGGACATGCCGACGTCGAGCGGGTCGGTCGCCCTGGCGGCCTTCCAGGCGCCCGACGACGCCACGCAGGTCGAGCGGCTGCGGGCGGCGGGCGCCATCGTCATCGCGAAGACGAACCTCCACGAGTTCGCCGCGGGGATCACGTCGATCAGCTCCCTCGGTGGGCAGACCCGCAACCCCTACGACCAGACCCGCAACCCGGGCGGCAGCAGCGGCGGCACCGGGGCGAGCGTGGCCGCGAGCCTCGCCACCGCGGGCCTCGGCTCGGACACGTGCGGGTCGATCCGGATCCCCGCCGCGCAGAACAACCTCGTCGGGCTCCGGCCGACGTGGGGCCTGTCGAGCCGGGACGGCATCGCTCCGATGTCCCACACCCAGGACGTCGGCGGGCCGATCGCCAAGACGGTCGAGGACGTCGCGCTGTTCCTCGACGCCACGGTCGGGTACGACCCCAAGGACCCCATCACGGCGCTCTCGAACGGTGAGATCCCCGAGACCTACCTCGACAGCCTCGACGACACCGCGCTCGAGGGGCGGACCATCGGCCTCCTCGTCAACCCCGAGTACCTGGGGGTGACGCCCGAGGAGCAGCCCACCTCTGCGCTCATCCGCGCGGCGATGGAGGACCTCGAGGCGCAGGGGGCGGACGTCGTCGAGATCACGATGAGCCAGGAGTACATCGACGCCATCTCCGGGTCGGGCGTCATCGGCGACGAGTTCAAGCGCGACCTCAACACCTACCTCGCCCAGGAGGGGGCCCAGTGGCCGGAGGGGCTCGCCGCCCTGACGGCCCCCGTCGACCAGCTCACCCTCTCCGACATCATCGCCAGCGGCGACGTCACCCCGTCCGTCCTCACGAGCCTCACCCGGTTCGACGCCGCAGCTGACCTGCCCACCCCGGAGTACACCGACAGGCTCGCCCTGCAGGAGCGGGCGCGGGAGATCCTCACCGAGACCTTCGCCGAGGAGGACCTCGACGCCCTCGCCTACCCGACCATCCGCCAGGTGGCGCAGCCGGTGGGCGAGCCGCAGCCGGGGACCAACTGCGGGTCCTCCGCGCAGACCGGCTTCCCGGCGATCTCCGTGCCGGCCGGCTTCACCGACGCCGGTCTTCCCGTCGGCCTCGAGCTCATGGGCCTGCCGTTCTCCGAGCCGGACCTGCTCGCCATGAGCTACGACTACGAGCAGGCGACCGGTCACCGCACAGCCCCGGCGAGCACGCCGGAGCTCGCGGTGCCGGAGCCCGAGCCGACGCCCGAGCCGACGCCGGAGCCCACCCCGACGGACCCGGTCCCGACGCCGACCGAGCCGGTCCCGACGCCGACGACACCGCCGACCGCGGGACCGACCGCGCCTCCCACGGAGGCCCCCATCGGTGCGCCGGGGACCCCGCCGGGCGGCGGTGCCGGAGGCGGTAGTGCCGGCGGTGAGCTCCCGCGCACCGGCACGACGGCGGGAGCCCTCGCCGGCGGTGCGGCGGCCGCGCTCGCCCTCGGCCTCGGCCTCGCAACCGTGCCGATCGCCCGACGCCGGTGGCTCGCCACCCGCTGACGGATCCAGTGAAGGGAAGGGCGTCCTCCGGTGGAGGGCGCCCTTCCTGGGCGCTCGGGCCCCGGTGGCCTGGCCCCGCGCCCCGCGCCCCGCGCCTCGCGTCCCGCGCCCGGTGGCCTGGCCCCGCGCCCGCCCGGCCCGCGCCCGCCCGGCCCGCGCCCGCCCGGCCCCGCACCGCCAGTCGCCGCGGTCCGCTTGACCTCGACCGCCCCTAGTACTGCTCCACCTCGACCACGAGGGCGCGATGGTCCGACACCCCCGTGTCGATGGAGAGGGAGTCGCTGGTGGGGCGCAGTGGGCCGTCGGCGAGGATGTGGTCGAGCTGGCGGTTGGGGTCCGCCACGGGGAACGTCAGCCCCTCCGCGAGGGTGTGCCAGCCCGTCACCTGCGCCGGGCGCGAGCCCACGAGGTTGAGGTCGCCCATGAGCACGGCGGGGCGCGGCAGGTCGGCGAGCCGGTAGACGAGCCGGCGGAGCTGGACCGGGCCCCAGCCCGGGATGAACGTCAGGTGGGTGGAGACGACCGTCATGGGCCCGCCCGGGGCCTCGACGACGGCGACCAGCGCCACCCGCGGCTCGTCGAGGACCATGTTGAGCCGGCGCCGGCCGGGGAACACGACGGGCACGCGGCCGCGCAGCGCCGGGAGTTTGAGCACCGACCACGACGTCACGGGGTAGCGGCTCAGCAGCGCCACCCCGTAGCTCGCGGCGTTGGGCTGGTGGTCACCCGTGGCCCCGGTCCACACCCCGGGCAGCCCGGTGAGCGTGGCGGCGAACCGGTGGTGCGGGGCGCCCATGGCGTCGGCGGCGATGGCCGTGAGATCCGCCCCGTGGGAGCGCGGTTGGTCCCGGTCGACCTCCTGGAGCGCGAGGACGTCGGCGTCGAGGTCCGCGACGGCGCGCGCGTAGCGGTCGAGGTCGACCTCGCGGTCGACGAGGGAACGGCCGTGGAGGATGTTGAAAGTCGCCAGACGCATCGAGGCGATTCTTCCCCCGCGGCTGCGAGGTCGCACGCGCTCGTGTAGACCGGCACCCATGTCTGATCAAGAACGCGAGGCCCTCCACGACGGCCTTCGCCTCACCGCGGTCGCCCTGTCCGACGCCGACATCCCCTTCGCCCTGTGCGGCAGCTACGCCGCGTGGGCGCGTGGTGCGCCGGAGCCCGACCACGACGCCGACTTCGTCATCCGCGAGGAGGACGTCGACCGCGCCCGGGCCGCCGTGGCGGCCGCGGGGTTGGACGTCAAGGAGCCGGCCGAGAACTGGCTGTTCAAGGCCTACCACCACGGCGCCCTCGTCGATGTCCTCTTCCGGATCACCGGGGAGCCGGTGGACCCGGCGCTGTTCGAGCGGGCCGACGTGCTCGAGGTGCTCGCCGTCCGGATGCCGGTGCTCAGCGCGAGCGACCTGCTCTCCTCCAAGCTCCGCGTCCTCGGGGAGCACTACTGCGACTTCTCCCGCCTGCTGCCCATCGCGCGCGCCCTGCGTGAGCAGATCGACTGGGACCGGGTCACTGACGCCGTCGACGACAGCCCCTACGCGCGGGCGTTCCTCAGCCTCGTGCGCGACCTGGGGGTCGCGCCGGCGAGCCGAGCGGCGGGGGTCGCGCCGGCGAGCCGAGCGGCGGGGGTCGCGCCGGCGAGCCGAGCTGCGGCGAGCTGAGCTGCGGCGTGCCGAGCGGTGGGGCCGCCCGGCCATCGGGCAGGACGGCCCCACCACGCCCCGCGGCTAGGCTTTCGGGGTGCCCGGCGAGTGCCCGGGCGACGATCCCGCGGGGACGGCCGGACCGCCGTCGGGCACTGCGGAACGGACGAAGGGCAAGGCGTTGGTCGACACGCAGTACTACATCCGGTTCGAGCGCGCGACGGACGCCGTCACCACGCCCCGCGGCCTGCGGGCCGCGCTGCACGGTGAGGCGCTCGAGGTCGACGTGGTGCGCGACGACGTCGTCCGGATCCGGATCAGCCGCGGCGGGACGTTCGACGAGTCGCCGACCTTCGCCCTGTGCGTCGACCCCCTGTCCCAGGACGTCGAGCACACCGTCGAGATCGACGACGACGTCGCCCGGGTGCGCACGTCAGCTCTCGTCGTCTCGGTGTGGCTCGACCCGTTCCGGATCGACGTGCACCGCACCGACGGCAGCGCCGTCGTCGAGAGCGTCGTCGACGACGAGGGCCGCTCCTGGGCCTACGCCGTCCTCAACGACGCCTTCCACGTGCGGCGGCGCGCCCGCCGCGAGGACGCGGTCTTCGGCCTGGGGGAGAAGGCGGGCCGGCACAACCGCAAGGGCCGCAGCTTCACCCTGTGGAACACCGACGTCCTCGACCCGCAGGCGTCGGGGGAGTTCGCCGCGACGGACGCCGACGACCCCCGCTCGGACAACACGAGCGTGGAGTTCGACCCGTACTACATGTCGATCCCGTTCTTCTACCACCAGGCCGCCCGCACCGGGGCGATGGCGGCGTCGTTCGTCGACAACGGCTACCGCGCGGGTTACGACTTCTCCGAGGGCACCGAGTACTCGATGACCTTCGAGGGTGGGCAGTACTGCGAGTACGTCTTCGCGGGCCCGGACATGCCCGACATCCTCGAGGCGTACACGTGGCTCACCGGCCGCGCGGCCCCGCCGCCGCTGTGGGCGCTCGGCTTCCACCAGTGCCGCTGGTTCGACTACAGCCAGGACGACCTCGAGGCGCTCGCGGCCCGGCTCCGGGAGCGCGGCATCCCGTGCGACGTGCTGTGGCTCGACATCGACCACATGGACGGCTACCGGGTCTTCACCTGGAACACCGACCAGTTCCCCGACGCGCCCGGCATGCTCGAGCACCTGCGCGAGCAGGGCTTCGGTGTCATCACCATCGTCGACCCCGGCGTCAAGCACGAGCCCGGCTACGCGGTGTTCGACCAGGCGGTCGAGCGCGACGTCCTGTGCCGCACGGAGAGCGGGAGCGTCTACGTCGGCCAGGTATGGCCGGGCATCACGGCATTTCCCGACTTCGTCGAGCCGGAGGCGCGGGCGTGGTGGGGCGAGCTCAACGCCGACCACGTGCGCTCCGGCCTCGCGGGCATCTGGAACGACATGAACGAGCCCGCCACCGGCGCCATCCCGGCCGAGGCGATGCGCTTCGGGCGGGGCCAGTTCCCCCACGAGCGCTACCACAACCAGTACGCGCTGCTCATGGCCATGGGGACCACCGAGGGGCTGCTGGAGGCGATGCCGGACAAGCGCACCTTCGTGCTGAGCCGCGCCGGCTCCCCGGGGATCCAGCGCTACGCCGCGAACTGGATGGGCGACAACATGTCGCGCTGGGAGCACCTGTGGATGAGCATTCCCATGGGCGCCGGCCTGGGCATCTCCGGCCAGCCCTTCGCGGGTGCCGACGTCGGCGGCTTCGGTGAGGACTCCAGCGCCGAGCTCCTCGCGCGCTGGACGCAGTACGGCGCGCTCACCCCGTTCTTCCGCAACCACGCCATGGCCGGGACGGTCGACCAGTACGCGTGGTCGTTCGGCGAGGCGGTGGAGGACCTCGTGCGCGACGCCATCGCGCTGCGCTACCGGCTCATGCCGTACCTCTACGCCGCGTTCCTGCGGGCCTCGGAGACCGGCGCGCCCGTCCAGCGCCCGCTGGTCTACGACTTCCAGTACGACGCCGCGGTCCGCGACATCGACGACCAGTACCTGTTCGGCCCCGACCTGCTCGTCGCGCCGGTGGTCGCCGCCGGCACCACCGCGCGGCAGGTCTACCTGCCCGAGGGCACCTGGTACGACTGGCACACGGGGGAGCGGCTGGCCGGGCCGCGGTTCGTCACCGCCGCCACGCCGATGGACCGCATCCCCCTGTTCGCCCGTGGCGGCGCCGTCGTGCCGATGTGGTCCGAGGCCCCGCCGACGACGGCGGGCTACCGGCCCGACGTCGTCGAGCTCCACCTCTTCGTCCCCGGCGCGGACGGCACCCGCACCTCGTTCCTCCAGGAGGACGACGGCCTCACCTTCGCCGCGGCCGACGGCGCCCGCTACCGCACCGAGCTGGAGGTCACCCGCGCCGGGGGCCGGGTGCGGCTGGACGCCCGCGTCGACGGCGACGGGTTCGCCGAGTTCGCCCGGGAGGCGTTCCGCGTCGTGCTCCACGGGGCCGCGCCGGCGAGCGTGCTGGTCGACGGCGTCGAGACCCAGGTGCGCGACGGGCGCGTCGTGGTGCCCAACGCGGGGACGCCGTTCACGCTCGAGCTCGAGGTCTGAGCCCGGGGGCTGGCCGGCGCCCGGTTCCGGCGTCCGGCGCGACATTTGTCGCGGAATGGTCAACGGGGGCTCCGCCGGCGCAATAGGTTGCAGGGGCGCGCGACGTCGTCGCGCGTCGGCTGGGAGCCGGGGACCCCCGCGTAACGGTGCCCCTGGTGACCGGCGTCCCTCCCACCCAAAGGATTCGTTCGTGGACACGGTTCTCCTTCTCGGAGCACTCCCGGTCGTCATCGCCGCCGTCATCGTCGCGCTCATCCTGTTCATCGCGATTCGGCGCTCCATCCGCACCGTCGACCTCAACGAGGCCCTCGTCATCGTGGGCCGCGGCGACGCCAAGGGCGGCGGCCCCACCGGCAGCCTCGACGCGCTCCCCGTCGACGGCCAGGTCCTCGAGACCAAGGGACCGCGGGTCGTCATCGGTGGCCGCACCTTCGTCAAGCCGTTCTTCGAGTCGGTCACGAAGATCTCCCTCGAGCAGCGTCAGATCGCCCTCACCGTCGAGGGCGTGGACGCCAACTTCATCGGCGTCGCGGTCCGGGCGTCGGTGTCCTTCAAGGTCCGCGGCGACGCCGACGGCGTGCTCCGGGCGGCCCAGCGGTTCACGTCCCAGCAGGCCAAGCTCGAGCAGCCGCTCCAGCAGGCCCTCGAGGGGGCGCTGCGGCCAGTGCTGGCGTCCATGCCGGTCGAGGACATCATCAAGAAGCGGGACGAGCTCCAGCGCGAGGTGTTCCACTCCATCCGGCCGGACCTGCACCAGCAGGGCTTCCACATCGACCTCGTCAACCTCGCCGACATCTCCACGCCCGGCTCGGACTACCTCACCAACCTCGGTCGCGCGCAGGCGGCCGAGGCACGCCAGGTCGCCGAGGTCCGCGAGGCACAGGCGCTCCTCGTGTCGGAGAGCGCGCAGATCGAGACCCGCGAGAGGGTCGCCGAGCGCCAGCGCGACCTCGCGCTCAAGCAGGCGGGCATCAAGGCCGAGACGGACCGGGCATCCGCGGAGGCGGAGGCCGCCGGGCAGCTGGCCCGCGCCGAGCAGGAGCGCATCGTCGCCGCGAAGGAGCGCGCCGCGCTGGAGGAGCAGTCGAAGGTGACCGAGCAGCAGCTCGACATCGACGTGCGCAAGCCCGCGGAAGCGGCCGCGTACGCCGCGGCGAAGGCGGCCGAGGGTGAGCGTGACGCTCGCAAGGCCGCTGCCGAGGCCGACGCGTACAAGCGCACCACGCTCTCCGCGGCCGAGCTCGCCGCCCAGCGCAACGAGGCGGAGGCCATCAGTGCCCTCGGCCACGCGCGCGCGGAGGCCGCGAGGGCCGAGGGCATCGCCACGGCCGAGGCGACCAAGGCGCAGGCCGACGCCCTGGCCCAGCAGGGCCGCGCCGTCATCCTCCAGCAGCTCGTGAACCAGCTCCCGGAGGTCATGCGCGCCGCCGCCGAGCCCGTGGGCAAGATCGACAGCCTCACCGTCGTCGGCACCGACGGCGCCGGTTCCGTCTCCAAGATCGCCGGCAACGTCCTCGGTGAGGGCGCGGCCACCATCAAGGCCCTCACCGGCATCGACCTGGGCGCGGTGCTGTCCGGCCTGGCCGACGGCGGCGTCACCGCGAATGCGACCGGGGTCGCCGCCGGTGACGGGGGACGATCACTCGGAACTGACGCTGCGGCGTCGGGCGCGGCGGCGGACGGCGCGAGCCTCACGCGGAACTGACGCTCCGGCGTCGGGCACGGCGGGCCGGCACCTCCATCGTGGGGTGCCGGCTCGCTGTGCGTGCTGGCGTGCGTGAGTGCCGGAGCCTGTGCGTGCCGGCGCGGGCATGGGTGCCGGACGCAGGTGGCGCCAATCCCCATGCCGGGGGCGGCCGCCGCGCCGACCACCCCCTTCGTGCGTCAGGCGGTGCCGCGCGCCTGGGCGTTGGCGAGGGCGTCGACGATCTCGTTGAACTCGTCGCCCGAGTGTCCGCGGACCCACTCGAACTCGGTGCGGCCGCGGCGGCCCTCGAGGAGGGCGTCGAGGCGCTGGACGAGGGCGAGGTTCTCCGGCGTCTTGCCGTCCCCCTTCTTCCACCCGCGGCGCTTCCACCCGGGCAGCCACTTCGTCGCCATGTCGATGACGTACTTGGAGTCGGCGCGGATGAGGACGTCGCCGTCGGGGCCGACGTGGTCGAGGGCCTCGATGACGGCGGTGATCTCGCCGATGTTGTTGGTGCCGTGGTCGAAGCGGCCGGCGCCGGTCTCGCGGGTGCGCTGGTCGACCCACGCCCAGCCGGTAGGGCCGGGGTTGCGGATGGCGGAGCCGTCGGTGGCGATGACCCGGTCGAAGGTGCTGTAGTCGGCCGCCGGGGGAGCGGCGGGCATCTCACCGCCCTGGAGGAGGCCGAGGACGTCCTCGGTGCGCCAGAGGAAGAACGTGTCACCCGCGCGGGTCTGGGACTCCTTGGCGAGGCCCCGGGTGAGGGCGTCGGGGGTGGCGGCGGGGCCGTCCTTGAGGCCGAGGGCGGTGAGCTGGGTGCCGACCTGGATGGCGGACAGCCCGAGCTGCTTGCCCAGGGCGGTCTGGGTGGACCATGCGGCCACGGTGGATCTCCTCGCGTGTTGCTGCTCCTGCTGGCCTCCTATCGTCGCCGATCGGCGGAGCGCGTTCCGCCACCGACACCTGTGACCACGGCCGCGTCGCGGTGGTGCGGCGCGGCGCAGTCGCGAACGGGCCGTCCGGTGCGCCGGCTGCTCGGGGCGATCTATAATCGCTCAGTCGACGAAGCGGCGCCCGAGTACCGTCACCTCGGACGTCTCGTACCCCAGCGCCTCGTAGAAGCCGACGACGTCGTGGTTGTCGGTGCGCACCATGAGCTGGAGCTTCGGGATCTGCTGATCCCGCACCCATTCCTCGCACGCCCGCATGATCTGCCGGGCATGGCCCTCGCCCCGGCGCTCAGGCGTGACGGCGACGTAGTAGACCCAGCCGCGGTGACCGTCGTGGCCCACCATCGCGGTGGCGATGAGGGCGCCGGCCGGTCCGTAGCCTCCGAGGACCGTCGAGTCCGGGCCGCGCATGGCCCGGAGCAGGTCGGACCGGGCGTCGTTCCACGGCCGGGTGAGCCCGACGGCGTCCCAGAGCGCCAGGGCGGCCTCGACGTCGTCGGGGGAGAGGGGGGCGACCTGCACGCCGATGACTCTAGGAGGTGGCTGCGCGCGAACGAGTTCCGGTCCGCGCGCGAGGTGCCCCAGGCAGGGCTTGAACCTGCGACCGACGGATTATGAGTCCGCTGCTCTGACCGGCTGAGCTACTGGGGCCTACGGCCTCACAGCCTAACGGCGCGGGGCAGAGATACCGTTGACCATGCTCAAGCGTCGCCGCACCGCCCGCCTGCCCGACTCCTTCGCCCGGCACCTGGACGGCGAGCGGTCGCTCGTCGCGGCCGAGCTCGCGGGGGACGGGTGGGCCGTCGTCACCAAGCCGGCGCTCGTCGTCGTCGGGGAGGAGGGCGTGCGGCTCCGGGCACCCTGGCACCACATTGAGAACGGCAAGTGGGACGGCGACGCCCGGACCTTCACCATCACGTGGTCGGACCGCGGGCGGCCTGAGGAGGTCCTCACCCTCGCGGACGACGACGTCGAGCGCTTCACCACCAGCCTGCGTGAGCGCGTGCAGTCGTCGGTCATCCACGCCGAGACGCTGACGCTCGCCGGGGGGCAGGTGCGGGCGACCGTGCGGCGCGACGAGGACGGCTCGCTGTACTCCCAGCTGACGGCGTTCGGGACCCTGACGGGGACCGACGACGAGCAGCGCCAGATCGACGAGCTGGAGCGCCGGGCGCGTCGCGCCGTCGGCCTGCCGGAGTAGCCGACGGCTTGGCCGGCCGGGAGCGGCGAAGGTCACACTCCGGGGCTGCTGACCGGTTCGAGAGGGGTGCTCCGGTCCTGCTAGAGTCGGTCCGCACGATCCCGCGTAGCTCAATTGGCAGAGCATCCGACTGTTAATCGGACGGTTACTGGTTCGAGTCCAGTCGCGGGAGCCACGGCCTCAGCGCAGTTGGCCCGCATGAATCATCGGTAGTCCCAGGAGTCGGGGCGGTCGCAGTAGTCGCGACGCGAGCTGGCGAGCGGGGCGGACCCCTTGGCAGGACCGGGGGGCAGCAGTACCGTCGAGCAGGCCTGCTGCACTCCGGCGCGGCGGCTGCTCGTGCGTGCGGGGGAGGTCGCCGTGCTCTACATGTGGGTCGAGGCACTGCACTGCGTGGAGACCACCGACGGCCTCGGGGGCGACGAGCCGTACCTCGTCGTCTTCGCCGCCGACCTCGACGCACCGGCCACCACGCACCGCCGGTACGGCCCCTTCGATATGAGCGACGGCGATACCCGGCCGATCGGTTTCATCCCGTTCTGGTTCAACGACGACGAGCGTGAGCTGGCCTCACCCGACGCCGCAATCATCATTGCCGCCCTCATGGAGCATGACAATTCCAGCCCGTTCAGTGCGGGGGCGTCCGCGGCCGCTGCCGGAGCGTCCTCTATCGCGCGGACTCGCGGCGCCGCGCGCGACGTGCGGGTCAAAGACGCGATGGGACGCATTCGGCGGGGCCTCAAGGCGACGTTCACGGGCGCGCCGGACGACGACATCATCGACCTGCAGGAGCTGCGTTTCACGCCTGAAGACCTCGCGCTCGCGGAGACGGGGCGAACCGCCAGCCAGACATTGGCCTTTAACGGCCAGGGCGGTTCTTACACTGCGACATTCGGGACGCGGATGCGGGGGCAGACGAAGTGGCGGTTCTGCAACCACTGCTTTGCGATGTTCTACCAAGGCTTCACCACCGAGTTCATCCCGCGCAACGGCGTGTGCCCCGGCAACGGCGGCGCTGGCCACGTGGCCCAGGGCTACCGCTATTACCTGCCGCACGACCGGCCCGCGAGCCCCGCCACCGAAGCCGGTTGGCGGTTCTGCAACCGTTGCTTCGCCATGGTCCGTCCCGGCAGTGGACTGGGCTCCGCCCCTGGCGATCCGGGCACCTGCCCCGCCGGTGCGGGTGGTCACGAGCGGCAGGGCTTCCGCTTCAGCCTCCCGCTCAGCACCCAGGCCCCGACCGGGCAGGATCAGTGGGCCCGGTGCGGCCGGTGCCGCGTCCTGTTCTACGACGGGGACGCCCATCACAAGGGTGTATGTCCGGCCGGCGGCGCCCACGCACGAGCCACCACACTCCAAGGCGCCCCACTCGAGGCGCTGAAACTGGACTTCGAGCCCTGACCGATCCAGCGGCGGTGGCGCGTGCGAACGGCCGACAGCGGCGCACGCTTCTGCCACGCTGATCACCGTGCAAGAGCCCGTGCCCTGGAGCGCTCCCCGCGCGCCGTTAGCCGGCCAGCCGTCCGGCGATGTGGTGATGCGGCCGAATGCGTGGCCGCACCAGGTGGCGACCGGCGCCGCCTTCGGGGGGATGCTCGTCCTTGCCTGGTTCGGCTCCCTCGGTGTGACGGTGGGTTTCGTGTTGATCGTCGTCGTCGTTCTCGTCGACCGGATGCTCGGCTACCGCAGCATTCCCTTGTCCCCACCCGGCACCACGCTGTCACCGGCCCGTCCGCTGCGTTCGGGGCTCTGGATGCTGGGGCCGCTCGTGGTGTGGCTCGTCTGCTGGAACCTTGTTCGGGGCACGATCCTCTCCGGCGGCGTGCCGCTGTGGGCGGCCATTGTCTTGGGTGTGGCGGTCGTGCCGCTGTGGGCCGTCGGCTTGCGGCGCGCCGAGGAGGTGCTCATCGCCCACAACCTGGCGCGGGCTCGGCAACAGGCCGGTTGAGCGACCGTCTTCGCCCGGTGATTGCCGTACGGCCAAAGGCGGTCCCTGGCACTCTGGCGCCATGCAGGAGCCCGCGCCCGCCGGCGCCCCGAGAGAGCCGTACGCGGACCAGGTGCGCGGCGAGCGCGACCTCCGGATGAACCCACGGGGGTACTACCTTTCCATCGGCGCCGCGGCGGGCTCCACCGTCGTACTCGCGTGGTGGGGCGAGATCGCCGGCCTGGCGGGGGTCGGCCTGGTGGCCGTCGTCTACCTCGTCAATGCGCTCCTCGGATTCCGGGGCATCCCGTTGCGCGACCGGGAGATCCTCGTGGAGCACGGTCGTTCCACCCGGTCCGGGCGATGGACTGCGCTTGCCGTGCTGCCGTGGGTGGTGTGCTCTTTCGCCGCTGCCAGCGACTACGTGGGCGACCGCCTGCCGTTGTGGGTGACGGTCGCCAACGGGCTCGCTGTCGCGTTCCTGTGCGCCTTCGGCCTCCGCCGGGCGGACGAGGTACTCATCGCCGAGATCCGCGCTCTCCGCTCAGCAGTCGCCGACCCTGCGGCAGGCGTCTGAGGCTCCCGCCGTGGTGACAGCGGCGATGGTCCGCGCCGCCTCGCCCAGCGCAACGAGCTGTTCGGGCGTCAGCGAGTCGACGACGAGGCGGCGCACCTCGCGGACGTGACCGGGGGCGATCTCCTTGACCTTCACCATGCCGCCGTCGGTGAGCCGCGCCTGCGTGCGCCGGCCCGCCTGGTCGACGGCGGGGCACCGCTCGACCCAGCCCGACCGCTCGAGCCGCGTCACCGCGTGGGACAGCCGCGACAGCGACCCCTGGGCGAGCGCGGCGAGATCGCTCAGCGCCAGCGCGCGGTCCGGCGCCTCCGACAGGGCCGCCAGCACGCTGTACTCGAACACGTTGACCCCGGCGTCGCGCTTGAGCTGGGCGTCCAGGGCGGCGGGGAGGGTCATGAGGAGCCCGAGCAGGGAGCGCCAGTCCCGCTGCTGGCCGGGCGTGAGCCAGGGCGCCTGCTCGGCCGGCGCCTGCTCGGCCGGCTCCTGATCAGGCGCGGTCGCGCGCGGGGTGTCGGTGCTCACAAGGCCACTCTACCCGTCGACTTGAACATTCACGTCCCTTGCGCGTAGGTTGCAAGTTGAACGCTCAACGTGCCCCACCAGAGGAGATCCTCCATGACCGTGCTCCGTGTCGACGCCACCATCCAGGGCGACCGCTCCGCCAGCCGCGCCCTCGCCGACGTCGTGCTCGACACGATCGTGGCCGCGCACCCACAGGTGCCGGTCGTCCGCCGCCACCTCGGCGAGGCGCCGCTGCCCGCGGACGCCTGGGCCGCCGCGATCTCCGCGAGCTTCACGCCGGAGGCGGACCGCACCGACGCGCAGCGCAACGCGCTCGGCATCGCCGCCGAGGTCGCTGCGGAGCTGCAGGCCGCGACGAGCGTCGTCCTTGCCATGCCGCTGTACAACTTCGGCATCTCGCAGCACGCCAAGGCGTGGATCGACCTCGTCATCGCGGGGGCGCCGCAGGGCACCCCGCTCCTCGAGGGCACGCCCACGGTCCTCGTCACCACGCGCGGCGGCTCCTACGGCCCCGGCACCCCGCGCGAGGGCTGGGACCACAACACCGACTACCTCCGCCGGGTCCTCGCCGACGTCTGGGGTGCGGACCTCACGGTGGTCGAGCGCGAGTTCACGCTCGTCGGTGTCAACCCGGCGCTCGACGACTTCGCCGACATGGCCGCGCGCATGCGCACCGACGCCGAGGCAGCTGCGGTGCAGGCCGGCGAGGCTCTCGCCGCCCACCACGCCGCCTGACGGCTGCGCGGCACACCCGGCGGCGGCCGCGCGTCGCCGCCGGGCCGCAGCAGGCCAGCCCGCCGGCGAAGCCAGCCAGCCGGTCATCAGCGAGCCAGCTCGAGCCGGCAGACCAGCCCGCCGGCGAGCGACTCAGCCGGTCGCGTCCGCCAGCCCGAACCGGGACGCGGTTCCGGTGATCTCGAGCAGGTCGGTGAGGGCCCGCGACGGCCGCACGAGCCGCATACCGGGGTTGGCGGCCTGCAGCTGCAGGAGGAACTTGAGCCCGGAGGAGTCGATGAACGTCAGGTGCTCGGCCACGAGATCGGCGATCGGGCCTGGCCGCTGGTGGGCGGCGCGGAAGCGCTGCACCGCGGCGAGGTCGACCTCGCCGACGAGCACGGCCTGGACGTTGCACCCGGAGCCGGTCAGGGTGATCTGCCCCGCGTCTTTGCGCACCGCGTGAGTCTACCCGCGGCGGACCACCACGGCGGTCGCGTCGTCGGTGGACCGGGGGTCACGCACCGCCGCGATGACGGCGTCCAGCGGAGCGCCCCCGGAGAACGCGTCGCGGAGCGTGCTCAGGCTCTCCACCAGAGGCGTCTCCCGCCGCTCGATGAGCCCGTCGGTGAACAGCACGAGGCCGCCGCCCGGTGGGACCGTGAGCCGCCCGGTCTCGGGCGTGCCCGCGACGTAGCCCAGCGGGGCGACCCCCACCGGCCCGGCCCAGGAGGCCTCGCCGTCGGCCGCGAGAACGATGAGCGGGAGGTGGCCCACGCGGGCGTACTCCGCCTCGCCCGTCGCGGGGTCGACGACGGCGAGCAGCAGGGTCGCCATCTCGTCGGGCATGGTGACGCGCATGACGTCGTCGAGCCCGCGCACCGCGGTCGCGACGAGCTGCTGCGCCGCACCGGAGACGAGGAGCGCGCGCAGGCCGTTGCGGAGCTTGCCCATCGTGGAGGCCGCGGCGAGGCCGTGGCCCGTGACGTCGCCGACCGCGACCGCGAGCCGGCCGTCCGGCAGCTCCAGGGCGTCGTACCAGTCACCGCCCACCCGGTTGCCGTCCGCGGGGGAGTAACGCGCCTCGAAGGACCACCCCGGGACCTCGGGCAGCTGCGCGGGCAGGGCGGAGCGCTGCAGCACCTCGGCGGCCCGGGCGTCCCGGCGCCCGCGCAGGTAGAGCGCCTCGACGACGTGACCGCGCAGCAGCGCCGCGATCTCCGCCTGCTCCTCGGTCCACGGGAGCGACGAGCCCCGCACGGTCTCGCGCCACCGGTCGAAGGACTTGCGCGGACTGAGCCGCACCTCCTCGCCCTCCCCGCGGGCGATCTCCTTGTTGCGCGGGTCCCCGCCCCAGTCGACGTCGTAGACCGCCTCGCGGCGCAGCCAGACGACGGCGTCGTCGGACGGCAGCGTGACGGCGAGCAGGCCGGCGACCTCGGGGACGGCGGCGGCGAGCCCGGGGGCGTCCTGAGCCAACGACGTCGTGCACACCACCTCGGACCCCTGGCTCACGGCCCACTCGAGCAGCGCCCCCGCGCCAGGGGGAGCGCAGCCCACGGTGGCCACCTCCCCGTGCGCGCGGACGATCGCGCCGTCGGCCGCCATGAGGGTGAGGAGCGTGTCGTCGCCGGTGAGCGCCTCCGCCAGGGGGACGTCCTCGGCGCGGCTGGCGGCGACGAGGCCGGCGAGCTCCGCACCCACGCGGCGGGCCGCGGCGATGCGGTCCTCCTCCACCTGCGCGACCAGCCGGAGCGAGAGCACGGAGCCGAGGAACTCGGCGGCGGCGCGCACCCCGTACGGCGGCGCCCACGGGCCGGAGTAGTGGTGGCAGGCGATGAGGCCCCACAGCCGCCCGTCCTTGAGCAGCGAGATCGACATCGACGCCGTCACGCCCATGTTCTGCAGGTACTCGATGTGCATGGGCGAGACGCTGCGCAGGGTCGCGAAGGTGAGGTCCAGGGGCGCGGACCGCTGCGGGTCGGCGACAACGATGGGCGAGGGGACGTACTCGACGTCGGAGATGAGCCGGATCCAGTTCCGCTCGTACAGCGCCCGCGCCTGCGGGGGGATGTCGGTAGCGGGGTAGTGGAGCCCGAAGAAGCTGTTGAGGTCCGCGCGCCGGTCCTCGCCGACCACCTCGCCGTTGTAGTCGGCGTCGAAGCGGTAGATCATCACGCGGTCGAAGCCGGTGAGTGCCCGGACCTCGCGCGCCGTCACGGCGTAGAGCTCCTCGAGGCTGGAGGCCCGGTTGAGGGCGCCGACCGTGCCGCGCACCGCCTGGTAGGTGTTGGTGTGCTCCAGCGGCCGCGGGCCGGCCGCCGCCTCGAGCTCGACGACGAGGAGGTGCTCCGCGCCCGGCGGGTGATGGAGGACGGCGTCGGTCGGGACGCCCTGGACGTCGACGAGCACGGGGTTGCGGTCGCGGACGTCGCCGCCGGCGCGCAGGTGCGCGGCGATGACCTCGGCGGCCTCCGTCCCGACGACGTCCGCGAGGGGCCGCCCGAGCGCGTCGGCCGCGTCGATGCCGAGGTGGGCGGCCGTGCTCGCCGACGCCTGCACCACCGTGTGGTCGTCGTCGAGGACGAGGAGCACGCCCCGGGGCTGGATGGAGCCGGGGATGTGGATGGGTTCGCGCGCGCAGTTGTCGAGGTCCACCGGCACATGGGGGTCCAGCCAGGTCTCGTCCACAGCGCTCCCTTCCCGAGCGGCCCCCATCTTGCCCGAGGAACGGACCGCCCCCCGAATCGCCACGCCCCCGGTCCCACGACGGGAGCACCGCCCCGCGCGTGAAAGACTGGACGTATGGCTATGCGTGACATCCGCGTCGTCGGCGACCCCGTCCTGCGCACCGCGTGCGACGAGATCACGGACATCGACGACGGCGTTCGGTCCCTCGTCGAGGACCTGCTCGAGACCGTCGACACCGAGGGGCGGGCGGGCCTGGCCGCGAACCAGATCGGCGTCAGCCTGCGCGCCTTCTCGTGGAACATCGACGACGAGATCGGCTACGTCCTCAACCCGCGCCTCGTGGCCGTCTCCGAGGACGAGTACCAGGACGGCGACGAGGGCTGTCTCTCCGTGCCCGGCCTGTGGTTCCCCACCCGCCGCGCCTGGTACGCCCGCGTCGAGGGGATCGACCTCGACGGCAAGCCCGTCGTCGTCGAGGGCGAGGAGCTCATGGCCCGCTGCCTCCAGCACGAGTGCGACCACCTCGACGGGATGCTCTACCTGGACCGCCTCGAGCGGGCCGAGCGCAAGAAGGCCATGCGCGCCATCCGCGAGCAGCTCTGACGCGAGTAGTCCGGGCCGCCCGCCCTCCCTCCTGGGGGCCGGGTGGTGACATGGGCCACTGTGATGGCATGATGGGCGAGTTCCGCCGTGATCATGCGGGCACCTGGACGGACGAGGTCGTAGGGGAAGACGCACCTCAACCGGAACCAGGAGGCTCACCATGAGTGGTGTCATCACCCGCGGTGTTGTTTTCGTGCACTCCGCGCCCCGGGCCCTGTGCCCGCACGTGGAGTGGGCGGCCGGCACGGTGCTCGATGCGCGCGTGTCCTTCGAGTGGACCCCGCAGCCCGCCGCCGACGGCCTCTTCCGGGCCGAGTACTCCTGGGCCGGACCGGTCGGCACCGGTGCGCGCCTCGCCTCCGCGCTGCGTGGGTGGACCCACCTGCGGTACGAGATCACCGAGGACCCCTCGCCCGGCGTCGACGGCGGACGCTGGTCGCACACGCCCGAGCTCGGCATCTTCTACGCCCAGACGGACGCCCACGGGAACGTCGTCGTCCCCGAGGACCGCGTGCGGGCCGCCGTCGCCAGCGCGTCCGACCCGGCGCGGATGCGCCACGAGCTCGACCTCGCCCTCGGCCAGGCCTGGGACGACGAGCTGGAGCCCTTCCGCTACGCCGGCGCCGGTGCGCCGGTGCGCTGGCTCCACCGGGTCGGCTGAGCCGCGACGTCGACTGAACTGCGGCGTCGGCTGAACTGCGGCGTCGGCTGAACTGCGGCGTCGGCTGAACTGCGGCGTCGGCTGACGCCGACGGCGGTGCGCCGTCGTCGTCGGCCGTACAGGGCGGAGCAGCGCCTCAGACGCTGCGGACCACCAGCGCGACGTTGTGCCCGCCGAAGCCGAACGCGTTGTTGAGCGCTGCGATCTGGCCCCCCGGCAGCGGCCGGGGGGTGCCGCGGACGAGGTCGATGTCGATCCCGGGCTCGAGCTCGGTGACGTTGATCGTGGGCGGGGCCACGCGGTCGCGCACGGCGAGGACCGTGAAGATCGTCTCCAGCGCGCCGGCGCCGCCGAGGAGGTGCCCGGTCATCGACTTGGTCGCCGACACCGCGACGTGGTCCGCCTCGCCGCCGAGGCCGCGGCGCATGGCCGCTGCCTCGACGCCGTCGCCGGCCGGGGTGGAGGTTGCGTGGGCGTTGACGTGGACGACGTCGCGGTCGCTGACGTCGGCGTCGCGCAGGGCGGCGCGCATGGCGAGCTCCTGGCCGCGGCCGGACGGGTCGGGCGGGGCGATGTCGTAGGCGTCGGAGCTCAGCCCCACGCCGGCGATCTCCGCGTACACCCGCGCGCCGCGGGCCGCCGCGTGCTCCGCGGACTCGAGGACGAGCACGCCGGACCCCTCACCCATGACGAAGCCGTCTCGGGTGACGTCGTAGGGGCGCGAGGCGCCCGCCGGGTCGTCGTTGCGGGTGGACAGGGCGCGCATCTTCGCGAAGGACGCGAGCGGCATCGGGTGGATGGCCGCCTCGGTGCCGCCCACGACGACGATGTCGGCCCGGCCGCTGCGGATCATCTCCACGCCGTAGGCGACCGCCTCGGCGCCGGAGGCGCACGCGGACACCGGGGTGTGCACGCCGGCGCGGGCGCCGACCTCGAGGGAGACGTACGCGGCGGGGGAGTTGGGCATGAGCATGGGCACCGTCAGCGGCATGACCCGCCGCGCGCCCTTGGCCTGGATGGTGTCCCAGGCGTCGAGCATGGTCCACACGCCACCGATGCCCGACGCGACGACGACGCCGAGGCGTTCGCCGTCGACCTCGGGGGAACCGGCGTCGGCCCACGCCTCGCGCGCGGCGACCATGGCGTACTGGGCGCTGGGGTCCATCCGCCGGGTCTCGGGGCGCGTGAGAACCTCGGCCGCGGGCACGGCGAGCTGGCCCGCGAAGGAGACGGGGAGCTCGTAGCGCTCGACCCAGTCGTTCTCCAGCGGGCGGACCCCGGAGCGGCCGGCGAGGGCGCCCTCCCATGTGGAGGCGACGTCACCGCCCAGCGGTGAGGTGGTGCCGAGACCCGTGACGACGACGGTGGTGGCCATGTTCACTCCTGGGATCGTGGGTGCGTCCCGAGGACGCCGAGCTCGGTGCGGCGGGGGCAGAGCCTCCCGCCGCACCGGAGGGCTCAGGACTCCTGGGCGTTCGTGATGAACGTGACCGCGTCGCCGACGGTCGCGAGGTTGGCGACCTCCTCGTCGGGGATGCGGACGTCGAACTTCTCCTCGGCCAGCGTGACGATCGTCATCATCGACAGCGAGTCGATGTCGAGGTCGTCCGTGAAGGACTTCTCCGGCAGCACGGAGTCGGTCGGCAGACCGGTCTCCTCGTTCACGATCTCGGCAAGGCCGGCCAGGATGTCCTGCTCGCTGTGTGCCATGGGTGTTCTCCGTTTCGGTTGGGGTAGGTCGGGGTCAGTCTGGTCCATGCCGGCCCCCGGTCGGGAGCCGCGTGTCAGAGGTCGGTCAGGGGAGGACGACCACCTGGGCGCCGTACACGAGCCCGGCGCCGAAGCCGATCTGCAGGGCCAGGGCCCCGGAGGAGACCTGCCCCTCGCGCAGGAGCCGCTCCGTGGCCAGCGGGATGGAGGCCGCGGAGGTGTTGCCGGTCTCGGCGATGTCCCGGGCGATGACGACGGAGTCGCTGAGCCCGATCTGCTTGGCGAGCTGGTCGATGATCCGCATGTTCGCTTGGTGCGGGATGAACGCCTCGATGTCATCGGGCGTGACGCCGGCGGCGTCGAGGGCCTCCTTGGCGACCTTCGCCATCTGGAAGCTCGCCCATTTGAAGACGGTGGGGCCCTCCTGGCGCAGCGTCGGCCAGGACGTGTCCGAGCCGTCCTTGTAGGTCATCCACGAGTGCGTCTGGTAGATCGCCCGCGCCTGGCTGCCGTCCGAGCCCCAGACCGTCGGCCCGATGCCGGGCGTGTCGGACGGGCCGACGACGGCGGCCCCCGCCCCGTCGCCGAGGAGGAAGGAGATGGTGCGGTCGGTCGGGTCGACGAAGTCGGACATCTTCTCCGCGCCGATGACGAGCACGTGGCGCGCGGTCCCGGCGCGCACGAGGGCGTCCGCCTGGGCGATCCCGTAGCAGTAGCCGGCGCAGGCGGCGGAGATGTCGAAGGCCGCGGCGGGGGTGGCCCCGAGGCGGTCGGTGATGATCGCGGCGAGCGACGGCGTCTGCTCGAGGTGCGTCACCGTGGCAACGATGACGGCGTCGACCTCGGCCGGGTCCACGCCGGCCACCTCGAGGGCGGCGCGGCCGGCCTGCTCGGTGAGGTCGGCGATGGTGACGTCCTGCGGCGCCCGGCGGCGGGAGATGATCCCCGTCCGCTGGCGGATCCACTCGTCGGAGCTGTCGATGGGGCCGACGAGGTCGTCGTTGACGACGACGTTCTCCCCGCGGACACCGGCGACGCCGAGGATGCGGGAATGGGCTCGGGCCGGGGCCTCGCGCAGGGCAGGACGGGTCATTCAAGGCCTCCGTGACGGCGCACGAGGTCGCGCGCGGCGTCGAGATCGTCGGGTGACTTCAGGGCGAGCGCCTCGACCCCCTTGAGCGTGCGCCGGGCCAGGCCCGTGAGCACCCCGCCCGGGGCCAGCTCGAGGACGCCGGTGACGCCCATCGCGAGCATTGTGTCGCAGCACCGGTCCCAGCGCACCGGCCGCGCCACCTGGGCGACGATCCGGGCTAGGGCGTCGGCGCCGTCGGTCACGGCCGCGCCGTCGGCGTTCGACAGGAGCGCGACCCGCGGCTGGGCGGGGCTCAGGGAGGCGGCGACGGCGCGGACCCGCTCGACGGCGGGGGCCATGTGCTCGGTGTGGAAGGCGCCCGCCACCTCGAGGGGGATGACGCGGGCCCGGGCCGGCGGGTCGGCCGCCAGGGCGGCGAGCTGCTCGAGGGTGCCGGCGGCCACCACCTGCCCACCGCCGTTGACATTCGCGGGGGTGAGGCCGTGGCGCGCGAGGACGACGCCGACGTCGTCGGGGTCGCCGCCGACGACGGCGCTCATCCCCGTGGGGGTGGCCGCGGCCGCCTCGGCCATGGCCCGGCCTCGCTCGCCGACGAGGCGCAGGGCGTCCGCGGCGGGCAGGACCCCGGCGATGGCGACGGCGGCGAGCTCGCCCACCGAGTGGCCAGCGGTCACGCCGGCGACGGCGGCCGGGTCGGCGCCGTCGAGCACCGCGCCGAGGCTGAGGAGGGAGGTGGCGACGATGAGCGGCTGCGCGACCGCGGTGTCGCGGATGGTCGCGGCGTCCGCCGTCGTCCCCAGGCGGGTGAGGTCGGTGCCGGCGGCTTCCGAGTAGCCCGCGAGGGTCGCGGCGGAGCCGGGGAGCTCGAGCCAGGGGCTGAGCATGCCGGGGGACTGGGCGCCCTGACCAGGGCAGACGACGGCGAGCACGGTTTCCACTCTCCCAAGCCGCGCGCCGTTGGCCCCGCATACGCGCCCTACCAAGTCGGTCGGGTCACCTTGTGGGGACCCCACAACCGGGTGATGCGGCTCACATGCGCGACGCGCCGGCCGTCACGTCCCGTGGTGCGCGGCGCCCTGCTCCGCGAGGCGGCCCACGGCGACGGCGATCTGGAGGACGAAGCCCTCCCGCGAGTCCGTGGGGTCCCACCCCACCACCTGGGCGATCCGGCGCAGCCGGTACCGGACGGTGTTGGGGTGGACGTACAGCGCGCGGGCGGCGGCCTCGAGCGAGCGGCCCTGGGCGACGTACTCGGCGAGCGTCTCGAGGAGGGGCCCGCCGGCGGCGGTGAGCGGCCGGTAGAGCTCGGTCAGCAAGGTGCGGCGGGCGAGGGTGTCGCCGTTGAGCATCCGCTCGGGCAGGAGCTCGTCGGCCCCGACGAGCCGCGGGGCGTCGGGCCACGCGGGCGCGGCCAGCAGACCGGCGAGGGCGGCGCGCGCCGAGCGTCCGGCGTCGACGACGTCGTTCACCGCGGGTCCCAGGACGACGGTGCCCGCGCCGAACCGGGGCAGGAGCGTCTCCGCGGCGGCGCGCAGGTCCTCGTCACCGCCGAGGACGACCATGAGCCGGTCGCCCTGGATACCGACGAGGACGTCGGTGGCCGCCCGCCGGCAGGCTCGCCGGATCTCCGCGGTGCGGCGCTCGTCCACGGGCTGCTGCATGGCGCCGACCATGACGACCGTCGGGCCGCGGCCGGTCCAGCCGAGCGCCGACACGCGCGAGCGCATCGAGGCGTCGGGGTCGCCGCGCAGCAGGGAGTCGACGACGAGCGCCTCGAGCCGCGCGTCCCACGCGCCCCGGGCCTCCGCCGCCCGGGCGTAGACCTCCGCCGCCGAGAAGGCGACCTCCCGGGAGTAGCGCAGGACGGCGTCGCGCAGGTCGGCCTGCTGCCCCGGGGCGGCGAGCTGGACGGCGTTGTCCTCGACCACCTCGACGACGAGGCGCACGAGCTGGAGGGTGTGCTGGAGCGAGATCGAGCGGGTGAGCTCCGGCGGCGCGGCGCGGAAGATCTCCCCGGCGTTGTAGGTCGCCGTCGACGGGCGCTCGTACCAGGCGATGAACGCGGCGATCCCGGACTGGGCGACGAGCCCGATCCACGAGCGGTCCTCGGCGGCGAGCTCGCCGTACCAGGGGACCTCCCCGTCGAGGCGCTTGAGGGCGGCCGAGGTGAGTAGGTCCGTCCCGCCGCGCAGCCTGCGGACGACGTCGGACGAGCCGCCGTCCGTCGTGAGGTTGCGCGCCGTCGTTGCTCCCATGGGCGCTGAGCATACGGCCGCAATTGTCGAGTGCCCACAACTGGTGGGTGGCGCCGTCGTCGCTTTCCGGATGAGCGCGCGCGACTGAGCAGATATGGTCACGTGCATGGCCCTACTCGCCCGACTGAGAGCCCTGCTCTCGCGCCCAGCGACCGCGTCGAAGGTCGGCATGCGCCGTCCGACGACGGCAGCCCCGAGCGACGACGCCCCCCGGGAGGACGCCCTGCGCGCCCTCCTCGTGGAGGATCCGAACAACGTCACCGCCTTCGCCGCGCTGGCGGAGATCGTGCGCCGGCACGCCGAGGGCGACGACCCCGTCGACCCACTGACCGCCGACCACGAGCACGTGACGCACCGCGTGTCCTCCGACGTCGCCGTGTGGGCGCTCGCCGAGGAGCTCGCCGGCAACCCCCGCGCCTGGTACCCGCTCATCGAGCTCGGGCGCCTCTCGCTCGCCGAGGACCACGAGGGGGCCATGCGCCGCCTCGCCGGGGCCTGCGAGCGTGAGCACACCGGCCTCGCCGTTGCCGAGGGCGTGCGCACCCTGCGCGAGGCCGCCCTGCCCGGGGACGGGCTGGGGCTCGGCGTCGGGCACTGGAACCCCCGTGACCACATCCCCGAGGCGGGCCGCCAGGTCGTGCTCGCCGCGCTGGAGGCGGTTCGACCGCTCGAGGCTCGCCGTCACCTGCGCGAGCTCGAGGAGAACGCCAACAACGACGAGGCCCGTGCCATGGTCCTCGACCTGCAGCCGCGCGTCGCCGCGGCGGAGGCGGCCGACGCCGCGCCCGGGGCGCACTGAGCCCCCACCTGCCGCTGCTCGCCGGCCGCGTGCCCGCGGGCGATGATGGGTCCATGACCGTCATCAAGATCAACGCCATCACTGTGCCCGCCGACAGCGGCGACGAGCTCGCGCGCCGGTTCGCAGCGCGGGCCGGCGCCGTCGACGGCCAGGACGGGTTCGAGGGCTTCGAGCTCCTCCGCCCCAGCGACGGGCGGACGACGTGGCTCGTCGTCACCCGCTGGCGCGACGAGGCGGCCTTCGACGCCTGGGCCACCTCCGACGCCTTCGCGGCCGGGCACGGGCGGCCGACGTCCCCGGCCCCGGACGGTGGCGCGCAGCGCCCGCCCGTCGGGGTCAGCGCCGAGCTGTGGAGCTTCGAGGTCGCGGGCGGCTCGACCGGCACCTGAGGCGGCCGGACCGGGGCTCGTCGGGACCTGGGTCGCGGACGGCCGTCGCCCGCAGCCGGGCGCGAATCCGTGCGCGGGCGTCTACTGGTGAGGTCGCCCGGTGCGGGCGGCACCGACGACCCCGCAGCGGGCCACCGGTTCCGGCACAGAGGGAGCACCGATGTCCGAGAAGATGCAGGCCGCGGTCGTCAAGGAGCTGGGGAGCCCGCTCGTCGTCGAGACCCGTGACGTCCCGACCCCCGGTCCCTTCGACGCCCTCGTCCGGGTGGAGTACACCGGCGTCTGCCACACGGACCTCCACGCCGCGCACGGCGACTGGCCGGTCAAGCCGGCCCCGCCGTTCGTGCCCGGCCACGAGGGAGCGGGCACCGTCGTCGCGGTCGGCGACCAGGTGACGCGGGTCGCCGTCGGGGACCGGGTGGGCAACGCCTGGCTGGCCAGCGCGTGCGGGGAGTGCGAGTACTGCGAGACCGGGTGGGAGACGCTCTGCCCGCGCCAGCAGAACAGCGGCTACTCCGTGGACGGGTCCTTCGCGCAGTACATGCTCGTCGACTCCCGCTACTGCCCCGTCATCCCCGACGGTGTCGACCTCGCGGCCGTCGCGCCCATCCTCTGCGCCGGTGTGACGGTGTACAAGGGCCTCAAGATGACCGACACCAGGCCGGGACAGTGGGTGCTCATCTCCGGGATCGGTGGACTCGGGCACATCGCGGTGCAGTACGCCGTCGCAATGGGCCTGCGGGTGGCGGCCATCGACGTCGCTGACGAGAAGCTCGCCCTCGCGCGCAGGCACGGTGCCGAGGTGGGGGTCAACGCCCGGACGAGCTCGGACCCGGTCGGCGAGCTCACGGCGGCGACCGGCGGCGTCCACGGCGCGCTCGTCACCGCCGTCAATGCCCACGCCTTCCCCCAGGCCGTCGGGGCGCTCCGCCGCGGGGGCACCGTCTCCCTGGTCGGCCTGCCGCCGGAGGCCTTCCCGCTCGACATCTTCACGACCGTGCTCTTCGGCCTCACGGTCCGCGGATCCATCGTCGGCACCCGCAAGGACATGGAGGAGGCCCTGGACTTCTTCGCCCGCGGGAAGGTCGCCCCCACTTTCACGATGCGGCCGATGACGCAGATCAACGACATCTTCGCCGAGATGGAGGCCGGCGCCATCGACGGCCGCATCGTCATGGAACTGGCGACGGTGCCGGCCGCCGGGTGAGGCCGGGTCGTCCGCTCACTCCTCGAGCGCGAGTCCCCGCTGCTCCGGGAGGAGGAGTGCGCCGACGGCGGCGAGGAGGAAGGCGCAGGCGAAGGCCGTGAAGACGAGCCAGATCTCCCCGCTGCGGTTGAGGAAGGGCACGGCGAGCGGGGCGAGGATCGACGCGATGCGGCCGAACCCGGCGGCCCAGCCGGCGCCGGTGCCGCGGATGGCGGTCGGGTACATCTCCGGCGTCACGGCGTACAGGGCACCCCACGCCCCGAGCGCGAAGAACGACATGAGGCACCCTGCCGTGACCACCCCGGCCGGGGTCGAGGCGATGGCGAAGAGGTACGCCGAGCCGGCCGCGCCCACGAGGAACGTGCCGAGCGTGGGACGCCGGCCCCACCGCTCGATGAGGAAGGCGGCGGCGGCGTAGCCGGGCAGCTGCGCCGCCGTGATGACGACCGTGTAGCCGAACGAGCGGACGAGGTCGAGGCCCGAGGCGACGAGGAGCGTCGGGAGCCAGGTGAACGCGCCGTAGTAGGCGAAGTTGAGGCCGAACCACACGATCCACAGGCCCCCTGTGCGGGTGCGGAGCGTCGCGCTCCACAGCGCTGCGAAGGACGACCGCGCGCTCGCGGTGGGGGCGGCCGCGCCGTCCGTCACCGGCTGGGCGGCGGGGGCCACCGGTGCCGCGGACGTACCGCCGAACATCGGCGCGGACTCCTCGAAGCGGCGGACCGCGGCCTCGGCCTCGGTGTGCCGTCCGCGCGTCTCGAGGAAGCGCACGGACTCCGGCAGCGCGCGGCGGACGTAGATCGCGTAGGCCGCCGGGACGGCGCCGATCGCCAGGGCCCAGCGCCACCCGTCGTCGGAGGTGGACACGACGAAGTAGCCGATGAGGGCGGCAGCGAACCAGCCCACGGCCCAGAAGGCCTCGAGGATGACCACGACGCGGCCGCGGATGCGCGACGGGGCGAACTCGCTCACCAAGGTGGAGGCGACGGGGAGCTCGGCGCCGAGCCCGAGGCCGACGACGAAGCGCAGGACGAGGAGCATGCCCACCGAGACCGACAGCGCCGCGGCGCCGGTCGCGATCCCGTAGACGAAGAGGGTGAGCGCGAAGACGTTCCGCCGCCCGAACTTGTCCGCGAGGAGGCCGCCGAGGGAGGCCCCGAGCGCCATGCCGACGAACCCGACGGAGCCGATGAGGCTGAGCTGGGTGTCGTCGAGCTGCCACTGGACGGCGAGCGCCGCCATGACGAAGGAGATGAGGCCGACATCCATCGCGTCGAGGGCCCAGCCCACGCCGGAGCCGCCGAGGAGCCGGCCGTGCTCGCGGGTGAAGGGCAGGCGGTCGAGGCGCTGCGTGCGGGTGGCGGAGGTACGGGTGCCGGGCGCCATGTGGTCCTCTCTCGATCGGCGACGACGGACCGGGACGGCCGGTCGTCCGTTGCCGGTCAGGTCGGTGTCGCGCGGAACGGGGCGGCACGGACGTGGAGTCCGTGCCGCCCCGTCCGGGACGTGCTCACCGCTCGGGCATCGCCCGCGCGGCGTGGCTCAGGCGTCGCCGCCCGCGGTGCCGGACTCGCCGGCGTTGACGTCGAGGAGCCGGTAGCGCTCGATCGCCTGGCGCGGGGCGTCGGCGTCGACCTCGCCCCGGGCGGCCAGCGCCTGGAGCGTGCGGACCACCACGGAGTGGGAGTCGATGAGGAAGTGCCGGCGCGCGGCGGGCCGCGTGTCGGAGAAGCCGAAGCCGTCCGCACCGAGGGTGAGGTACTCGCCCGGCACCCAGGCCCGGATCATGTCCGGGACCATGTGGTCGAAGTCGCTCGTGGCGACGTACGGGCCACCGGCGTCACGGAGCTTGGCGGTGACGTACGGCTCGCCGTGGTCGCCGGTCGGGTCCGTGAGGCGCTTCTTCTCGACCTCGAGCGCGTCGCGGCGAAGCTCACCCCAGCTCGTCACCGACCAGACGCCGGCGCGAACGCCCCAGTCCTCCGCGAGGATCTCCCGGGCGTGGAGCACCCACGGCAGCCCGACGCCGGAGGCGAGGAGCTGGACGCGCGGTCCGTCGCCCTCGGCGTCGGCGACCTTGTAGATCCCCTTGAGGATCCCCTCGACGTCGACGTTCTCCGGCTCGGCCGGCTGCGACATGGGCTCGTTGTACACCGTGAGGTAGTACATGACGTTCGGGTCGCGGGGGTCACCCTCGCCGTACATCCGGGTGAGGCCGTCACGGATGATGTGGCGGATCTCGTAGGCGTACGCCGGGTCGTAGCTGATGACGGCCGAGTTGGTCTGCGCCAGGACGGGCGAGTGCCCGTCCATGTGCTGCAGGCCCTCGCCGGCGAGCGTCGTGCGACCGGCGGTGGCGCCGATGAGGAATCCGCGGGCCAGCTGGTCCCCGGCCGCCCAGAACGCGTCACCCGTGCGCTGGAACCCGAACATCGAGTAGAAGATGTAGAACGGGATGAGCGGCTGGCCGAGCGTCGCGTAGGACGTGCCGGTCGTCTGGAACGCCGCCGCGGACCCGGCCTCGTTGATGCCGGTGTGCATGATCTGGCCGCTCTCGGACTCCTTGTAGCTGAGCATGAGCTCGGAGTCCACGGCCGTGTAGTTCTGCCCGTTGAGGTTGAAGATCTTCGCCGTCGGGAAGATGGCGTCGAGGCCGAAGGTCCGGCCCTCGTCCGGGATGATCGGCACGATCCGCTTGCCGAACTCCTTGTCCTTCATCAGCTCCTTGAGGAGCCGGACGACCGCCATGGTGGTGGCGATCTCCTGCTTGCCGGAGCCCTTGGCGAGGATCTCGTAGGTCTTCGGCTCGGGCAGCGTCGGCGGGGTGTACGCCTCGCGCCGCTCGGGCAGGAACCCGCCCAGCGCCTTGCGCCGCTCGAGCATGTACTGCAGCTCGGGGGCGTCCGCCCCGGGGTGGAAGTACGGCGGCGCGTAGGGGTCGGCGTCGATCTGCTCGTCGGTGATCGGGATGCGCAGCGAGTCGCGGAGCATCTTGAGGTCGGTCGCCTTGAGCTTCTTCATCTGGTGCGTGGCGTTGCGCCCCGCGAAGCCCGGGCCGAGGCCGTAGCCCTTGATGGTGTGGGCGAGGATCACCGTCGGCTGCCCGGTGTGCTCCGTGGCGGCCTTGTAGGCGGCGTAGATCTTGCGGTAGTCGTGCCCGCCGCGCTTGAGCGCCCAGATCTCGTCGTCGGACATGTTCGCGACGAGGGCCTTGGTGCGAGGGTCCCGGCCGAAGAAGTTCTCCCGGACGTAGGCGCCGTCGTTCGCCTTGTACGTCTGGAAGTCGCCGTCGGGGATGGTGTTCATGAGGTTGACGAGGGCGCGGTCCTTGTCCGCGTTGAGCAGGGTGTCCCACTCGCGGCCCCAGACGACCTTGATGACGTTCCAGCCGGCGCCGCGGAAGAACGCCTCGAGCTCCTGGATGATCTTGCCGTTGCCGCGGACCGGCCCGTCGAGGCGCTGGAGGTTGCAGTTGACGACGAAGTTGAGGTTGTCGAGGCCCTGCTGGGCGGCGTGCTGGAGCATGCCGCGCGACTCGGGCTCGTCCATCTCGCCGTCGCCGAGGAACGCCCACACCTGCTGCTGCGAGGTGTCCTTGAGCCCGCGCTCGTGGACGTACTTGTTGGTCCACGCCTGGTAGATCGCCTCCGCCGGGCCGAGGCCCATGGACACGGTGGGGAACTCCCAGAAGTCCTTCATGAGCCGCGGGTGCGGGTAGGAGGGGAGCCCGCGGCCGCCGCGGTGGGAGAACTCCTGGCGGAACCCGTCGAGGTCGGCCTCGGTGAGGCGGCCCTCGAGGTAGGCGCGGGCGTAGTTGCCCGGTGCCGCGTGACCCTGGAAGAAGACCTGGTCACCGCCGCCCGGGTGGTCCTTGCCGCGGAAGAAGTGGTTGAGGCCCACCTCGTACAGGGTTGCGATGGAGGCGTAGGTGGAGATGTGGCCGCCGACGGAGATGTCGGGACGCTGCGCACGCGTCACCATGACGGCCGCGTTCCACCGGATCCACCCGCGGTACTTGCGCTCGACGACCTCGTCGCCGGGGAAGTACGGCTCCTCGTGGACGCCGATGGTGTTGACGTAGGGGGTGTTGAGCGACGTCGGGATGGCGACGTTGCGCTCACGCGCGCGCTTGAGCAGGTTGAGCAGGACGTAACGCGCCCGTGGCCCGCCGCGCTCGTCGATGAGGCCGTCGAGGGACTCGAGCCACTCCCCGGTTTCCTCCGCGTCGATGTCCTTCACCTGGCTCAGCAGTCCGTTGATGAGCGGTCCGGATCCGTCTTGTGGACTCACGCAGTCCTCTTTCCGTCAGGCGTCGGCGTTGACGACGCGCGGTACGCGGTGCATCTCAGGTTAGGCCCATTCTCTGCCGCGGCCCGGCCCGGCGCCATGCTTCGGGCCCCGCGGTGGTTATGACCTTGGCAACACCGTACGGAAGACTTGACCTGCCCCGACCGGGGTCCGATCCGTGGTCGTGCGGCGCGCGCGCTTGCGCGAGCACGGCCCGCTACGGTGGGCTATCCCTGGCACCGTGCGCGGTGCCGACGAGCGGGCCGTCCGGGTCCGCCGCCGACGAGAGGTAGGACAACGGTGGCAGCGACCGCTGGCCCGGCAGACGGTAACTGGTTCGGCTTCACGACCGGTCAGATTGTCCAGGAGTTCGGGTACGACGACGACGTCGATAGCGACCTGCGCGCGGCGATCGAGGCGACGACGGGGGCCGAGCTGGCCTACGAGGACCACGAGGACGTCGTCGACGGCACCATCATCTGGTGGCGCGCGGACGACGCCGAGGCAGGGGACCTCACCGACCTGCTCGTCGACGCCATGGGCAACCTCGACGACGGCGGCCTCATCTGGGTCCTCACGCCGAAGCCCGGCCGCCCCGGGCACGTCACGCCCGCCGACGTGGCGGAGGCGGCGGACACCGCCGGCCTCCAGGCGACGTCGGCCGTCTCCGCAGGTGCGAACTGGGCGGGGTTCCGCCTCCTCGCGCGGGGTCGTGGGCGCTGACCCACCCCCTACGGGGAACGGGCCCACAGGGCAGGGGGACGCCGGCCTGACACAGGCGGGTCTCCCTGAGCTGGGCCGGCCCGCGCCCGAGCTCGAGCTGCCGGACACGCACGGCACGCCCGTGCGCCTGTCCACGCTCCGCGGCGGCCCGGTGCTCCTCGTGTTCTTCCCCTTCGCGTTCTCGGGCGTGTGCACGAGCGAGCTGAGCGCGCTGCGCGACCGCGGCGACGGCCTCGCCGGCGTGCGCGTCCTCGGCGTCTCCTGCGACCCGGTGTTCACGCTGCGGGCGTGGTCCGAGCAGGAGCGCTTCGGTCTCGAACTGCTCTCGGACTTCTGGCCGCACGGCGCGGCGGCCCGGGCGTACGGCGTGTTCGACGCCGCCTCGGGCCACTCCCGGCGGGGGTCGTTCCTCCTCGACGCCGACGGCGTCCTGCGCTGGTCGGTGCTCAGCCCGGCCGGCCGCGCGCGCGACGTCGGGCAGTACGTCGACGCCGCGCGCGCGCTCCAGCGCTGAGGAGGACGACGGCGCCGGGCCGAGGCGTCGAGGCCCGGCTCACCACGTCGGCGGCATCGGGCAGCGCCGGCCGCAGCCTGCGGTGCCAGTCGGCATCGAGCGGTGCGCGCGGACCTCTAGGCTGGGCTCAACACCCCTAGGGCCTGTAGCTCAGTTGGTCAGAGCGCCGCGTTTACACCGCGGAGGTCGTCGGTTCGAGACCGGCCGGGCCCACCACGTGTCGGACGGCACGCGCGACATGGCGTGACGGGTTGTGTTCGTGCTCCGCGGGCTCTGTCGCTCAATCGCGCCGATGATCGCCGGTGCTGGCCTGATGATGGGGAGAAGTCTGGAGACCGGCAACGGTGAATCCCCGCGCCGCCGTCGACTGAGGAGGACTCCGCCATGAAGTACGCCGTCTCGATGGAGATTGCGCAGCCACGGGAGCGGGTCGTTCCATTACTGGCAGACCCTGCACACCGACCGAGCTGGCTACGGGGGCTGGTCTCCCACGAGCCGGTGCGCGGTGTCGACGGGCAGGTCGGTACCGAGTCGAGAGTCGTGTTCCAGTCGGGGAAGCAGGCTGTCGAGTGCACCGAGACCATCACGCGCCGGGAACCGGCGGACCTGCGCGACGTCCCGTCAGGCACCGTCATCCACTTCGAGCGTGAGATCGTCGCGGATGGCATGTGGAATGCGGCGCGCGAGCATCTGAGGGAGGTCAGCCCGGAGCGCACGCTCTGGGTCAGCGAGAACGAGTACTGCTTCTCCGGCCTCATGCGGCTGGCTGCTCCATTGATGCGCGGTGCCTTCATCAAGCAGTCGCGGAGGCACATGGAGGACTTCAAGGCGTACGCCGAGCACGGAACGGACGTTCGCGAAGCGAAAGGCTGACCGGACGATCCGTGCGCCCTGTCGGCGACGGGGCCCGACCGCGCTCAGTCCCGGTCGAAGACGAGCAGCTCCTTGGCATCGGGCCAGTCGAGGGTCACGGCGAGGGCGTCCGGCGTGACCCAGTAGGTGGCGGGAAGGACGTCCTCGGTGGTGGTGGCGCCGAGCCGCTCGCCGGTGGACGGGTCGAGGACCACGACGGACCCGGACCACGTGGGCACGAGCATGTGCTCGCCCCAGGGCAGGGCGCGGTCGGTGTCGAGCCACTCGTCGGGCTCGACCACGCCCTCCGGCTCGCTCCAGAGCTCCTTGCCCGTAAAGCCGTCGAGCGCGACCGTGCTGTCCTGCGTGTCGAGCAGGATCACCTGGCCCCCGGCGGCGTTGGCGACGAAGCCGCCCTTCTCGTAGCTCCAGACCTCGTCGCCCGTCTCGGGGTCGAGCGCCACGAGGCGCGAGGTGTCGCCGTCGGGGGCCTCAGCCGTCTCGCGGATGGTGACGAGGCCGGTCTCCGGCGCGAGAGGGACGAGTGTGCCGGCGCGCGGGGTCGCGTCGTCGCCCCTCTCGCGCGGCCAGCTCCACGTCTCCTCGCCCGTGTCCGGGTCGATGCCGACGATCGACACCCGCTGCCGCTCGTGCTGCCAGCGGTTGGCGACGTCGGCACCGCTGAGCTGCCCGTCGAGGAACCCGACGGCGAGGACGCCGTCGACCCAGGCGAGCTGCCTCGCCTCCTGGTCGAGATCGCGGGTCCAGGCCGTGTCGAGCGCTGCGACGTCGATCCGGGCGAGGGCTGCGGCGGCCTCTCCCGGAGGGGTCGCGACCGCGACGGCGGACCCGTCGGGTGCCGGGGCGTCGAGGGTGCGGCCGACGCCGTCGTTCCCGGTGCGAGAGAGGTCGGCGCACCCCGTGATCGTCCCCTCCTGGGCGTCGAGAACGGTGAGCCGGTACCCGTCGTCGACGGCTGCCAGGGAGTAGAGGTCGTCCCCGATCGGGCGCAGGGGTCGGGCCTGGCCGGCCTGACCCCGGTTCCACGACACCTCGCCGCTGGTCGGGTCGAGGCTCGCATCGCGGTAGGTGTTGCGCTCGCCGTAGAACGGCGCGTCCGAGAGGACGATCTCGCCTCCCGCTCCGGTCGTGACGGCGGCGTCGGTCTCGAGCGGCGCCGAGCCGACGAGGTCGCCCACGCCGGGAAGCGCCGACAGCTGCTCGATGACGTGCGCGGGGGTCGTCAGGCGTGGTCCGGATGACGTCGCGTAGTCCACCGGGGCGTCGCGGGTGAGGGTCGTCGTCTGATGGCAGGACCACCACGGGCTCTGCCGGACGAAGACGACCGCGCCGGCCACCACGAGGGCGAAGGCGACCCCCGCGGCGACGGGCGCGCGGCGACGGCGGCGCGGACGCCCCTCTGTCACGCTGAGCGGCTCCACCGGTCCGTGCCTCCTCGAGCGACTGTCCGTCGTGTAGGGGATTGATGGGCACGCCTGCACTGGTGACGGGAGAGGCGATGCCGCGAGCGACAGTAGCGGAGAGCCCGACCCGCCGGGGGCAGTGTCCGGTCACACACCGGTCGCCGTGTCTGCGGGACGGGGGCCGACGTCCCCGGACGCGATCGTGAAGCGCGGTGATCAGTGACAGGGCGCGGTGACGAGCGTGGGCAGCGTGCACTCCAACCCGTACGTGCGGTTCCTGCCGGCCCGGCAGTGGCGGCGTCACGACGTGCACCTCGCACTCGCCCGTCGCACGGACGCGGTCGCCGCCACCTGCCTGCTCGATCCGAGCGACTGGCAGGCCTTTTCATCCCGGCGGGGACGGGACCCGGCGAAACTGAGCGTTCGAGTGCTGTCCCGGGCCGCCGGTCCGACGCACCTCGTGGTGTTGCGGAAGTGCGACCACTTCCCGGTCGAGGAGCCTGGGCTGTCCGACTTGGTGACGGCCGTCGACGAACTGGCTCAGGATCCGCGCAACGCTCAGGTGTAGGACTCGACCCGCTCCACGGGCAGGCCGGAGCGCCACGCGTTGAGCGCCATGACGACGGCGCCCGCCAGGAGCGCCGCGCCCGCCGCGGCGAAGGACACGCTGAAGACGGTGCTCTCCAGGTGAACTCCGAGCGGCGCGAGGCCGAGCGCGACCCCGGCGACTGCCGCGATCCCTAGCTCGGCACGCCAGATGTGCGACACCAGCCGCCACCGGAGCTGCGACGGTGTGCCCTTGCGGATGGTCCACCCATGGCGCCGCAGGGACTCGTTGTAGGTGAGCTTCTTGAGCAGGGAGACGCCGGTCATCCCGGCGAGGGCGCCCGTGACGACGCTGTACACGGTCACGACCGTCCAGTACTGCGAGAGGGCAGTCGAACCGTCCGACGCCGCTATCGCGCCCTGCGCCTCGAGGACCAGGGGGACGACCATGACGAGCGCCCAGGCGGCCAACGCGACGACGAGCAGCACCGCGTGCAGTCCGACGGAGACGGGCCGCAGCAGGACTGTGAAGCTGCCGCCGGAGGAGTGGTAGCCCTCGTCCGCGCCCCAGCGTCCGCGCGCGGCGAACTGGCCGAAGAAGAACGCGATCATGGAGAGCAGGGCCATGAGGATGGGGAACGACATGGTCTCGGTGCCCGTGGTGTCGTCCTCGACCACGCTCCTGATCGGCTCGTCGCCCCCGGTGAGCGACAGGAGCCAGAACACGGTGCCGGCGCCGACGAGCAGCGCCAGCGCGCCCACGGTGTTGCCGACGAGGGCGACGATGAACCGGGCCCGCGCCACCGGCCCGGTGGTGGCTCGACCGAGGTCGTCCGTCGCCGGGGCATCGGCGTGCGGTTCGTTCTGGCGCTCAGTCACGGGACGTCCCTCGGGTGCGGTGCGGCGTGGTGGGTGCGGTGGGGTCATGCCGGGTGGGGTCGGGTCAGGTGTAGGACTCGACCCGCTCCACGGGCAGGCCGGAGCGCCAGGCGTTCAGCGCCATGGCGATCGCGCCCGCCAGCAGTGCCACGCCGACAGCGACGAACGGCAGGGCCTCGGTGAGGCTGCCCAGGTGCGCGATGAGCGGCGCGAGGCCCAGCGCGATCCCCGCGACTGCCGCGATCCCGAGCTCGGTCCGCCAGATGTGCGACACGGACCTCCACCGCAGCTGCGACGGTGAGCCGTCCTGGATGCTCGACGCGTGGCGCTGCAAGGACCGGTTGTAGGTGAGCTTCTTGACCAGGGAGACGCCGATCATTGCGGCGAGGGCACCGCTGAGCGCGCCGTAGGCGTTTGCCGTGAACCACATCTCGCCGAGAGCCTCCGAGTAGTCCTCGGCGGCGATCCGGCCCTGGACGTCGAGCACGACGGGGCCGAGCGCCACGAGCCCCCAGACCACCAGTGCGAGCGCGAGGAGCGCGGCGTGCCATCCCACGGAGATCGGGCGCAGGAGGACCGTGACGCTCCCGCTCGAGAACCGGGAATCCTTGCCGGTGCCCCACCGCCCGCGCGCGGCGTACTGCCCGAAGAAGAGGGCGATCATGGAGACCAGTGCCATGAGGGCGGGGAACGCGATGGTCGGGGTGCCCCCGATGTCCTCGGGGAACGCGCTGCTGATCGACTTGCCCCTCGCGGTGAGCGACAGCAGCCAGAACACGGTTCCCAGACCGAGGACGAGGGCGACGGTCCCCACCGTGTTGCCCACGATGCTGATGATCCGTCGAGCGAGGGCGCCGCGCCCGGTGGTCTGCCGCCCGAGGCTGTCCGTCGCCGGCTTCTTCCGGCTCCCGCCGTGCGGCCCGGTGCCCCGTGCTTTTGTCGTCATGTGCAGCCCCTCGTCGTGGTGCTGCACAGTAGCGGCTCACGCGCGGCGCCCTGCCGCTCCGTCCGCCGACGGGGCGTCAGGGCCGGCGGTGGCCCGCGGGTGCGTGGTCGGCCGGGATCCACGGGTCGGCACCGGCAGCGCCATCGTCGACCGGGCCGTCACCGGCAGCATCGGCGGCACGGGCACGGTCACCGCCGTCGTCCCCGTGCTCCGCAGGCGGCCGGACGGTCCCGTCCGGGGCCAGGACGATGACGTCGTCGGCGGCCTCGATGCCCTCGAACCGGTGGGTCACGGCGAGGATGCCGCGGTCCCGGGCGAGCGGGAGGTCGCCGGCGAGGAGGTCGTGCATGAGCGCGCCGCCCTGCGCGTCGAGGTGCTCGGTGGGTTCGTCGAGGAGGAGGAGGGGCGCCCGGGCGAGCAGCGCCCGCGCGACGAGCAGCCGGCGCCGCTCGCCGCCGGAGACCTGGGCGCCGTCGGCACCGAGGACGGTGTCCAGCCCGGTGGGGAGCCGGTCGAGCCATGGCCCCAGACCCACCTGCCCGAGGGCGTCACGGGCTGCAGCCTCGTCGACGTCGCCCCGGGCCACGCGGAGGTTCTCCAGGACCGTGGTGTCGAAGAGGTGGGCGTCCTCGCCCGTCATGACGACCGCCGCGGCTCGGGCGTCGGGGGCGACGTCGGCGAGGGGGCGGCCGTCAAGGAGCACCTCGCCGCCGTGCGGGGGCAGGAGCCCGGCGAGGGTGAGGAGCAGGGTTGTCTTGCCGGTCCCGCTCGGCCCGACGAGCACGGCGGAGCGCCCCGGCTCAAGGCGCAGGTCCAGGCCGGTGAGGAGGGTGGGCCCGCCCGGCCAGCCGCAGGCCAGGCCGCGGGCCTCGAGGACGGGGCCGGGTGTCGTCGCGGGCGTGACCGGGCCAGTCGACGTGAGCGCCGGGGCAGGCGCGGCCTGAGCCCGCGCGCGGCGGGCGGCCACGCGAGGGGCGGCCTCGCCGGGGGCGCCGCCGGGACCGGCACCGGGACGGGCGGCGTCGAGGAGCTCGAGGATCCGGGCCGCGGCCTGCCGGGAGCGGAGCAGCTGCACGCCGGCGGCCGGCAGGAGGGTGACCGCCTCGAAGACGGCGAGTGGCGTGAGGACGACGACGGCGAGCTCCACCGGCGCCAGCGCACCCGCCGTCGTCGCGGGGATGCCGAGGACGAGCGCGCCGAGGACGGCCAGCCCGGTGCTGAGCGGGCCGGCCGCGATCGCCAGCGCGGTCGGGCGCGCGGCCCGGTCGGCGGCCCGGGCGAGGTCGGCCTCGGCACCGGCGAGCGCCGCGTGCACGGAGGCCGTCCGGCCCGAGACCGCCAGCTCGCCCGCGCCGTCGAGCAGCGTGAGGGTGAGCGCGGCGACCTCCCCCCGCGCGCGGGCCTGCTCGCGCTCGAGCCGGGCCGCGGCCCGGGTGGCGAGCCAGGGCGCGAGGACACCGGCCACGACGAGGCACAGCCCCAGCCACGCGCCGGCCGCCGGCAGGAACGCCGCGAGCAGCCCGACGCTGCCGAGACCGACGACGACGGCGACGGCGGCCGGCAGCAGGCCGCGCACGACGGCGTCGCCCACGTCGTCGACGTCGGCACCGACCCGGGCGAGCAGGTCCCCGCGGCGGACGCCGACGACGGCCTCGGTGCGGCCCTCGGCGAGGCGGCGGTAGATCTCGGTGCGCAGGTTCGTCATGCCGCGCAGGGCGACGTCGTGCGAGGCGAGACGCTCGAGATAGCGGAGCAGTCCCCGGGAGATGCCGAACGTGCGGACCGCGACCGCGGCGATCGACAGCTGCATCGCCGGGGGCATCTGCGAGGCCCGGGCGATGAGCCACGCCGAGACGGCCGCGAGGGCGACGGCACTGCCGAGGGCGCCGGCGCCCGCGAGCACGGCCAGGCCCACCCGGCGCCACGAGACGTCGAGGAGCCGGACCGCGCGCACGAGCGGGTCGCGGCGCAGGGCGGCGAGGCGCCTCATGGGGCACCTCCGTCGCCGCCGGGCGCCGCCGCGTTCGGGGACGCCACGCCCGGTGCCACGCCGGTCGCCTCCATGCCGGTCGCCGCTCCCGCGGCCGCCAGAGCGCCCGCCACCGGCACGCCCGCGCCCACCGGCACGCCCACGTCCACCGGGGCACCCGCCTCGGCAGGCGCGCTGCGCACCTCGACGACGCCGTCGGCGCAGCGCAGCAGGGTGGAGCGGTGGGCGACGAGCAGCACCGTCCGCCCCTGCCGTCGGAGCGCCTCGACGGCCCGGAGGACGACGGCCTCGCTCTCGTGGTCGAGGTGCGCCGTCGGCTCGTCGAGGACGACGAGGGGCGCCGGGTCGAGCAGGGCCCGGGTGAGGGCGAGCCGTTGCCGCTCGCCGAGGCTGAGCCCGTGCCCGCCCTGGCCCACGGGGGTCTGCCACCCGCGGGGGAGGCGGGCGACGACGGCGGCGAGGCCGGTGAGGGCCGCGGCGCGGTCACGTTCGTCGACGGTGACCGGGCGGCCGTCGTCGACGAGCTCGGCGATCGTGCCCGGGGTCAGCGCCGGTCGCTGGGGCACCCACGCGATCTGCGCCCACCACCTTTCCGGGTCGATCTCGTCCAGGCCCACACTGCCGCCGTCGTCCACGCCCCCGCTGCCGCCGTCGGCGGGGGCGAGGCGGACACGGCCGGACGTGGGCGGCAGCAGGCCGAGCACGACGGCGACGGCGGTCGACTTCCCGGCCCCGTTCGGGCCGGCCAGCGCCGTCACGGTGCCCGGCGCGAGGGCGAACGTGAGGTCCGCCGGGGCGAGGAGGTCGCGGTCGGGCGCGGCGACCGACACGCCCTCGAGCCGCACCACGGTGGAGCGCAGGTCCGGCGCCGGGACGGTGCCGCGGGCGGGCACGGGCGTCTCGAGGATCTCGAACGCCTGGTCGGCGGCGGCGACGCCGTCGGCGGAGGCGTGGAAGTGCGCGCCCACCTGGCGCAGCGGCAGGTACACCTCCGGCGCCAGGACGATGACGGCGAGGCCGGTGGTGAGGTCGAGCTGGCCGTAGACGAGCCGGAACCCGACGCCGACGGCGACGAGCGCGACGGCGAGCGTGGTGAGCAGCTCGAGCACCATCCCGGAGAGGAACGCGACGCGCAGGGTCCCCATGGTCGCGCGCCGGTGGGCGTCACCGAGGGCGCGCACCCGGGCCACCGGGCCGCGCTCGCGGCCGAGGGCCCGCAGGGTGGGCAGGCCGGCGAGGAGGTCGAGGACCTGGTCGCCGAGGCGCTGCATGGTCGCGAGCCGCCGCGCGGCGTACCCCTGGGTGAGCCACCCCACGAGCGCCATGAAGAGGGGGACGAGCGGGACGGTGAGGGCGATGGTGAGCGCGGCGATCCAGTCGAGGCTGAGGACGACGGCGAGGGTGGCCGGCGTGACCGTCGCGGCGAGCAGCAGCTGCGGCAGGTACCTCACGAGGTAGGGCTCGAGGTCGTCGAGGCCCCGGGTCGCCAGGGTGGCCACGCTCGCCGTGCGTCCGCGCGCGAGCCACCGCGGCCCCAGGGCCGCGGCGTGGGTGAGGACCTGGCGCCGCAGGTCGGTGATGGTGCGGGTCGCGGCGCGGTGGGCGTACCGCTCCTGGACGGCCGTCACCGCCGTCCGGGCCACGACGACCGCCGCGAGCCAGCCCACGGTGGGGGCGACGTCGGGCCAGGTGGCCTCGCCCGTGACGACGGGCGCCAGCGCGTGGGCGAGGAGGAGCGCCTGGGCGATGACGAGCGCCGCCGTGAGCACCCCGGTGGTGGCGGTGAGCACGACGTAGCGCCGCGCCGCCCGGGCGCGGCGCAGCAGCCGCGGGTCGAGGGGCTTCATCTGCGCTCGAAGACGAGACCGGTGTGCTCGGGGATCTGGGCGGTGCTGATCCGCTTGCGGAACACCCAGTACGTCCAGCCCTGGTAGAGCAGCACCACCGGCGTGAGGATGACGGCGACCCAGGTCATGATCGTCAGGGTGTAGTCCGTGGACGAGGCGTTGCGGATGGTGAGCGAGTTCGCCGGGTCCAGCGCGGGCATGACGTCGGGGAACATCGAGCCGAAGATGAGCACGACGGCGGCGACGATCGTGACGGCCGAGGCGACGAATGCGCGGCCCTCGCGCTCCTGGCGGGTGAGGGCGACGAGCCGGGCGAGGGCGACGGCGGCGACCAGCGTGGGGACCCACGTCCACGTCACCGAGTACGCGACCTGGGTCCACAGGGCCCACCCGCCGGCGACGACGAGGGTGAGGACCGCGAGGCGCGTGGCGAGGCGCCCGGCCTTGTGCCGGATGTCGCCGTCGGTCTTGAGCGCGATGAAGACCGCGCCGTGGGTGAGGAAGAGGAGGAACGTCGTCGCCCCGCCGAGCAGGGCGTAGGGGCTGAGGAGGTCCCAGAACGTGCCGACGTACTGGTGGTCGGCGTCGAGGTGGACGCCGCGCACGAGGTTGGCGAAGGCGACGCCCCAGAGGATGGCGGGGACCGTCGAGCCGAAGACGATGGCGCGGTCGGCCCAGGCCCGCCAGCCGTCGTCGTTGATCTTGCCGCGCCACTCGAAGGCGACGACGCGCACGATGAGGGCGAGCAGGATGAGCAGCAGCGGGATGTAGAACCCCGAGAACATCGTGGCGTACCACTCTGGGAACGCCGCGAAGGTCGCGCCGCCCGCGGTGAGCAGCCACACCTCGTTGCCGTCCCAGACGGGACCGATCGTGTTGATGAGGACGCGGCGGTCCTTGTCCTTGCGGCCCAGGACCGGCAGCAGCATGCCGACGCCGAAGTCGAAGCCCTCGAGGACGAGGTACCCGGTCCAGAGCACCGCGATGAGGAGGAACCAGATGAGCGGGAGGTCCATGTCGGGCTCCTGTCAGTACGCGAAGGACAGCGGGCGGTCGGGGGAGTCGGCGGGCCCGTCGCGCCCGTCGTGGCCGTCAGGCCCGTCGCCGCGGGCGTCGGGGCTCGGGTCCGCCTCGGTGTCCGCGACCCCCTCGATGGCGAAGCGCCGCATGAGCCGGAACCAGACGACGGCGAGGATCCCGTAGAGCAGCGTGAAGGCGACCATCGAGCCGATGACCGTCCCCGGCCCGACGGCTGAGGAGACACCGCGGGCGGTGAGCATCCACACGCCGTCGACGCCCGACGGGTCGGGATTCGGGTGGACGACCCACGGCTGGCGGCCCATCTCGGTGAAGATCCAGCCGAAGGAGGAGGCGAGGAACGGCATCGGGATGGCGACGAGGGCCAGGCGGCCGAGCCAGGGGTTGTCGCTCACGCGTCCCTTGCGGGTGAGCCACAGGGCGACCAGGGCGAGCGCGGCACTGCCGGCGCCGAGGCCGATCATGAGCCGGAAGCTCCAGTAGGTGACGGCGAGGTTGGGGACGTAGTCGACCCCCTCGCCGAACTGCTCCTCGTACTGGGCCTGGAGGTCCTCCACGCCGGTCACGGTCGAGGCGAAGTCGGCGTTGGCCAGCCACGAGGTCATGCCGGGGATCTCGAGGAGGTGGACGACGCCGTCGCAGTCGTTGCGCAGGTCCCCGATGGCGAGGATGGAGAAGGCCGCGCCGTCCTCCGTCGCGCACAGCCCCTCGGCGGCGGCCATCTTCATCGGCTGCTGCTCGAACATGAGCTTGCCCTGCACGTCGCCGCTGATCGCGACGCCGACGCCCGAGACGAGCATCGTGACGACGCCGAGCACGACGGCGGGACGGTAGACGTTGCGGGCGGTCTCGGTGTCCCCGCTGCGGACGAGGCGGACCATCCACCAGGCGGCGATGCCGGCGACGAACGTGCCGGCGGTGAGGAACGCCGCGGCGATGGTGTGCGGGAACGCGGCGAGCAGGGTCGAGTTGGTGAGCACGGCGACGATGTCGACCATCTCGGCGCGTCCGGTCTCGGCGTTGAACACCGCGCCGACCGGGTGCTGCATCCACGAGTTCGCCGCGAGGATGAAGTACGCGGAGAGGTTCGTCGCCACGGCCACGGCCCAGATGCACGCGAGGTGGATCTTCTTCGGCAGCTTGTCCCACCCGAAGATCCACAGCCCGAGGAACGTCGACTCGACGAAGAACGCCGCGAGGGCCTCCATCGCGAGGGGGGCGCCGAAGACGTCGCCGACGAACCGGGAGTACTCGCTCCAGTTCATCCCGAACTGGAACTCCTGGACGATGCCGGTGGCGACGCCGATGGCGAAGTTGATGAGCATGAGCTTGCCGAAGAACTTCGTCAGGCGCAGCCAGCGCTCGTTGCCCGTGCGGTACCAGGCGGTCTGCATGATCGCCACGAGCGGCGTGAGGCCGATCGTCAGGGGCACGAAGATGAAGTGGTAGACGGTCGTGATGCCGAACTGCCACCGCGCCAGATCGAGGGCTTCCACGACAGTCTCCTCGTGGGGATTTGGGACGAAACGGGTGCCCCACGACCGTAGGAACCGTCCGCGCCCCGCGTAGGGGACCTAGGTCCCGCTCGCCCCTCCACGCTGCAGGACGTACGTCGCCGTCCGTACGACGTCGGGGTGGGAGTCATGGGCGAGCGCCTCGAGCGCGGGGCGCGCCGCCGCGGCGGGCAGCTCCGCGAGGGCCTGCGCGAGCCGCATCCGGGCGGCGGGGTCGTCGTGCCGGGTGGCGCTCTGCTCGGCGAGGACGCCGACGACGGCGTCGGCGCAGCCGTGCCGGTCCGCCAGGGCCCCGAGCGCCTCGGCGGCCTCGACGTCCCGGTCCCCCCTGGCCACCATGCCCGCCAGCACCGGCACGGCGCGGAGCTCGCCGCGCGTCCCCAGCGCCAGGGCGGCCCGGTGGCGGACCGCCTCGTCCGGGTGCTCGAGGGCGCCGACGAGGACGGCATCGGCGTCGGCGGCCGAGATCTCGGCGATGGCCGTCACGGCGCGGAGACGAACCGCGGGCTCCGGGGAGTCCAGAGCCGGGGCGAGGACGGCCAGCGCCTCGCCCCCGGCCCGCTCGACGGCCCAGCGCAGCACGCCGGCGGCGTTCTCGTCCGCCTCCGCCAGGAGCGACTCGGCGAGCGTGCCGGCGAGCCCGGTGGCCTCCGTCCGGTCGGCCGACAGGGCGCTCCGCTGGCGGCGCACCGGGTCGTCCGAGTGGAGGCCGCGCACGAGGGCGACGGTGCGCAGGGCGTCCGGCCAGGCGTCGGCGCCGCTCGCCCGCACCTGCTCCAGCCGGCGGAGCAGGTCCTCGGCGTCGGCGATGCGCTCGCGGGTCGCGCCGATGAGGTCGTCGACGAGGTCGGACGGCGCGAAGCCGGGGTCGTCGAGCGCGCGGCGCACCTCGACGAGCGAGAGGCCGAGCGAGCGCAGGCTCTCGACGTGGAACAGGCGCCTAAGATCGGCGTCCGAGTACTCCCGGTACCCGCCGGCAGTGCGTCCCGTGGGCCGGACGAGGCCGATGGCGTCGTAGTGACGCAGCATCCGGGCGCTCACCCCGGACCGCTGCGCCACCTCACCGATGAGCATGCGGCGGCTCCGTGGCGGCGTCGGTGACGGCGGCCGACGCGGCGGCCGGCGGTGCGGCTGGCAGTGATGCCGCTGGGGGCGCGGCCGCCAGGGCCACCAGGCGCTCGGCCTCGAAGACCGCGGCGTCGAACCCCTCGTCGGGGTCCTCCACGAGGCGCTGGGTGACGACGGCGTGCGTGCGCACCTCGGCGTCCCCGTGCGAGGCCGCCTCGGCCAACGCGTCGTCGGCGGCCGTCCCCAGGGCGGCCAGCGCCCGGCTGAGACTCAGCCGGACGTCCCGGTGGCCGCGTCCCAGCTGGGTCGCGAGCGTGGCGGCGAGGGCGGGCTCGGCGCCGTCCGGGACGAGCGCCACCGCGGCGCGCCAGGCGCTCCGGGCCACCTCGTCGTCGGGGTCCGCCAGCAGCTCCGCGGTGATAGCCGGCCAGCCCCGCGGGTCCCCGATCTTCGAGAGGGTGTGCAGCGCCTGGCTGCGGGCCCGCCTGGTCGGCCTGCGGAGCTCGTCGACCAGGCGCGGCACGGTGAGGTCCGCCGGGTGCCGGGTGAGGGCCCACGTGAGCATGTCGCGGACGTAGAAGTCGGGCTCGACGGCGCAGCGCGCCAGGAGGACGGGGACGTGCTCAGGGTCGGGGCGCGTGCCCGCCGCGAGGGCCGCCTGCAGGCGCGCGGACGGGTCGGCGGCCTCCAGCGCCTCGGTGAGGGCCGTCGTCGGGGGTGGTGTGGTGGGACTGGTCATGGGTTCTCCCTCCTTCGTCCCCAGTCAAGGCCCTCACACAGTGTCAAGGTCAAGGGCGATTCGGTGGTCCGGGCGCAGGACGTGCCGAGGTCGCCGTCGGCCTCACGCGACGGCGCTGGCCACCAGGACGGCGAGCGTCTCGACGGCCGAGTCGTCGAGCGCGGACACGGCGAACGAGGTGGGCCACAGGCCACCGTCGTCGAGGTGCGCCTCGGGGGTGAACCCGAACGTCGAGTACCGCTCCTTGTCGACGGCTCCGCTCCGGAAGAAGCACACGACCTTCCCGTCCCTGGCGTAGGCCGGCTGGCCGTACCAGAGCTTCGGCGACAGCTCAGGGGCGTGCGTCGTGACGACGGCATGAACGCGCTCGGCCAGGGCGCGGTCGGCCGCGTCCATGGACGCGATCGCCTCGAGCACGTCGAGCTCGTCGGTGGCCTTCTTCTGACCGCGCCCGCGGCCCGCTTCCTTCTTCAGCTCGGCGGCGCGCGCCTTCATGGACGCGCGCTCCTCGTCGGAGAAACCGCCGCCTGCGGCGTCGGTGATCTTCGGGGTCATGACGGCCTCCCAGCCGCTCGGCGAATGGGTCACCGCTGACGCTAGGGGCGTCCTCGACGTGGGCGCTTCTCCATTCGTGACCATCGTCATTCGTGACCATCGTCGCGGCGCTCACGGGACCATGGTGAGGAATCGAGCGCCTGATCGGTCAGGAATGAAGAAGCGTGCGCCGGGGTGCCGTGGCTAGCGTCACCGCTATGACCATCACCATTCAGTACGCCTTCCTCCCGCACACCGACGGCGAGGCCGCCCTGCACTTCTACCGCGACGTCCTCGGCTTCGAGGTCCGCCAGGACGTCGGCTACCAGGACATGCGCTGGATCACCGTCGGCCCGCCGAACCAGCCCGGCACCTCGATCGTGCTCCACCCGCCGGCCGCCGATCCCGGCATCACCGACGACGAGCGGCGCACGATCCTCGAGCTCATCGCCAAGGGGACGTACACGTCCGTCAGCCTGGCGACCGACGACCTGGACGGCCTCTTCCAGCGGCTGGAGGCGGCGGGGGCCGACGTCGTCCAGGAGCCGATGGACCAGGACTGGGGGGTCCGCGACTGCGCGTTCCGCGACCCCGCCGGCAACCAGATCCGCATCAACCAGCTCGCCTGACCCCGGGCCGGGGTGGCGGGGGTTCAGACGCTGTGGTCGGTCTTGGACCGGACCTCGATGTGCGGCTCCCCGATCCGCGCGAACGCCACGTCCAGCCAGTCGCGCCACCTGCCGTCCGGGGCCTGCGAGTCCCACCGGGCGTGCATCGCGTCCGGCCTGTCGACGGTGAGCGTGGCGCGGGCGCCGTCACCGGCGATGCGGTAGCGGCCGTCGGCGCCGAAGGTCCCCACGGTGTGCTCCACGGTGCCGTCGGCGTCGAACGACGCCTGGTCGATGGTGTCCGCCGATCCCGCCCGCGGGGTGAGGAACTCCATGGCCTCCGTGCGGCCGCCGAAGATCTCCACGTCCACGCGGTGCACCATCTGGCGCTCACCGGGGAACCACTCGTAGACGTCGACCCCGCTGAACGTGGCGCCGTCGTGCTCGCCACCGCCGGTGATCCGCCCCGTGGTGCGCCAGGTCCCCACCAGCCGGTCCATGAGCGTGTGGAGGCGGGCGTCCATGGTCACGGCTGCTCGCTCGGGTCCGGGGCGGGCGGGACGTTGAGGTTGTGCCGGAAGAGGTTGTGCGGGTCGTAGGCGGCCTTGACCCGGGCGAGGCGCGCGTAGTCGTCGGGCTCGTACGCCGACCGCACGTCCCGCGCCCCGTCCGCGCCGATGAAGTTGAGGCCCCTCCCGCCGGTGCTCCACGGCGCCATCGCTGCGAGCACCTCCCGGTGGCGTGCCCTCGCCTCCTCGGCGGTGACGCCCCGCAGCGGGGAGATGACGTTGAGGAGGTACCCGGCGTCGCGGTGCCCGACGGCGTTCGGTACGTCGGCCGGGTGCGACAACCGGCCGCCGAGGTGGCGGACCTCGACGAGCGTCGGAGACGCCGCCTCCGGCCCGGCCTCGGTGAGCAGCGTCCGCACGGCGTCACCGGAGAGCGCGCGGAGGAAGGTCGTGTCGCTCTCGGCCGCAGCCGGGGTGGTGGGGTCGTTGTGGATCGAGGCGATGGCGGTGACGGGCATCTCACCCACGGTGTCGATGACCGGACCCAGCTCCCGGAACGGGGCGACGAGGGCCGGCCCGCCGGTGAGGTCGTCCGCGGTGTAGGCGACGCGCAGGTGGGTGACCCGCCGTCCGCGGATCGGCTCGGGCACCATCGGGAGGTCGGGGACGGAGACGACGGCGATGGAGGACGTCATCCCGTCGGGGACGCCTCGGGTCCACTCGGCGAACAGGTCCACCGCTGCGGCGGCGGCCGGGCCGGTGAAGTACATGGCGCCGCCGTAGAGGGTGCGCACCGGCACGAGGTCGATCTCCATCGCGACGACGATGCCGACGTTGTCCCGGGCGCCGCGCAGGGCCCAGAAGAGGTCGGGCGAGGACTCGGCGGTGACCTGGTGCCGCTCGCCGTCGGCGGTCACCACGTCGAGCGAGCGGACGTGGTCGGCGGCGTAGCCGTAGCGCCGGGAGAGCGGCCCCAGCCCGCCGCCGAGGGTGTAGGACACCGCGCCGACCGTGGGGAGGGAGCCGGAGAGGGGGGCCAGTCCGGTCGGCGCCGCCTCCGCGATCACCTCGTCCCACCGCGTGCCGGCGGCGAGGCGCGCCGTCCGGGCGTGCGCGTCCACCGCGACGCCGCGCATGCGCGAGGTGGTGATGAGGAGGCCGCCGTCGCCGGCGACCGCCGCCGAGGCGTGGCCGGTGGCCTGGACCGCCACGGGAAGGCCGTGCCGGCTGGCGAAGCGCACCGCGGCCTGGACGTCCTCGGGCCGGGCGGCGCCGATGATGACCGCGGGGCGGTGCTGGCGGGCCAGCTGGAACCCCGACCGTTCGGCGTCGTACTCGGCACTCTCGGGGGTGAGCAGCGGCCCGGACAGCTGCGCAGCGAGCTCGGCGAGCTCGGGAGGCGCGAGGGTGGCGGCGGCGGCGGCGGGTGGTGTGGTCATGTGCGGACTCCTCGGTAGCATCGGATTGATTCGAACTCGAAGCACTCCGCGGCACGCTAGTCCCGCCGCGACCGGGCGGGCAAGGTTTTTTCCCGGGGGATGCGGCAGGGGTGAGGGGGCGGCGACCGTACGATCACCCGGTGGCCCAGCCCTCCTCCGACGACGCGGGACGTCCCGCGCCGGACGCGCGCCAGATGGTGGCGTACTTCGCGCTCATGGAGGCGACGGCCCTGCTCCAGCACGGCGTCGAGCAGCAGCTGCGCTCAACCGGCGACCTCAGCTACGTGCAGTTCCAGGTTCTTGTCCGGCTCGCGTACGCCGACGGTCCGCTCACGATGACCCAGCTCGCCGATGGCGTGGTCTACAGCCGCAGCGGCCTCACGTACCAGGCGGCCCGGCTCGCCAAGGCGGGGCTCATCACCCGCCGTCCGAGCCCCGACGACGAGCGTTCGGTCCTCGCCCAGATCACCGACGATGGCCGGGACCTCGTCGGGAAGGTGCTTCCCGGGCACATCGAGGTCGTCCAGCGCCTCCTCTTCAACGCCCTGAGCGAGGACGACCTCGACCGGCTCGGCGGGATCACGGCGCGGTTGCGTGACCACATGCGGTCCGAGCCGCCCCGGTCGGCGGCGCCACGGCGCAAGCCGGACCGGTCCTCGCCCGATTCCGGCGCGGACCCCTCCTGACAGGCCGGGGGAGCGCGGTCTAGGGTCCCTCCATGACGGTGCACTCCTACCGCACGGACGTCAGCTGGAGCGGCTCCACCGGTGCGGGATACCGGGTCTACTCGCGCACGCACACCGGCGCGGCGACGGAGACCGGCGAACCCCTCACGCTCAGCGCCGACCCGGCCTTCCGGGGCGACCCGGCCCACCCCAGCCCCGAGGGGCTGCTCGTCCTGTCCGCGAGCTCGTGCCAGCTCCTCGCCTTCCTCGCGGTCGCCGCGCGGGCCGGCGTCGACGTGCTCGACTACCGGGACACGGCCGACGCCACCATGGACGACGCCGTGGCGCCGGTGAGCATCGGGGTGATCCATCTGCGCCCGGTCATCACCGTTCGGGCGGGTACCGACCACGCCCGCGTCGCGGAGCTCGTCCACCAGGGGCACGAGGAGTGCTACATCGCCAACTCCCTGCGCACGCAGGTGCTCGTCACCCCGGAGATCGTCGACGGCTGAGCGCCGTCGACCTCGGCGAGCAGCGTTCGCGCCCGCCGGGCCGCCTCGGCGGCGACGACCCAGTCCCGGTCCTTGCCGTGCAGCTGGAGCAGCGTCCACCCGTCGCGGGTGACGGCGTCGGCGAGGGCGAGGACGACGGCGAGAGCGTGCGGGCACGGAAGGAGCCACTCCTCGCACGTGCACCGGGGCTCCCACCCGGAGGGCTCGGGGACGAGGTCGGCGAGGACGTCCTCGAGAGCGCCGCCGGCGTGCTCGAGCGGGCCGGGCCCCAGCAGCGCGCGCACCGCGGCCGCGTCGGCGAGGAGACCGGCCTCGACCGCCTCCCACGCCGTCGGCGTGGGAGCCGACCATCCGGCGTGCTGGGCGCCGTCCGGCGTCGTCACCACCGCGAAGGCGCCGCCCTCCAGCGCGAGGGCGCCGACGGCGCCGCGCCGGGCGAGCCGGCGCGCCTCCTTGAGGACGTCCTCGTCGAGCGCGCTCGCGGTGGCGACCTCGAGCACCCGCCGCGCCGCCGGTGGCCGCCTCATCCGCGCCTCCCCCCGATCCGCACCAGGTCGGCGAGGGCGGCGTCGTCGAGCTCGGAGAGCTGCCCGCCGACGTCTGCGTCGAGCGCGGAGCGGGCGAGCGCGCGCTTGCTCGCCAGCAGGGCGCCGACCCGCTCCTCGACGGTCCCCTCGCTCGTCAGCCGGTGGACCTGGACGGGGTGCGACTGGCCGATCCGGTGCGCCCGGTCGGTCGCCTGGTCCTCGACCGCGGGGTTCCACCACTGGTCGTAGTGGATGACGTGCTCGGCGCGCGTGAGCGTCAGCCCCGTCCCGGCGGCGTGGAGGGAGAGGATGAGCGCGGGGAGGTGCCCGGCCTGGAACCGGTCGACGAGCCCCTGGCGCTCGGCGAGTCCCAGGCCGCCGTGGAGGTGCGCGGCGCCGGTGCCGGTCGTGGTGAGGTACCGGGTGAGCAGCGCCCCCATGGTGACGTACTGGGAGAAGAGGAGGACCGGGGCGCCCGGGCCGAGGATGTCGAGGAGCTCGGTGAGCGCGTCGAACTTGCCCGACCGCCCTGGCAGGAGCGGCGCCGGTTCCCGGAGGTACTGCGCCGGGTGGTTGCACACCTGCTTGAGCGCGGTGAGGAGCGCGAGGATCCGGCCCTTGCGATCGACGCCGTCGGCGTCCGCGATCCGTTCGAGCGCCTCGTCGGTGAGGGCCTGGTAGAGGCCCACCTGCTCGGGGGTGAGGGAGACGACGGTCTCGGTCGTCGTCTTCGCGGGCAGCTCGGGCGCGACCGCCGGGTCGGCCTTGGTCCGGCGGAGCATGACCGTCGACACGAGCGCCGCGAGCTGCTCCCGCGCCGCCTCGTCCCCGGCCGCGACGGGTGCGGCGAACCGCTGCCGGAACCGGGTGCGAGGACCGAGCAGCCCGGGCGCCACCCAGTCGAGGAGCGACCACAGGTCGTCGAGGCTGTTCTGCACCGGCGTGCCGCTGAGAGCGAGCCGGTGCCGGGCGTCGAGCCCGCGCAGCGCACGGGCGGTGGCCGAGGCGCTGTTCTTTGCCATCTGCGCCTCGTCGGCCACCACCAGCCCCCAGCGGTGGGCGGCGAGCAGGTCGCGGTCCGTGCGGAGCAGGGCGTACGTCGTGAGCACGACGTCGGCGGAGCCGTCCACGGCCCGGCCTGCGCCGTGAAAGCGCGTCACCGCCTCGCTGGGCGCGAACCGGGCGACCTCGCGCTCCCACGAGGTGAGCATCGAGGCCGGGCCGACGACGAGGGTAGGCGCGCGCTCGCCCCGCTCTCGCAGCGCCAGGTGGAGGGCGAGGGCCGAGACGGTCTTGCCGAGCCCCATGTCGTCGGCGAGGAGCGAGCCCAGGCCGAGCTCGGCGTTGCGCAGCAGCCAGCCGAGGCCGTCGAGCTGGTAGGCGCGCAGCGGTGCCCGCAGCCCCGCGGGCGGTGCGGCGTCGGGCCGCCGACGGAGCCGGTCGCGGAGGGCGGCCAGGGCGGGGGAGTCCGCCACGGAGACCTCCGCACCGCCAGCCACGACGGCGCCGGTCACCGCCACCCGGGCGCGCTCGCCGGCGGCCAGGTGCCGCGGGCCCGGCCGCTCGGTGACGTCGGCGGCGGCGTCCCGCAGCACCCAAGACCCGCGCAGGCGCACGAGCGGCCGGTGCGAGGAGGCCAGGGCGTCGACCTCCGCGTCACTGAGGGCGCCGTCGGGCAGGCGGAGGCGCCAGGTGAGCGTGCCGTCGTCGTCGAGGTGGCCGACGCGGGCGGGCGCCACGAGGCCGGGCTCCCATCGGAGCGCCACTCCAGCCCGCTCGAGCGCCGGGGCGGTGGGCCCCGCGGCGAGGGCCCGGAGGTCCTCGTCGCTCAGCGCGACGACGCGCTCGCCCTCGGCGAGCCGCCCGAGGACGGCCCAGTGCTCGGCCGCCGCGCGGAGGACGTCGAGGACGCGGCGCTCGCTGCGCCCCTCCACCCACGCGCGCGCCATCCCGGCCTCGACCCCGACGGCCACCGTGGCGCGGGGACCCTCCGCGCCCAGCGCCCTGGGCGCGCCGCGGACGAACGCGTCGACGAACCGGTCCACGGCGGGGCCGCCCTCCGCACCGTCGTCCGGCTCGCTGTCGTGCGCCTCGGCGTCGCCCGCGGCGCGGCGCGCGGCGGTCTGCCAGCGCCCGGTGCGCCGGTCGACGCGGACCCGACGGTCGGCGACGGCCTCCACCGCGACCCGTGCGGAGCGCGCCGCCGCGCGGACCGAGGGCGACCCGCCGTCGGAGCCCACGCGCAGGAGCGCTTCGACGAGGTGGGCCACGGGCAACTGCCGGTCGGCGGCGTCGGCCGTGAGGACCACCCAGCCCTCGTCCGGGGCCGGGGCGAACGTGGTGCTGCGGTCGCGGAGCAACGCGTCGAGCTCGCTCATGCGCCCCCCTGCCGGAAACGGCGGACCGCCAGCGGGAGGAAGGCCGCGGTGATGAGCACCGGCCAGGCCACGGCGAGCGCCGTGGCGAGCTCGCCCGCGGGGCTCACGCTCGCCCACCCGGTCCCGCCGACGAGGTCGCGCACGGCGGAGGCGGTCGCCGAGACCGGGTTGACCTCGGCGACGACGCCGAGCCAGCGCGGCATCGTGGCAGGGTCGACGAAGACGCTGGAGAGGAAGGCCACGGGCCACACGAGGATCTGGACGTAGGCGACGGACTCGACGGACCGGGCGCCGTAGCCGATGAAGGTCCCGATCCACAGCAGCGAGAACCGCAGCGCGAGGAGGAGCACCAGGGCCGCCGGGACCCCGGCCGGGTCGGGGCGCCAGCCGGCGGCGAGGCCGAAGGTGACCATGGTGGCGAGGGTGATGAGCGAGCTGAGGGTGTCCGCCGCGCAGCGCCCGAGGATGACGGCGGCCCCGTCGATCGGCAGGGACCGGAGCCGGTCGTTGACGCCCGTGGCGGCGTCGGCAGCCGAGGCGAGCGTCGAGGTCTCCAGCCCGAACAGCATGCTCACCGCGAGCATCCCCGGGACGAGGAAGTCGACGTAGGGTGCGCCGGCCGGCAGCCCGAGCGCACCGCCGAAGAGGGCGAGGAAGAGGACGGTGACGAGGACCGGGAACGCCCAGACGATGACCATCGCGGGGAGCTGGGCGCCCCAGGAGCGCACGATCCGGCCCGCGACTACCCACGCGGCGGTGCCGAGCCGGGTGCGTCCCGTCGGGGTGAGGGTAACGGTGGTCATCGGGGGATCCTTCCGGTGGCCGGGGAGCCGGTGAGGGTGAGGAACACGTCGTCGAGCGTGGGGCGGCGGACCTCGACCTCGAGGGGCGCGATCCCCGCCTCGGCGAGTCGCAGGACCCCCTCGGTGGACGTCGCGGAGCCGCGGACGGGGTAGGTGAGCGAGGAGCCGTCCGCGTCGGGCTGGACCCCGTCGACGGTGCCGGCGAGGGCGTCGTGGGCCGCGGAGGTGTCGGCGGGGGAGGCGAAGGCCATGCGGACCGTCGCCGGGCCCACGAGCCGCTTGAGCTCGTCCGCGGTGCCGCGAGCAACCACCTCGCCGTGCGCGAGGAGCACCACCTGGTCGGCGAGCGCGTCGGCCTCCTCGAGGTACTGGGTGGTGAGCAGGACGGTGGTCCCCTCCCGGACCAGAGCGCGCAGCCGCGCCCAGAGGTCCCGGCGCGCGGCCGGGTCGAGCCCGGTGGTCGGCTCGTCGACGAAGACGACCGCCGGCCGGACGACGAGGCTCACGGCGACGTCGAGCCGGCGGCGCATCCCGCCGGACAGGCGCAGCGCCGGCTTGTCTGCGGCGTCCTCCAGCCCGAGCCCCTCGAGCAGCTGCGCGGCCCGGGCGTGGGCCTCGGGCCGCCGGAGGCCGCGCAGGCGCCCGAAGAACACGAGGTTCTGCCGCGCCGAGAGGTGCTGGTCGACGGCGGCGGACTGGCCGACCAGGCCGATCGCCTGGCGCACCCGGCCGGGGTCCGCCGAGACGTCGTGGCCGGCGACGCGGGCGCTGCCGCCGTCGAAGCGCAGGAGCGTCGCCAGGCCCCGCACGGTCGTCGTCTTGCCGGCGCCGTTCGGACCGATGAGCGCCACCACCTCGCCTTCGCGCACCGCCATATCGAGGTGGCGCAGGCCGACCGGCGAGCGTTCCCCTCCGTAGAGCTTCGAGACCCCTGCCACGTCGATCGCCAGCGCCATCGCCCCTCCTCGTTCGCTGTACCGTACGCTGTACGGTACACAGGTCTGCTTCGTTCCGGAAGGGGCTGGCATACTCCGGCGCAGGAGGTGGCGCGTGATCGAACGGACCGGCAGCGGGGACCCCTACCGCACCGTCGGGCTCCTCTGGCGCACCGAGGCCCGTCCCAGCCGCGCCGGGCTCACGGTCGACGCGATCGTCGCCGCCGGGCTCGCCGTGGCCACCGAGTCCGGGCTGGAGAAGCTGACGATGCGCCGCATCGCCGCCGAGCTGGGCGTGGGGACGATGTCGCTGTACACCCACGTCCCGGGGCGCGCCGAGCTCATCGACCTGCTGGTCGACCACGTCAACGGGACGGTCCACGCCGGTGAGCCCCCGCTGCCCGACGACGACTGGCGCGCGGCGCTCACCGCCATCGCCGAGCGCAACCTGCGCCTGTACACGACGCATCCCTGGCTCATCGACGTCGACGTCTCGCGGCCACCGCTCGGCCCGGGCACGACGGCGAAGTACGACGCCGAGCTGGCGCCGCTGGTCGGGATCGGCCTCGACGACGTCGACGTCGACCGCACCCTCGCGCTGGTGCTCGACCTCGCACGGTCGGCCGCCCGCACCGAGCTTGCCGGCCGGGCGCGCGCGGGGTCCTCCGACGCCGACTGGTGGGCGAGCGCGGGCCCGCGCCTCGCGGCCGTGCTCGACCCGGCCCGGTACCCGCACGCCGCCCGCATCGGGGCGGCCGCCGGGCAGGCCTACGGCTCCGCTGTCGACCGGGAGGGTGCCCTCGGCTTCGGCTTGCAGGTCATCCTCGACGGGATCGCCCGGCGCCTCGGCTAGGGCCCTGGCCCGGCTCGCGTCACCCCGACGCTCAGACCCGTGTGCCCGTCGCGGCGCGGTCGGCGAGGACGGCCGCCCACGTGCGGCGCCCCCGCTGCGCATCGGCGCCCGCCAGGTTCAGCCCTCGGCGGTACGCGCGGCCCGCCGCCCCGGGCAGCGGCACGGTGACGGTGGGGCGCCGGGTCCGGCGCGCCTCGAGCAACGACGCGAGGATCTCGGGGGCGCCGAGCACCTCAGGGCCCACGAGGTCGGGCACCCGGCCCCGGGGCGGGCCGAGCGCCAGCTCGGCGAGCCGGGCGGCGACCTCGGCCGCCTCGACCGGCTCGACGCGCAGGTCGCGCGGTACCGGCACGAGCGGCAACCGGGCCATGGCCCCGACGGTGCGCAGGACGAGGTCGTGGAACTGCGCCGCGCGCAGGATCGTCACCGGGACGCCCGACTCGCGGACGGCGCGCTCGGCCCCCTCCTTTGCCCGGAAGTACCCCAGCGGCATGCGGTCCGCGCCCACCACCGAGATGAGGACGAGGTGGCGCACGCCCGCGCGCCGGGCGGCGGCCGCCACGTTGCGGGCGCCGACGTCGTCGCCCTTCGGCCCCCCGGCCAGGTGCACGACGACGGCGACCCCGTCGACGGCGTCGTCCAGCCCCTCGCCCTTGACGGTGTCACCCCGGACGACGACGATGCCGCCGTCGTCCGGGTGCGCGCGGCGGCTGAGCACGCGCAGCTGGGCTCCGGCGAGCAGCGGCAGCAGGTGCCGCCCGAGGGTGCCGGTGCCCCCGGTGACGAGCATGGTGGTGGCCATGGCGTTCTCCTTGTCGGTCACGTCGGCGCCCGTCGCGCCGTCATGTCCATGACGAGCCGCGAGAGAAGGACGTGACATGGCAGATCCGCGCCGGGGTGCCCAGTGGTTCGAGGCGCGGCGCCCGCGGCTGACCGCGCTCGCCTCCCGGCTCGTGGGTGCCACGGCGGACGCCGAGGACGTCGTTCAAGAGGCCTGGTTGCGCCTGCAGCGCACCGACACCGACGACGTCGAGAACCTCGACGCCTGGATGACCACCGTCGTCGCGAGGCTGAGCCTGGACGTCGTGCGGTCGGCGCGCCGACGGCGGGAGCTGTCGTGGCACGTCGCGGCGTGGCCGGAGCCCAGCCCGGCCCCCGGGCCGGAGGACGAGGTGGTCGCCGCCGACGACGCCGCCGTGGCCCTCCTCGTCGTCCTCGACGCGTTGAGCCCCGGGGAACGGTTGGCGTTCGTCCTCCACGACGTCTTCGGCGTGGGGTTCCGGGACATCGCCTCGGTGCTCGATCGCAGCGAGCCGGCGGTGCGCAAGCTCGCCTCGCGGGCGCGGGCCCACGTGCGGCAGGGGCCGGTGCGGTCGGCCCGCGGGGAGGCGAAGGTGGTGGAGGCCTGGCTGGCCGCTGCGCGCGACGGCGACTTCACCGCCCTGCTCGAGCTGCTGGACGACGGCGCGATCCTCCGGGCCGACTACGGCAGCCACAGCGAGACGATCCGGGGAGCCCGGCGGATCGCCGGGAGCGCCACCGGGTACGCCCGCGCGGCGGCGCACGCGACCCTCGTGCGGGTGGACGGGCGGCCCGCCGTCGCCGCCGCGGTGGGGGGTCGCGTGGCCTCCGTCATGGTCTTCGGCATCGAGGAGGGGCGGATTCGCACGCTCGACGTCCTCGCCGATCCTCGCCGCCTCGCGGCGCTCCCCGGGCTTGAAGCCCACCTCGGCCTGGGGTGACGCCGACCAAACGTCGCGCCCGGGCGGTCGGTCCGTCCTCCACCCCATCGACTCACGGACAGACATCCCCAGCGCCCGCCCCGCCCGGGTGCCACCCTCGCCGCACCGTGCTGAGATACCCGGAGCGAACATCGCCGGAGACCATCCTGCGGTCGCTCCACGAGGAGGAACACGATGCCGAACCCCGTCGTCAACAAGGCGAGCACGATCTGGAAGGGTGACCTGTTCACCGGGTCCGGGACCACCACCCTCGACACCTCCAACGTCGGGACGTTCGACGTCGCCTGGCGCTCACGCGCGGAGGAGCCGTCCGGCACCACGACCCCCGAGGAGCTCATCGCCGCGGCCCACTCGACGTGCTACTCCATGCAGCTGTCCAACATGCTCAAGGAGAACGGCACCCCGCCCACGCAGCTCAACACCGCCGCGGCCGTGACCTTCGTCGTCGGCAAGGGCATCACCGAGATCCACCTCACGGTCAACGCCCACGTCGAGGGCATCTCCGAGGACGACTTCCAGGGCCTCGCGCAGGGCGCCAAGGAGCAGTGCCCGGTGAGCCAGGCGCTCAAGGGCACGCCGATCGGGCTCACGGCGACGCTGATCTGAGCGGCGCCACCCGCAGCGGGGCGGGCCACGGTGTCTCCGCGCACCGATAGCCTGGGCGAATGACGCACCAGCTCACCCTCGCTGACGTCATCGGCATGCTCGAGCGCCGGTACCCGCCGGGCACGGCGGAGTCCTGGGACGCGGTCGGGCTCGTCGCCGGGGACCCCGACCGCCCCGTCCGCAAGGTGATGCTCGCGGTCGACCCCGTCCTCGACGTGGCCCGCGAGGCGCTCGCGTGGGGCGCCGACCTGCTGCTCACGCACCACCCTCTCTACCTGCGCGGCACGCACGGGGTCGGAGCCGACACCCCCAAGGGCCGGGTCGTGCACGAGCTCATCCGCGGGGGCTGCGCGCTCTACGTCGCGCACACCAACGCCGACAACGCGGCGGGCGGGGTGGCCGAGGCGCTTGCCGAGGCCCTGGGGATCGAGGACCTGCGCCCGCTCGTGGCCCAGCCCCGCACCGTGCTCGACGCCGTGGCCACCTACGTGCCCGTCAGCCACACCGAGGGCGTCCTCGACGCCCTGGCGGAGGCCGGCGCGGGGACCCTGGGCGCGTACGAGCGATCCGCCTTCGTCGTCGGTGGCAGCGGCACGTTCCGGCCGGTCACCGGCGCCGACCCCACCATCGGTGCGGTCGGGGAGGTCGTGACGGTGGCCGAGGAGCGCCTGGAGATGGTCGTCCCGCGCGGACGCCGCCAGGAGGCCATCGCCGCGCTCCGGGCCGCCCACCCGTACGAGGAGCCCGCGTTCTCCGTCGTCGAGCTCGCCCCCGAGGACGGCCCGACGGGGACCGGGCGCATCGGCACCCTGCGTGAGCCGGCGACGTTGCGCGCGTTCGCCGAGCGCGTCGCCGCCGCGCTGCCCGCCACGGCCCAGGGCATCCGCGTCTCGGGCGACCTCGACGCGGACGTGCGCACGGTCGCCGTGTGCGGGGGCTCGGGCGACAGCCTTCTCGGCACCGTCCGTGCCCTGGGCGCCGACGTCTACGTCACCGCCGACCTGCGTCACCACCCCACCTCCGAGGCTCGCGACGGCGGCCGGCCGTTCCTCGTCGACGCCGCCCACTGGGCCAGCGAGTGGCCCTGGCTGCCCCGTGCCGCCGAGGCGCTCGAGCAGGACGCCCGTTCCACCGGCGCCGCCCTCGAGACCAGGGTGAGCACCCGCGTCACCGACCCGTGGACCATCACCCTCGGACGGCGCGACGCCGGCCCAGGGGACCCGGCCACCCACCCCGACCACCCCACCGACGAGGGAGCCGACCAGTGACCACCGCACCCGTGGCCGACCAGCGCCGCCTGCTCGACATCCAGGCGCTCGACACGCGCGCCGCCCGGCTCAACCACCAGCGCCGCAGCCTGCCCGTGCACGCCGCGCTCGCCGAGCTCGACGGCCGCGCCGAGGACCTGGCCCGCGCCCAGCGTGAGGCCCGCACCGTCGTCTCCGACGTCCGCCGCGAGGTGACCAAGGCGGAGACCGACGTCGCCCAGGTCCGCGACCGCGCCGCCCGGCACCAGAAGCGGCTCGACGAGGGCACCGTCTCGGCCAAGGAGGCGCAGGCCCTCCAGCACGAGGTGGAGCAGCTCGCCCGCCGCCAGGGCGTGCTCGAGGAGATCGAGCTCGAGGCCATGGAGCGCCTGGAGGAGGCCGAGGGACGCGTCGCCGAGCTGGCCGCGCAGGAGGCCGCCATCGCGACCGACGTCGCCCGGCACACCGCGGAGCGTGACACGGCCTACGCCGAGCTCGACGCCCAGCTCGCCGAGGTCCAGGCCGAGCGCGAGAAGGTGGCGGCGCAGATCGACGCCGCGCTCCTCACCATGTACGACCGCGTCCGCTCCCGCACGGGCGGCCTGGGCGCCGTCGCGCTGTACGGCTCCCGCACGGAGGGCGCGCAGCTCGACTTCTCCCTCACCGAGCTCGAGGCCATCCACGCCGCGCCGCCCGAGCAGGTGGTGGTGGCGGAGGACTACGGCTACATCCTCGTCCGCATGGCCGAGAAGTGACCCAGCCCAGCCTTTTCGGGGACGACGCAGCGGAGGGGGGCGACCTGGTCGCGCTCGGGGGCGGCGGCCGGGCCGCGACGCCCGCGAGCACGCGCCGGCTCGTCGTCGAGGCCGACGGCGGGTCGCGGGGCAACCCCGGCCCCGCCGGGTACGGCGCGCTCGTCCGCGAGGGCGAGCGCGTGCTCGCCGAGCGCGGCGGCTTCCTCGGCGTCTGCTCGAACAACGTCGCCGAGTACACCGGGCTCATCGAGGGGCTGCGGGCCGCCGCGGCGATCGACCCGGGTGCGCAGGTGGAGGTCCGGATGGACTCCACGCTCGTCGTCGAGCAGATGTCCGGGCGCTGGAAGATCAAGCACGGGGACATGCGGCGCCTCGCCGACGACGCGCGGGCGGCGTTCGACCCCCGGCGCGTCACCTACATGTGGGTCCCGCGCGCGCTCAACGGCGACGCCGACGCCCTGGCCAACGCCGCCATGGACTCCCGCGGGGAGATCCGGCACGACTACGTCCGGGTCGCGGGCGAACCGACCGCCGCCGACCCCGCCTCCACCGCCCCAGCCGCCGCCGTCGTCGCCAACCCCGTCGCCGACCCCGCCTCCGCCGACCCCGGCGCGGCGGGCGACGTGGCCCCGCCGGCCGAGGTCCCGGCGCCCACCGCGCCGGAGGCGGCCCCGCGGCCCAAAGGCAGTGGCATCCCGATCCGCCGGGCCGACGGCGAGCCCGTCACCGTGGTCCTCGTGCGGCACGGCGTCACGACGATGACCGAGGCGGCGCGCTACTCCGGCGGCGACCGGCCCGGTCCGCCGCTGAGCGAGGCCGGGCGGGCCCAGGTCGCCCGTGCTGCCGGCCTGCTCGCCGGCCTCGGCGACACCCTGTGGACCGACCTGCCGCGGCCGACGGCGGTCATCGCCTCGCCCATGGTCCGCACGCAGGACACCGCCGCGATCCTCGTCGGGCGCCTCCGGCTCCCCGCGCCCGTCCTCGACGACGCCTTCGCCGAGTGCCGGTTCGGGGACTGGGAGGGGCTCACCGTGGAGGAGATGGAGGAGCGCTGGCCCGGGGAGCTGGCGCGCTGGGCCACCGAGGACGGCGTCCGACCGTCCGGGGGCGGTGAGTCGATGATCGAGCTGGGGGAGCGGGTCGGGGCGCGGCTGCGGGCGCTGGCGCACGAGCGCGCCGGTGAGACCGTCGTGGTCGCCGCGCACGCCGTCGTCATCCGGGCCGCCGTCGGCATCGTCGCGACGATGCCCCCGTCGGCGTGGAACAGCGTCCGGGTCCCACCCGCCTCCGTCACCGTGCTGCGCCTGTGGCCCGGTGGCGTCGGCGAGCTCACCGTCGTCGCCTGCCCGGCCGAGCTCGGGGCCTGAGCTCCGGCGGCGGGCCCGCCCCCTACGTGAGGTGCCGGGTCTTGACCGTGCGCTCGCCCGCGCCAGGGGCGTCGTCGGCGTCCTCGGCTGCCGTGACCTTCACGCCGTAGAGCGAGCTGATGACCGCGAGCACCTGCTCGAGCGGCTCCTCCGAGCTGAACGTCACCTGCATGTCGTCACCTCCAGGCCGGCGGCCCGGCGTCGGGCCGATGTGGCGCTCACGGTAGACCGCGCGCGGCCTCCGCGGCCGCGGTTCGGCAACGCGAATGCGTCTTCCGTCGATCACGGCGGGCGAAAACCCCTCCCGGCGCGGCCCGTCCTGGGTGTTCAATGGCGCTGGGCGGGCAGCCGGCGCCGGCGCGCTCGCGGGTCGAGGAGGTGCCCATGCGGGTCGACGCGTACGCGACGTCGCTGTCCTGGATTCCCTCGGAGTCGGTCTCCGGCTGGCTGCGGGCCAGCTTCGAGCTGGGCGTCTCCCACTACGACGAACCGCCGGTGGACCGGGTGGTCGGTGCGGACGCCGTCGCGCACCTACGCGCGGACGACCGCTTCCGCTTCGCCAACGTCCTGCACGCCTGGGCGGAGTTCGACGAGGAGCGGCCCGTGGAGTGGGGGTACGCCGCGGACTCGGGGCTGGTCATGGGCGCGACGACCGTGCGCGTGGCGAGCGTGGGGGCCACCTTCGCCGGCTACGCCTTGCCGGACCTGCGCCCCGAGCCCGCCGTCACGGGCGACGCCGTCACCTTCGGCCAGACCGTCGGCGGGCGCACCGGCGTGCCGCTGCCCCGGCCCGTGCCCCACCCCCCGTTCGTCCTCTGGCAGGCGCCGATCGTGTGGACGACCCTGCGCCTCACCCTGCGGGCCGGTCGGCCGGCGGAGGTCGACCTGCCCGGCGCGAGCGCGTTCCCCCGCCACTGGGTCTACGGCCCCGACGGCGCCCTCCTGCTCAAGAGCGGCCTCACCGACCAGAAGGGGTGGATGGACCACTCGTTCGGCCCCCGCACGCCGTGGGGCGAGCAGGATGCGCCGGCCCTCGTCGTCGCCGCGGAGAGCGAGCTGGAACGTCGCATGTCGCACGACCTCATGCGCGGCGAACGACCCCCGCAGATCCGCACCGTGCCGGCCGGCGACGTCGTCACCCGCCAGGGCGAGCCGGGCGCGGAGCTCTTCCTCCTCCTCGACGGGATCCTCGCCGTGGACGTCGACGGGACCCGGGTCGCCGACGTCGGGCCGGGCGCCATGCTCGGGGAGCGGGCGGTGCTCGAGGGCGGCCGGCGCACGTCGACGCTCACGGCCGTGACCCCGGTCCGGCTTGCCGTGGCGCCCGCCGAGGCGGTCGACGTGGAGCGGTTGCGCGCGCTGGCCGCCCTCCACCGCCGGGAGGAGTGAGCGGGGGGTGAACGGGACGTGAGCGGCACGGCGGACGACCTCCCGCAGGGCACGCTGACGCTGCTCTTCACCGACATCGAGGGATCCACCCGGCTCCTGCGCACGCTCGGGCCGGAGTACGCCGAGGTCCTCACGACGCAGCGCGCCATCCACCGTGACGCGTTCGCCCGCTGGGGCGGGCACGAGCTGGGCACCGAGGGCGACAGCTTCTTCGTCGTCTTCACCTCGGCGGGTGCCGCCGTCCGAGCGGCGTACGAGGCCCAGCGCGCGCTCGGCACCGCCCGGTGGCCCCGCGGCCTGCCCGTGCGCGTGCGGATGGGGATGCACACCGGTGAGCCGACCCGCCACGAGGACGGCTACATCGGCATGGACGTCCATCTCGCGGCGCGGGTGGCGGCCAGCGCGCACGGCGGCCAGGTGCTCCTCAGCGCGGCGACCCACCGCATCGCCAGCCGCCAGCACCTGCCGGGCCTGCGCTACGTCGACCTCGGTGTCCACCGGCTCAAGGACATCCCCGACGCCGAGCACCTCTACCAGCTCGCCGGCGCGGGCCTCGAGGAGCGGTTCCCGCCCATCACCGGGCTCGGCGCGCGGGCGAGCCTGCCGCCGTTCCGGACCTCGCTCGTCGGCCGGTCGTTCGAGGTCGCCGAGACGGCCGCCCTCGCCGTCCGGACCCAGGTGCTCACCCTCACCGGCCCCGGCGGGGTGGGCAAGACCCGCCTGGCCGTGGCGGCGGCGGCGGTGCTCGCCGACCGGTTCGCCGACGGGGTCTACTTCGTCCCCCTGGCGAGCGTCCGCTCACGGGAGGCGCTGTGGACGACGATCGCGGAGGTGCTCGGGGCCACGGGTGAGAACCGCTCCCCGCCCACGCTCCTCGCGTGGCTCGCCCGGCGCGAGCTGCTCCTCGTCCTCGACAACGTCGAGCAGCTCGCGGCCGCACCCGCCGCCGTCGCCGAGCTCACCGACACGGCGCCGCGCGTCCACGTCCTCGCGACGAGTCGCCGCCCGCTGCACGTCCACGGGGAGGTCGAGCACCGCGTGGGGCCGCTGGCCGTGCCGGCGCCGGGTGCGGGGCTGGGGGACGCCGCGGCGTCGAGCGCCGTCGAGCTGTTCGTCGAGCGCGCCCGCCTGGTCCGGCCGGGGTTCGCCCTCACCGTGGACAACGTCGAGGACGTCGCGGCTATCTGCCAGCGCCTGGACGGGCTGCCGCTCGCCATCGAGCTCGTCGCCGCCCGGTCGACGCTCCTCGGGCCGCGCGCGTTGCGCGCGCGCCTCGACGGCGCGCTGAGCGTCGCCAGCGCCGACGTCGACCGGCCCTCGCGCCAGCGCACGCTGCGGGCGGCGATCGCCTGGAGCTACGAGCTGCTCGGGCCGGAGCTGAGGTCGGCGTTCGCCCAGCTCGGGGTCTTCGAGGGCGGGTTCGGTCTCGATGCGGTGGCCGCCGTCGTCCGGCCCGGCGGGGCGGCCGCCGACGGGGTGGTCGACGCTGGGATCACCGACGGCGGGGTGGCCGGCGCTGGGACCGCAGACGGCGGGGTGGTCGACGGCGGGGTGGCCGGCGGCGGCGGCGCGGCGTGGGACCCCCTGGACCTCGTGGGCGCCCTGGTCGACGCCAACCTCCTCATGGCCCGGGAGGGCCCGGACGGTGAGCCGCGGCTGCGGATGATGCGCACCATCGCGGCCTTCGCCCGGGAGGTGCTCGAGGCCGGGGGAGACGCCGACGCGACCCACCGGCGGCACGTCGCGCACTACCTCGGCGTCGTCGAGCGCGTGAGCCCCCGGCTGCGCAGCGCCCAGCACCTGTGGGCGCGCGACCGGCTCGAGGCCGACCTCGAGAACATCCGTGCCGCCCTGCGGTGGTCGCTCGGAGCGGCGGACGGGGACCGCCCGCAGCGGCCGGCGCCGGACCTGGCCGCCGGCCTGAGGCTGTGCCAGCAGCTGGGGTGGTTCTGGTACGCGTGCGGCTACCACGGCGAGGGTCGCGCGTGGCTGCGGCTGGCCATCGACGCCGGTGCCGGCCAGGAGAGCCGCGAGCTGGTCGGCGCCCTGCACGGCCTCGCCGTGCTCCTGCTCGCCAAGGGCTCGGCCGAGCAGGCGCGCGACCTGCTCGAGACCTGCCTCGACTTCTGGCGGCGCGCGGGTGAGCCGGGCGCCGTGGCCGGGGAGCTCAACAGCCTCGCCCTGGCCCACCGCGCCCTCGGCGACGGCGCTCGGGCGCGCGAGCTGCTCGAGGAGAGCCTCGCGCGGGCGCAGGAGGCCGGGGAGCCGGGCCGGCAGGCCAACGCCCTGTCGAACCTGGCGGCGCTCGACATCGACGCCGGGGACTACGACGGCGGGATCGTGCGGTTGCGTGAGGTGCTCGCCGTCGACACCGAGCTCGGTGACGCGTGGGGGATGGCGGCCGACCACGTGAACATCGGTGGGGTGCTGCTGCGCGCGGGCCGCCTCGACGAGGCGGAGGAGCACCTCGCGCGTCACGGCCCGGCAGCGGCGGCCATGGGCGACACCGAGCTCACGGTCGACGTCATCGAGCTGTTCTGCGTCGTCCGCGCGCTCCGGGGCGACCTGGCCCGGTCCGCGCGCCTGCTCGGCGCGGCGCAACGGATCCGCGAGGACGCCGAGCTCCCCATGCCCGAGCCGGACGCGGCATGGCTGCGCACGGTCCTCGACGGCGCGCGGCGGGGGACCGACGGGACGTCGTGGGTGGACCAGGTGGCGGCCGGGACGGAGCTGGGGGTCGCGGACGCCCTGCGCGAGGCGCTGGACGGGGCGGGGGCCTAGGCGGGTCTGGCCGCGAGCGGGGCCGGGCGGGCCCGGTGGGGCTCTAGCCCGGGACCGCGAGCTGGAACCACGAGGTGCGGCAGCCGCCGTCGGACTCCTCGATGCCGCAGTCCGTCGAGAGGGCACGCAGGAGCGCCGTTCCCCACTCCTCGGCCTCCAGGGGCGACGGCGGGTCGTGCGCGTCACCGGGCGCGTGATGGGCGCTCACCTCGACGACGCCGGCCGTCGTGAGCACCTCGAGCCGGACCGCGGTGCCGGGGGCGCTGTTGAGGACGGCGAGGCCGACGAGCTCGCCGGTGAGCAGCTCGACGGTCTGGTTCTCGAACCCCGTGATGCCGTGCCGGGCGGCCACGAGCGCCGCCCAACGCCGCGCTGTGCGGGGGGCGGATCGCTCCGTCGGGAGCTCCAGGTGGTCCAGTGCCACGGGCGGGTCGGTCGCGCTGCGCCCCCCGTCGAGGAGGCGGAGCTGCGGACGCTCAGGTTGATCGGCCACGCGCCTACTCTGGTGGGTTTCCGGGAGGCTCGCACCCGGGGAGCGCGGGCTGGCGGGTGTCGGCGGTCACCGGATCGATCATGGGTGGCCCGGCTGGCGCGGGGTCGGCGCGCCCGGCGCGATCGGCGGCCGGCCGGGCAATCCGGGCCTACGCTCGGGCGGAGCAGCGGGTCCACAGGAGGGTGCCGTCATGGCCGAGAAGTCGAAGAGCTCCGCCGTCGAGATCGACGTCGCGGGGCGCACCGTGCGGGTGTCCAGCCCCGAGCGGGTGATCTTCCCCGAGCGGGGCCTGACGAAGCTCGACGTCGCCGAGTACTACGTCGCCGTCGGGGAGGGCATCCTCAACGCGCTGCGGGACCGGCCGACGACGCTCGAGCGGTGGCCGAAGGGCGTCTTCGAGGGGGCGAAGATGGCGACCCGCACCGACAGCGAGGGTGACGCGTTCTTCCAGAAGCGGGTGCCCAAGGGGGCGCCGGACTACGTCGAGACGGCGCACATCACGTTCCCCAGCGGCCGGTCGGCGGACGAGATCGCGCCGACGGAGCTCGCCGTCGTCGTCTGGGCGGCCCACATGGGCACGCTGACGTTCCACCCGTGGCCCGTGGTGCGCGCCGACGTCGACAAGCCGGACCAGATCCGCATCGACCTCGACCCCCAGCCGGGCACCGACTACGACGACGCCGCCCGGGTGGCGCCGGAGGTCCGAGCCCTCCTCGAGGAGCTCGGCATGGAGGGCTTCCCCAAGACCTCGGGCGGGCGCGGGCTGCACATCTTCGTCCCCATCCAGCCGAAGTGGGACTTCGTCGACGCACGCCGGGCGGCGATCGCCTTCGGCCGGGAGATCGAGCGGCGGGTGCCCGACCTGGTGACGATGAACTGGTGGAAGGAGGAGCGCGGCGAGAAGATCTTCATCGACTACAACCAGATGGCGCGAGACCGCACCATCGCCTCGGCGTACTCCATCCGGCCGAACAAGCGCGCCACGGTCTCGGCGCCGCTGCGGTGGGAGGAGATCCCGGACGTGGCGCCGAACGACTTCGACGTCCTCACCGTCCCGGGGCGGCTCGCGGAGGTCGGTGACCTCTTCGCCGGCGCGAACTCGCAGCGGTACGGCATCGAGGCGCTGCTGGAGATGGCCGAGCGCGACGAGCGCGACCACGGCCACGGGGACCTGCCCTACCCGCCGGACTACCCGAAGATGCCGGGCGAGCCCAAGCGCGTGCAGCCGAGCAAGGACCGCGACCGCAAGCGCTGAGCGGGGCTTGTGTTGGGCGGGGGCTTGAGCGGGGCGGGCGTTGGGCGGGGCGCGCGAACCGGCGGGGCGCGCGTAGCTGGGAGCTTGAGCGGGGCGGGCGTTGAGCACGGCGCGCGGAGCCCCCGGGTGGTGCCCTGCCGAGTTCGATAGTCCCCGCCCAGTTCGCTAGTTCATGCCGAGTTCGCTAGTTCTGCGTAGCGAACTCGGCACGGAATGGCGAACTCGGCGCTGGTGCACTGCTCGAGTTCGCTGATTCATGCCGAGTTCGATGGTTCTGGCGAGTGGAATCGGCGTGGGTTGACGGTCTCGGCGGGGACGAGCGACCGTGGCGCGGCCGTCGACCGGCGTGGAGGCGTCTCCGTGGCGGCGCGCCTCCACAAGCGATGGCAGGAAGCGGTTGTCCACAGATCGGAGCCCCCGGCCGCCTGCGCACGGGCGGGCCCCTCTAGCGTCGTGCCATGGCGGCGAACAGTGGTGTTCGGGTGGCGGTGGGGATTCTCGCGGCAGGGTTGGCGCTCGCGGGGTGCGGGGCAAGTGGCGACGGCAAGGCGTCCGGTTCGCCGTCCGCCAAGGCCGCATCCACCGAGACTGTGACGAGCGTGGAGCCGCTCGGGACGGCGACCCCCGCGCCGCCGGTGCCGAGCTCACCGCCGCCTCCGCCGCCGAACGTTCCTGCGCCGGAGCGCCCGGCGGAGATGGACCTCCAGGACCAGACGGGGTCGGTGGCGGCGGCCCAGTACTTCTTCGCGCTGCTTCATTACGGGACAGCGACCGGCAACCTGGCGGCGTGGGACGCGATGGTGCATCTGGACTGCGCCCAGTGTGGGCGTGAACGGCAGGCAATGATCGACGCGCACGCGGCCGGCCAGTATGACTGGAACGATCGGGAGGTCCGCCAGGTCTGGGTCGCGCCGCCGGAGGACGGCAACTTCTCCGTGACGTTGGAGCTCGAACCGACACCGCTGACCGAGCCGGCGCCTCCCGACGCCGTCCCGCTGCTCGTCATGGAGTTCAGGCTCCGGTGGGGTGATGCCGGCTGGCAGGTGCATCAGGTGGCCTATGGCGGCCCGGAGCAGGTGCCGGAGTGGCCGTCGGACGCGCCGTCGCCGTCACCGCCCCCGCCGTCGCGGTAGGGGGTGTGGCGGGACGGCGCCGATGGGGCACGCCGGTCTCAGACCCCGGCGTCTGCCTCACCCCTGGTGATCGTGCAGAAACGCCGGGCGCGGTCGGCGCGCGCTCGGTTGTGTTGATCAACGGCTTGTTGGAGTGGCGAGGGGCCAGGTGGCCCACCCGTTGGGAAGGTTTCGCAGGACAGGTGTGGCTGCGTCGAGGCGTTCCGCAGCAAACTCTTGAGAGCGAGACCGTCCGGTGCTGACGCCGTCAGGGTAGGTGAATGCGTACTCGACCCAGGGGCGGAATCCCCGTTCAATGGTTTCCCGGTAGTGTCCGGCGGCGACCGCGAGCACGTGCTGCTCGAGCTCGTCAGCTTCTACGTCCCAGTTCGAGTCACAGGCGTCGCAGCCGCAGATCGGGTGAAGGAAGTCATGCAGCAGACCCGCGTGCAGAGAGATGCCCGGGTATGCGGTGAACACGAAGGTGAGCGTCGCGCAGGCCGGGTCGTTCGGGCGGATCCGCACCGCGCGCACCACGTCGGAGATCGGGCGGAGGAGGTCCGCCGCTACTTCCTCATCCTCCTGGACGCCGACGTCGTAAGTGTTCCGCAGGTACGCGATAAGAGCGTCGGCGATGGTGTGGATGGGCGCGAAACGCTCGGGGTGGGTGTCGACCGAATAGGTGTCCTCCGGGGGTGAGCCGCTCCACCGACTCCCATAGTCGATGACCTGCCCGTCGGCGTCGCGGAAGACGGGCGCTTCGATCGGCGGCCGGGCGTAGGGGGTCACGCACTCATCCTCACAGGGGCGCGCCGTGCTTGGGAACGCGCGCGACCGTGGGCGGGGTGCCCGTCAACAGTCGCTCGCAGAAAGCGGAAGTACGTGAGCAATGCGGACTAGACGTAGAACCCGTCACGGAGGTTGATGCCGTGCTCGACCCAGACCTTGAGGGCGGCCAGCATGGTCGACCACCCCTCGCAGTTGTCGAAGGCGTGCTTGGCGCCGTCGGCGGTGGGCTGCCACGAGGACTCGGTGATGGTGACCAGGGTGCGCGTGTCGCCGTCGACGGGCTCGAACTCGAAGGTCGTGGTGGTGGTGCCGTCGGTGGCGGTCGTCGCCTCCCCGCCCCACCGGATCACGAGGCGTCGCGGAGAATCGGCCTCGACGACCGTGACGGGGAAGGCTCCGGGGAAGTCGTGGAAGTCCCACGTGACGTCGTTGCCGGGTTCGAGCCGGCCGCGGGCGCCGCCGGTCGTGAAGTAGCGCGACAGCTGCTCGGGGTCGGCGACCGCTTCGTACACCTCGGCGCAGGGACGGGCGACGCGGCCCGAGACGGTGAAGGACAGCTCGGTGAGCTCCGGGGGAGTGGACATGTTGTAAAGTTACAACATGTCTGGTGAGCGGGACAACAGCGACGACGACGTCTTCAAGGCGCTCGCGTCCGGCACCCGGCGCCGCATGCTCGACGTCATCAAGGCGCGACCGTGCACCACGGGGGAGCTCTGCGCCCAGTTCGCCGAGCTCGACCGGACGACGGTCCTGCAGCACTTGAGGGTGCTCGAACGCGCGGAACTGGTCACCGGCCGGAAGGTGGGCCGGGAGCGGCACCTCGCGCTGGCGCCCCTGCCCATCAAGCGCATTTACGACCGCTGGCTCGGCGACTACACCCGGGCGGCCGTGGGGCTGCTCGCGGACCTCGACTCAGGCGCTCGCTAGAGCGGTGTCGCGGCCGCGGATGTCGGGGGCTCGCTCCGGTCGCCGGTGCCATCGGAAACGCCTGGTCTCCGCATCGGTTCTCCCAGCAGCCTTGGTCGACGGGGGCTGCTAAGACGTTCCCGCGGGAACGCGTCGTCGACGGTCGTATCCGATGCGTTTCCGCGGAAACGCTTTGGCGGCGCATGTACGCGAACCCGACCGGATTCCTGTGGACATTCGTCGCATTGTCCACAGATTGTGCCGAAGCCCTTCCCAGGCGACTGGGCGCCGCTCTAGCGTCTGGCCATGGTGGGGATGCGGGGTGGCATGCGCGCCGTGGCGGGGCTCGTCGCTGCGTCCGCGGTGCTCGCCGGTTGCGGCGGGTCAGCGTCCCCTGGGCCGTCGCCGAGCGTCGAACCGACGACGGCGCCCAGCGCGACCCCATCGGGGACGCCGGCGCCGGGGCCGACGGACTGGCCGATGCCGGAACGCCCCGACTCCATGGACCGTGACGACGTCGTCGGTGCTAAGGCGGCCGCGCAGTACTTCATCGAGATGTACCCCTACGTGTACGCGACCGGGGACCTCGAGGAGTGGCGGGAGATGTCGCACGAGGAGTGCGAGTTTTGCTTCACCGTCATTGACAACGTCGAACAGATGCACCGTGACGGCGAGTACGGCCTCGGCGGGGGCATCACGGTCGACGAGGTCATGGTCATGGACCCGGAAGGAGGGGTAGAGGGAGTAGCCGTGGCGCTGCGGGTCACGGAAGCTCCGTCAGCCGTGTACTCCGAGGCGGGCACCGTGCAGAGCAGCACGATGGGTGGTGACGCCTACTACGTCCCAACGCTGGTGCGGGAAGCGGACCAGTGGCTTGTCACGACCCTCGCGATAGACACGGACATCGAATGATGTGGCCATTCTCCCGACTGGCATTCGTCGGGGCGCTCGGCGTGGCACTGACAAGTGGGCTGAGTGTCCAGACGTCAGCGCTCGACCCGGAATCGGCGCCCGCACCAGCACCCACATCAGCACCCGCGCCAACGGTCCGAGCTGAGGCCGACGGAGCGGCGCAGGTGGATGTCGGAGCGTTGGCTGAAAGACTGAACCCCAGCACACGCCACCCCCGGCAGGGTGAACCCAATCCCCCTCAGAATCCTAATTTCCCCGCAACAGCGAATCCTGGAATGGACTCCATTCCCCCGGTGGCTGACCGTTGTTGGCTCATCCTCTTCACCAACGGCCGGGATCGGGAATGGATTTCTTCCTGCGACGTCCCCGCGTTGGTGGGCGGAACGGAGCTCACGCCGTCGTTCGAGTGGGCCACCCCCGCGGATCCCGCGGCGCCGGGGGAGCCGGTTCCGTTGCCTCCCGGCGAGCCTGTGATCGTCACCGCGCAGGATCTGCAGTCACTACCGATCGACTCCGGGGGTCTGACGGTGCAGCCGGACCGGGGCTGGGTGCTCGTCAACATGGAGACGATCGCGCTGACCGGAGCCCGGGAGCACACGCTGGAGACGGTGGTGCTCGGGGTACCCGTACAGGTGCGAGTCGCGCCGGTGGAGTTCTCGTGGGACTTCGGGGACGGGTCGGCGCCGCTGGTCGGGACCGACCCGGGCGCGCCGTGGCCGGACCACACCGTGGCCCACACCTACACGGTGGCTGGTGATGCGCAGCTGACGTTGACCACGCAGTGGGAAGGGGCGTTCCTGGTCGAGGGCTCGCCGGACTGGATCCCGGTAACGGGTCGGGCGGTCACGCAGGAGGTCAGCGACCCCTTCGAGGTCGTCACAGCAACGCCACGCCTCGTCCGCAACAACTAGCGCCGCTGCCACCGCCGCAGGGCGCGGGATTGAAGGCCGCGTCTCGGCGCGGAGGGGCGCGAAATGCGGCGGCGCGCCCATCGTCTGCGGAGGCGCGAGAGGTGGCGCTCCTCGGCGCGGAGGGGCGCGAAGCGACGCGGGTCCGAGCGGTGCGGCACGATCAGCCCGTGAGCACGCGACTGGTCCTTCTCGCCGACACCCACTGGCCGAAGCGCGCCAAGAACCTTCCCGACCAGGTTTGGTCGGCCGTCGAGGAGGCCGACGTGGTCGTCCATGCCGGCGACTGGGTGGACGTCCGCCTCGTCGACGAGCTGGAGAGTCGCGCGCGCCGGCTCGTCGCCTGCTGGGGCAACAACGACGGCGCCGAGATCCGCCGTCGCCTTCCCGAGATCGCCCGTACGACGGTCGAGGACGTCCGCATTGCCGTCGTCCACGAGACCGGCTCGGCCCAGGGACGCGAGAAGCGCATGGACGCCCAGTTCCCCGACGTCGACGTCCTCGTGTTTGGCCACAGTCACATCCCGTGGGACACGGTCACCCCCGCGGGCATGCGCCTGCTCAACCCGGGCTCGCCGACGGACCGCCGTCGTCAGCCGCACTGCACGTACATGACGGTCGACGTGTCGGCCGGGGCCCTCGACGTCATCGTTCACCGTCTCTGACCGGTGGTGGTGCTGCGCCTCTCCCGCGGCAGTGCGTCGGGTCCTCCGCGGGCAGGTGTCGCATGCCCTGTGCGCTGCCCGATCGCGCCGCAGGTCGGGGACGCGGACGACCTAGCCTGCCCAGATGCGCGACGCCTCAGGCGCGGCCGGGCCGGCCCAGGACAACGGCCCACGAGAGCTCCGCCCGGCGTCGGGCGAACGGAACCGCGCCCGGGACCAGCGGCCCTCCACGGCCGAGCCGTCGCCGCTCGTACCAGCGGCGCCGATGACCGTGGGCGCGCTGGTCGCGCTGCAGCGCACGGCGGGCAACCAGGCGGCCAGCCGCTACCTCGCGGCCCATGCCCTACAGCCGGGGGTCCAACGAACGATCGCGCGTGGCTCGGGCACCGGCTGGGGGGCGATCAGGTGGGTGGCGGGCGGGGAAGCCCTGTGGACACGGATCGACCAGGGGTTCAACCGCGACATCTTCGCCGTCCAGGCGACGCTGACGGCGCTCACTGAGCAGCTGCCCGCCGGCAAGGCCAAGACCGGTGTCACGTCCGCGCTGAAGTCGCTCAACGCGTTCATCAAGAAGTGGGACGGGCGAACCGCGATCTACTTCCAGGCCAACGCCGAGGCCGGCCAGACGATCACCGCGATGGAGCTTGCCGGACAGATCGAGGGCGCGGTCTCGCGGGGCCGAACCGCCGCAGAGGCGGGCACGAAGGCCGTCGACGCACTTAAGGCGCCGTCGAAGGCGGACGCGGGGACGGCCGCCGGGGAGCCGGAACCGTTGAGGATCGTGGTGGGCGGCCCGGACGCCCGGCCGTCGGCCATCAGCGGAGCCACGGGCGGCAGACGCCCCCCAGGAGGGGAGGGTGCTCTCGCATCCCAAGGACCCGACAGCGCACCGAAGGAGGGCGGTGGCGACGCCCCCTCGACCTTCGCATTGGTCCACGAGACCACACCCATGCCCGAGCCCGTAACGACACCGGAGCCCGTAACGACACCGGAGCCCGTGACCACGCCGGAGCCCGTGACCACGCCGGAGCGGGGGACGGCCACTCCTCGGCGCCCCAAGCCCCCGACCAAGGCTGAGCTCGCCGCGCGGGAGCAGGAGGAGAACCGCAGGCTCAACGCGATCAAGAAGGAGCGCCTTGAGGCGAAGACCGCCGCCGTCGACGCCTTCGCGACCGCGCTGCGGGAACGCACCGGCGCATTGCTCGCCTCGGAGCGGATCGCCGGCGTCGGCTTCGCTCAGACCTGGCGCACGGAGCTCACGACGGTCATGGAGCGAGCGAAGGCCAAGGTCCGGAGTGGCGTGGAGGTGCGCCCGGCTCTGCAGGAGGCCTACACGACATGGACCACGACGCTCGACGTCGTGCGCAGCCGGAACCGGGCCGATCGGGTCGGCACCACCGCGCTCTGGCAGGGGTGGACGGGCCTGGACGACTATCGCATCGTCGAGGGCCTGCCCGGGGCTCAGTACACGCCGCCCGAGCGCGCGCCCGTGGAGGGCCCGGTCACCGAGGCCGGGCTGGCACCGCAGGCACCGGCGGACTGGATTCCGGAGCCGGAACCGGAGCCCATCCCGATTCACGTCACGTACGACCGGAAGTCGGTGAGAGCGCCCACCAGCTCGGTGAACGGGAGGACCGCGACGGAGGTCACCGACGAGATCCTCAGCGGTCCCCCGGTCCCGGAGCGCATCCACGGCACCCTCGAGGTGGAGGACCAGCCGTACCCGCACGTGTACTGGGGCGGCAGCGACCTGGGCCTGGGGGATGGGCGCTACCGCTTCTGGAGCGGCATCGGCCCGGCGCGGGTCGCAGGGCCCGAGGGCGCCGCCGCGCAGGTGAAGGTCAAGCAGGTGCTCGACGCCTACGTCGCCTCCGCCGTGGTCCCGAAGGTCGCCGCCGCGATGCGGTCATTGAGCTACGCCGAGTACGACTGGCCGTCGTTCGTGACGCTCGCGCCGCCCGAGCCGGCGGACACCGGCCGTGCCGTGGACCCGCAGGGGGAGGCGGTCGGGTGACCTGGGACGGCTCGTGCGGGGCCCGGTGACACCGGGCCCTTCCTGAGCTGCGCCCTAGCCGACGTCGGCGCCCAGCAGCGACCGCAGGTCGTACTTCACCGGCTCCTCAAGCTGGTCGTACGTGCACGACTCCGGGTCCCGGTCCGGGCGCCACCGGCGGAACTGGGTGGTGTGCCGGAAGCGGTCGCCCTCCATGTGGTCGTACGCCACCTCGAGCACGACGTCGGGCCGCAGCGGCACGAACGAGAGGTCCTTGCCCGAGCTCCACCGCGACTGGGCGCCGGGCCGGCGGTCGCCCTCCACGCCGTCCGCCGACATCCACGGGTGCTCGGCGTCCTCGGCGACCAGCGGCGCGAGCTCGGTGACCAGCTCCGCCCGCCGCGCCGTCGTGAAGGAGGCCGCGGCGCCGACGAACTGCAGCGTCCCGGTGTTGTCGTACAGCCCGAGCAGGAGCGAGCCGACCAGCGGCTTGTCCGGCGTCGACGTCTTGTGCAGCCGGTACCCGGCGAGGACGACGTCGGCGGTGCGCTCGTGCTTGACCTTGAGCATGACCCGCTTGTCCGGCTGGTAGCGGGTGGCGAGCGCCTTGGCGACGACGCCGTCGAGCCCCGCGCCCTCGAACTGGGAGAACCACTCGGTCGCCGTGGCGTGGTCGCGGGTGCGCGGCGTGAAGAAGATCGACGGCCCGTCCAGGCCGAGCGCGGCGAGCCGGCCCTGACGCTCGGACAGCGGCTGGTCGGTGAGGTCCTCGTCGTCCAGGGCGAGGAGGTCGAAGACCACCATGCGGGCCGGCGTCTGCTCGCTGAGCAGGCGTACCCGCGAGTCGGCGGGGTGGATCCGCTGCTGCAGGGCGTCAAAGTCGAGGCGGCCGTCGCGGGCGAGGACGATCTCGCCGTCGACGACGCAGCGCGGCGGGAGCTCAGCCCGCACCGCCTCGACGAGCTCGGGGAAGTAGCGGGTCATCGGCTTGGTGTTGCGGCTGCCGAGCTCGACGTCGTCGCCGTCACGGAACGTGATGCAGCGGAAGCCGTCCCACTTCGGCTCGTACGCGTAACCGCCGTCGACGGCGTCCGGCTCGGGGATCGCCTTGACGGCCTTGGCGAGCATGGGCAGGACGGGCGGCATGACGGGCAGGTCCATACCCGTGATCGTGCCATTGAGGTCCGACGGCGGCACGGGCGTGGTCGTCCGGGCGTGGCCGCTCCGGGCCCGCCGAGGGTCGCTGCGCGGTGAGCCGACGCGGGCGCGCCCCCGCACGGGCGCGCCGATCCGGGCCGCGGCGCTCCGGACGCGCCGAGGGCGGGCACCCAGCGGTGCCCGCCCTCGGTCGGCCGCTCACCGGCGGCCGTGCGTCCTCGCTACGTCTCAGGCGTGCCCGAGGTCCGTCTCGGGGGCGCGGCGCGTCGTCCCCGTGACGTCGTCGAACTCCGTGAGCGCGTCCGCCTCGGTGGTCGCGACGAAGTCGGCGTCGGCGGCCTGCTCGCCGAGGACGGTGTCGCCGGTGGCCGGCGTGATCGTCTCGCCGGGCACGTCGGCGTCCTTCTTCTTGCCCGAGGCTGCGGCGACGGCCGCCACCCCGGCAGCGGCGGCCGCGACACCAGCGACAGCAGCGGCTGCCTTGCCGGACACGCCCGCGTTGCCCGAGTCACCGCGGGACGCCTCGGCGTCCTCGACGCTCGGCGTGAGCACGCCCGGCGTCCCGGCGACGGCGCCACGCCACGCACCGGTGGGGTAGCCCTCGGACTCGATGAACTCCTTGAACCGGGCAAGGTCGGCCGTGACCTGGCGCTCCGCGAGGTTGAGGGCGTCAGCCGCCTTCTCGATGAGCCCCTCGGGCTCGTACTCCATGGTGAGCGCGACCTCGGTGCGGCCGCCGAGGTCGCGGAACCGCACGGCTCCGGCGTTCGTCGTGCCCTCAGTCGCAGCCCAGGAGATCTTCTGGTCGGGGACCTGCTCGAGGATGCGCGCCTCCCAGCGGCGGCGGACGCCGCCGATCTCGACGACCCACTCCAGCCGGTCCTCGGCGAGCTGGGTGATGCTCTTGACCCCACCCATGAAGTGGGGGAACTCCTCGAACTGCGTCCACTGGTTGTAGACGGTGCGGACGGGGACGTTCACCTCGATGGACTTCTCGACCTGCGTGGCCATCCGTTCCTCCTCCAAAGCGGTACGGGCGCGGTGTGCGCCCGCCAGCCAGCATTGCCGACGTCCGGTGACCTCGCGCGGCGAGGGAGGCGCGTGGCGGGCGACCACCGGAGGGCGGTGGCCCGGGCCGTCAGACGACGAGCGTGAGCGTCGCCGGTATCCGCGCGCGGGTCGGCGCCGACAGCTCGGCGTCCCGGAGCTCGGTCCCGACGAGCTCCCCCGCGGCCGCGAGCACGCCGGCGGCGTCGGCCGGTTCGGGCGCGGGGCGGGTGAGCAGGTGCCGGGTGAGGACGCCGCGGGTGTGCTTGGCGTTGTGCGAGACGACGGTCCGTCGTCCGGCGGTCTCGCGCACCACCCGCACCTCGACCCAGTCGGCGTCCGACGGCGGCCGGTACGCCGCGCGGTACGTCGAGGACCGGGCGTCGACGACGACGTCGCCGGACGCGCGCGGGTCGAGCGCACCGGCGAGCTCGCCGCGCCAGAAGGCCGGAAGCGGTCCGACGCCCGGCAGGTCGGTGCCCATCGACAGGCGGTAGGCGGGGATGGCGGCGGCGGGGGAGAGCGCCCCCCACAGCCCCGAGACGGTGAGGACGCTGCGGGCCGCCCGCTCCCGGGCGGCGTCGTCCAGGTCGGCGAGGCCCGCCGCGGCGTAGAGCACGCCGGTGTAGACCCGGGCCGCGGGGGCGACCGGCTCCTCCGCCAGGCGGGTGTTGCGGGCGACCTCCCCGGCGAGCGACGCCCCGACGCCGAGCACCTCCACCGCGTCCCCCCGGGCGCTCGCGCGGCGCAGCGCCGTGAGCACACGGGTCCGGGCGCTGGTGAGCTCGGGGAAGGTGAGGGAGGGCAAGTGGAGGCGGGTGCCGTCGTCGTCGGCTGGGGCGGTCTTGCCCTCCGACGGCGGCAGGAGGATGAGCACCGAAGGATCCTACGTGGCCGGTGGACGGCTAGGATCGGGGCGGATGAGTCGGCCAGGCGGTCGCGGCGCCCCTCGGGGCGACGAGGAACGTCCGGGCTCCACAGGGCGGGGTGGTGGGTAACGCCCACCCGGGGTGACCCGCGGGACAGTGCCACAGAAAGCAGACCGCCACCGTCGGCCTCGGCCGGCGGTGGTAAGGGTGAAACGGTGGTGTAAGAGACCACCAGCGTGCCGGGTGACCGGTGCGGCTAGGTAAACCCCACCCGGAGCAAGACCAGACAGCAGGCGTTCGAGGGCTGCCCGCCCGAGCCTGCGGGTAGGTCGCTGGAGGCGTGCGGCAACGTACGTCGTAGATGGATGGCCGCCACCGCGGCGCCGGTAACGGCACCGCGGGACAGAACCCGGCGTATCGGCCGACTCATCCCTTCACCTCGCGCTCGGGGGCAGTCCCGGCGCCCGCGGCTACTCCGACGGCATGAGGATCCACAGCACGACGTAGACGATCGCCTGGGTCCCCGGCAGCACGATCGACAGGACGAACAGCAGCCGCACGAGCCACGGGCTCCACCCGAACCGCCGGGCGAGCCCGGCGCAGACCCCCGCGAAGATGCGGCCCTGCCGCGGACGGGCGAGGCCCTGACGGGCGAAACCGGACGTGATGCCGCTCATGTGACGTGCTCCTTCGATCGTGGTCCCCCCAGCCTCGCGCGCGGGCGGGTGCGCCACATCGGGGATCCACCTGAGCCGCACCCTGATCTTCGGCCGGGGTGCCGGCGGCAGCCCCTCCCGGTGACCTTGCAGAGACGCTGTCCTCGTCGCCCGCATTTCCGCACGATCACGAGGGAGGGGAGGGGAGAGCGCGGGGCCGGGGGGGGCGCGAGGGTCAGGCCGCCTCGAGGGCGAGCAGGCGCTGCTTCACCGCCAGGCCGCCGACGTAGCCCCCCATCGAGCCGTCGGTGCGGACCACCCGGTGGCAGGGCACGACGACCGGCAGCGGGTTGAGCGCGCACGCCGTCCCCACAGCGCGGGTGGCGCGCGGGTTCCCGGCCAGGGCCGCGACCTGCGTGTATGTCGCCGTCGTGCCGTACGGGATGGTGGACAGGCGCTCGACGACGGCGGCCCGGAAGCCGCGGGCGAGCCGCAGGTCGAGGGGCACGTCGAACGCCCGGCGCTGGCCGGCGAAGTACTCGTCGAGCTCGCGGACCACGGGGTCCAGGCGCGCCGGGGCGTGGAGGATCCGGGGGCTGATCCGGGCGGCCAGCTCGGCGAGTGCGCCGTCCTGCCCGGCGAACGCCACGCGAACCAGGCCCCGTTGCGTGGCGGCGAGGAGGAGCTCGCCGACCGGCGTCTCGAAGCGCCGGTAGGCGATGTCGAGGTCGCCGCCGCGGTCGGCATCGCGGGCCAGCCGGGCGTGCAGGCGGGCGAGCGTCTCGCCGTCGTCGGCCGTCGCCAGGGGCGCGAAGAGGGCGGCGGCCTCGGCGGGGGCCTGAGCCTCGGCGCCGTCGAGGCCGGCGTCACGGGGGGCGAGGGGGTTGTTCATCGTCGGGCTCCTTCGAGGTAGGTGCGCCGCAGGGCGCGGACGCCGTCGGACCCGGCCTTGCGGGCGGCCTCGGGGGTGCCGCCGATGACGGCGGCCACCTCCACGTACGTGAGGCCGGCGAGGTAGTGGTAGGCGAGGCTGTGGCGCTGGCGCTCGGGCAGGTCCGCCAGGGCGGCCCACAGGTCCCGCTGCCAGGACCCGGGGTGCTCACCGTCGGTGAGCCGCGGCTCGGGCAGCGTGTCGGTGGGGACGGCGCGGCGGGCGCGGGCCCGGACGTGGTCGATGGCCTTGCGGTGGGCGATCGTCACGAGCCAGGCCTCGACGTTGGCGCCGGTGGGCAGGTCGGGGTAGGCGCGCAGGGCGGCGAGGAAGGTCTCCGACCACGCGTCCTCGGCGTCGACCGGCCCGAGGACGGCCCGGCAGACGCGCAGGACCGTCGCACCATGGGTCGCCACGACCGCCTCGAACGGCTCCACGCCACGAGCATGGCGCAGCGCGGCCCGGGATGGTGCACCGTTCGCAGTGGCCTCGTCCGTCGTCACGCTACGTAGACGCGCGGGGGCGGCGGAACGTGAGGTCCCGCCGGCCGCCCGCACGAGGGGCCTCGCACAGCGGTCAGATCCACCCGTGGCGCTGGGCCAGGTGCACCGCCTCGTGCCGGTTGGCCGCCCCGAGCTTGGCCGCGGCCGACGAGAGGTAGTTGCGCACGGTGCCCGGGGAGAGGTGGGCGCGCTGGGCGATCTCCTCCACCGGCGCGCCGCCGGCGGCGAGCTCGAGGACGTCGGCCTCGCGGGGGCTCAGCGGGGAGTCGCCCGCGCTGATGGCCTCGGCGGCGAGCTCGGGGTCGACGTAGCGCCCACCCGCGTGGACCTGGCGGACGACGTCGGCGAGCACCCGGGCCGAGACCGCCTTGGGCAGGAAGCCGGAGACGCCGGCGGCCAGCGCCCGCTTGAGGTATCCCGGGCGGCCGTGGCTCGTGACGATGACGGAGCGGCAGCCGGGCACCTCCGCGGCGAGCTGGTGCGCGGTGTCGATGCCGTCCAGCCCGGGCATCTGCAGGTCGAGGACGGCGACGTCCGGGGCGTGCTTGCGCCCGGCGGCGACCGCCTCGGGGCCCGACGCCGCCGTCGCGACGACCTCGAGGTCCTCCTCGAGCCGGAGCAGGGCGGCGACGGCGTCGCGGATGAGGGCCTCGTCGTCGGCGAGCAGGATGCGGATCATCGTCGTCCTTCGGTGCGGGCAGTGGTGGCGGTGGCGATCACCGGGACGGTCGCCGTGAGCGTGAAGGTCCCGCCGTCGTGCGCGGTGTCCAGCGCGCCGCCGACGGCGGCGAGCCGCTCGCGCAGCCCGAGCAGGCCGGACCCGCTGCTGAGCACCGGGGTGCGGTGGGCGCCGTCGTTGACGACGGTGAGCCGGGCGACGTCCCCAAGCTTCGCACCGTCCGGCCGGGGCCCGCCCGGGACCACGGCGAGGTCGATGGTGCACGTGCCCGGGTGGGCGTGGCGCACGACGTTGGTCACCGCCTCGCGCACCACCCAGGCGAGGGCCTGCTGGACCGGGTCGGGCAACGAGGCCCCCTCGCCGAGGACGCGGGTGCTCACCCCGGCCGCGCGCAGGACCGACCGGGCGCCGTCGAGCTCGGCCGCGAGGTCGACCTCGCGGTACCCGGCGACGACGCCGCGGACCTCCTTGAGGGAGTCCTGGGCGAGCTCGCGGACCTCGAGCATCTGGGCGAGGGCGCCGTCGTCGCCGCGGCGCGCCAGCTCGGCCGCGAGCTCGCTCTTCACTGCGATGGCGGAGAACGTGCGGCCGACCACGTCGTGCAGGTCCCGGGAGAAGCGCAGCCGCTCCTCGGCCACGGCCAGGCGGGCGTGTACGGTGCGCATGCGCTCCTGCTCCCACACCACGCCGAGCGTCCACGCCGACAGGCGGAAGGTCGCGGCCATCGCCCCGACGACGATGGCCGTGGTCATGGCGATGGGGACCGGGTGCCCACCGGCCGGCCCGCTGTCCCCGGGCCCGGGGAGCCCGAGCGACCCGGCGACGAGGGCGGCGACGACGAGCGTCCCGGCGACGAGGGCGCGGGTGCGCACCACGGGGGCGACCACCATGAGGGGGAGGGCCAGGGCGAGGGCCAGGGCGCCGGTGCGTCCGCCGAGGGCGTCGGCGGGCGGCTGCGACAGGGCCGCGACGGCGGTGACGAACGCGGCGCTGAGCCCGAGCGCGACGTACCACCCCGGCCGCACGCGCGGGCCACCGAGGAACTGCCGCAGGGTGCCGGACGTGACGAGGATCGCCAGGACCGTCTCGGTGAGCAGGCCACCGAGGTAGGCGAGGATCGGCGCCGGCTCCGCGAGGTCGGCGATCGCGGAGAGCCCGACGAGCGGCGCGGTGGCGAGCAGGATGTAGAGCGAGCCGCGGGTGTAGAGGTCGAATCGCTCGGGGTTGGTGCGCCGTCGCGCCATGTTGAGGCTGGTCACAGTGGCTCACTCTCCCAGACGGCGTGGTGGGTGGGGCCGTGCGGCCCGCGCTGCGCTGTGGACCGGTGCGCTGTGTACCGCTGCGCGGCGGTGCGCCGGCGGGCGTCCGCCGGCGCACCGTCGCAGTGGTCGGGTCAGCGACGCGGCTCCCAGCGCATGTACTTCACGACGGCGTAGCCGAGGACGAGCGCCCACGCGGCCATCACCGCGAGGGGCTGGGCGGCGGCGGTGAAGGTCTCGGCGAGGGTGAGCGGGTCGCCCTCGATGGTCGCGCCGCCGATCCCGATGGTGACGAGCTCCATGACGGGGTAGACGGGCAGGTAGCGCAGGACGGTGCCCACGGCATCCGGCAGCATCGGCATCGGGATGAGCAGCCCGGAGGCGAAGAAGCCGAGGAGGAACAGCGGCATCGTCGTCAGCTGGGCGGACTCGACCGTGCGGGTGCGGGCGCCGGTGAGGTAGGCGAGCTCGGCGAAGACGGCGCCGCCGAGCAGCATCCCGAGGAGCGCCACGAGCGGGTTGGTCAGCGCCGGGGCGTCCATGACCGCGGAGAGCGCGGCCGTGACGAGGACGACCTGGAGCAGGAAGATGAGGACGTTCGGCAGGGCGAGGGCGGCGAGGATCTCCCACGCGCGGGTCTCGCCGGTGCGCAGCCGCTTGAGGACGAGGGCCTCGCGGCGGGCGACGACGGCGGTGGTGAGGTTGATGTAGACGGACATCGACATGCCCATGAGGACGAGCAGGGCGATGAGGAGCGTCGTCGTCCCGCCCCCGGGGGCCGCGGAGGCAATGTCGTCCATGAGGCCCGAGGTGCCGAGCGCGAAGACGACGAGGGGTGCGGCGGCCACGGCGTAGAAGACGGCGACCGTGTTCCGGCTGAGCAGCGTGACCTCGGCGCGCGCGAGCGCGAGGAGGCGGCGGCCGGTGCCGCCTGAGGCGGGGCGGGCGGGAGTGGCAGTGGGGCTGAGCGTGGTCATCGAAAGGTCTCCGTTCAGGCGGCCGCGGTCGCGGGGCGACGGGCGTCGTGGGCGTGGTCGGCGTCGGTGGCGACGGCGAGGAAGGCCTGCTCGAGGCTCGCGCTGCGGGCGTCGAGGTCGGCGAGGGCGGCACCCGTACGGGCCGCCTCGGTGAGCAGCGCGGTGAGCGTGGCCTGGAGGTCGGTCGAGGTGAGGGTCCACGTGTGCCGCTCCACGGACGGTGCCGCGGCGAGGGCGGGCAGGGCCGACAGGTCGAGGCGGGCGACCCCGGCGCCGTCGGCGAAGGCGATGGTGGCGGTCTCGGCGGCGACGATCTCGGCGACGGTGCCCTCCCGGGCGACGCGGCCGGCGTGCATGATGGCGAGCCGGTCGGCGAGCGCCTCGGCCTCCTCGAGGTAGTGCGTCGTGAGCATGACGGTGACGCCGTCGTCGAGGAGACCGCGCACGAGCTCCCACGTGGTGCGGCGCGACTGCGGGTCGAGGCCGGTGGTGGGCTCGTCGAGGAAGAGGACCTCGGGCCGGCTCATGAGTGCCAGGGCGAGGTCGAGACGGCGCTGCTCGCCGCCGGAGAGGGAGGCGACCCGCACACCCCCGCGGTCCTCGAGGCCGACGGCGGCCAGGGCCTGCTCGACCGGGAGCGGGCGGGAGAGCGTGCCGTGCCACATGCGCGCCGTCTCGGCGGCGGTGAGCTCGGGCGGGAACCCGGCGTCCTGGAGCATGATGCCCATCCGAGGGCGGACCCTGGTGCGCTCGCGGAGCGGGTCGTGGCCGAGGATCCGGACCTGCCCGGCGGTGGCCGGTGCGAGGCCCTCGAGGACCTCGAGGGTGGAGGTCTTGCCGGCGCCGTTGGTGCCGAGCAGGGCGAAGAGCTCGCCCCGTCGGACGTGGAGGTCGACGCCGCGCACGGCCTCGAACGCGTCCTTCCCGGAGCCGTAGGTGCGGTGCAGTCCCTTTGCGGTGATCACTGAGGTGTCCATGCCTCTACCCTCCCGCCGGTTCGGGCCGGTTCCTCGTGCCAGGCGTCACCGGTTTGCGTGACGCCCGCACCGCACGGGCATGACAGATGTCACGGGTCCGGCCGCCGTCCGGATGCGGGCCGGCGCGGCGGCGGGCACGGTGGTCCTCATCCGAGCGAACGGAGACGGCGATGAGGACGACGACGGCGCTCGCGGCGGGGGGCCTCGCCCTCGCCGTGGTCCTGGCCTGGCGGTGGCGCGGCGCCGGGGACGACGAGGCCGCACCGGACGAGCGCTGGCTGGTCCTCACGGTGGACCGCCCGCCCGAGGAGGTGGCCGCGGAGCTCAGTGGCCTGCTCACCGACGAGGCGGTCGAGGTGGCGATCCGGCCCGCTCCGGGGGACCGCGGCAGTGAGCTGGCGGTCCGGGCGGTGGGCGGCACGCCGTCGCGTGACGACCTGCGCGCGGCGCTGCGGGAGGCCAAGCAGCTCATGGAGGTCGGCGAGGTGCTCCGGGTGGACCCACGGCCGGCGGGACGGCGGGCGGCGACGCCCATGGGCAAGGCGATGGACGTGGCGACCTCGTTCGCCGGGCGCAAGGGGGTGCTCTAGATGAAGGCGCTGTGCTGGACGGGGGTCAACGAGACGTCCGTGGAGAGCGTGCCGGACCCCGAGATCCTCAACGCGCACGACGTCATCGTGCGGGTGCGGCTGTCCACGACGTGCGGCTCCGACCTCCACCTGCTCGGTGGGTACATCCCCGCCATGCGCGCCGGTGACGTGCTGGGCCACGAGTTCCTCGGCGACGTCGTCGAGGTGGGCTCCGCGGTGCGCAAGCACCGGGTGGGTGACCGGGTGGTCGTGAGCTCCTTCATCGCCTGCGGCCGGTGCGCCTACTGCCGGCGCGAGCTCTACTCGCTGTGCGACAACGGCAATCCCAACCCCGCCATCACCGAGACGCTCTGGGGCTTCGCGCCCGGGGGCTGCTACGGCTACTCCCACGCGATGGGCGGGTTCGCGGGCAGCCACGCGGAGTACATCCGGGTGCCCTACGCCGACGTCGGCGCGTTCGCGGTGCCGGACGGCATCAACGACACCACCGCCCTGTTCGCCTCCGACGCCGCCCCGACCGGGTGGACCGGGGCCGACCTGGTGGGCATCGAGCCGGGCGACGTCGTCGCCGTGTGGGGCGCGGGCGCCGTCGGGCAGATGGCCGCGCTCGCGGCGCGCACCCGGGGCGCGGAGCGCGTCATCGTCATCGACCGGCTCCCGGAGCGGCTGGCGCAGGCGGAGCGGTACGTCGGTGCCGAGACGCTCGACTACTCCGCGGAGAACGTGCCGCAGGCGCTGCGCGAGCTCACCGGCGGGCGCGGGCCCGACGTGTGTCTCGAGGCGGTGGGGATGGAGGCGCACAGCGCCGGCCTCCAGCACGTCTACGACCAGGTGAAGCAGCAGCTGCGGATCCAGACGGACCGCGGCGCGGCGGTCCGCGAGGCCATCCACTCCTGCCGCAAGGGCGGGCGGGTGTTCGTCCTCGGGGTGTACGTGGGCGTCCTCGACACCTTCCCGCTGGGCGCCGTGATGAACAAGGGCCTCACCGTGCGCGGTGCGCAGATGCACGGCCAGCGGTACATCCCCGAGATCCTCGCCCGGATGGAGCGTGGGGAGGTGCCCAGCGCGCACCTCGCCACGCACGTCATGCCGCTCGACGACGGCCCGAAGGGCTACCAGATGTTCAAGGCCAAGGAGGACGGCTGCGTGCGCGCGGTGTTCCGGCCCTGACGGGCCGCGGCCGCTGACTCCCCGCGGCCCCTGACTCCTCGCCGCCGCTGACGACCCGCCGCTCGGGCGGCGGTGAGCGCTACGCCTCGGGGTCGGGCAGGGCGGAGGCCCGGCCGACCTTCTCCGCCGAGATGATGCTCAGCGACCCGTCGGTCTCGACGACGATCACTCCCACGTCGGACAGGTCTCCGAAGCCCTTCGACCGCACGGCCTGCCGCAGCTCGTCCATGGTGATTCGCTGGTCACGCATCGCCTTGGGCAGGGGCTCGCCGCCGCGCAGGATGATGGTCGGCTCGGCCCGCACCACCGTGAGGCTCCTGGGCCAGCGCGAGGACGTCCAGGTGACGAGGAACTGCAGGACGAGCAGCAGCGCGAGGGCTGCGAGGCCCTCGCTCCACGAGACGTCGGAGTTGAGCAGGACCGTCGCGAGGATCGAGCCCAGCGCCACGGTGACGACGAGGTCGAAGGCATTGAGCTGCGTGAGGGCTCGCTTCCCGGTGAGCCGCAGCAGCAGGACGAGCGAGACGTAGGCCGCGGCACCGACCGCCAGGACACGGCCGATGTCGGACCAGGAGTCGAACCACATGAGCGCCCTTCCGGGTCGGCGGATGGAGACGATGGGGTGCGGGGGCTCGCTCCCAGCGACCGTAGGGGCAGGGCCACCATGCCGCCACCGCGCCCTCGTGAGGCCCACCTCGGGTGCGCCGGGGCTACCTCGGGGACGAATTGGTTGGCGCCGAGGGTGCTCCTCGGGGGAAGGTGGGGGGCGTCGGAGAGCCCGGCCGTGCAGCAGACCAGTGAGGTGCACCATGCCTGACACCACCCCTGACCCCACCCCCGACGCCCCGGCCGACCAGACCGAGCAGGTCGACGCCGTCGAGGACGCCAAGACGAAGATGCGCGCCGCGCTCGACCGCAAGCGTGCCAACGGCCACCTCACGGCCGAGGGCCGGGCCAACACCGGCCGCGTCCACGGCTCCGAGGTCGCCGGCAGCAAGCGCGTGTTCCGCCGCAAGTCCGGCTGAGCCGCCCGACGGTGGACGCCCGACGCCCGCCCGTGCCTCCCGGTCCTGCCGGTGGCGCGGGCGGGCGTCCGTCGTCTGCCGTCCGGGGCATGCGGGGAGTGGACGGTCGCGGTCGATAGTTGTACCGTCAACTAATGACCGCCGCCCGGAGGACCCCGTGACCGTGCCCATCCCCGCCGCCCGCCACCGCGGATCGGCGGACGCGCTCGCCGCCGACACCGCGATGGGCGCCGTGACCCTGCTCGTCGGCGACCTCGACGGGCTCACCGCCTACTACCGCGACGCGCTCGGGCTCGACGTCCTCCTCGCCGTCGGCGCCGAGGTGACGCTGGGCCGGGGTGCCACGCCCCTGGTCGTCCTGCGCCACGACCCGTCGCTGCCGCGGGGGAGCCGGCGCAGCGCCGGGCTCTTCCACACGGCGATCCTCTACCCGGACCGTGCGGGCCTCGCCGCGGCGGTCGCCTCGGTCGCCCGCCGCGCCCCCGGGACCTTCGTCGGCAGCGCCGACCACCTCGTCTCCGAGGCCTTCTACTTCACCGACCCTGAGGGAAACGGCATCGAGCTGTACGCCGACCGCCCGCGCCAGGCATGGGGCTGGGTCGGCGGTCAGGTCCGGATGGACACGCTCGCCCTCGAACCGCACCGCTTCCTCGCCGAGCACTACGCCCCCGAGCGGCCGGCGGGGGGCGCCGTCGTCGGGCACGTCCACCTCCAGGTGGGGGACACGGCCACGGCGCGTGCCTTCTACGTCGACGCGCTCGGGTTCGACGTGACCGCGCAGGTGCCCGGCGCACTGTTCGTCGCCGCGGGCGGGTACCACCACCACATGGCGATGAACACGTGGAACAGCTCCGGTGCCGGCCCTCGCGTGCCGGCCCTCGGCCTCGGTCGCGTCGATGTGGTCCTGCCCACCAGCGACGACGTCGCCGCCGTCGCCGCTCGCCTGCGCGACCACGGGATCCCTGTTCGCGACGACGGCGCGAGCCTCGAGGTGGACGACCCGTGGCGCAACCTCGTCCGGGTGACGACGACGGCGGCGGGTTAGGCTCCGTTTCGTGCAGCCCTGGTCAGCCCCGCCCGTCCCGCAGCTTCCTGGAAGGGGCGGACCGGTCCGCCTCTACGACTCCGCCCGGGGCGGAGTCGTCACGGCCGGGGACGAGGGGCCCGCGACGCTCTACGTCTGTGGGATCACCCCCTACGACGCCACCCACATCGGCCACGCGAGCACGTACATCGGGTTCGACCTGCTCGTGCGGGCCTGGCTGGACGCCGGGCGTGAGGTGCACTACGTCCAGAACGTCACCGACGTCGACGACCCGCTCCTCGAGCGCGCGACGGCGACCGGCATCGACTGGCGCGACCTCGCGCAGTCCCAGACCGAGCTCTTCTTCTCCGACATGGTCGCCCTGCGGGCGCTCGCGCCCGAGCACTACGTCGGCGCCGTCGAGTCCATCCCCCTCGTCGTCGACGCGGTCACCCGCATGCTCGACGAGGGCACGGCCTACCGGGTGCCACTGCCCGAGGGTGCCGGCGGCGAGGACCCCGGCCTCGGGGACGTCTACGCCGACCTGTCGGCGGACCCGCGCTTCGGCAGCGCGTCCGGGCTCAGCGAGACGGAGATGGCCGGGCTCTTCGCCGAGCGCGGGGGAGACCCGGACCGTCCCGGCAAGCGTCACCCGCTCGACCCCCTGCTGTGGCTGCGGAGCCGGCCCGGCGAGCCCACGTGGGACGGCGGGGCCCTGGGCAGCGGGCGCCCGGGGTGGCACATCGAGTGCGCCTGCATCGCCGGGACCTACCTCGGCGTTCCCGTCGAGGTGCAGGGCGGGGGGTCCGACCTCGCGTTCCCGCACCACGAGATGAGCGAGTCCCACCTGCGCGTGCTCACCGGCCAGGACCAGCCCGTCCACGTCCACGCGCACGGCGGGATGGTCGCCTACCAGGGCGCGAAGATGAGCAAGTCGCTGGGCAACCTCGTCCTCGTCTCCCAGCTCGTCGCCGCTGGGGAGGACCCCATGGCGGTGCGGCTCGCCCTCATCGGTCACCACTACCGCGACGACTGGGAGATCTCCTGGGTCCGGCTGCGGCAGGCCCAGGGGCGCCTGGCCCGCTGGCGGGCGGCGTTCGATGCCCCGGCTGGCCCGGCCGCCGAGCCGATGCTCGCCGCCGTGCGGGCGGCTCTGGCGAACGACCTCGACTCCTCCGCCGCGATCACCGCCGTCGACGCGTGGGTCGCGCGCGTCGAGTCCGGGACGGCCGAGCCCGTCGAGGGCGCCCCGGCGCTCGCGCGCCAGGTGGTCGACGCGCTGCTCGGGATCGTCTGAGCGGCGTCAGCCCCGGGGCGAGGGCCCCGGGCCCCTGTCCCGGCGGCGGAGGTACCGCTCGAACTCGCGGGCGATCGCCTCACCGCTTGCCTCGGGCAGCTCGGCGGTGTCCTTCGCCTCCTCCAGCTGGCGGACGTACTCGGCCACCTCCGGGTCCTGCTGCGCGAGGTCGTCGACGCCGGACTGCCAGGCCTGGGCCTCCTCGACGAGGTCGCCCATGGGCAGCGGCTCCCCGACGAGCTCCTCGAGGGCGTTGAGGAGGGCGAGCGTCGCCTTGGGGGACGGCGGCTGTGCGACGTAGTGCGGCACGGCGGCCCAAAGGCTCATCGCGTGGAGGTCGCGCTCCTGGGCGAGGTGGGCGAGGACGCCGACGATGCCCGAGGGTCCCTCGTAGTCCGAGCCCTCGGCGCCGAGCAGCGCCTGGACGCGCGGGTCCTCGCTGGTCACCTGGCACGGGATCGGGCGGGTGTGGGGGACGTCGGCGAGCAGCGCGCCGACGACGACGATGCTCCCGGCGTTCCAGCCCTGCGCCACCTCGAGGATCTCCTCGCAGTAGTCGAGCCACCGGAAGGACGGCTCGATGCCCTGCACGAGGATGACGGTGCGCCCGGCCACGGGCGTGCGGGCGACCGAGATCGTCGTCGTCGGCCACGTGAGGACGCGCGTCCCGTCCTCGTCGGTCTCCATGACCGGCCGGTTCACCTGGAAGTCGTGGAAGTCCTGCGGGTCGAGCTCGTGGACGACGGTGGCGTCCCAGGCGTCGGCGATCATCGCCAGCGCCTGGCTGGCGGCGGCACCGGCGTCGTTCCAGCCCTCGAAGGCTGCGACGACGATGGCCGGCGTCTGGTCCGCCGGGTCGGGCGTGGTGCCCTCGAGGGAGAAGGGACGATCCGTCATGACGCCAGCCTATGCGCCGCAGCCGCCCGCGCGACGGTGAGGCCGCTCCCGCGCGCGCCGCAACCTAGCGGGGGGCGCCGGCGCGCCCGCGGGTCCGCGACAGCAGCCCGCGCGCGGCCAGCCCCACCGCCGCGACGGCCACCGCGACGACGAGCGGCGGGACGACGAGGTCCGGCATCGTGACGGCGGCGCGGAAGACCTGCACCCCGTACTCGAGCATCCCGGGCAGGTCGCGGGCGAGGACGCGGCTGCCCACCGCGCTGCTCACGGCGGTGAGGAGCGCGGGGACGAGCCACAGCCCGAGGAGCACGGCGCAAGCCGCCACGGCCCGGCCCGGCGTCCGCACCCCGGCCCACGCCACCGCGGCACCGATGAGGACGGGGGCGACCCACCGCAGGGCCCCGAGGAGCGTCATGGCGTTGTCCCCGGGCACGGTGCCGGACGGGACGACCAGGGCTCCCAGCCACGACTGGAGGAGCAGGGCGGCGACGCCCAGCCCGAGGAGCGCGCCCGCGCGGGGAGCGCGGGCGACGAGGAGCAGCACCACCACCCCGACGAGGACCGACGCCACCGCCACCGCCACCAGTCCGGCGAGGTAGAGGGTCGACTCCGTCCGGTCCTCCAGGCCGGCGTCGACGGCCAGTGCGGTCTGCACCACCGCGGCGCCCTGGACCACCAGGACGCCGGCCAGCGCTGCGGCGAGGCTCAGCCGTCCGGCGCGCACGGCGATCCCGGCAAGGGCGGCCCCGGTGACGATGAGCGCGGGGATGGTCGTCACCTGGTACTGGCTGAAGGGCAGGAGCACGAGCGGCATCTGGTCGGGGATGCCCTCGGTGGCCCAGAGGTTCTGCAGCGGCAGCCGCATCCCCGAGACCAGCCAGGGCAGCAGCCCGACGACGGCGGCCACCGCGCCCACGACGAAGCCGCGTGCCGGTCGGCTGCGCGAGGGCGCGGCGTGCGTCACGGTGGCCTGTGCCGAGACCGTCATGAGCGGCTCCCCGTCGGTCGGCCCGGGATCTCGCTCACCGGGGATCTCCGTCGTCATATGTCGGGCCGATCGGCGGGTGCCACCCGGACCGTGGATCGCCCCGGACCCTATCGCCGGGGTGGGGGCACGGCCAGGGGTTTGAGTGTCGCCGAAGGGGGCCCACGGGCGCACACCGGTGCCCGTCCCGGGCCGCCGCCTAGACTCGGGGGGATGCCTTCGAACCCCGCCACCGCCGCCGCCACCACCTCCGTCGCCGACCTCGCCCTGCCCGCCGCCCTCCTGTGGGACATGGACGGCACCCTCGTCGACACCGAGCCCTACTGGATCCAGGCGGAGATCGACCTCGCTGCCGAGCACGGCGGCAGCTGGACGCACGAGCAGGCGCTCCAGCTCATCGGCCGGCCGCTCACCGACTCGGCGAGCATCCTGCGCGAGCAGGGCGGGATCCGGGGAACCGACGACGAGATCGCGGACACGCTCGTCGCCCGGGTGGCGGAGCGGGTCCGCCGGGACGGCCCGCCGTGGCGTTCGGGCTCCCGCGAGCTGCTCGAGGCCGCCCGCGCGGCCGGCGTGCCGTGCGCGCTCGTGACGATGTCCTACCGCGTCCTCGCGGAGGCCGTCCTCGACACGCTCGAGCCCGGCACCTTCGCCACCGTCGTCACCGGCGACGAGGTCACCCACGGCAAGCCCCACCCGGAGGCCTACCTCACCGCCGCCGCGACGCTCGGAGCGGCGCCGGCCGAGTGCGTGGCCCTCGAGGACTCCACCGTCGGGGTGGCCGCCGCCGAGGCGGCGGGCGTGCCGACGATCGCAGTCCCGCTCATGGTGGAGATCCCCGCAGCCCCCGGCCGCAGCCGCGTGCGCGACGTCGGCACGCTCACCCTGGAGGACCTGTCCCGCGTGGCCGGCGGCGAGGTCATCGAGCGCGTCTGAGGCCACCCGCGCGCGCGTCCGAGACCACCCGCGGGCGGGTCTAAGGTCGCCCGCCGGTCAGTCGACGGCGGAGCCCACCACCGTGTCGGAGCCTGGGAAGTAGAGGGACTCCTCGCCCCGCCCGGCCCAGCGCACCACCCACGGTGGGTCCCCGGCCGCCCCGCGCACCTCGACGACCTCACCCTCGCGGGTCGGCTCGTCCACCCGGCGGGAGGCGACGACGACGCGGTCACCCACGTTCGCCTTCATGGCACCCTCCTTCGCGCACCGGCGGCGCCCCTCGCCGCCGCGTCCAGTGTCGCGCGGCGGGGCGTCCCTGTCAGCCCCGCAGCGCGAGGCGCGACGGGTGCGACGGGCGAGGGAAGCCGCCGGGGAGAACGCCCGGGGGACTCCGGACGTCAGGCGCCGACGGTGACGGCGTCGTCCGCCACCGCGTCGGCCGACTCCTCGGCGACGGCCGTCACGGAGACGGTGTCGTCCAGCACGGGCCCCGCCGCCGACTCGGTGCGCGCGGCACCGAGGAGGCGCGCCAGGCCCTCGGCCGGCACCTCCGGCGGCGTGCCGCCGAACGCCGGGCACAGCGCCTGGAAGCTGCACCAGTCGCACAGCCGCGACGTGCGGGGCCGGAACTCGCCCGTCCGCGCGGCCCGGCTGATCTGCTCCCAGAGGAACTCGATGCGGGCCTCCGTGGCGAGCAGGTCCGCCTCCGTGGGGTCCATGGTGAGCACGCGCTCGTCGCCGAGGTAGACGAGCTGGAGCCGGCGGGGGATGACGCCGTGCAGGCGCCAGATCATCAGCCCGTAGAAGGTGAGCTGGAAGAGCGCGTCGCCGCTGTACTGGGGCTTGGGGGAGCGGCCCGTCTTGTAGTCGACGATCCGCACGGCGCCGTCGCCGGCGACGTCCACGCGGTCGATGAAGCCGCGGAGCAGCACCCCGGAGGCGAGCTCGACCTCGACCGACAGCTCCCGGCGCGCGGGCTCGAGGCGCTGGGGGTTCTCCACCCGGAAGTACGTGCCCAGCAGCGTGCGGGCCTGCTCGAGCCACTCGGCGAGCGCCTCCGGGGTGGCGAACATCGCCGGGACGTCGGGGTTCTGCTCCCGCATCTCCGCCCACGCCGGGTCGAGCAGACCGAGCGCGGCGTCGGGGTTGCGGGCCGGGGCGGGCAGGTCGAAGAGGCGCTCAAGCACGGTGTGCACGAGCGTGCCGCGCGCCGCGGCGGGGCTCGGCGGCTCCGGCAGGCGGTCGACCGCGCGGAGGCGGAACAGCAACGGGCACTGCACGAAGTCCTTGACCCGCGAGGGCGACAACGCGGCCCGGTACGGGGCGGCGGGAACGTCGGTCTCGGGCATGCCGTCACTGTAAGCGGACCCCCCGACACGCTCGCGCCTCCACGCCGCACCTGTGCGCGCCGCGTGCGCAGCGTCACCGGTGGAGGAGGCCCGCCGGTCGCGGCCGATGGCCACCGACATAGGCTGGCGAGCGTGACTGCGCCCGCGGACCGGCAACGCTGGGGCACCCGCACGTCCGCCGGCTGGGTGATCGGTCACATCGGCGGCGCCCCGCTCCTGCTGTCGCCGTCGTGGTTCCTCATCGCCGCAGTCCTGGCGCTGCTCTTCCTGCCCACCGTCTCCCTCCGGGTGCCCGGGCTCGGGACGATCGGCGCGCTGCTCGCCGCCGCCGGGTTCCCCCTCATGCTGCTCGTCTCGGTGCTCGCGCACGAGGTGGCCCACGGCCTCACCGGGCGTCGGGTCGGCTCGCCGCCGAGCGAGTACGTCCTCACCCTCTGGGGCGGCCACACACAGTTCCGGCACGAGCTGGCGACGCCGGGCACGTCGGCCGCCGTCTCCGTCGCGGGCCCGGTGGCCAACGCCGTGCTCGCCGTGGCGGCGTGGGGGCTGCTCGTCGCCACCCCGGTCACCGGGTTCGTCGAGCTCCTGCTCCAGGCGGCCACCGTGGCCAACGGCGTCGTCGCGGCGTTCAACCTCCTGCCCGGCCTGCCCCTCGACGGCGGGCGGGTGCTCGAGGCCCTCGTGTGGAAGGTCACCGGGGACCGGCTGCGCGGCACCGTGGCGGCGGGCTGGGGCGGGCGGGCCGTCGTCATCGGGCTCGTCGTGGTCTTCGTCCTCCGGCCGCTCGGCGCGGGGGCGCGGCCCTCCCTCGTCACGATGGTCTGGGTCGCCGTGCTCGGGGCGTACCTGTGGTCGGCCGCGAGCCGGACCATCGCGACCGCGCGCGCCTACCTGGCCGCCGCCGGGTTGGACCTGCGCGCGCTCGCCGACCCCGCGCGCGTCATGGCCGCCGGCACGTCGCTCGCCTACCTCGACACCTTCGCCGCCCCCGGCGCCGTCGTCCTCACCGACGAGGCCCACCGGATCACCGGGCTCGTCGACCCGGAGGCGGCGGCCCAGGTGCCCCCCGCCGCCCGCGGCACGACGCCGCTGAGCGCCGTGGCGACCGCCCTGCCACAGACCGCCGTCGTCACGGTGATGGAGGGGGCGCGCGCGGCCGGGGCGGTGGCCCATGCCGCGCGCACCTCCGCGCTCGTGGTGCTCGTCGACGGCGCCCGCGGCGTCGTCGGCGTCCTGCCCGTGCGCCGGCTGGAGGAGGCCCTCTCCAGCCGGCGGCCGCGCCGCACTGCGTAGACTTCCCGCCCGTGACCTCAGCCCCGCAGGACCCCGAGACCACCCCCACCGGGGCCCTCCCGTACGACCAGGAGCCGCTCGACGGCCTCGCCGACGTCGGTGAGGAGCCCGACGCCGCGACCCCCGCCGCCCCCGCCGGTCTGGCCGCCGACGACGCCGCCCCGACCCCCGACGACGTGCAGGCCCAGGCCGACGACGCCGCCCCGACCCCCGACGACGCGCAGGCCCAGGCCGACGACGCCGCCCCGACCCCCAACGACCACGACGACGAGCCGCGCGAGCCCTGGACGGCGGACGCCTCCGGGGACCGCCCGCTGGGCGCCGCCCGGCGCCGCGGGCCGCTGCGCGTGGGGGAGCGGGTCCAGCTCACCGACCCCAAGGGCCGCCTGCACACCATCACGCTCACACCCGGCGCCACGTTCCAGACCCACCGCGGCTACTTCCGTCATGAGGACGTCATCGGCATGTCCGAGGGCAGCGTCATCACGACGACCTCGGGCGTGGAGTTCCTCGCCCTGCGCCCCCTGCTCGCCGACCACGTCCTGTCGATGCCCCGCGGCGCCCAGGTGATCTACCCCAAGGACGCCGCGCAGATCGTCGGCGAGGGCGACATCTTCCCCGGCGCCCGCGTCGTCGAGGCGGGCGTCGGCTCCGGGGCGCTGAGCATGTCCCTGCTCCAGGCCATCGGCGAGCGCGGCCAGCTCCTGTCCATCGAGCGCCGCGAGGACTTCGCCGACATCGCCCGGGCCAACGTCAAGGCGTGGTTCGGCGGTGAGCACCCCGCGTGGCGCGTCGAGGTCGGCGACCTCGCCGACGTCCTGCCGCGGGTCGCCGAGCCGGGCACCGTGGACCGCGTCGTGCTCGACATGCTCGCCCCCTGGGAGAACCTCGAGGTGGTCGGCGAGGCGCTCGCGCCCGGCGGCGTCCTCGTCGCCTACGTCGCCACGACGACGCAGCTGTCCCGCTTCGTCGAGGACGCCAAGGACATCGGCCTGTTCACCGAGCCGCGCGCCTGGGAGACCATGGTCCGGGGCTGGCACCTCGAGGGCCTGGCCGTGCGCCCGGACCACCGGATGATCGGCCACACCGGCTTCCTCGTCACCACGCGGCGGATGGCCCCCGGCGTCCAGCCGCCGCTGCGCCGTCGTCGCCCCGCCAAGGGCGCCTACTCCGACGACCTCGGCCCCGAGGACTTCGGCGAGCGCACCGTCTCGGACAAGAAGATCCGCCGGGTGCGCCGCGACGTCACCCGCCTCCTGGAGACCGACGGCGGCAGCCCGGCGTGACCCGCCGACCGCCCGGTGTGCGTCTCACGCCGGGCGGTCCTGAGCGCGGTCGACGGCGCCGGTGACCTACCGTTGACGCAGGGACAGGAGGCGGTGACATGACGGAGCCCGGGATGGCCGCGTTCAGCGACAACCGCGTGCGCGAGCTCGAGACGCAGGCGGCGAGCCTGGCGGCGAAGAACGAGCGGCTCGCCACCGCCCTCAGCGCCGCCCGCGGCCAGCTGGAGAGCATGCAGGACCAGCTCGAGGCGATGTCCCGCCCGCCGAGCAGCTACGCCGTCCTCGTCGCCGCCCACCTCGACGAGCGCGAGGCGGACGTCGTCGCCTCGGGGCGCAAGCTCCGCGTCGCCGTCGCCCCGTCCGTGCCGCTGGGCGCGCTGCGCCCCGGCCAGGAGGTCCGCCTCAACGAGGCCATGGTCCTCGTGCGCGGGGCGGGGTACGAGCGCACCGGGGAGCTCGTCGCCGTCAAGGAGGTCCTCGACGGCGACCGGGTGCTCGTCGTTGCCCGCTCCGACGACGAGCGCGTCCTGCG